>JAFKFN010000003.1 GCA_017308255.1 Altererythrobacter sp. | reverse complement strand
CCGGAGGCGGCGGAATAGCAGCAGGGCCCTCCCGCCGGGAGGGTCACCGAATTCTACCCTCCCGCGCGCGGGAGGGGTCGGGGGAGGGCCTGTTAGGGCAAGCTCACCCCGGACGGAACAAGCCCTCCCCTAACCCCTCCCGCAAGCGGGAGGGGAAATGGAGCGAAAAATGAACGAACTGACCAAATTCACCAACCAGATCGCGAAGCCCGAAACCTTCGACCAGATCCAGATCGGCATCGCCAGCCCGGAGCGCATCCGCTCGTGGTCGTTCGGCGAGATCAAGAAGCCCGAGACGATCAACTACCGCACCTTCAAACCGGAGCGTGACGGCCTGTTCTGCGCGCGCATCTTCGGTCCGGTGAAGGACTACGAGTGCCTGTGCGGCAAGTACAAGCGCATGAAGTACAAGGGCGTCGTCTGCGAGAAGTGCGGCGTCGAAGTGACGGTGACCAAGGTCCGCCGCGAGCGGATGGGCCATATCGAGCTGGCCGCCCCGGTCGCGCACATCTGGTTCCTGAAGTCGCTGCCGAGCCGCATCGGCCTGCTGCTCGACATGCAGCTCAAGCAGCTTGAGCGCGTGCTCTATTTCGAAGCCTATATCGTCACCGAGCCGGGCCTGACCCCGCTGGAGAAGTACCAGCTCCTCACCGAGGACGAACTGCTCGACGCGCAGGACGAATATGGCGAGGACGCCTTCACCGCCGGCATCGGCGCGGAAGCGGTCAAGATCATGCTGATGGACCTCGACCTGGCGCAGGAAAAGGAAGACCTGCTCAAGGAACTGGCCGAGACCAAGTCCACCCTCAAGCCGAAGAAGATCATCAAGCGCCTGAAGGTCGTGGAAAGCTTCATCGATTCCGGCAACCGCCCGGAATGGATGATCCTCGACGTGATCCCGGTCATTCCGCCGGAACTGCGCCCGCTGGTGCCGCTGGACGGCGGCCGCTTCGCGACGTCCGACCTCAATGACCTCTATCGCCGCGTGATCAACCGCAACAACCGGTTGAAGCGCCTGATGGAACTGCGCGCGCCGGACATCATCGTGCGCAACGAAAAGCGCATGTTGCAGGAAGCGGTGGACGCCCTGTTCGACAACGGCCGCCGCGGCCGGGTGATCACCGGCGCCAACAAGCGCCCGCTCAAGTCGCTCAGCGACATGCTGAAGGGCAAGCAGGGCCGCTTCCGTCAGAACCTGCTCGGCAAGCGCGTCGACTATTCGGGCCGTTCGGTCATCGTGACCGGGCCGGAGCTGAAGCTGCACCAGTGCGGGTTGCCGAAGAAGATGGCGCTCGAGCTGTTCAAGCCGTTCATCTACGCCCGTCTGGACGCCAAGGGTCTGTCGATGACCCTGAAGCAGGCGAAGAAGTGGGTCGAGAAGGAACGCAAGGAAGTCTGGGACATCCTGGACGAGGTGATCCGCGAGCATCCGGTGCTGCTGAACCGCGCGCCGACGCTCCACCGCCTGGGCATCCAGGCGTTCGAGCCGGTGCTGATCGAGGGCAAGGCGATCCAGCTTCACCCGCTGGTCTGTTCCGCCTTCAACGCCGACTTCGACGGCGACCAGATGGCCGTGCACGTGCCGCTGAGCCTCGAGGCGCAGCTGGAAGCGCGTGTGCTGATGATGTCCACCAACAACATCCTCAGCCCCGCCAACGGCAAGCCGATCATCGTGCCTTCGCAGGACATGGTGCTGGGCCTCTATTACCTGTCGATGGACCGCGAGGGTGAGCCCGGCGAGGGCAAGATCCTGGCCGATATCGACGAGGTCCACCAGGCGCTGCACGTCGGCGCGGTAACGCTGCACTCGAAGATCGTCAGCCGGGTGCCGCAGACCGACGAGAAGGGCAACCAGTACATGAAGCGGGTGGAAACCACCCCCGGCCGCATGCTGATCGGCGAATGCCTGCCGAAGAGCCACCGCGTGCCGTTCGACGTCGTCAACCGGCTTCTGACCAAGAAGGACATCGGCGACGTGATCGACGAGGTCTATCGCCACACCGGGCAGAAGGACACGGTGCTGTTCGCCGATGCGATCATGGCGCTGGGCTTCCGCAACGCCTTCAAGGCGGGCATCTCGTTCGGCAAGGACGACATGATTATCCCGGACAGCAAGGCCGAGCTGGTCGAGCAGACCAAGGCGCTGGTGGCCGATTACGAGCAGCAGTATCAGGACGGCTTCATCACCCAGCAGGAAAAGTACAACAAGGTGATCGACGCCTGGAGCCGTTGCGGCGACCAGGTGGCGAACGCCATGATGGACGAGATCCGCGCGGCGCCGAAGGACGAGAACGGCCGGCAGAAGCCGATCAACTCGATCTACATGATGAGCCATTCGGGCGCGCGCGGTTCGCCGGCGCAGATGAAGCAGCTCGCCGGCATGCGCGGGCTGATGGCCAAGCCTTCGGGCGAGATCATCGAAACGCCGATCATCTCGAACTTCAAGGAAGGCCTGACCGTCCTTGAATACTTCAACTCCACCCACGGCGCCCGCAAGGGCCTGGCCGACACCGCGCTCAAGACGGCGAACTCGGGCTATCTGACCCGCCGTCTGGTCGATGTCTCGCAGGATTGCGTGGTCATCGTGGAGGATTGCGGGACCGAGCGGGCGCTGGAAATGCGCGCGATCATCCAGGGCGGCTCTGTCATCGCCTCTCTGGGCGAGCGCATCCTGGGCCGCACCACGGCCGAGGACCTGGTCAACGCCAAGACCGGCGAAGTCATCGTCAAGGCGGGCACCCTGCTCGACGAGGCGATGGTCAAGGCGATCGAGGAAGCCGAAGTGCAGTCGGCCAAGATCCGCAGCCCGCTGGTCTGCGAGGCGGAGCAGGGCGTCTGCGCCACCTGCTATGGCCGCGATCTGGCGCGCGGTACGCCGGTCAACATCGGCGAGGCCGTGGGCGTGATCGCCGCGCAGTCGATCGGCGAGCCGGGCACCCAGCTGACCATGCGCACCTTCCACATCGGCGGCGCGGCGCAGGTGAACGAGACCAGCCACCTCGAATCGATCTCCGACGGCACCGTGCAGTATCGCGACATGCCGACCATCACCGACAAGCGGGGCCGCCGCCTGTCGCTGGCCCGCAGCGGCGAGATGGTGGTGATCGACAGCGAAGGCCGCGAGCGCGCGATCCATCGCGTGCCTTACGGCACGATGCTGATGTTCGAGGACGGCAGCAAGGTGAAGGAAGGCGATCGCCTGGCCGAATGGGACCCGTTCACCCTGCCGATCATCACCGAGCAGTCGGGCATCGTCCGCTTCCAGGACCTGGTCGAAAGCAAGACCCTGGAAGAGCGCGTGGACGAGGCCACCGGCATCGCCCAGCGCGTGGTCACCGAATATCGCGCCACCGGCCGTTCCAAGAAGGAAGACCTGCGTCCGCGCCTCACCCTGCTGGGCGAGGAAGGGGGCAAGAAGGGCGAGGAAACGGAAGCGGCGCGCTATATGCTCGCCCCGGGCACCACGCTTTCGGTCGAGGACGGGCAGCGCGTGGAGGCGGGCGACATCCTGGCCCGCGCGTCGCGCGAAGCCGCCAAGACGCGTGACATCACCGGCGGTCTGCCGCGGGTGGCGGAACTGTTCGAGGCGCGCATCCCGAAGGACAACGCGATCATCGCCAAGATCAGCGGCCGGGTGGAATTCGTCCGCGATTACAAGGCCAAGCGCAAGATCGCGATCGTTCCGGAAGAGGGCGATCCGGTGGAATACCTGATCCCCAAGACCAAGGTGATCGATGTCCAGGAAGGCGACTTCGTCAAGAAGGGCGATACGCTGATCTCGGGCAGCCCGAACCCGCACGACATCCTGGAAGTTCTGGGGATCGAGGCGCTCGCCGAGTACCTCGTGAACGAGATCCAGGAAGTCTATCGGCTCCAGGGCGTGAAGATCAACGACAAGCACATCGAGGTGATCGTTCGCCAGATGCTGCAGAAGGTCGAGATCACCGACGGCGGCGATACGACGCTGCTGCCGGGCGAGCAGGTCGATCTCGAGGAGATGAACGAGATCAACGCCAAGCTGACCAAGGGCCAGCAGCCGGCCCAAGGCAAGCCGGTGCTGCTGGGCATCACCAAGGCCAGCTTGCAGACCCGTTCGTTCATCTCGGCCGCCTCGTTCCAGGAGACCACCCGCGTGCTGACGCAGGCGGCGGTCGAAGGGAAGAAGGACACGCTGATCGGCCTCAAGGAGAACGTGATCGTGGGCCGTCTCATCCCCGCCGGCACCGGCGCGGGCATGAACCGGCTGCGGGTCACCGCCTCCAGCCGCGATGCGGCGATCCGCGCCGCGTGGAAGAAGGCGCAGGAGCACCTCATCATGGCCGATACCGCGGCTGAGGAGCATGCGGCGGAGCTGGAGCAGGGGCCGGAAGCGGCGATCGGCGACGATGCGCTGGCGCGGGTCGAGGGTGAAACCCACGGCACCGATGCCGATGCCGGCGAGTACCTGAACCAGGCCGAGGAAACGCTCGAAGCGCCCGAGGCCGCTGCGCAAGAGGACGCTTCCGACGCGGAGTGACCTGGCGGGCCTTTCGGCCCTGATCGAATGACAGCCGCCGCCCGGGGATGCCCGGGCGGCGGTTTTTCTTTGGCCCTTCATGCCGCTGGCGAATTGCGCGAGGGACGCTAAGCTGCCGCCCTCCACAAGCAGGGGAGAAGAGGCAATGAAAGCGATTGTAGCCCTGTTCGCCGCCGCCGGCCTGGCCGCCACCGCCACGGTGGCGCTGGCGCCATCCGTAGCCATCGCCGCCGCGCCGAGCGCCGATATCGGCGGCACCTGGACCACTTCGTTCGACAGCCAGGTGGGCAAGCAGACCTACACCTATACCTTCAAGGTCGAAGGCGGGACGCTGACCGGGCACAGCAAGTCGAACTTGGGCGAATCGGACCTCAAAGGCACCGTGGACGGAGACAAGGTCACCTTCGTGGAGAACCTGGACTACCAGGGCCAGCCGCTCGCCATCACTTATACCGGGCAGATCGTTTCCGCCGACGAGATCAAGTTCAAGCGCGACGTGGCCGGCCAGGGTGGTGAGGAGTTCACCGCCACGCGACAGAAGTAGGCGCGCGCCGCGCCGAATCGCGCGCTTTCCCGCGCCGCGAAATCGCCTATTGGGGGCGGCATGACCGTCACCACCCGTTTCGCGCCGTCGCCCACCGGCCGGCTGCATGTCGGCAACATCCGCACGGCGCTGCACAACTGGCTGCTGGCCCGCAAGGCCGGCGGCCGGTTCTTCCTGCGGATCGACGATACCGACGCCGCGCGCAGCGAGGAGCGGTTCGTGGAGGCGATCCGGGAAGACCTCGCCTGGCTGGGGCTGGAACCGCAGGGCGAGGAACGGCAATCGGCCCGGCTGGCGCTTTACGAGGCGGCGTTCGAGCGGCTGAAAGCGGCGGGGCGCGTCTATCCGGCCTATGAAACGGCGCAGGAGCTCGACCTCAAGCGCAAGATCGCGCTCGGGCGCGGGCTGCCGCCGATCTACGACCGCGCGGCCCTGGCCTTGAGCGAGGCCGAGCGCGCGGAGAAGGAGGCGCAGGGCATCGCGCCGCACTGGCGCTTCCGGCTCGACCACGCTGAGCCGATCGAATGGACCGACGGCATCCGCGGGCCGCAGCATTTCGACCCGGCGCAGCTGTCGGACCCGGTGGTTCGCCGCGCCGACGGCTCGTGGCTCTATATGCTGCCGAGCGCGGTGGACGACATGGACATGGGCGTGACCGACGTGCTGCGGGGGGAGGATCATGTTTCCAACACCGCGCTGCAGATCCAGATGTTCACCGCGCTGGACGCCACGCCGCCGCGCTTCGCGCACGAGGCGCTGCTGGTCGGCAGCGAGGGCAAGCTATCGAAGCGGCTGGGCTCGCTGGGCGCGGAGGCGTTTCGCGAGGAGGGGATCGAGCCCGAGGCGCTTGTGGCGCTGCTGGCGCGGCTCGGCACCTCGCAGCCGGTGGAGCCGATCGCCGATCGGGCCGAGCTGGTCGAAACCTTCGATCTCGCCACATTCGGCCGCGCGCCGGCCCGGTTCGACGAAGCCGAACTGGCGCGGCTCAACGCGGCGATCGTCCACCGCATGCCGTTCGAGCGCGCGCAAGAGCGCTTGCCCGAGGGCATGGACGCCGCCGCGTGGGAGGCGATCCGGCCGAACCTGGAGCGAGTGTCCGACGCCGCCGAATGGTGGCAAGTCGTGACCGGGCCTGTCGAAGCGCCCGTGCTCGACGCGGAAACGCGGGCCTATCTCGGCGAAGCGGCGCGCCTGCTGGCCTGGGGCGACGATCCGTGGACTGCGCTGGCCGGCGCGCTCAAGGCGGCGACTGGCCGCAAGGGCAAGGCGCTGTTCCATCCCTTGCGCCTGGCGCTCACCGGCCGCGAGTCCGGCCCCGACATGCACGCCCTGCTGCCGCTGATCGGCGAGGCGGAAGCGCGCCGCAGGCTGGAAGCCGCCGCCACGGCCTGACGGCGGAAAACCGCCCCTCAACGCTTTTTCGCTTGGCTTCGCGCAAAGCATGGCCTAGCGAACGCGACGTTATATTATCACATCAACGTTGCTTGCTCGGGATCTGTCATGAAAATCGCTCGTCTGGCGCTTGCCGCCGTCTCGACTCTCGCCCTCGCTGCTCCGGCCTTCGCGCAGGACGCCGCGCCGGATCGCACTGAGCCGGTGCGGCCAGTGGCCCCCGACGATGATTTCCATGGGCAGACGATCTACGTCACTGCGCCGGGCCTGCAACGACTGGAGCTGCTGGCGGGCACTTCGGTGCTGACCGGCACCGATCTCCAGCGCAATCTGGATGGGCAGATCGGCGAAGTGCTCGCCCGGCTTCCGGGCGTTTCGGCCACCAGCTTCGCGCCCGGCGTCTCGCGCCCCGTGCTGCGCGGGCTCCAGGGAGACCGGGTGCGCGTGCTGACCGACGGGATCGGCTCGCTCGACGCGTCGAACACTTCGGCCGATCACGCCGTGCCGATCGATCCGCTGACCGCCGAGAGGATCGAAGTGCTGCGCGGGCCGGCCGTGCTGCTTTACGGCAGCTCGGCGATCGGCGGCGCGGTCAACGTGATCGACAAGCGCATTCCGCTGGCCGTGCCGGACGAGCCGGTCCATTTCGACGCCCTGGCGGGTCTGGATACGGCCTATGACCTGCGCGAAGGCGGCGCCTCGATCGACGTGCCGCTGGCCTCGCGGCTGGTGTTCCACGCCGATGGTTCCTATCGCAAGACGGACGATGTGAGGATCCCCGGCTATGCGCTGGTGCCGTCCTTGCGCGAGGATCTGCTGGCCGAGGCCGACGCTGCGGATGATGCCGGCGAAGCTGCCGAGCTGCGCGAAGTCGCCAATCAGCGCGGCACTTTGCCGCACAGCGCCACGGAAACCTGGTCCGCCGGCGCGGGCCTGGCCTGGATCGGCGACAAGGGGAGCCTGGGCATCTCCGCCGGCTGGTACGACACGACTTACGGCATCTCCGAACGGCCCGGCGCGGAAGAGGAGGGCGGCGAGGAAGCCGAAGGTGGCGAGCACGAGGGCGTCGCCATCGATCTGCATCAGTTCCGCGCCGGGCTGCGCGGCACGCTCGATCTCGGCAGCGGATTCTTCTCCCAGGCGCGCACGCGCTGGGGCTATTCGGATTACAAGCACGCCGAGATCGAAGGCGGCGAAGTGGGCACGACCTTCCTGGTCGATGGCGTCGAAGGGCGGCTGGAGCTGGTCCAGAACCAGCGCGGCGGATGGAGCGGCTCCATCGGCGCGCAGTACCTGCACCGCAATTTCGAAGCGATCGGCGAAGAGGCCTTCGTGCCGCCGAACACCACCGACCAGTTCGGCCTGTTCACCTTGCAGGAGATCGAGTTCGGCCCCTGGCGGGCGCAGGCGGGCGGGCGCTACGAACATACCGACACCACCGTCGCATCGCTGGGCATCCAGCGCGATTTCGATACGTTCTCCGGCGCGCTGGGGCTGTCGCGCGATCTGGGCGGCGGGCTGACGGCGGGCGTCAACGGCTCGCGTTCGGAACGCGCGCCGACCACCGAGGAACTCTACGCCAACGGCCCCCACGTGGCGACGCAGCAGTTCGAAGTCGGCAACCCCGACCTGACCAAGGAAGGCGCCTGGGGGCTGGAAGGCTATCTGCGCGGCCGTGCCGGGCCGGCGGAGCTGAGCCTCAGCGTCTACAAGAACTGGTTCGAGAACTTCGTCTACCTACAGGATCTGGGCACGCTGGAAGATGCATTGCCGGTCTATCGGCAATTGCAGCAGGATGCGGATTTCATCGGTATCGAGGGCGAAGTGACCGTGCCCGTCTGGCGTGGGGGCGGCTGGACGCTGCTGGCCAATGCCAAGGGCGATTACGTCCGCGCCACCCTGGCCGACGGTTCGCCGGTGCCGCGCATCCCGCCGCTGAGCCTGCTCGGCGCGCTGGAGCTGCAATCGAGCCGGTGGGAAGCGCGGGCCGAAGTCGAATGGTACGACAAGCAGGATCGCCTGGCCACGCTGGAGACGCCGACGGATGGCTTCGCCTTCATCAACGCCTCGGTCGCGTGGAAGCCGCTGCGCGGAAGCGAGAACTTCACGCTGATGCTACAGGCGAACAATCTGTTCGACGTGGAGGGCCGCCGGCACGCGAGCTTTACCAAGGACTTCGTGCCCCTGGCCGGCCGCAACGTGAAGCTGACGGCGCGGTTGAGCCTGTAACGGCCCCCACGCGGGGTGCCTTACGGCGCCTCGTAGTGGAACGGGGCGATCACCGGTTCGGGGAACGCTTCGTATTCGAAGCTCTGCGGGCGATCGGGCTGGACACCTTCGGTGGATCGCAGCAGCGGCACGCCGCCGCGGTGCCAGCCCTGGTCGTATTCGCAGTAGAAGTTGATCACGCCATGCAGGCTGGCGATGCGCCATGTGCCCTGCTCGCGCACATAGGTGTTCTCGTAAGTGGCCTCGCCCCAGCGGCCTTCCTTGCCGAGGAAGCCGACCATCATCAGCGTGCGCCAGCGGCCTTTTGCGGTGCCCGCCTCGCTGTCGATATGCAGCACGGGCTGGAGCTGCATGTGGTTGAAGACCACGCCATGGCCATAGGCCGGCAGGCGCTTGAGATATTCGCGCACCCGCTCACGCCCGACATAGACCCCGCGCCCGGCGATCTCGAGCGTCCCGTCCGTTGCGAACAGGTCCGCCGCCTTGTCCCACAGGCCCTTGTCCACATAGTAGCCATAGGCACCCTGCAGGTTGACCAATTCGCGGTAATCATCGGCCGCCTGCACTCTCTGGCGCAGCGCGGCGATTTCCGCACGAAGCTCGGCAATTTCGTCCATTCCCCTCCCCTTTTCCTCTGTTTCAGAACCAGCGGCGCCGTGGCCTTACTTCGGGAACGCCGTCCGCGTCGACATCCGTCACCACCGTATGCGGGGCGGACATCACGCCTTCGGCGCGGCCTTCCGCCCGCGCGGCGCGCACGTCGGCATCGTGCGCCCTGCGTTCGGCCCGCATATAATCATAGCTGCCGCGCATCTGGCCATAGGCGAAGACCATCAGCAGCCCGCCGATCAGCGCAACATGCATCAGCGACGTGACCAGCCCCATGGGATCGGTGAAATCGTGATGGAAGAACAGGATCGTCAACGCAACGTAGGCGGCAAGGACGATCGAAACCAGGCGCGTCATCAGCCCGATTGCCAGCAGGATCGCGGTAACGATTTCGAAGAAGGCGACCACGAGCGCGAGATTGGGCGACAGGCCGACCGATTCGAGCATCGCCATGGCGGAGCCTGGATCGAAGACCTTCTGCAGCCCCGAGACGAGGAACAGGAGCGCTATCAACAGGCGGCCGATTATCGCGGCGATCAGGGACATCGCGGTTCTCCCATGGCGTCGGCCCGTCCGGCCGCGCCCCATTCCAACGCGCGGGCGGCCGATCCGTGCCGAACGCTACAGCCGGGGGAGGGTGACGCCGCGTTGCCCCATGTACTTGCCCGCGCGGTCGGCATAGCTGATCTCGCACGGTTCGTTGCCCTGGAGGAACAGGAACTGGCAGGCGCCTTCATTGGCGTAGATCTTGGCGGGCAGCGGCGTGGTGTTGGAGAATTCCAGCGTGACGTGCCCTTCCCAGCCCGGTTCCAGCGGCGTGACGTTCACGATGATCCCGCAGCGGGCATAGGTGCTCTTGCCCAGGCAGATCACCAGCACGTCGCGCGGCACGCGGAAATATTCGACCGTGCGGGCCAGGGCGAAGGAATTGGGCGGAATCACGCAGACGTCGGTCTTGCGGTCGACGAAGCTGTTGGACGCGAAGTCCTTCGGATCGACCAGCGCGTTGTCGACATTGGTGAAGATCTTGAACTCGTCCGCCACCCGCGCGTCATAGCCATAGGACGAAAGGCCATAGGAGATGCAGCCTTCGCGCCGCTGCGCTTCCACGAAAGGCTCTATCATCCCTTCGTTGCGGGCCTTGTCGCGGATCCATTTATCGCTGAGAATCGACATAGCGCAGCGATTCCGGAGGGGACGGGCCGGGGCAAGCCGGGCCCGAACGTTATCCCCCTCCTCGTCCCCATAATCGTCATGCTGAACGCGTTTCAGCATCCATCGAGGGGCACTTCCGGAGCTTGCCGGCAACACGTTGGGACGGGGCTCGAACCGATGGCCCCGTTCGTGCGGAGAGATGGACCCTGAAACAAGTTCAGGGTGACGGGGGTGTTGGGTTGGATAGGCGGGATCAGCCGCCCGCCAGCAGGGTCGCGTTCCCGCCGGCGGCGGTGGTGTCGATCGTCGTCACCCGCTCCGTGGCGAAGCGCACGACGTAGTTCGGGCCGCCTGCCTTGGGGCCGGTGCCGGAAAGCCCCTCGCCGCCGAAGGGCTGGCTGCCGACCACCGCGCCGATCTGGTTGCGGTTGACGTAGACATTGCCCGCCCGCGCGCGGCTTTCGACCAAGCGGCGGGTGGCGTCGATCCGGCTGTGGAGGCCGAGGGTGAGGCCGTAGCCGGTGGCGTTGATGGCCTCGATCACCTGCTCCAGCTCACTCGCGGCGAAGCGGGCGACGTGGAGGACGGGGCCGAAGTTCTCCCGCTGGAGATCGGCGATGGAATCGATCTCGACGATCGCCGGGGCGACGAAGGTGCCCCGTGCGCACTCGGCCGGTAACTCGCGTTGCCAGACCCGGCGCCCGGCCGCGCGCATCATGGCGACATGGCTATCGAGCAGGGCCTTGGCCTCGGCATCGATCACCGGGCCGATATCGGTGGCGAGGGCCGCCGGATCGCCGATCACCAGCGCTGCGAACGCGCCGCGGATCATTTCCAGCATCGCATCGGCCACATCGTCTTGCAGATAGAGCACGCGCAAGGCGCTGCACCGCTGGCCCGCGCTCTGGAACGCGCTGCTCATCACGTCGCGCGTGACCTGTTCCGGCAAGGCGGAACTGTCGACGATCAGCGCGTTCTGCCCGCCGGTTTCCGCGATCAGCGTGGCGATCGGGGCATCGCGCGCGGCCAGGGCGCGGTTGATCGCCCGCGCGGTGTCGGTCGATCCGGTGAAGGCGACCCCCGCCAGGCGCGGATCGCGGGTGAGCGCGCCACCTACCTTGCCGTCCCCGGGCGCAAGCTGGAGCACTGCGCTGGGGATGCCCGCCTCGTGGCACAGCTTCACCGCCAAAGCGGCGATCAGCGGCGTCTGCTCCGCCGGCTTGGCGATCACGCTATTGCCCGCCGCCAGCGCGCCGGCAGCCATGCCGATGAAGATCGACAGCGGGAAGTTCCACGGGCTGATGGTGGCGAACACGCCGCGTCCGTGCAGCCGCAGCAGGTTCTGCTCCCCGGTGGGGCCGGGCAGCGGCTGCGGCGCGCTGAACAGCATGCGCGCTTCGCAAGCGTAATAGCGCAGGAAATCGACCGCCTCGCGCAGTTCCAGCACGCTGTCCACCAGCGCCTTACCCGCTTCGCGCTGGCACAGACTGACGAACTCGGCCGTATGGGCTTCGAACAGGTCGGAGGCGCGGATCAGAAGCTCCGCCCGGGCCGTGCCGCCGAGCGCATCCCACCCCGGCTGCGCGGCCTGGGCTCGGGCGAGCATCAGATCGACATCGGCGGCACTGGCGTCGAGCGACTGGCCGACGATCATGGAGCTATCCTGAGGCGAGCGGATTTCGCGCGTCTCCTCCTCCTCCTCCTCCCCTTCAGGGGAGGGGGTCGGGGGGTGGGGCTTGTCGAGCGCGGGCGCTACATCCCCCGCCCCAACCCCTCCCCTCAAGGGGAGGGGCTTTGCCAGTGCGGTCGGGACGGCCGCCCATTCGCGTGTGCCCAGCGCTTTCAGCGCGGCCAGCAAGGGCTCGCGCACCAGCGGATCGGCCAGGTCCACGCCGGCGCTGTTGCGGCGATTGGGGTAGATGTCGGCCGGCAGCGGGATCGAGGCATTGCGCTTCGGCTGGAGCGCGGCGAGGTCCGCTACGGGATCGGTTACCAGGTCCGCCACCGGCACGTCGGCATCGGCCATGCGGTTGACGAAGGAGGAATTGGCCCCGTTCTCCAGCAGGCGGCGGACCAGATAGGCCAGCAGGTCCTTGTGCCCGCCCACCGGCGCATAGATGCGCACCCGCGTGGGCCGGTCGCCCTCTTCCTCGGCGAGAACGTCGTAAACATCCTCGCCCATGCCGTGCAGGCGCTGGAATTCGAAGGCCTCTTGTCGGCCTGCCGTTTCGCCACTGGCTGCCAGCGCTTTCACCGCCCCGATGGTATAGGCGTTGTGCGTGGCGAAGGCAGGGTAGATCGCGTCCGGCGCGGCGAGCAGCTTGCCGGCGCAGGCGAGGTAGGACACGTCGGTCGCCACCTTGCGGGTGAACACCGGATAGTCCGGATAGCCGCCCACCTGGCTCAGCTTGATCTCGCTGTCCCAATAGGCGCCTTTGACCAGCCGGACCAAGAACCGCCGGCCGTGACGCCGCGCCAGCGCGATGGTCCAGTCGCACAGTGGAACGGCGCGCTTCTGATAGGCTTGCAGCGCCAGGCCGAAGCCTTGCCAGCCATCCGCGAACAGCGCGTCGTCGGCGGCGAGCGCCTCGATCACGTCGAGCGAGAGTTCCAGCAGTTCGGCTTCTTCGGCGTCGATGGTGAAATGGATGTCGGCCCGGCTTGCCGCCAGCGCCAGCTCGCGCACCATGGAGACGAGCGCGGCCCTTGCCGCTTCCGCATGGAGGAAATCGTAGCGCGGATAGAGCGCGGAAAGCTTGACCGAGATGCCGGGATTTTCCCGCACCCCGCCTGTCGCCTCGCGCGCCAGCCGCTCTATCGCCATGGCGTAGGACCGGCGATAGCGCTCTGCATCGGCGAAGGTCATCGCGGCTTCGCCCAGCATGTCGAAGCTGTGCGTCAGGCCCTTTTTCCGCTCCGGCTCCGCCCGCTTCAGCGCCTCGCCGATTGTGCGCCCGAAAACGAATTGGCCGCCGAGGATGCGCATGGCCTGCAAGGTCGCCTGGCGGATCACCGGCTCGCCCAGGCGGCCCACCGCGCGGCTCAGCGCGGCGCCGAGCCCGGCCGTCTCCCGCGTGCCGCCGCGCAGGACCTGGCCGGTCAGCATCAGCGAGAACGTTGCGGCATTGACGAAGGTGGAGCTGGAATCGCCGAGATGCTCGGACCAGTCGATATTGGCCAGCTTGTCGTGGATCAGCGCGTCGGCGGTTTCCGTGTCCGGCACACGGAGCAGCGCTTCGGCCAGGCACATCAGGGCAATGCCTTCCTCGGTGCCGAGGCCGTAACTTTGCAGGAAGGCATCGAGCCCGCTCGCCTTACGTGCGCGTGCACCTTCGATCAGGCGGGACGCCAGTGCGGCGGCCTGCCCGTGAACGGCGGTGGCCGGGGCGGCCTGGTCCAGCCGCTGCGCGATGCAGGCCGCTTCCTCCTGGCGATAGGCGGCGCGAAGGGCGGAGCGGTCCACGGTCATCCCGGCGCCCTGCACCTGGTTTCATGTGTAATCAAGATGCCCCTCACGTCCTTCGTCACTCCGCGCCTCGCCATGACGAAACCGAGGTGCGCTAATCCGCCAGCCACTCATAGCGGAAGGCATCGCCGTCACGTTTCACGTAGCCGGCGGAACTGCGGCGGAAGTGCGCCGGGAAGCACAGGGTGTCGGTATCGGCGAGCCGTTCCATCGTGTCCCTGCGCACCTTGCAGGCGGCGGCGCCATCGGTGTCGAAGGCGAACGGCAAGTCGTGGCGGATCAGCTGCACCGGGTGGTGGATCACGTCGCCCCAGAATATCCCCGCCGGGCCATCCGCCTGGGCGTTGATCGTGCAGCAGCCGGGGGAATGGCCATAGGCCGGTTCCAGCCACACGCCGTTGCCGATTTCGCGGTGAGCGATCGAATCTTCCTCGACCAATTCTCCCTGGCCCGCTTCCATCACCGGCACGATCGAATCGAGGAAGGCCGCATTGTGCAGCGCCTCGCCCGCCGGATCGGTCTGGAAATACTCGAAATCGCGCCGGCCGAAGACATAGCGGGCCTTGGGGAAAGTCGGCACCCACTTGCCGTTGTCGAGCCGGGTGTTCCAGCCGACATGATCGAAGTGCAGATGGGTGCACATGACCATGTCGATATCCTCGGGCGCGAAGCCGGCGCGCCTGAGATTGCCGAGGTAATCGGTGTTCAGCTGGTGGACTTCGGGCAAGTCGCGGTTCTTGTGATTGCCGCAGCAGGTATCGATCAGGATCGTGCGGCCATCGATCTCGATTACCCACGAATGGACCGAGAAGGTCATGAAGCTGGTTTCCGGATCGGCGGTGATCTCGTCCGGCTGATCGTACCAGGTCAACAGGCGCTTCATGTCATCGGCCGTGGTGCCGGGCAGCTGGCTCAACAGCGGCACCGGGCTGTCCATCTCATGCACCTTGTGCACGCGCATCCGTCCCAGCTCGATCGGCTTCATTTGCTCTCTCCCGCCGGCTGTTCTAGCCGGTCGCCAGTGTTTTGGGAGATACGATGAGACAGGGCAACGGTATTGCCGCCCAGCCGGTCCACGCCAATGGCACCGTCGCCGATGCGATCGCCGCGGTGCTGAAGCGCGAAGGGGTGGACGTGGTGTTCGGCTATCCGCGCAACCAGATCCTGGAAGCGGCGGCGCGGATAGACATTCGCACGGTGATCGTGCGGCAGGAACGCACTGGGCTGCACATGGCCGATGCGCTCAGCCGCCTGAGCAAGGGCGCGCGCATGGGCGTGTTCGTGATGCAGCAGGGGCCGGGGGCGGAGAACGCCTTCGGCGGCGTGGCCCAGGCCTTTGCCGACAGCGTGCCGGTGCTGGTCATGCCGCAGGGCTATGCGCTGAGCGAGGCTTATGTGCCCTACAACTTCAACTCGGTGCGATCCATGGCGAGCGTCGCCAAGCATGCCGAGCCGCTGACCAGCCCCGCCGATGTGGCCCCGGTGCTGCGCCGCGCCTTTTCGATGCTGCGCAACGGGCGGCCGCAGCCGGTGGTGATCGAGCTGCCTTATGACGTGCTGGTGATGCCGTTCGAAGGCACGCTGGACTATGCACCGGGCAAGGTCGCGCTGTCGCAGCCGGCGCAGTCCGCTATCGAGGCAGCGGCGGAAGCGCTGATCGCGGCGGGGAATCCGGCGATCTATGCCGGGCAGGGCGTCCACTGGTCCGAAGCCTATGCGGAACTGCGCGCGCTGGCCGAGCATCTGGCGCTTCCGGTGATGACCAGCCTGCCGGGCAAGAGCGCCTTCGACGAAACGCACCCGCTGGCGCTCGGTTCGGGGGGCAACGGGATCAACGGCTGCGTGCGCAAGTGGCTGGACGAATGCGACCTGCTGTTCGGCATCGGTTGCAGCTTTACCGCCACATCGTTCGGCCTGGCGATTCCCGAAGGGAAGCGGGTGATCCACGCGACGCTCGACCCGCTGGACATCGACAAGTCGGTGCCGAGCGAGATCGCCTTGGTGGGCGATGCCAGGCTGACTCTGGCAGCGCTTCTGGAGGCGGTGAAGCGGCGCGTTCCGGCACCGCGCGATGCCAGTGCGATAGAGCGGCAAATCGCCGAGACGGAGCGACAATGGCTGGCGAAATGGGAGCCGAAGCGATCGCAGGACAGTGCGCCGCTGTCACCCTATCGCGTGTTGCGCGATCTCTACGACACGGTGGACGTCGCCAATACGATCATCACCCACGATGCCGGTTCGCCCCGCGATCAGCTCGTGCCGTTCTGGAAGAGCGTGACGCCGCACAGCTATATCGGCTGGGGCAAGTCCACCCAGCTCGGCTATGGCCTGGGCCTGGCGATGGGGGCGAAGCTCGCCTGCCCCGACAAGCTGTGCATCAACGTCTGGGGGGATGCGGCGATCGGCTTTACCGGCACCGACCTGGAAACCGCGGCGCGCGACGGCATCCCGATCCTTTCGATCCTGCTCAACAACCAGGCGATGGCGATTGAGCTGCCGATCATGCCGCAGGCGACGGCGAAATATCGGGCGACCGATATCACCGGCGACTATGCCCTGTTCGCCCGCTCGCTCGGCTGCCATGGAGAACGGGTGAGCGAGGCGGCCGAGATCGTCCCCGCCCTCAGGCGCGCGATCGCGGCGGTGGAGCGCGGGCAGCCGGCGCTGGTGGAATTCATCACCGAGCAGGAGACCGAGTTCTCGCGCGGCTAACCCGCTCTTAACCACGCCGCGCCATATCCCTCCTGACGAGGGGGGCGCTTCGATGGACGATCTGCTGACCGAATTCGTCGCCGAGACGCGCGAGATGCTTGGCGCGCTGGCGAGCGAGGTCGTCGCCTGGGAAGCCGATCCGGCCGACCGCGCCCGGCTCGATACGATCTTCCGCTTCGTCCACACGGTGAAGGGCAATTGCGGATTCTTCGATTTCCCCCGGCTGGCGGCGCTGAGCCATGCCGCCGAGGATGCGCTGGCCGACGTGCGCGCCGGGCAGCGCAGCGCCGACCGCCGGCTGGTCGACGCCGTGCTGGCGGTGCTCGACCGGATCGGCGCGATGATCGAGGAAATCGAGCGCGGGGCCTCCCTCGACGATGGCAATGACGAGCCCCTGATCGCCGCGCTGAAGGGCGAGGCCGAACCGGCGGATGCGCCCGCCAGCATGCCGGCGGGAAGCACGCCCGTTTCGCCCGCCACGGCCGAACAGCGCACGATCCGCCTGCCGGTGGAACTGATCGACCAAGTGATGAGCGGCGTGTCCGAAATGGTGCTCGCCCGCAACGATCTGGCGCGGCGGATGCAGGCGATGGGGGGCGATTGCGGGCTGGAAGCCCCGTTCTCGCGCCTTTCGGCGCTGCTGTCCGAAGTGCGCGACGCGATCACCCGCACCCGGATGCGGCGGATCGACGGGCTTTTCGCCACCTTCCCGCGCCTGGTGCGCGATCTTTCGGCGGATCTGGGCAAGCAGGTCTTCGTCGAGCTTGAGAACGGCGAGGTCGAACTGGATCGCGAGATGATCGAGCTGATCCGCGATCCGTTGGTGCACATCATCCGCAACGCGGTGGACCACGGCATCGAAAGCCCGGCCGAACGCCGCGCCGCCGGCAAGCGCGAGGCGGGCCTGCTGACCGTCTCCGCCCGGCAGACCGGCAACACCATCCACATCGGCATCATGGATGACGGGCGCGGGATCGATGCCGATCGACTGGCGGCCAAGGCGCTGGCGGCGGGCATCCGCACCGGCGAGCAGATCGCGGCGATGAGCCGCGAGGAGAAGATCGAGCTGGTCTATGAGCCCGGCCTGTCCACGGCCGAGTCAGTCACGGCGATTTCCGGGCGCGGCGTGGGCATGGACGTGGTTCGCGCCAATATCGAGAAATTCGGCGGCTCGCTGGAAATCGAATCGCTGCCTGGGGAAGGCACGCGGTTCCAGATCCGCGTGCCCCTGACGCTGAGCATCCTCCCCAGTGTCACCGTGGAGGCCGGGGGGCAGACCTTCGGCGTGCCGCGATCCTATGTGGAAGAGATCGTCAGCACGGCGGGCGGGAACCTGGAATTCGACGAAGTGGGCGATCGGCGCTTCCTGACCTTTCGCGGGCGGCGGCTGCCGTGCATCTCGCTGGGCGAGACATTCGGCCTGGCGGACGTGGGCGCAGGCGAGGACGAGGATGCCTCGCTGTTCATGATCCTGCGGCTGGGCTGGGGCGATTTCTACGCGCTGGCGGTGGATCGGATCTTCGATCACCACGAGCTGGTCATCAAGCCGCTTTCCCCGGGGATCATGCAATGCGGCCTGTTCGTCGGCTGCACCCAGCTTGACGACGGCACGCCGGTGCTGGTGCTGGATGTCGCGGCGATCGGCTATGGAGCGGGCATACCGCGCGAATTGCGCCGGCCGGGCATTGCCGCCGTGGCCGCCACCCCGGCGGAGCGCGAGGCGTTGCGCGTCGTGCTGCTGCACGGGCTGGATGGAGAGCGGCGGGCGATCGCGATGTCGGCGGTGGAGCAGGTCGAACGTGTCGCCAGCGCCGCGGTGCGCCATCCCGGCCCAGGCGCCCGGATCGTTCTGGGCGAAGAGATCCTGCCTCTGGCCGGAGTCTCCGGCACAGGGGACTTGCCCGAGTGGCTTACTGTATTGCGCCTGGGTGATGGCCAGCGCCGGGTGGCTTATGCGGCGCGCGAGGTGTTGGAGATCGCCTCGCTCACCGGCGCCGTCTCGCCTGTCGAAGGCCGGCCCGGGCTGGCGGGCGTGACCCTGATCGACGGCGAGCCGGCCGAGCTGGTCGATTGCCACGCCCTCTTCGCGCGCCACGCCAATGCCGCCGCCCCGGCGCTGTCCTGCCGCCTGGCGGGCGAGGCGGACGGGTGGATGCGCAGCTTCCTCGGCCCGATCGTGGAGGCGGCCGGATACCGAATTGCCGCCGAGGGCGAGCCGGCTGACATCGCCTTTATCGAGGACGAGGACGGCGGCGCCGCTGCCGGCATCCGCAAGGCCATCCGCCTGAGCGACCGGCCGGAGGATGTGCCGGGCGCGGGTATCTATCGCTATGACCGCGCCGCGCTGATGGCCGCGCTGCTGCGGGCCGGACAGGAGCTGGCGGCATGAGCGTGATGATGCTGGTCGTGGTGATCGCCGGGCGCCGCACCGGGCTTCCGGCCCCGGCGGTCAATTCGGTGATCGACCTGGCGTCGATCACTCCCGTCCCCCGCGCCGCGCCGCATGTCGCCGGCCTGGCCGCGCTGCGCAGCCGGCCGCTGACGGTGATCGACTGCCGGGCGGCGCTGGGGCTTGAACCGGAAGGCGGCGCGGCGGCGCGGCGGCGCGCCGTCGTGGTCGAGCATGAGGGCCATCTCTATGGCCTGCTGGTGGACGCGGCCGACGCGATCGTGGCTTCGCGGGCGGAGGCCGGCCCGATCGGGGCGGACCCTGGGCCGGGCTGGCGCGAGGTAGCCAGCGGAAGGATCGAGACCGAAGCCGGCGCCTTGCTCGTGCTCGACCTTGCGGTTCTCATCCAGGGGGTGGGCGCCCGGGCGGCGGCAGCTTAACGGAAAACTTAATAAATCGCCCTTACGACCCCTTCGCAGAGCAAGGAACAGGGCGCCATGAAACACTGCTTGATCGTCGACGATTCGCGTGTGATCCGGAAGGTTTCGCGCCATATTGTCGAGAGCTTCCAATTCGAAGTGACGGAAGCCGAGAACGGGCAGGAGGCGCTCGCCAAGTGCGAAGCCGCGATGCCGGACCTGATCCTGCTGGACTGGAACATGCCGGTGATGAACGGCATCGAATTCATCACCGAACTGCGCCGCAAAGATGGCGGTTCCCGGCCCAAGGTGGTGTTCTGCACCACGGAGAACGACGTCGCCCATATCCGCGAAGCGATCGATGCCGGCGCCGACGAATACGTGATGAAGCCGTTCGATCACGACACGTTGCAGATGAAGCTGCAGCTCATCGGCGCAGCCTGAGGCTCGCCGACGATGGGCGCCGCGCCTGGGTTCGCGGTCAGGGGGCCGGCACGGCGCCGGGCGGCCGACCGCGTGCGGGTGGTCATCGTGGACGATTCCCCCACCGTGCGCGCCGTCTTCGCCCGAATCATCGAGGGCGAGGCCGATCTGGAACTGGCCGCCGCGCAGGATAGCGCCGAAGCGGCGCTTGCCCGGCTGGTGAGGTGGGCGCCCGATGTCATCCTGCTCGATCTCGACATGCCCGGCATGGGCGGGCTGGATGCGATTCCGCGCATGATAGAGCTGGCCGCGCCGGTGCGCGTGCTGGTGGTATCCTCGCTGGCGGTTCGCGGCGCCGAACATACGCTGAAGGCGCTATCGCTCGGCGCGGCGGATACGCTGGCCAAGCCCCGCCCGGGCGAATTCGACGATGCCTATCGCGCCACGCTGCTGCGCAAGGTCAGGCTGCTGGGCCGGGGGGCGAAGCACGCCCGGCTCAAGGCCGCGGCGCCGCCGCCCCCGCCCTTGCGGGCACATGGCCGGGAAGCGCCGCGCGTCCTGGCGGTCGGGGCCTCGACCGGCGGCATCCACGCGCTCGGCCAGCTGTTCCGGGCCCTGCCGCGCGAGGTCGACCTGCCGATCCTGGTGACCCAGCACCTGCCCGCCTCGTTCATGGAGCCTTTCGTGCGGCAGTTGCAGGCCGCTGCCGACCGGCCCGCCTCGGTCGCGGTCGAAGGCATGCCGATCCGGCCCAGGCAGATCGTGGTCGCGCCGGGCGATGCGCATCTGACGGTGATCGCCGGGCCCGGCGGCAAGCCGATGGCGCACTTGCGCGGCGATCCCGTGCCGAGTGGCTGCAGGCCCTCGGTGGACCCGATGTTCGAAAGCTGCGCCCGGCTGTTCGGCGGCCGCGCGATGGGGATCGTCCTGTCGGGCATGGGGCGCGACGGCGCGATCGGGGCGGAGCGGATCGCGGCCGCCGGCGGCACGGTGATGGCGCAGGACGCCGCCAGCTCCGCCGTCTGGGGGATGCCCGGGGCGGTCGCCGGCGCCGGCCTGGCCTCGGCCGTGCTGCCGCCCGACCAGCTGGCCTTGCGCGTGGCGGCCGCCGTGGACGCCCGATGACCGACCACAGCCAGAACGCCCTCGGCATCGTGGCCGGCCTGCTCGAAGCGCGCACCGGGCAGAAGCTGACCGCCGATCGGCTGTGGCGCGTGGGCAGCGCGCTGTCCGGTGTGCTGCGCGATACCGGGCTGGAGACCCTGGAGGCGCTGGCGGCGCAGCTTGCCCGCCCCGGCCAGAGCGCGCTGGCGCAGCGGGTCGTCGAAGCGCTGCTCAACAACGAAACCTATTTCTTCCGCGACCGGGCGATGTTCGATCAGCTGGCGGCGCATGTCCTGCCCGAACTGGCGCGGCAGCGGGCGGGCACGCGCAAGCTGGCGATCTGGTCGGTCGGCTGCTCGACCGGGCAGGAAGCCTATTCGCTGGCCATGCTGTTCGCCGAGCAGCGCACGCGCTGGCGTGACTGGTCGATCGATATCCTCGGCACCGATGTCGCCCACTCGGTGATCGACGCGGCGCGCCAGGGCGTGTTCTCGCAATTCCAGATTCAGCGCGGGCTGGGCGTGGCGCAGATGGTGGCGTTCTTCCAGGAGACGCGCACCGGCTGGCGCGCCGACGATGCGCTGCGCGGCATGGTCCGTTTCGCCAGCCACAACATGCTCGATCCGCCGCCGGAACCGGGCCGGTTCGACCTGATCCTGTGCCGCAACGTATTGCTCTATTTCGATCGACCCACGCGCCGGCGGGCGTTCGACCGGCTGGCGCTGGCACTGGCGCCCGAGGGGCGGCTGATGCTGGGCGCGGGGGAGACGACGATCGGCCAGACCGAGGCTCTGGCGCCGGAGAGGGGCCTGACGGGCTTCCACCGGCTGGTGGCGGGGGCCCCGCTGCCGGCCCGGACGGCGGACGAGGGGGCGGCATCGCGGTAAATCCTTGGTTACTTAACCTTAAAGAGTGCGGTCTATCGCGGGCCGACAGGGTTTTCCGATGAGGAGGAGCTCCCCTTGCTGCAAGCGATAAGGCTGAGACGGGTGCCGCCGATGGTGCTGGTCATCGCGCCTGTCGCGGTGCTTACGCTGATTTCGGGGATCATCCTGCTGTTGCTGTTCGGGCCGGCGGGGCCGCGCTGGCCTGCGCCGGCGACGATCCTGGTGGCGGGCGCGCTGGCCTATACCGTCGCGGTGGTGGTGCTGATCCGCTTCGGGCTGGCCAACATCGGCCGGCTGGAGAACCTCAGCCTGACCGACACGCTGGCCACGATGCCCAACCGGCGCGCGCTGCACATCGACTATGCCCGCCACGGCGAAGGCCAGGCCAAGGCGCTGGCGATGATCGATCTCGACGATTTCAAGTCGATCAACGACCAGTACGGCCATTTCGTGGGCGACCGGGTGATCAAACACTGCGGCGCCCTGCTGACCGAGGTGTGCGGCAGCGAAGCGCGGGCCTATCGGCTGGGGGGTGACGAATTCGCGATCCTGGTGATCGGCCCGATCGCTGGCAATATCCTCGAAGGTATCTGCTACACCCTGCTCGCGCGCCTGGCGCAGTCGCTTTCGGTGGACGAGCGCAAGCTGACGATCGGCGCCAGCGTGGGGCTTTCGTCCAGCAACGGGCGCGACGGGCTCTCGTCATCGGAGCTGCTGCGCCGTTCCGACATGGCGATGTATGCGTCCAAGGAAGCGGGCAAGAACCGCTGCACCTGGTTCACGCGGGACTTCGACGATCACCGCGACCGGGCGCAGCAGGTCGAGCAGGATATCCGCGAGGCGCTGCGGCGCGACGAGTTCTGGATGGCTTATCAGCCGCTGGTGGATGCCCGCAGCGGAGAGATCGTGGCCGTGGAGGCGCTGATCCGCTGGCGCCGTGCCGACGGGTCGATGATCGATCCGGCGATGTTCATCCCCATCGCGGAGACATGCGGCCTGATCTACCCGATCGGCCTGTGGGTCCTGCGCACAGCCTGCCGCGAGGCGTTGCCGTGGGACGGCATCAAGCTGTCGATCAACGTCTCGCCCGCGCAGCTGCGCAACCCCGAATTCCCGGTCGAACTCGGCCAGATCCTCGAGGAAACCGGCTTCCCGGCCGGCCGGCTGGAGCTGGAAGTGACGGAAACCTATCTCGTCACCGATCCCGTGGTGGCTAACCGCAATCTCGACGTGATCCGCAAGTTCGGCGTGGGCATCGCGCTCGACGATTTCGGCACCGGCTATGCTTCGATCGGCTTTCTTCGGAACTTCCGCTTCGAAAAACTGAAGATCGACCGCTCCATGGTGGTCGACGCGGTGCGCAACAACGGATCGATGGCCATGGTGGCGTCGAGCATCGCGGTGGCGCGGGCGATGGACATGCAGGTGACGGCGGAAGGGGTCGAGACCGAAGCTCAGGACGAGCTGGTCCGCACCGCCGGCTGCGACCACATCCAGGGATGGTATTATTACAAGGCCCTGCGGGCCGACGAGATCGGCGCCCGCCTGCGGGAAGCCCGTAAACGCTTGGGGAATGCAGATGGACATGTCGGATAATATCGTCGCCGCGCCGATGGACGATCTGGAGCGGGAGCGCGCACGGCTGAAGGCCGGCGAGCATCAGCGGATGGCCGCCCGGCCCGGCTTCGACGGCGTTTCGGTGGGCAAGCGGCTCAAGCTCATGTTCGGCGTGTTCGCCGCCGCGGGGCTGGTGCTCGGCTTTCTCGTCCTGCTGGGCCTGGGACGGCTGGCTGGCGGGGCCAGCGGCACCGCGGGGCTCCTGCTGACGATGCTGGTGGTCGCGCTGGTGGTCGTGGCGGTTGCCGCGACGTCGATCGAATTCCTCCAGCGCGAAGTGATCCGGCCGATCGAAGAGGTGCGCGCGGCGATGCGCGAGCTGGCCGAAGGCAATCGCGACGTCTTCGTGCCGCACGAGGACCGGCCCGACGAGATCGGCGCGATGGCCCGCTATCTGGTGGTGATCAAGAAAGCGGCCAACAAGTTCGACCGGATGCGCAAGGAGCGCGAGGAAGCCGCCGCCGAGGAGCTGCGCAAGCTGGCGGACCTCGACGCCGAGCGCGAGTTGCTGCGCAGCCGGCAATCCGAGACGCTGTTCGACCTGGCCGGCAAGTTCGAACGCACGGTGGGCGAGATCGTCAGCGGCGTGGCGGTCGCTTCCAGCCAGTTGCAGGCGACTGCCAGCTCCATGGCTTCGGCTGCCGAACAGTCGGCGATGCAGACGAGCGATGTCTCCTCCAGCCTCGACGAGGCCTCTGCCGGCGTCACCGCGGCCGCCGCGGCGAGCGATGAGTTCGCGATGTCGATCGGCGAGATCAGCCGCCAGGCCTCGACCTCCGCCGAACTGGCGCGCAAGGCGTCCGCCGCGGCGGAAGAGGCCGACAGCACGATTTCGGCGCTGTCGCTTTCGGCCAGCCAGGTCGGCGATATCGTGGAGATGATCTCCACCATTGCCCAGCGCACCAATCTGCTGGCGCTCAATGCCTCCATCGAGGCGGCGCGCGGCGGCGAAGCCGGGCGCGGCTTCGCGGTGGTCGCGGCCGAGGTCAAGGAACTGGCCACCCAGACCGGCAAGGCGACCGAGGAAGTCGCCGGGCAGATCCGCTCGATCCAGCAGACCACTTCCGCCAGCGTGGAGGCGCTGCGTGCGATCGCCGGGCAGATCCAGCAGCTGGAAGCGACCGCGGTGTCGATCGCCGCGGCGGTGGACCAGCAATCGGTCGCCGGGCAAGACCTGGCCCGCAGCATCGATCTCGCCGCGCGCAATACCGAGGACGTGTCGAGCAGCATTTCCCAGCTGCGCGAGACGTCGCTGGCGACCGGGGCGGCCGCGAGCCAGGTGCTGTCCAGCTCGACCGAGCTGGAGCAGCAGGCATCGGTGCTCAAGACGCAGGTGCAGGAATTCCTCACCCAGGTGCGGGCGGCCTAGGCAACTCTTCGCCGACAAAGGCTTTTCGGCCCTCGTAACGGAGGCGGCGCTGTGGCAGCATGCGCGCCGACAAATCCGAGGGAGGGAACATGAAAAGTGGAATCGTCGCGTTCGGGGCCGTGCTGCTGGCGGGCTCGGCTTATGCTCAGGCGCAGCCGGCGCCCCAGCCGCCAGCAGGGCAACGGCCGGCCGCGCCGCCCGCGCGCGCACCCCAGCCGACCTGCACGCCCACGCCCGGCCAGCCGGTGGAATGCCGCAATGCCAACGCGCCCGATTGGAAGCCGGCTTTCCCGCAGCAGACCCGCGCGCCTTACGCACCGTCCAATGTGGCCCTGAATGTCGAGACGATCGTCGAGGGCCTCGAATTTCCCTGGGGCCTGGCCCAGTTGCCCGACGGCCGCTTCCTGGTGACCGAGCGCGCCGGGACGATGCGGATCATTTCCGGCAACACCTTGTCGGCGCCGATCGAAGGGCTGCCGCCGGTGCAGGTGCAGGAAATCTCCGGCCTGGACGACGTGACGCTGGACCCGGCTTTCGCCAGCAATCACCGGATCTACTGGAGTTATGTGGAAAAGCGCCCGGCGGGCAACGTGCTGGCAGTGGCGCGCGGACGGCTGGTGGAGGGCCCGGCCCCGCGTGTCGAGGATGTGAAGGTGATCTATCGGCAGGAGCCGGACCTCAAGTCCGAACACGGCAACTTCGGCGCGCGACTGCTGTTCGACAAGGAAGGGATGCTGTTCGTCACCTTGGGCGATCTCGCTTCTGACCCGCTGCGCCCTTACATCCAGCAGCTCGACAGCGGCATCGGCAAGATCGTGCGCATCACCCCCGATGGCGCTCCCGCGCCGGGCGGGCCTTTCGCCGGGCAGGCCGGCGCCCGTCCGGAGCTTTACGCGCTCGGCTTCCGCAACCCGCTGGGCCTGGCGTTCCGCCCCGGCACCGAAGAGCTGTGGGAAGTCGACGTAGGCCCCTTCGGCGGCGACGAGCTCAACCTGATCAAGCCCGGCAAGAACTATGGCTGGCCGCTGATCAACTATGGCCTCGAATACAGCCGCAAGCCGGTGGGCGACGGCCCGGTGCAGACGGGGCTGGAACAGCCGGTCTATTACTGGGACCCGGTGATCTCGCCTTCCAGCCTGATGTTCTACACCGGCGATCTGTTCCCGCAGTGGAAAGGCAATGCCTTCGTCACCTCGCTCAGCCAGACCCACCTCGTGCGCCTGGTGCTGGAAGGGGACAAGGTCGTCGGCGAGGAACGCTTGCTGGCCGACCGCCGCGAACGCCTGCGCCTGGCCAAGCAGGCGCCCGACGGCGGGCTCTATGTGCTGACGGACGGCAACAAGGGCAAGCTGCTGAAATTGACGCCGGCGGGGAGGTAGGTCAGCCCATAGGCCATGGCTGACGCCGCCTGGTGTCTATCATGGAACCATGATCGAAGGCCGTCGCACGGATGAGTCCGTGCGACGGCTTGAAAAGCCTGTGTGAAGCGAGGCGGCTGAGGAAGAGTCGCCTCAACCCGCCACCGCTTCCTTCACCTTCACGAACTCCCGCTCCGCCAGGAACCGCTCGGCATCGAGCGCGGCCATGCAGCCGGTGCCGGCCGCGGTCACCGCCTGGCGGTAGGTGTGGTCCATCACGTCGCCGCAGGCGAAGACGCCGGGGATGCTGGTCTTCGGCGTGCCGGGTTCGACCAGGAGATAGCCGTTCTCGTCCATGGCCAGCTTGCCCTTGAACAGATCGGTCGAAGGCGCATGGCCGATGGCGACGAAGGCGCCTTCGCAGGCGAATTCGCTGGTTTCGCCGGTTCTCGTATCGGTGAGCGCCAGGCCGGTGAGGCCGCCGGCGAGCGGATCGCCGAGGAAGGCGTCGACGCGCTTGTCCCACAGCACGGTGATCTTCGGATGGGCGAACAGCCGTTCCTGGAGGATCTTTTCGGCGCGCAGCTCGCCCCGGCGGTGGATCAGGGTCACGTCGTCGGAATGGTTGGTGAGATAGAGCGCTTCCTCCACCGCGGTGTTGCCGCCGCCGATCACCGCCACCTTCTTGCCGCGATAGAAGAACCCGTCGCAGGTGGCGCAGGCGGAAACGCCCTTGCCGCCGAGGGCTTCTTCGCCCGGCACGCCGAGCCACTTGGCCTGCGCACCCGTGGCGATCACCAGGACGTCACCCACGTATTCGTCGCCGCTGTCACCCCTGGCGCGGAAGGGGGAGCCGCCGGCGATGTCCACCTCGACGATCGTGTCCCACAGCATCCGCGTGCCGACATGTTCGGCCTGGGCCTGCATTTCTTCCATGAGCCACGGGCCCTGGATCACGTCCCGAAAGCCGGGATAGTTCTCCACATCGGTGGTGATGGTGAGCTGCCCGCCGGGCTGGAGCCCCTGGACCACGATCGGCTGCATCCCCGCCCGCGCGCCATAGATCGCCGCGGTAAGGCCGGCCGGGCCGGAGCCGATGATGAGCATTTTCGTGGTGTGGGTAGCCATTTCGTCGAGATTCCCGTCCGTGTTTGCCTTGCTAGGTAGGCGGTGGAGTGGGTGAGTCAACGCGGGCGGCCGGGGGCTGTTGAGAACCTGTTATGGGGCTCTCGTGGAAGCGCGGAGACGACACGCTACATCCCGTTCCTCGTCATCCCCGCGAAAGCGGGGACCCAGGGCGGACAGGCGCAAGAGCCGACTGGGTCCCCGCTTCCGCGGGGATGACGAGGCGGGGGGTATAGCGAGAATTCCTTTTCCTCTCCGCGCCTCAGCGCCTCTGCGAGCGCTCAAAAATCTCACCCCTCGCGAATCAGATCCGCCGCTTTCTCCCCGATCATGATGCTGGCCGCATTGGTGTTGCCGCCGACGATGCGCGGCATGACGCTGGCGTCGGCCACGCGCAGGCCGTCGATTCCGCGCACGCGAAGCTTTGCGTCGCACACGGCTTCCGCCCCGGTGCCCATCGCGCAGCTTCCGGCGGCGTGCATCGCGGTGCCGATCATCGAACGGACCCAGGCGTCGATCTCATCCGGCGTGCGGACGTCGGGACCCGGCATGATTTCGCCGTGCAGCACGTCGGCCAGCGGCGATGTGGCGTAGATCTCGCGGATCTGGGGGATGATCCGGCGGAAGAAGGCGCGATCGTTCTCGGTCGACAGCACATTGCTGAGGATGCGTGGCGGCTGGCGCGGGTCGCCGCTCGCCAGCCTGACCCAGCCGCGCCCTTCCGGGCGCAGCAGCACGCAGGCCATCGCCACCACGTCCGGCGCGGGCTTCTTCACGCCGGGGAACCACGGGCGCGCGAAGATGGAAGTGGGCTGGAACAGGCACTGCGCGTCGGGCCGCTCCAGCTCCGGCCGGGTCTTGATCCAGCCATTGGCGATCACCGGCATGTTGGCGATGCGCCCCTTGCCGGTAGCCAGCCATTCGAGCACCGAGAGCGTCAGCCGATCGAAACGCAAGTCGTTCGTCAGCGTCACCGCGCGGTCGGCGCTGGCGACGATGCCGATCGAGGGATGGTCCTGCAGATTGCGGCCCACGCCGGGAAGATCGTGAACCACCTGGATACCCAGCTCGCGCAGCTCGTCCGCCGGGCCGATGCCGGACAGGAGCAAGATCTGCGGCGTGTTGTAGGCGCCGCCTGACAGGACGATCTCACGCTCTGCCTGCAAGCGGTGGTCCTGCCCATCCTTGCGGTAATGCAGCGCCAGGGCGCGGCCGTTCTCCACTTCCAGCCGGGTGGCCAGTGCGCCGGTCACCACCGTCAGGTTCGGCCGCTTCATCGCCGGGTAGAGGAACCGCGCCGCCGTGCTGCCGCGCCGGCCCTGGTGGATCGAGATGTCCGGACTGCCCCAGCCTTCCTGATCGGGGCCGTGATGGTCGACCTGCGTCTTGTAGCCGAGCGTGTTCACCGCCGCCATGAAGCGGGGAAACAGCTGTGTGTCGGGGACATGCTTGGTGACGGAGAGCGGGCCGCCCTTGCCGTGATAGCGGTCGGCCGGGCCCCAGTGGTTCTCGCTCTTCCTGAAATAGGGCAGTACGTCCTCGTAGCTCCAGCCTTCGAGGCCGAGCTGGCGCCATTCGTCGTAGTCGCGCGGATGGCCGCGGGCATAGAGCATGCCGTTGATCAGGCTCGATCCGCCGAGCCCCTTGCCGCGCGGCTGGCGCAGGCGGCGGTTGTCGGCGAACGGTTCCGGCTCACCCTGGTAGGACCAGTTGAAGCGCTTGTCGTGCATGACCATGGGGAAGGCGATCGGCATGGCGAGCAGCGGATGCCGCTCGCGCCGGCCCGCCTCGATCAGCGTGACGGTGACGTCCGGATCTTCGCTGAGGCGCGCGGCGACGACCGCTCCCGCCGAACCCGCGCCGATGACGATGTAATCGGTGATCATTAGCCCACCCTTCTTGCGGATTCGCGAGACGACCCCTTTTCGTCATTCCCGCGAAAGCGGGAACCCAGGGCAAACGGCCACAAGAGTCGACCGGGTTCCCGCTTTCGCGGGAATGACGAAGGAGGGTGGGCAGAGGTCTGCGCCCGAAGGAGATGCGTCATTTGCTGGAATAGCGCCCCGAGAGGATCTTCACGATCCTGCCATTCGCCGTGCGGTACATGTTGATGCTCTCCACCACGCGCACGTCGCCTTTTAGGGTGCTCCACAACTCGAAGTCCGGCCAATCCTTGATGGTGGTGAACGTGGTGCGGCTGTGCAGCGCGGCGCCATCGGCGGCGACGATCAGGTCGAGCACTTCCAGCTCCTCGGCGATATGTTCGAACACGCCGCTGTAGAAATCGATGATGCCTTGCGCGCCGACGATTCGCTTGCGGTCGCCCAGGTTGAACTCGACATCGTCAGCATAATACTTGCTGAAACCGGCGAAATCGCGTGCGTTGAACGCGGCGATGTAGGTGCGGAAATCGTCTTCGGTCATGCGGCGTCCCTTTCGATGGGTGCGAGAGAGCGGCCCCGGATCAGGTCGCTGGCTTTCTCCGCGATCATGATCGTCGGGCCATTGGTGTTGCCGCCGGGCACGTCCGGCATCACCGAGGCATCGACCACGCGCAGGCCGGCGATACCGTGGACGCGCAGCTCCGGATCGACCACCGCGCCAGGGCCGATGCCCATGGCGCAGGTGCCCACCGGGTGCTGGGTGGTGCCGGCCGTCGCGCGGACATGCTCGTCGATCTGCGCGTCGCTTTGCACATCGGCGCCTGGCACCGTCTCGCGCGCAAGGAGGCCGGCCATCGGCTCCGTTCCGTAGATCCGGCGGGCGAGGCGCAGGCCCGCGCGCGCCGTGGCGAAATCGGCCGCGTTGTCGAACAGGTTGAGCCGGATCGCCGGCAACTCGCGCGGATCGGGGGACTTGAGATGGACCCAGCCGCGCGCTTGCGGGTGGAGCAGGATCACATCGGCGCTGAAGGCATGTTCGGGGCTCTTCACCACGCCCGGAAACCACAGATGCGCGCTGAGCTTCACCGGGTTGGAAAAGAGCTGGATGTCCGGCTGGGCCAGCCGCGGATCGGTCCGCAGCATCGGGTTGGCGCTGTTGAGTTGGCGGGCGAACGGGCCGGTGCCGAACAGATACCACTGCGCAACCGCCCGCGCGGCGCGGTCGAAGCGGAGCTGGTTGACGAATGTGACAGGCCCCTTCGCCGCGAATTCCAGCGGCACGCGGGGATGTTCCTGCAGGTTGCGGCCCACGCCGGGGAGATCGTGGACCAGCGGGATGCCCATCTCGGCCAAGTGGCCGGCCGGACCGACGCCTGAAAGCATCAGGAGCTGCGGCGAATTGTAGGAGCCGCCCGACAGGATCACCTCGCCGGCCCTGGCGATGCGCGTTTCGCCGCCGACTTCGTATTCGATGCCCGTGGCACGGCCGTTTTCGATCCCCACGCGGCGAGTCAGCGCATCGGTCACCACCGCCAGGTTCGGCCGCTGCATCGCCGGCTTGAGATAGGCCTCGTAAGTCGAAGCGCGGCGGCCCTTCTCGTCGATCGTCAGTTCGACCAGGCTGGCGCCTTCCTCATCCCCCGCATGGATGTCTTCGGTGACGGGCAGGCCGGCATTGCGGATCGCCTGCATCAATTCGTCATGCAGCAGGTATTCGGTATTGTTCCTGGTGATCGGCAGCGGGCCTTCGCGGCCATAGTTATCCGTTCCGCGCCAGCTCCGCTCCATCCGGTGGAAATAGGGCAGCACTTCCGCATGGCTCCAGCCGCGTGCGCCCTTCTGGGCCCAGCGGTTGTAATCCGCCGAATGGCCGCGCATATAGACCATGCCGTTGATCGACGAACTGCCGCCCAGCAGCCGCCCGCGCGGCAGGAACAGGCGGCGGCCGTTCAGCGTCGGCTCCGGCTCCGTCATCATGCGCCAGGTCAGTTCCGGCTTCAGCATGGCCTTCATCATGCCCAGCGGCATGCGGATCAGGAACTTGTCGGCCCCGCCGCCCGCTTCCAGCAACAGCACGCGCGTGCCCGGGTCCTCGGTCAGCCGCGCGGCGAGCACGCAGCCGGCCGATCCGGCGCCGACGATCACGTAATCGAACTGGCCTTCCAGTGTGCCTCTCCTTTACCGCCCCCTTTGCCGTTCGTGTCGAGCGAAGTCGAGACACATGGCGCGGCGTGTCTCGACTTCGCTCGACACGAACGGGGGTGTGTTGCACATGGGCTGGAACATGGAATCCGGAGAGAAGCCAATGACCGTCCAGACCCCGATCGAAAACCGCATGGAGACTTTCCGCCAGCGCTGGAGCGGCAAGGCGGGCAAGCTGCTGATCGGCGGCGAATGGCGCGAGGCGGCGAGCGGCGAGACCTTCACCACAGAGGATCCGAGCACCGGTGAGACCCTGGCCGAGGTCGCCAGCGCGGGGCAGGCCGATATCGACGCCGCCGTGGCCGCCGCGCGCACGGCGTTCGAAGGGGCGTGGAGCAAGGTCAAGCCGGACGAGCGGGCGCGGCTCATCAACCGGCTGGCCGATCTGATCGAGGCCAATGGCGAGGAACTGGCGCTGACCGAGACTCTCGATGTCGGCCGGCCGATCCAGTTCAGCCGCATGGTGGACGTGGGCGGCGCGGTGGGCCAGCTGCGCTATCAGGCCGGCTGGGCGACCAAGATCCAGGGCGAAACCAACGAGATTTCCGCGCCCGGCGAATGGCTCAGCTACGTGCTGCGCGAGCCGGTGGGCGTGGTCGGCCAGATCGTGCCGTGGAATTTTCCGCTGGCGATGGCTTGCGGCAAGCTCGGCCCGGCGCTCGCCGCCGGCTGCACCGTGGTGCTCAAGCCCGCCGAGCAGACGCCGCTTTCGACCATTCGCCTGGGCGAGCTGGCGCTGGAAGCGGGCTTTCCCGAAGGCGTGATCAACGTGGTCACCGGCTATGGCCGCACCGCCGGCGCGGCGCTGGCCAGCCATATGGACGTGGACAAGATCGCCTTCACCGGATCGACCATGACCGGCCGCGCGATCATCGAGGCGAGCAAGACCAACTTCAAGCGCGTGAGCCTGGAACTGGGCGGCAAGTCCCCGGTGTTCATCTTCGCCGATGCGGACCTGAAGAAGGCGATTCCCGCCGCCGCCATGGGCATCTTCTTCAACGCCGGCCAGGTCTGTGCCGCCGGCAGCCGCCTGTTCGTGCAGGAAGACGTGGCCGATCAGGTGCTGGAAGGCATCGCCGGCATGGCGAAGATGCTGCGCGTCGGCCACACGCTCGATCCCGAAACGATGATCGGCCCGCTGGTCAGCGCGGTGCAGCTCGATCGGGTGACGAGCTATATCGACAGCGGCCGCCAGGAAGGCGCCACGGTGATGGTCGGCGGTAATCGCAAGGACGGCCCCGGCTGGTTCGTGGAGCCGACCGTGCTGGTCGATACCGAAGCGAGCATGAAAGTCCGCCGCGAGGAGATTTTCGGCCCGGTCCTGTGCGCCACGCGCTTTTCCGGCGAAGACGATGCCGACCGGCTCGCGCGCATGGGCAACGAGACCGAATACGGCCTCGCCGCCAGCATCTGGACCCGCGACATCGGCATGGCCCACCGCCTCGCCCGCCGCCTCAAGGCAGGCTCCATCCGCATTAACGGTTCCGGCGGGGTGGACCCGGCCCTGCCGCTGGGCGGCTACAAAGCCAGCGGCTGGGGCCGCGAGAACGGCAAGGCGGGGATCGAGGCTTATACGGAGCTGAAGGCGGTGTCGGTGGCGCTGGATTAAAGTTTACAATATTCACCGGCCAGCATCGGAGTTCGTTGGCTGAAGGGAAACCTGTCATGGGGTTGCTGCTTGCACTCTCGCCACTCCTGCTCGCCGCGGCAGCGCCTGCAACTGCATGCGATCCCATTCCCGGCTGGGATCAGATGCTCGCGAAGGATGAAGTGCGCTTCATCGTTATCGGTGAGCTTCATGGAACCAACGAGATACCAGCGCTGTTTGCCGACGCCGTTTGCCTGACGGCGCAGGAGCGCCAGGTCGTGGTCGCCGTGGAGCAGCCTTCGATCGACCAGGCGGCTATCGACGCATTCATGGCCTCGGATGGAGGCGAGGAAGCCAGGCGGGAATTCCTGGATGCGCGGATGTGGAATATGTCGATGAAGGACGGGCGTTCCAGCCAGGCCTACTTCCGCCTGTGTGAAACGCTCCGGCAAATGCGTGCGGCAGGCCGCATCGTCTCCGTCGTTGCGTTCCAGCCGTCCACATTTACCGCGCCGCCCACGCCCGCCGAGTATGAAAAAGCGATGGCTGATCTAATACGAGCGAGCGGAGAGTCAGGAGCGACCGTATTGGCACTGGCGGGCGCCGCGCACGCAATGCGCGGTAATGTGCCCACACCCAAGCCTTATCCGGCAATGGCCGCCTATTTGCCGGCGGAGGCGACAATCACGCTGAACGTCAAGGGTGAGGCTGGCGAGTCCTGGGTGTGTAGTGAGCCAAATACCTGCGGGGTAAAATCCTGGCCGGGCACTTCAAACGGCCACGCCGAAGGTGTGAAATTGGACTCCGCCGACCCCAATTATTCCGGTGCGATCTATCTGGCGAAGCCATTGACCGCATCTCCGCCTCAAGCGGTGACTGTCGCGCAGGGCGACTAGGGAACAGGCGCTACGCTACGGCGGGTCTAGGCCGCCGCAGCAGCAGCTTCTTCCCTGCTCATCCGGTTCCGTTCCGCCTTCTTCCGGCGCTTGCGCTGGTCGAGCCACATGATCACGCCGGTCACGGCCAGGCCGGCCGGGATCAGGCCGCCGAGGAAGATGATGATCTGCCACACGGCGCCGGTACCCGTGCCGTCATGGATGCGGCGCATCAGGCGCGCGGTGGTTTCGGGGCGGGGCGGCTCGGGCGCGGCGGCCTGGCCGCTGGCATCGTCCACCTTGACCTCGGCATTGCCCCCTTCGCGGGCGAAGCCGATCGTCCAGCTCGCCTCGCGCTCGGTCGGCCAGGCGATGGAGCGCAGCGCGCCTGTGGCGAAGGGCGTGGCAGCGGCCAGCGCCTGATCGGGGCCTAGCTGCGTTTCGAGCAAGGGTGTCGCGCCGCCGCCACCCGCGCCGCCTGGGCCACCCCGCTGGCCGCCCTGCTCGCCCGAAAGGGCTCCGAAGAAGGCCGGGAAGCTGATCCACGCGCCGGTGAGCGAGAGTGCGAACAGGGGCAAGGCGATCCAGAAGCCGAACTGGTGATGGAGGTTGCCGCTGGTGGTTGGCGAACGCTGCCAGCGGAACCCGCGGGTAAATCCGCCACGGAACGGCCACCACAGCCACAGACCGGTGAAGGCGGAGAGCATCATGGCGACGCCTACCCAGCCGACGATCGGCCGGCCGAGGCCCGGCACCATGAGCGAGCCGTGCAGCCGGTGCATCACCCGCACGAACCCCGCATTGCTGGCCGCGCGGTCGAGCACATGGCCATCCGTGGGATCGAGGTAGAGCTGGGTTCGCACCGGCCGCCCGCCGGCAGCGCCGCGGCTCTCCCGCGCGGCCGTGGCGAGCACCGCGCCTTGTCCGTCGGGATAGGTGAGGCTGAGCAGCGCCTCCTTCGGCGCCAGAGCGGCGCGTGCGGCCTGCGCGTAAAAGGCGGCGGGCTGCGTCGCTTCGGCCGAGACCTTGCGCTCGGGGTTCACCGCCTCGTCCACCCAATCGTGCCACACCAGGGCCGAGCCGGTCAGCGAAATGGGGACGATCAGGATCGCCAGGACCAGGCCGATCCACTTGTGGACCTGGAACCAGAGCTTGCGCAGCCGCGCCTTGGTCTCCGAACTGTCACGCGCCATCGGAGTCCCCCGATTCCCTCCGGGCGCTCACAGCACGATCGCAAATGCCTCGCAAGAACGACTTGCGAATATATCAGGGAGCGCGGCCCGTCGCGTCGAAAGCGAATGTCAGCGTGACGGACTGGCCGAGCGCCGCCGCCGCTTCCCCGGTGCCGACGCCGAACGCCGCGCGATCGATCGTTCCGCTGCCTTCGACGCGGCGCTTGAGGCCGCTGCCCGACAGGGTGAAGGTCAGCGATTGGGGGTGGCTGGCGCCTTTCAGCGAAAGCGTGCCTTGCGCGGTGAAGCGATTGGGCCCGCTCGCGCGGACGGACGTGCTGCGCCAGGTCGCCGTGGGATTGGCCGACGTGCCGAAGAAATCGCCGCCTTGCAGCATCTCGTCCTGCGTCGCGTCGCCCAGCGAGGCACTGGCGAGCTTCACGTCGATGCGGATCGCGGCGGTTTCGGGATGATCGGGATCGAACCGGATCGTGCCGCTCCAGTCGGAGAAGCTGCCCCGCAGCGTTCCGTCGCCATTGCCCAGCGAGAAGCCTAGCCGGCCGCCGGGCTGGATGGCCCAGACAGGGGGCGGGCCAGGTTCGTCCTCGGTCTCTTGGCTGGCCTCGGCGGCTTCGGTGGCCGCTTCGTCGGGTGTGGCGGTGGCCGTGGGGCCCGGTGTGTCGTCGGGGAGCGCGGCGGCGGGCACGGCATCGCCCGGCTGTTCGGGTGTGCGCCCGGTCGGATAGCCGCCGGTGGCCGCGACATCGCCCGCGATCTTCATCCCCGTTCCCATGTAGATCGCCACCACGAGCAGCGCCAGCAAGCCCGCGGCCCAGGCCGAGCCGCCTGGCGCCATCCGCCGCAGCAGTCCGTCCCTGATGAGGAACTGGTGCCGCACGGCGCCCGCCACATGCAGCACGATCAGCGCCAGCCCGGTCCAGGCGAGCACCGCGTGGCTTTGCTCCATGACCTCGTTAATCCCGGCCGGCAGGGGCAGGTGCGGCAAGGGCACGGTTCCGAACAGCAGCGTCGGGATACGCGTGGCGTCGGTGGAAACCATCGCCCAGCCGGTCAGCGGCTGACCGATCATGAACACGTAGAGCAGCACATGCACCGTCCGGGCGAGCGCGCCGCTGAACCCGCCTTCGACAGACGGCGGGGGCCGATGCGTCAGGCGCCAGGCCAGCCGCGCGACACTGAGCATCAGGATCGTGATGCCGATCGACTTGTGCAGCTGGAACAGGGCGAAGCCGCGTTCGTCATGCGGCATGGCGAATCCGAGCGCGAGCTGGAGCGCCATCACCAGCGCGATCAGCCAGTGCAGCACCACGGCGCCCGCGCTATAGCGGGCTTGCGCGGCAATCGGATCAATCGAACTGGGTATTGCCATCTTCATCCACGGGATTGCGATCGTTTTCCGAGCACTGGAATTCGAACAGTTTGCCATAGCGGTCACGGCGATAGCGCGTGGTCACTTCGTACGGCTCGGCCAGCGCCTCGGGGTCTTCCATGCGCATTTCGTTGACCAGCACGTCGGGATTGGAAGGATCGAGATGGATCCGTTCGATCAGGCGGAACTGGTCCGAATGGGGCCAGCCGGTATCCATTTCCAGCGCGTCGGAAATGCCGATGGTATCGACCACCAGGGTATCCCCTTCCCAATGGCCGATCGAATCGCCCATGAAGCCGGGGTCCGGGTCTTCCTCGTGCGCGCGGCCATCGGTCCATATGGTGCGCGTCTGCATCCAGGCTTCCTGGTTGATCGTCACCCGGCCGGGGGCGAAGATGAACTCGTAAGGATACTGCGCCAGGCGCATGATCCGCGGCAGGCCCGGTGGGCTGCAATAGGACCGGTCGCGCCGGGTGACCCCGTCATTGGCGCGCACTTCGGCCACGAAGGCTTCGCGCCGGGCGAGATATTCGCCTTTCAGCTTGGGCGTCGCGGCCGGGGCCGTGCCCGGCGGACCGGCCATCACGAACCAGATGCCGCCCCAGTCGGGCAGCGCGTCGAGCGCGGCGTAGTGCCCCTTGGGATTGGCCGCGCCTTGCCCTTCGGCCACGCCTTCGGGCGGGGGCGACTGGGTCGCCGCGCCGAGCTGGGCAGCGGCGGGGGCGGCGGCGAGCAGGGCCACCGCGACTATCGGGACGAGCCGCATCAGCTTACGTCGCCCAGCGTCGAACCGTCCGGCAGCCTGATGCCCGCGTAGCTTCCGCCGCGTGCCCCGGTGCGCAGGGGGTGGACCCAGATCCTCACTTTGTCCCCCGGCTTCAGCGACGTGCGCTTCCAGCCTTCCTGGACCAGGTTGTTGGGCGCGGTCATCTCGATCGCCCAATGCTCGGTCCCGCCCTTCACCGTGACATCCACTTCGATGAAGGCATGCGGGTTCTGCCATTTGAAGCGAGTGACCGAGGCATCGAGCACGACCGTCTTGTTCATGTCGAACATCGCATAGCTGTGATGTGCCCAGGCGATCGCGGGAACGACCGCCGGGATCGGCAGGGCGGCCAGTGCCGCCGAAAGGAGGAGAAGGCGCTTCATCATCCGCTCCCTATACCTGCGGGACGTTCACCGGCGTGCCGTTCTTGGGCAGGCCGGAATCGAGCGTCTTGCCGTTCGCCAGACGCACGTCGAGGAACAGCCCGCCGTGCTTCCCATCGCGCAGCGGGTTCATCCGCAATGTCACCTGATCGCCGCGATGCAGCGAATCGCGGTGCCAGCCCTGGCGCTTCAGGTTGTTGGGGCTGTTGAGCTCGATCGACCAGTGCACCGTGCCCTTGGCGCCGGGCACGTCCATCTCGATGAAGGCGTGGGGGTTGGTCCACTGGAACTCCGTCACCGTGCCTTTCAGCGTCATGATTTTCTGCTGATCGAACATCGCGAAGGAATGGTGCGCCGTGGCGGGCACGGCAATCGCCGCCAGGGCCAGGGCCGCGCCTGCCCAGGCGGCCGGCACGCGCGCGAGCTTATTTACCATCGTCCACTCCTTCCACCGCGCTCTGCCCGCGCTCCTCGGCCGTTTCGCTGCCGAGTTCCGTGCCCGGCAGGTTGGTATTATACTGCAGGATGCAGTTCGCCTCATTGATATCGGTGTGATCCTGCCGGTTGAAGCGCTTGGTGGAACGCCAGTCACCCTGCCACATCGTGGGATCGGTGAGGGTATATTCGACTTCCATCGTCTTGCCGCCGTTCACCAGCCTGATCTTCTCCACCAGCTCGAACTGGTCGTCGATCGGGATGCCGAGATCGATGTAATGGTTGTCCGGCTCGAAATAGGTGGTGTGGACGACGAGCGTGTCGCCTTCCCAATGCCCGATCGATTCGCCGTTGTAGCTCGGCACCACGAGATCGGGATCGGTATGGCCCCGCCCGTCGAGGAAGATCGTCCGCACCGAATTGTTGAAGCCCGAGATCACGTAGATCGCGGTAGGCAGCTGGATGAAGGCGTGCGGCCACACGCGCGTCATCAGCATCGGCATGCCGGGCGGATAGCACTGGCCGATCGCGTCGCGGTAGGTTTCGCCTCGCGCCTGCGCCTTGGGCTGTTCGACCAGCGCTTCGATCCCTTCCGGCCCGAACCGGGGATAGGGCGGCCCGAACATATAGTCGGCAAAGCCCTTGGACAGATCGATGAACCAGGTGCCGGTCAGGTCGAATGGAGGCGTGGGGCGCGGTTTCTTGAGATTCTCGGGCGCCAATGCGCCGAGATAGCCGGGGTGCTTGGGCACCATCTGGTCGAGCCGTTCCGGCGGAATCGGCGTCAGCGGGCGGACGACTTCAGGCTGCTCCAGCGCCGGCCCAGCGTTCTGGGCGGCGGCGGGTGGCATCACCAGCAAGGCCATGGCTCCGGCGATAGCGGCAATCGCGCGCACGCCTCTCTCCCCTCATTACTCTTTATTGCCGCGATGTTAGTTCGGGGCGGGTACCCAAGTCCAGCGTTCATGCTGTTCCAGCCGGGCAACCTGCCGCGAAGCGGCGGCGAATGAACCGATATCGTCCGGGCGAGCGGCTACGGCGCGCCCTTGGATAGCGCCGACAATTCGTGCTTTTACTCCGCGAGTGAAGGGGAAACGGGGGGAATCGCGCTGTGGGATCGCCGGGTCTTGGGTTGTCGGTGGCGCGGAGGGTTAGAGCGGCCCAGGAACGCGGGCGGAACGCGCAATATTTTGCGTTGTCCACCATTTGATGGATACCGCCTCGCCGTGGTTACGCTTACGCCGACATGGAACGAAGCGTGGGATGATAAATGAGGCCGGCTTCGCAGCGTCGCCGGCGCAAATGGCATCGAAAGAAGGGCCATGATCTGGATCAGGCGCATATTGGCGGGCGGGGCCGCGCTGATGGTGGTGGCGGTATTGCTGGCCTTCACGCTGAGCGAATGGCGGGTTCGGCGGACCGTCGCGATGCCCTTGCCGGCGATCGAGGCGGCACATGACCCCGCCCAGATCGCCGAGGGCGCGCGTGTAGCGACATTCGAGGGCTGCCGGGCCTGCCATGGAGACAGGGGGCAGGGCCGCGTGATCCAGAACGACGCCATGATCGGACGGATCGTCGCGCCGGCTCTGGCGAGAGTGGCGGCCCGCGCAACCGATGCCGAGCTTGCCCGTGTCATCCGCCACGGCGTGTCGGTGAGCGGAAAGCCGATCTACATCATGCCGTCGGATGTCTTCAATCGACTGGCGGACGAAGATGTGGCGCGCATCCTAGGCTGGATCAGGACGCTGCGGCCCGCTTCCGGCGATGTGACGGTGTCGACGCGTCTCGGACCTCTCCTCCGTTTCGCCCTTGCCACGGGCGGGCTGAACAGTGCCGTCAATCCCGCAGGTGACCAGCCCCGCGCGCGGCCCGGCGATGTCGGCGGTTATTATGTCGGGACGCTATGCAGCTTCTGTCATGCGCTCGATCATGACCGCATCCACCAGGGGGAATTCGGACCGGCCACGGCCCCCGCGCTCGCGCAGGTCGCCGCCGCCCATGATCCCGCCGCTTTCCGCCACCTGCTCCAGACCGGCGAAGGAGCAGGCGGGCGCGCCCTTCCCGACATGAAGGATGCCGCGATCAAGGTGTTCAAGGGCTTCACGGTCGACGAAATCGACGCCATCCACGCTTATCTGCGTGAAGAAGCGGCCAGGCTTCAGCCAAGCTAGGCACGCGATCCTGCTACCCCTCGACGCGCACGAGAGGTACGAGGGCAGAGCCTGCGGAAGCAGGCCCCGCCCCCTGCGGAGCTACTTCGCCACCGCCGCCGCGAGCATTTCCGGGGTGGGCGGTGCGGTATCCTTGGGATCGGAGCCCTTGTGCTTGTCGGTGGCGGGGAGGGGGCCGCCGTTGGCGACGCCGAACCCGACGTTCTCGCCGGCGAATTCCGCATAGGCGATGTTCACGTTCATGTGCGCGCGGGCCAGCGGTGTGTTGCCGTATTCGAGGCCCTTCTTGATGTGGGTGTCCAGCAGCGGCGCGAAATCGGGGTTCTTCTGCAGTTCGGCCACGGCCACGCCCGGCGGATCGCCCCGGTCGTAAGCCGCCCGTGCGGCGGTGAGCAGGGCGCGGTTGAAGCGGGCCAGCCGCTCCAGCCCGGCCCAGTTGTTCACATGGCCATGCCCTTCCACGACGATCTCGATGCCGCGATCCTTCACCGCGGCGACCAGCTTCTCCGTCTCCTCGGTGATCGCGGCGGCGCCGCCGCTGGGAAGGAACGGCGCCATGTTCCACGCCATGACATCGCCCATGAACAGCAGCTTGGCCGCCGGCACCAGGACGAAGGTGTCGCCGCCGGTGTGGCCGGTTCCGGTGTGGAAAAGCTCGATCTGTTCGTCACCCTGGCCGATCGTCAGCCGATCCTTGTAGGTTTCCGTCGGCAGCAGCGCGGGGTTGGCCTGCGGGCCGGCGGAAAGTTCCGCCTTGGTGCCTTCGCTCATGATGATCCGCACGTTGGGATAGCGTTCGCGGATGAAATCGGTGCTCCCGGTATGGTCGGGATGGCTGTGCGTGCAGATGATCGTGGTGATCGGTTTGTCGGTGATCTTCTTCACTTCATCCAGGATGGCCTGGCCATTGCCCGGCATCTTGGTGTCGACCAGGACCACGCCCGCCTTCTGCACCACGACCAGCGTGTTCCCGCCGCCGCCGAAGATCTTGTAGACGTTGCCGGTGATGTGCTCGATCGGCTCCGGCGGGGGCAGCGGCGAACGTGCCGGCGCGGGCGCGCCGGGGCGGGGCGGTTGCCCGGCGCCGGAGCCGGGCCGCTGCGACTGTTGTGCCGCCGCCGACGCGGCCATGCTGCCGGCGATCAGGAACGCCAGCACCGCTTTCGATTTCATCGCATCTCTCCTTAAGACCCCCGGCCCGTGATTCGGCCCTCTATCCAGCCTTGCTAGCCGGCAAGGCCGGGTTGGCAAGGTCGCGAAATGTAGCGAATCGTCGCAGCAGGGCGGCCCGCACTGCTCGATCCGCGCGCCGCTCAGTGCGGGCGGCTCAGCAGATAGACCGCGTATTCGGCGCGCCAGTTCGCGCCCGCCGTCCCCAGTTCGGTTTCGCCGCTGAAGAACCAGCTCCGTTCGATCTGCACGCCCTTGGCCGTCAGCAACGCGCGGAAGTCGGTCACCGTCACATGGTGGATGTTCTGCGTTTCGTACCAGCTGACCGGCAAGTGCCGTGTCACCGGCATCCGCCCGTTCCACAGCAAGGCCAGGCGCATCTTCCAGTGGGCGAAGTTGGGAAAGCTGACGAAGGCCTTGCGGCCGATGCGCAGCAGCTCGTCCAGCATCAGGTCCGGCCGTTCGGCCGTTTGCAGCGTCTGGCTGAGGATCACGTAGTCGAACGCGCCGTCGGGATAGTCCGCCAGGGCGTGATTGGCATCGCCCTGCACCGCCGAAAGCCCGCGCGCGACGCATTTCTCGACCGCCTCCGGGTCGATCTCCAGCCCGCGCACGTCGATGCCCTTGTCGGCGCGCAGGACCGCCATCAGTTCACCGTCCCCGCAGCCGACATCGAGCACGCGCGCCCCTTCAGGCATGTGGCGCGCGATCACCGCCAGATCGGGGCGCAGGGCGTGTCTGGCGCTCATGCGTAGATGTCCGGGAAGTTCCGTTCCATCGCGCGCTCCGGATGCGCCAGCGGAGCCCAGCCGAGCGCTTCGTAAACCCCGTGCGCATCGGCCGTCATCAGCATCCAGCGGCGCAGGCCCTGCAGCTCCGGGTGCGCCTGCAACCGGGCGACCATGGCCCGCCCCAATCCCTGCCCGCGATGCGCCTCGAGAACATAGACATCGGCGAGATAGGCGAATGTCGCCCGGTCGGTCACCAGGCGGGCAAGCCCCACCTGCTCCCCGTCCTTGAACGCCGCGACGCATATGCTGTTGGCCAGCGCTTTGGCCACGATGGCCAGGGGAATGCCGGGCGACCAATAGCTGCGCGCAAGATAGGCGTGCGCCGCCTGCACGTCGATCCGCTCCGGCTCGCTCGTCAACTCGTAACCGGCCGGCGGCGCCTTCATTCGAGGAAGCCCTTCACCACCCGGTCCAGCGCCGGAACGTCGAGCAGGAAGCTGTCATGCCCGAAGGGGGCCGACAGTTCGACGAAGCTGACCGGCGCGGCGGCGGCGTTCAGCGCCTGCACGATCACACGCGAGGCGGAGGTGGGATAGAGCCAGTCGGTATCGAAGCTCACCACGCAGAAGCGCGCGCTGCTGCCGGCGAAGGCATCGGCCAGACGGCCGCCGTGCTCTTCCGCCAGGTCGAAATAATCCATCGCCCGGGTGATGTAGAGATAGCTGTTGGCATCGAACCGGTCTGTGAAGCTCAGCCCCTGGTGCCTGAGATAGCTTTCGACCTGGAAATCGGCATCGAACCCGAAGCTCTTGGCGTCGCGGTTCTGCAGCCGGCGGCCGAACTTCTCCGTCAGCCCCGCTTCGGACAGATAGGTGATGTGCGCCGCCATGCGCGCCACGGCCAGGCCCTTGTCCGGCGTCTTGCCGGAATCGTAATAGCCGCCGCCCTGCCAGTTGGGATCGGCCATGATCGCCTGGCGGCCGACTTCGTGGAAGGCGATGTTCTGTGCCGAATGGCGCGCGGTGGTGGCGATCGCCAGCACGCGTTCCGCCCGTTCGGGGAAATTGGCCGCGAAGCTCAACGCCTGCATCCCGCCCATTGAACCGCCGACTACCGCATGAAGCCGCCCGATCCCCAGCGCATCGAGCAGCGCCACCTGGGCGCGGACCATGTCGCGTATGGTGATGACCGGAAAGCGCATGCCGTAAGGCCGCCCGTCCGCCGCTTCGCTCGCCGGCCCGGTGGAACCCATGCAGCTGCCGATCACATTGGCGCAGATGACATGGAAGCGATTCGTGTCCACCACCTTGCCCGGCCCGACCGAGTTGGCCCACCAGCCCGGCTTGCCGGTGATCGGATGGGGGCTGGCCACGTATTGATCCATCGTCAGCGCGTGGAAGATCAGGATCACGTTCGATTTGTCCGCCGCCAGCTCGCCATAAGTTTCATAGGCGAGCGTCACGCGGTCGAGCACCTGCCCGCTATCGAGCTTGAGCGGCTTGGGCAGTTGCAGGCTGCTGCTGGCGGAGGCGAGCACAGTGGCCATCGGATGCCGGCACTTGGGGCGCGCCAACGGTACTGTCAATCCACGCCAAGTCCCGCTATGCGCCCGCCGGTGACGGAGAGCCCTTCCAACCCCCAGCCCGAGATGAAACCCTGGATCGCGGCGATCCATGCCTATGTGCCCGGCAAATCGGCCGGTGAGGACGGGCGCCCGCTGGTCAAGCTTTCGGCCAATGAGAACCCGCTGGGCACCAGCCCCGGGGCATTGGCGGCGCGCGGGCAGGCCGTGGTGCCCTCGCTCTACCCCGATCCAGACAGCACCGATCTGCGCGCCGCGCTGGGCAAGCTGCACGGCATCGATCCGGCGCGGATCGTCTGCGGCACGGGCTCGGGCGAATTGCTGACCCTGGCCGCCAGCGCCTTCGCCGGGCCGGGGGACGAGGTGCTCTATGTCCGCTACGGCTTCTCGCTCTATGAAATCGCCGCGCGCCGCTGCGGGGCGACGCCGGTGGTCGCGCCCGATGCCGATTACGGCACCGACGTGGAAGCGCTGCTCGCACTGGTGAACGCGCGGACCCGCGTGGTGTTCATCGCCAATCCCAACAATCCCACCGGCCGGTTCATGACTCGCGCCGAGCTCGCCCGGCTGCACGCCGGCTTGCCCGCATACGTGCTGCTGGCGCTCGACCAGGCCTATGCCGAATATGTCATGCCCGAAGATGACGATGGGGGGCTGGACCTGGCCGCGGAACATACCAACGTCCTCGTCACGCGGACCTTCTCCAAAGCCTATGGCCTCGCGGGGGAGCGAGTCGGCTGGGGCACCGGCGCGCCGGCGCTGATCGCGGCGCTCAACCGCATTCGCGGACCGTTCAATGTCGGCAACGTCGCGCAGGCGACCACTCTGGCGGCGGTGGAGGATCAGGCTTTCGTCGCCATGTCGCGTCGGCACAATGCCGCTGAACGGGCGCGCTTCGTGGCGGCGATCGAGGCCCTGGGCAATCACGGCCTGCGCGCCGTGCCGAGCGAGGCGAACTTCGTGCTGGTGCTGTTCGAAGGTAAGCTGAGCGCGGAGGCCGCCTACAAGGGCCTGGCCGAGCGAGGGTACATCACCCGCTGGCTGCCGGGGCAGGACCTGCCGCACGGCCTGCGCATCACCATCGGCACACGCGAGCACATGGACGATGTCGCCGATGCCCTGCGTGCCTTGGCGGAGGGCGCGCGATGAGCTTTCGCCATGTCGCGATCATCGGCCTCGGCCTCATCGGCGGGTCGATCGGCCTGGCGGTGCGTGAACACCTGCCCGGCGTGACGACCACCGGCTACGACAACGATCCCGACGTGCGCCGCCGCGCCGCCGAACGCGGCCTTGCCGACAGGATCTGCGAAAGCTCCATCGAAGCGGTCGCCGGGGCGGACCTGGTGATCCTGTGCGTTCCGGTGGGCGCGATGGGGGAGGCGGCCCGTGCGCTCGTCCCCGGTCTTTCGCCCGATGCGCTGGTCAGCGACGTGGGCTCGTCGAAGCAGGCGACCGGCCGCATGCTGGCCGAAGCATTGCCGGGCCGCGCGGTGATCCCGGCGCATCCGGTGGCCGGCACCGAAAATAGCGGGCCCGACGCCGGCTTCGCCACGCTGTTCTACCACCGCTGGTGCATCGTGACCCCGCCCGAAGGCGCCGATCCGGCCAAGGTGGCCGCGCTGGTCGAATTCTGGCGCGCGCTCGGCGCGATGGTCGATACCATGGGGCCGGAACATCATGACCGGGTGCTGGCGGTGACCAGCCATATCCCGCACCTCATCGCCTATACGATCGTGGGCACCGCGTCCGACCTGGAAGAAGTGACGCGCAGCGAGGTCATCAAGTATTCCGCCGGCGGCTTCCGCGATTTCACCCGCATCGCGGCGAGCGACCCGACGATGTGGCGCGACGTGTTCCTCAACAACCGTGAGGCGGTGCTGGAGATGCTCGACCGCTTCCTCACCGACTTCGCGATGATGCGCGAAGCGATCCGCGCCAGCGACGGGCAGACGCTGTTCGACCTGTTCACCCGAACCCGCGAGATCCGCCGCTCCATCGTGGCGATTGGCCAAGACGACGCGCGGGCCGATTTCGGCCGCAAGCATAACGGTGATGGCTAGGCGGGAGTGGCCGAGAGGCTGCGGCCTGCCTCGCCGCCCTTTCCTGCGTCCCGGATAAGTCCGTCCGTCGGCCGCTATCCGCCCGCGACGCCCATCAGCCGGGGCGCCGTCGCCAGCCACCAGGGCGTGTTCCACAAAAGATGCGTGGCGATGATGAACGGCAGGTTGGCCGCCGCCCAGATGACATAGGCGCGCGGTATCCGTCCGCTTCTCCAGATATCCCAGGCCAGCATCGGCAATATCCAGAGGACGATCCAGACATGATCCGCCAGCGGGCTCTCCGGCCGGGCGGTGGGGAGCCAGCCGATCCGATCGATCCCCGCTGACAAGGGCAGGACGGTTGCCAGGATCATCAACCGCTTGTGGAGGCCGGAATCCCTCCTGCGCGCCAGCAGGGCCCAGCCGACCAGCAGCGGAAACAGCAGGCCGATGCGTATCTGGCTGAGAAGGACGTTGCTGGCGAAGATCTTCGTCTCGCGCAGGTCGACGGGCGCCGACCAGAGGCTCGCAAAGGACGCCGAGACCAGCAGATAGCTGGCAGCCACGATCGCCGGCAGCAAGGCGAAGGCGGTGAGCCCGAGCTTCATGTGCAGCGCCTGCCGCCCCGTAGCCGCGAGGCCGGTCTGGACCAGCAGCAGCAACAGCCATGCGCCCATCAGCACGGCATGGACATGCAGGATGACGGGGAAAGCCGGCCGCTCTCCCGCATTGACGGCCGCCACCTGTTTTATGGAATCAGGGACGAAGCCTACCAGCGCCGTCGCCACGAACAGCGCCGCCATGAATACGTAAATCCATCGGTCGATCAGCTGCGCGATCGTCTTGTCCCGCACCGCCGCGCGGCCGACCGGCCAAGGCGGCGAAACAAGCGCGCTTGCCTTTTTATCGAGCCGTCCCGCTCTTTCGGCAGCGGGCGCCGTGGCCTCTCCATTCATCTCCCCGTCCCCATTTTGCGGAACGAGGCGGCGTGCCCCACGCGCGCCCGCGCCGTTTCACCAGCGTCTAGGCGCGGCCGGCGCCGGGCCGCGTCCATCAAACGATGGACACCGTGAAATAATCTCGCCTGTCGGAGCCGGACCGCGTCTCAGCGCGGGCCGGGGGAGGGCCTATTCAGGGCGTTGATCGCCGCATGGACCCGCGCCTCGATTTCCTCGCGCGGCAGGCCGGGTTCGATGAGCTCGCCGAATTGCAGCACGATCGTGCCGCGCCGTTTCCATAGCGGCTGGTAAAGCGGCCCGCTGTTCACCGCCACCGGCACCACCGGCAGGCCGAGCATCTTGTAAAGCCCGGCGAAGCCCGCCTGCAGCGGCGGACGCTCGCCATGGGGCACGCGGGTGCCTTCGGGGAAGATCGCCAGCGGCCGGCCTGTCGCGGCATAGGCGCGCGCTTCGGAGACCATGTTGCGCAGGGCCTTCGCCCCCTGGGTCCGCGCCACCGGGATCGTGCCATAAGCCCGCGCCGCGCGGCCCCAGCCGGGAATGCGGAACAGTTCCACTTTCCCGAACCCGACCGGATGATCGAGGATCACCGGCAGCTCGATCGCTTCGAAGAAGCTTTCGTGCTTGATCGCGTAGAGCACCGGGCTGTCGAAGGCCTTTCTCCCCACTTCGCGCACGTCGATGCCGAGCAGGTGGGTGACGCAGGCCCGGTGGAAGCGCGCCCAGGCGTCGGGGACCGGGCGGATGCGGGCGGGCGCCACCATTGCCACCAGCACCGCCGCCAGCACGAACAGCACGCTGCCACCGTAGAACGCGGCATAGAACAGCACGCTGCGCACCGCGGCCATGGCGCGCCTCACGCCGGCCACAGCCGGCCGGCCCAGGTGGCCAGCAGCTTGTGGTATTCGAGGAACAGGATCCACAGCGATGGCTGGGACGGCACGGCATCGCGCACCACCACCGTGCCCGGCGGCAGGCGGTCCGCCAACTCGCGCGCGGCCCGGCGCATGTGCCAGTCCGACGTGACCAGCCGCAGCGAATGGACCTTGTTCGCCTCCACCCACCCGGCTGTCTCACGGGCATTGCCGCGCGTGTCGAGCGCGGCGAAGCCCAGCGTCACGCAGCATGTCATCAGGTCCGGCGCGATCTTGTATTCGGCGGCGAATTCGCGCGGGGTGACCGATTGGAACACGCCCGTCACCAGCATGCGCGGTGCGGCGCCTTCGCGCAGCATGGCCAAGCCGCGCGGAATACGCCCGCCGCTGCCCGTCGGCACCACGATCGCGTCGGTCTTCTCGTTGCCGGCAGGCTGGGGCAGCGACACGGCAAACCACAGGAAGCCGAGCGCCCACACGATGGCCAGCAGCGAGGCGATCCGCCCGATCACAGCATCCGCCTCAGCGCGCCGACCACGGTGAGGCGGGCAGTGAGCGTCGCCAGCACCACCCCGGCGACCGGGATCGCCACGAGCAGCGCCCAGTCGGCCGGCCCCAGCGCGCCGCCCGTCACCATGCCCGAGCCGAGCCGGGCGAACTGGCTGCCCAGCAGCCACAGCGCGCCCGCGCCCAGCAGCAGCCCGGCCAGCCCGCCGATCGCCGCGTCGAAGGCGATCGACCGTTCGAACAGGCGCGCGATCTGCCGATCGGTCGCGCCAAGCAGATGGATGATCTCGATCGTCTCGCGATTGCCCCCCAGCGCACTGCGCGCGGCCAGCCACACCGCCGCCGCGCTGGCCGCGGCGAGCAGGGCGACAAGGCCGAGCGCGAGCCATTGTAGCGAGGCCAGCGCATCGAACACCGGGCCGAGCCAGCCGGCCTGGGCATCGATCCGCGCGGAAGGGACGAGCGCCTTGAGCGAGGCCCGCAGTTCCTCCAGCCGCCGCTCTGTCACCGGGCCTTGCAGCCGTACGTCGATCAGCGCGGGCACCGGGATCGCCGCGTCCCCGGTCAGCATCTGCCGGCCGAGCCAGGGTTCGAGCAAGGCCTCCAGGTCCTTCTCCGGCACCCGGATCACTTCGGCCACGTCCTGGCGGGTCCGCAGGTGCGCCACGGCGGCCTGGGCCTGGCGTTCCCGCGCGGCCGGGGCGCCTTCCAGGATCTGAACGGTCAGTCCGCCAGCGATCTCCGCGCCGGCATTCGTCCCCAGGTTGCGCAGCGCCAGCCCGGCGCCCGCCGCGATCACCGTCAGGGCGATCATGATGGCGATGACCCACGGCATCGGCCCCGCCAGCCGCGAATGGGGCGCCAGCCGGTCGATCGCGCCGAAGCGCGGCGCGTTGCGGCGGATCGCCATGGACCCGATCGAGAACACCGCGTTCATCGCGCGGCCACCTCGGGGCGCGGCGGATAGCGCAGGGCGCCCGTCGGGTCGCTCAGCCGCCCGCGATCCAGCCGCATGATCAGCGAATCCGATACCTTCCGCAGCAGGTGCACGTCATGCGTGGCCACCACCACCGTGGTCCCCAGCCGATTGAGCGCTTCGAACAGCCGCAGCAGCTTCACCGCCATTTCCGGATCGACGTTGCCGGTCGGCTCGTCGGCGACGAGGATCTCGGGCCGGGCGATCACCGCGCGGGCGATCGCCACGCGCTGCTGCTCCCCGCCTGAAAGGGTCGCCGGGCGCGCGTCGGCCCGCTGGTCCAGCCCGACCCAGGTCAGCATATCGGCCACCGGCTTCCTGATCTCCCCCTCTGGCACGCCCGACACGCGCAGCGGCAGCGCCACGTTGTCGAACGCGGAGAGGTGCGGCACCAGGCGGAAATCCTGGAACACCACCCCGATCCGCCGTCGGAACGCCGGCAGGCGCGCGCGCGGAACGGTAATCACGTCGGTGCCGAACATGCGGATCACCCCGCGCGAAGGCCGCTGCGCGAGATAGAGCAGCCTGAGCAGCGATGTCTTGCCCGCGCCGCTGGCCCCGGTGAGGAAATAGAAGCTGCCGGGAAACAGGGTGAAGGACACGTCGCTCAACACCTCGCGGTCCGTGCCATAGCGCAGGCCCACGTTGTCAAACTGAACGATATGCCCCCCCTCGCCGGTCACGGCCGGCCTCGGGAGCGATCTGTCGGCTTGAGGCGTGGGCGAGCTGGCATCCGCCGCGCCTATAGCTGCTGTTCGGTGTGGAAAAAAGCCGTTGGGCGCGCGTGACGGCGGCCGCCCGGCTTGTTGCCTGATCCGGTGCGGCTTAGGATCGGCCGGCCATGATCATTGCCTGCCCCGCTTGCGCCACGCGGTACGTCGTGCCCGATAGCGCAATCGGGCCGGAAGGGCGCACCGTGCGCTGCGCCAAGTGCCGGCACAGCTGGTTCCAGGAACCCGCGCCGCTCGGCATGCTTGTGGAAGCGCCCCCTGTTGCTTCTCCGGTATCGGAGCCAGTGGCCGAACCTATGGCTCAGCCCGCGCCGGAACCGGTAATGGCGGCCGCCGATACCCTCCAGCCGGCGTCCCCCGTGGAAAGCGCGGCGGAGCCCGATCTGCCGCCGCCTCCGCCGACTTTCGAAGGGCCGGTGGCCAGCGCGGCGGAGCCGGCGCGCGATGATTCGCAGTTCGAACCCGCGCCGCCGTTCCGCCGCCGGCGCAATCCGCTGCGGCTGCTGACCTGGGGGGCGGGCATCTTCGCGGTGCTGGCCTTGGCGCTGATCGGCGCGGTATCCTATTGGGGGCCGCCGGACTGGGTGCCGATCGACCGGCCGACATTCGCCATGGCCCCCGCCCAGCTCCAGCTCGATTTTCCGGCCGAGGCGCAGGAACGGCGCCAGCTTCCCAACGGCACCGAGTATTTCGGCGCCAGCGGCACGATCACCAACACCGGGGCCGAAAGCCAGCGCGTGCCGCCGATCCTGATCGTGCTGCGCGATGCGCGGGACCGGATCGTCTATAGCTGGGAACTGCAACCGCCCAAGCGCACGCTGGCCCCCGGCGAAAGCGTGACGGTCAACGAAGCGGTGACCGACGTGCCGCGTTCGGCCAAGTTCGCGGAGATCGGCTGGAAGCCGAGCTGAGCCTTTGCGCGATTGCCACGCGGCCTGAAAATAGATGCGCCGCCCGCGCTTGCAGGGGTATGGCCGCTTTGCTAAGGGCGCGCTCCTACCTGGCTGGGGGCCGCTTTCAGGCCCTTGTCGATGTGCGGTCGTGGCGGAACTGGTAGACGCGCAACGTTGAGGTCGTTGTGGGCGAAAGCCCGTGGAAGTTCGAGTCTTCTCGACCGCACCACTTCTGATGATAACAGGCACTGCCCCCTTCGCCCGATTGCGGCGGGGCGGGCTATTGCCGCGTGCCCGAACCCCTGGACAAGAAGCGGCGGGTCACGCCTGCGCGGGCGTGGGCACGAAATCGACTACCGCGCCGGGGGTGCCCGCGCCCGTCACGCAGGCGTCGACTTCGAACACCTCGTGCAGCAGCGCCGCGGTGAGCACTTGCGCGGTGGGGCCGAAGGCGATCAGCCGCCCTTGCCGCATCACCGCGATATGTGTGGCATAGCGCGCCGCGAGCGTCAGCTCGTGCACCGAAGCGATCACCAGCTTGCCGCCGTCGGCCAGGCCGCGCAGCCGCCCGATGCCGTCGAGCGCATGGCGCGGATCGAGCCCGGCCAGCGGCTCGTCGGCCAGCAGCACTTGCGGATCGCCCACCAGCGCGCGTGCCAGCATCGCCCTGGCAAGCTCGCCGCCCGATAGCGTCGTGGCCGGCTGGTCGCGGCGGCTGGCCATGTCGACCATGGCGAGAACCGCGTCGACGCGGGCCTGCATCGCCTCGGGCAGCGCTCCGAAAATCGGCAGTTGCGGCGTCAGCCCCAGCGCCACCAGCCGTTCGACCGATACCGGCCATTCGGCTCGCGGATTCTGCGGCAGATAGGCACGAAGGCGCGCCAGCCGCCGGCGATCGAACGCGGCCAGCGCGGCGCCGTCGATCGTCACCGTTCCCCGCTCGGGTGCAAGCAGCCCGGCCAGAACGGACATCAGCGTCGATTTGCCGGCCCCGTTGGGCCCGATCAGGCCGATGAACTGGCCGCCTTCCATCGCCAGCGAGACGCCGTCGACGATCGCCCGGCGCTCGCGCAACACGCTGATCCCGTCCGCGACGATCCGGCTCATGGCGACAGCCTGCGCAATTTGACCACCAGCCAGAAGAAGAACGGCGTTCCCACGATGCTGGTGAGCACGCCCAGCCTGATCTCCTGTCCGGCGGTCGGGATGGCCCGGGTGGCGACGTCGACGAAGACCAGCAGGATCGCGCCGAACAGGGCCGCCGGCAGCAGCACGCGGCTGGGCTGATGGCCCACGAAAGGCCGGACGATATGCGGCGCGAGCAGGCCGATGAAGCCGATCGATCCGGTCACGGCCGTGGCGGCCCCGACGGACAGCGCCGTTCCGGCCAGCGCGAGCAGGCGCGTGCGCGCCAGGTTGACGCCCAGGCTTTCCGCCTGCGCCTCGCCCAAGGTCAGCGCGTCGATGTCGCGGGCGCTGAACGCAAGGCAGATCCAGCCCAGCAGAATGAACGGCGCCACCAGCAGGACCTGGTCCCAGTCGCTGTTTTCCAGCGTGCCGAGGAGCCAGATGGTGATCTCGTAGACGGCCGCGAGATTCGGCGCGAAGTTGAGCGCAAGGCTCACGCCCGCCGCCATGAGGCCCGAAACGGCGACGCCCGCGAGGATCATCGTCAGCGTACCGCCGCGCCCGATCGACAGGGTCAGGAGCGCCGCGGCGATCGCGCCGGCGATCCCCATCATCGGCGTGGCCAGCAGGAACGTGGCCGAAAGACCGAAATAGATCGCTAGGACGGCCCCCAGGGCCGCGCCGGCCGACACGCCGAGCAGGCCCGGTTCGGCCAGCGGATTGCGCAGCAGGCCTTGCAAGACCGCGCCCGAAAGCCCCAGGCTGGCGCCGACCAGCACGCCCAGGACCGTCCTCGGCGCCCTGAGCTCGATCAGGATCAGCCAGGCGAGATTGGGCTTGGGCTGGAAAACGGAATCGGCCAGCACCAGCGGGTTCAGCCAGACCCGCCCGATGCCCAGTGACAGCAGCACGCCCGCGAGCAGAAGCACACCCGCCAGCACGGGCCAGAGGCGCTTGCCTACCATGGCGGGCGCCCCTTGGGCAGCTTCCCAAGCGCCGCGTGCAGCTGCAGCGCGGAATCGGCGGATTGGGGCAATCCGCAGGTATGCAGGAAGGCCGGATAGCTGATCTGCCGCCCCTTGAAGGCCCGGCGGATCACGGGGTGTTCGGACGCCGCATCGCCCAGCGACAGGTCATCGTAGGTGGCCCGGCCGCGCATGACCGCATCGGGCCGCGCGGCCAGCAGTTCCTCGATATCGAAGCTCGAAAAGTTGTTGCCGGGAAGCCTGGCCGCCAGGTTCACCGCGCCCGCCGTGCGGATGATCTCGTCGGTCAGCGTTCCCCTTCCCGGGACGCCATTGGTCGCGCTCCAGGCGACGACCTCGACCGGGCGCGCCGGGCGGCGGCGTTCGAGATAGGCCAGCTTGCGGTCCATCTCGGCGATCAGCGCCCCCGCGCGTTCCGGCTCCCCCACCAGATCGCCGATCTGGCGCGTGATCCGCCGAATGTCCGCGAAGCTGTTGGCGGAATCGATTTCGACCAGCGGCGCGTCCACCTTGCTGGCCAGCCGGCGCAGGACCGGGGTTGCCCAGGGGCTGGCGAGGATCAGGTCCGGCTTCTGGCTGACCACCTCCTCCGCCGCGCCGTGATTGATCGCAATGCCCGCGTCGGCGCCCGGCATGAGCACCTCGACGGCATCGTGGGCGAGATAGGTGACCGATGCGATCCGCTCTTTCGGAACCAGCATCATCAGCAACAGATCGTTGCACAGGTCGATAGACATGATGTGGCGCGGCTTGCCCGCCTGGACCGGTTCCGCCTTCTTTGGCGAACCGGCGCCGGACAGCGCGGCCAACGGCAGGCCCAGGCACGCCGCCACAGCCAAGGCCCAACGCCGCTTCATCGCCTGTCCGCGGTCCTTTCGAGAATCTCGATCGGGGTTTCAGCGTTCAAGGTTCGTCATGCTCCGCAATTCGGCACTCCCGATCCTTCCCGCATAGACACGTGCGCCGCATCCCGCTCAAGAATTTGCGCGGGAGGCTGGGCGCGTGCCTGGGGCGCTTATCGGCGCTCCCCGCTCATTCGGCTCCGTCGTTCACCAGCAGCACGCTGTCGTCGCGGGCAAGCGACCACAGGCTGAGGCCTGCCTGCCGCGCCCTGGCGACGGCCATGCTGGTGGGGAGCGAGACGGTGGCCAGGCGCGTCGCGCCCGCGCGGACGGCTTTCTCCACGATCTCGTAGGAACAGCGCGCGGTGGACAGGATGAAGCCTGCTGCCGGGTCCTGCCCGGCGGCGGCGAGCGCGCCGATCAGCTTGTCGAGCGCGTTGTGGCGGCCGACATCCTCACGCGCGTGCAGGATCGCCCCTTCGGCGCTGGCGAAAGCGGCGGCGTGGGCGGCGCCGGTTCGGCGAGTGAGCGGCTGGTGCGCGCGCAGGGCGGACAGGGCGGCGAACAGGGCGCTTTCATCCAGCGGCGCGTGTGGCGCCACTTGGGGCAGGGGGCGCGTGACCGCTTCCAGGTTCTCGATGCCGCAAAGCCCGCACGAGCTTTCGGCCACGCGGGCGCGGACGCGATCGGTCAGCTGCTCTATCCCGAGGCCGGTGAGCGCGGCGCGGACGATCCAGCCCTGCTCGACCTCGGCCACGCCGATATCGGTTAGATCGGCCGGCTGCCTTGCGAGCCCTTCGGTGAGAGCGAAGCCGAGCGCGAAATCTTCCAGGTCCTCCGGCGTGGCCATCATCACGGCGTAGCTGAGTCCGTTGAATTCGAGCGCGACGGGCGCTTCGGGCACCCATTCGCGGTTTACCGCGCGGCGCGTGCCGTCGCGGCGAATTTCAACGATGTCGCTCATCCCATTTCCGCAAGCGGGAGGGGCGAACGCCGGGTGTCATCCGGCGTCAGAATGGCCGATCTCGTTCACCGAGTTGAACTCGGTCGCGCGGGTCTGGGACTTGGGTTCCGCCCCGCCAGCCAGATACTCGATCGCGGCCAGCGCCACCGGTGAAAGCGCCGAACGCCCTTCTTCGCCCTGGATATCTTCGAAGATCCGCGCCTTCATCCGGGGATCCCAGAACTTGTTGATGTGATCGGCGGTGGCCAGCACCGCCTTGTCGGGGTTCATCGCGGCAAGGTTCTGGGCGATCTGATTGGCCGAAAAACGCAGGCGGGACAGCGTAGCGGAACTCATTCCGCCGGCTCCATTTCGGCCGCCCCGGCGATCCGGCGCGAACGTTCGGTCAGTTCCGCCTGTTCCTTCTGCCATTCGGTCGGGCCGTTGGACGGCATCACCTGCACCGCGGTCACCTTGTATTCGGGGCAATTGGTCGCCCAGTCGGAATAGTCGGTGGTGACGACGTTCGCCTGCGTCCCCGGGTGGTGGAAGGTGGTATAGACCACGCCCGGCGCGACACGGTCGGTCACTTCCAGCCGCAGGGTCGTTTCGCCGGTGCGGCTGGCCAGCTTCACCCAATCGCCCGTCTTCAGGCCGCGGTTTTCGGCATCGGCCGGGTGCATTTCCAGCACGTCGCCGTCATGCCACACGACATTGTCCGTGCGCCGCGTCTGCGCGCCGACGTTGTACTGGCTGAGGATGCGGCCGGTGGTGAGCAGCAGCGGGAAGCGCGGGCCGCTCCTTTCGTCGGTCGGGATGTATTCGGTGATGGCGAAGTGCCCCTTGCCACGCACGAATTCCTCCACGTGCATGACGGGCGAGCCATCGGGGAACTTGTCGTTGACCGGCCATTGCAGCGAGCCTTCGCGGTCCAGCCGATCCCACGAAATGCCCGCGAAGCTCGGCGTCAGGCGGGCGATCTCGTCAAGGATCTCGCTGGGATGCGTGTAGTTCCAGTCGAGCCCCAGGGCATTGGCGAGGAGCTGGGTGACTTCCCAGTCCTCGTACCCCGGCGCCGGCTCCATCACCTTGCGGACCGGCTGCACGCGCCGTTCGGCATTGGTGAAGGTTCCGTTCTTCTCCAGGAAGGTGGAGCCGGGCAGGAACACGTGGGCGTAGTTGGCGGTCTCGTTCAGGAACAGGTCGTGCATGATGACCAGTTCCATCGCTTCGAGCCCGGCGGCGACATGCTGGGTATTGGGATCGGACTGCATGATGTCCTCCCCCTGCACGTAAAGCGCCTTGAACGTGCCATCGATGGCCGCGTCGAGCATGTTGTTGATGCGCAGCCCCGGCTCCTTGTCGAGCGTGACGCCCCAGTCCTTCTCGAACAGCTGGCGCGTGGCGTCGTCGGAGATGTGGCGATAGCCCGAAAGCTCGTGCGGAAAGCTGCCCATGTCGCAGCTGCCCTGCACGTTGTTCTGGCCGCGCAGCGGGTTCACGCCCACGCCGGGGCGGCCGATGTTGCCGGTGGCCATCGCCAGGTTGGCGATGGCGATGACCGCCGAGGACCCCTGCGAGTGCTCGGTCACGCCCAGGCCATAGTAGATCGCGCCGTTGCCGCCCGTGGCATAGAGCCGCGCGGCTTCGCGCACCGTCTGCGCCGGGACGCGGGTGACGGCTTCCAGGAATTCGGGGCTGTGCCGCTCCTCCGAAACGAAGCGGGCCCAATCCTCGAACGCGTCCCATTCGCAGCGTTCGCGCACGAAGGCTTCGTTGACCAGGCCTTCGGTCACGATCACGTGCGCCAGGCTGGTCAGCACGGCAACGTTGGTGCCGGGCTGAAGCGCCAGGTGATGGGCGGCCTGGATATGCGGCGAGCGCACCAGATCGATCCGCCGGGGGTCGATCACGATCAGCTTGGCGCCTTGGCGCAGGCGGCGCTTCATGCGGCTGCCGAACACCGGGTGCGCGTCAGTCGGATTGGCGCCGATCACCAGCACGACATCGGCATCCATGATGGTGTCGAAATCCTGCGTGCCGGCGCTGGTGCCGAACGTGGTGCTGAGGCCATAGCCGGTGGGCGAGTGGCACACGCGGGCGCAGGTATCGACGTTGTTGTTGCCGAACCCGGCACGCACCAGCTTCTGCACCAGGAACGTCTCCTCGTTGGTGCAGCGGCTGGAGGTGACGCCGCCGAGCGAGCCGACGCCGTGCCTGGCCTTGATCTCGCGCAGCTTGTTCACGGTGTAGGCGATCGCTTCGTCCCAGCTTACTTCGCGCCACGGCTCGTCGATGGATTCGCGGATCATCGGGTTGAGGACGCGATCCTTGTGGTTGGCATAGCCATAGGCGAAGCGGCCCTTGACGCACGAATGGCCGCGGTTGGCCTTGCCGTCCTTCCACGGCACCATGCGCACCAGCTGCTCGCCGCGCATCTCCGCCCGGAAAGCGCAGCCGACGCCGCAATAGGCGCAGGTGGTGACCACGGCGCGTTCCGGCTTGCCGATCGCCTTGACGCTCTTTTCCTGCAGCGTGGCGGTGGGGCAGGCCTGCACGCAGGCGCCGCAGCTGACGCATTCGGAGCTGAGGAAGTTGTCGCCGTCCTGCCCGGCGCTGACCATCGAGGCGAAGCCGCGCCCGTCGATGGTGAGGGCGAACGTGCCCTGCACTTCGTCGCACGCGCGCACGCAGCGGCTGCACACGATGCACTTCGACGGGTCGAAATCGAAATAGGGGTTGGAAACGTCGGTGCCGAGGCCGAGGTGATTTTCCCCCTCATAGCCATAGCGCACGTCGCGCAGGCCCACGGCGGCGGCCTGGTCCTGCAGCTCGCAATCGTTGTTGGCCGAGCAGGTCAGGCAATCGAGCGGGTGATCGGAGATGTAGAGTTCCATCACGCCGCGCCGCAGCTTTTCGAGGCGGGGCGTCTGGGTCTTGACGTTCATGCCGGGCATGACCGGGGTGGTGCAGCTCGCCGGCGTGCCGCGCGCGCCTTCGATCTCCACCAGGCACAGGCGGCATGAGCCGAAGCTCTTCATGTTGTCGGTGGCGCAGAGCTTGGGGATCGAGCCGCCGATCTCGGCCGCCGCGCGCATCACGCTGGTGCCTGCCGGCACCGTCACTTCGCGCCCGTCGATCGTGAGCGTCACCAGTTCGTCGGATTTGACCTCGGGGGTGCCGAAGTCTGCCTGGCGTTCAAATCCCATCGTCTCGCTCCATCTCGGCCCCAAGCGTCGCAAGGTCGGCCGGCGTATTGATATTAGCAGCTTTCACGCCGATTTTCACCGGCCTTGCGTCAATCGCCTTCGCGAACGCAAGCATCGAATGTTTTCCCTCGGCCAAGAGCAGCGTCTCGATCGCATCCGCGGCCTCCACCGGCCAGTGTCCCACCACCGGCTGGCTTTCAAGATAAGCGGGCGCGGGGGACAGGTGCCGCAGCAGGCTGTCGGGCAGGCCGACCGAATCCACGCCGCAGGAAAGCACGCTCTCGTACCCTTCATCACGCGCCAGCCGCAAGGCAGCGGCGATCCCGCCCAGCGGGCCCATGTTCGGCTGCGGCCAGTCGGGGATGCAATGCCCCGGGCCGCGCTCGCGCCCCGCGACCACCACCAGCTCGCAGAAACCGGTAAGCGTGTCGAAGGCGCGGGCCAACAAGGTCTGCCCGCCCAGTTCGGCCAGCGCCTTGTCGCTGCCGAACCGGCTCGATTGCCCGCCGGCGAGAACGACGCCGAGGATCATGCCGGCCTCACTAGGCGTCGTTCCGGTCAAGTACCTTGCGCACCGCGCCTTCCCGGCCCGGCATGAAGTCTTCCGGCCAGTTCTTCAGCGCGCTCATCACCGGATAGGGGGTGAAGCCGCCAAGGGCGCAGAGGGAACCGAACTTCATCGTCTCGCACAAGTCGGTCAGCAGGGCGACTTCCTGCTCGGGCAGGCGGCCGGTCTTGGGGGCGTTGTGCATGACCGGCAGCACTTCGACGCTGTCGGCCTCCCGCCCGCCGGCGCGGATGCGGTCGAGGATCTCGACCCCGCGCACCGAGCCGATGCGGCACGGCGTGCACTTGCCGCAGCTTTCCGCGGCGCAGAACTCCATCGCGAAGCGGGCCATGGCGCCCATGTCGGCCGTATCGTCGAACACGGTGATGCCGCCGTGGCCGATCAGCGCGTCGGCCGCGGTATAGGCTTCGTAATCGAAGGCGATGTCGAACTCGTCGGGATGGATATAGGCACCCAGGGGCCCGCCAACCTGCACCGCCTTGACCGGGCGGCCGCTGTCGGTGCCGCCGCCGATGTCATAGACCAGCTCGCTCAGCGTGATGCCGAACGCGGTCTCGAACAGGCCGCCGTGCCGGATATTGCCGGCGAGCTGGATGGGCATCGTGCCCTTGGACCGGGCCATGCCCAGCGCCTCGTAACGCGCCGCGCCGCCTTCGGCCAGGATATGCGGGACAGCAGCCAGGGTGAGCACGTTGTTCACCACCGTGGGCCGGCCGAACAGGCCCTCGATCGCCGGCAGCGGCGGCTTGGCGCGCACTTCGCCGCGCTTGCCTTCCAGCGAATTGAGCAGCGATGTCTCCTCGCCGCAGACATAGGCGCCGGCACCCACGCGCACTTCGCAGCGGAACGGCGCGATGATCCCGGCGCAAAGCCGCAGCGCTTCGTTAAGCTTGCGGATCGCATCGGGGTATTCGCTGCGGACGTAGATATAGCCTTGGGTGGCCCCCACCGCTTCGCCCGCGATCGCCATGCCTTCGATCAGCGCATAGGGATCGCCTTCCATGACCATGCGATCGGCGAAGGTGCCCGAATCGCCTTCGTCGGCATTGCAGACGATGTACTTCTGGGCGCCGGGCGTGCCGGCCACGGTCTTCCACTTGATGCCCGCCGGGAAGCCCGCGCCGCCACGGCCCCGCAGGCCGGACTGGATCACTTCCTCGACGATCCGCTCGCCGCCGATCCGGCGCGCGCGCTGAAGCCCGGTCCAGCCGTCGGTCCTCTCGTAATCCTCGAGGCTGGTCGGCCGGGTGCGGCCCGCGCGGATGAACGTCAGCCGTTGCTGGCGGGCGATGAACGGATGCTCCACGATCTCGCCGATCGCTTTGGGCGATGTGCCGTCGAGGATCGCGTCGACATCGTCCAGCGTCGCCGGGCCGAAGCCCATGCCGGCGATCTCCACCAACGGTTCCAGCCAGTGCATGCCCCAGCTCGACGTGCGGTGGACTTCGTGGCCCTTGCTGGCGAAAGCGGCGGCCAGTTCGTCGGCGCCCAGCGCGCGGGCCAGCGCGTCGTCGGAAATACGGATAATCATCGGGCGTTCTCGATCACTTCGACGAGCCCGGCGGAATCGAGCCGGGCATGGAGCCGGTCGCCCGTGCGGGCGCTGGGGCCGGCGCTGCACAGGCCCAGGCAATAGACGGTGGTAAGCTTCACTCGCCCGGCCGCGGCCTTTTCGGCCGCCGGGATCAGCGCTTCGACACCGCGTGCCTTGCAGGCTTCGGCACGGCAGATCTGCACTTCGGGGCGCGGATCGGCCGCGGCGTGGAAATCGTGATAGAAGCTGACCACGCCGTGCACGTCCGCACGGGAGATATTGAGCGCGGCGGCGATCAGCGCCTCGGTCTCCGCGTCGACGCAGCCGAAGGCGGCCTGCACATCGTGCAGGATCGGCAGAAGCGGTCCCTCACGGCCCGCATGGTCGGCCACGATTTCCGTGACCCTCTCTTGCTTGGTACTTACCAACTCAGTCTCTCCGCGTGCCAGGCGATGTGGTCGGCCATGAAGGTCGAGATGAAGAAGTAGGAGTGGTCATAACCCTCCTGCATCCGGATTTGCGCCCGCATATCCACATTGCGGCACGCTTCGTCCAGTAAATGAGTCTGCAACTGCTCTTCAAGGAAGCTGTCGGCCGTGCCCTGGTCCACCAGCAGGTGGGGCAGGCGGGCGCCGTCCTCGATCAGGGCGCAGGCGTCGTATTGGCGCCAGGCGGACCGATCCCCGTCCTTGCCTTGGCCGAGATAGCCGCCCAGCGCCTTCTCGCCCCAGGGGCAGTTCATGGGGCTGACGATCGGGGCGAAGGCGCTGACCGAACGGAAGCGGCCGGCACTGCGCAGCGCGATGGTCAGCGCGCCGTGGCCGCCCATGGAATGGCCGGTGATGCCCTGCCGGCTCATGTCCACCGGAAATTCCGCCGCGACCAGGGCGGGCAGTTCCCGCTCTATATAGCTGCGCATGCGGAAGGTCTTGGCCCACGGTTCCTGCGTGGCGTCGACATAGAAGCCGGCGCCCTGGCCGAAATCGTAAGCCTCGTCATCCGGCACGCCGTCGCCGCGCGCACTGGTGTCCGGCGCGATGAACACCACGCCATGCTCGGCGCAGGCGCGGCGGTATTCGCCCTTTTCCATGACATTGGCATGGGTGCAGGTGAGGCCGGACAGATACCACAGGACCGGCAGCTTGGTGCCCGGCGCATGGTCAGGCACATAGACCGCGAAGGTCATCGGCGTGCCCGTTTCGGCGGACTCGTGCCGATAGACCCCCTGCGTGCCGCCGAACGCCTTGTTGCGGCTGACCGTTTCCATTTCGAACTCCGTGACCCGGCGAACGGTGCCGGGCTTCTTTGGGTGCGATCCCGGCTTTCACCGGGATCGCCCGATATCAGTGGCGCATGTGGTAGGCGCAGATCTTGTTGCCGTCGGGATCGCGCAGGTAAGCGCCGACCGACTGGTTCGGAGCGCGCTCGCGCGGTCCGGGAGGGCCATCGCAGGTGCCGCCGGCGGCCAGGCCTGCGGCGTGCCACGCGGCCACCGTCTCGTCATCCTTGGCGGCGAAGCCCAGCGTGCCGCCATTGGCATACGTGGCCGCTTCGCCGTTCAGCGGCTTGCCGACGATGAACGTGCCCTGCGGCCCGGCATAGACCAGCTGGCCGGCCTCGGGCGGCACGACGTTCTGATAACCGAGCACGTCCATGACGGCGTCGTAGAACTTGCGGCTCTTCTCGATGTCGTTCGAGCCGACGAAAGCGTGAGTGAACATGGTCTGGGGAATCTCCTTCGTAGGGTTGCGACTCAATCAGGCGTCATTGCGGGGAGCGGGGCGCCGAAGCAATCCGCAAGCGCCAAAAGGGGCACCCCGGCCTGGCCGGCTCCGAGCCGGTTCTGCTCCGGCTTCGCCCGCAATGACGAAACCACGGCGGGTCGGACTCAATACACCACGACGCTGCGGATGCTTTCGCCGGCGTGCATCAGGTCGAAACCCTTGTTGATCTCTTCGAGCGAGAGGACATGGGTGATCATCGGATCGATCTGGATCTTCCCATCCATGTACCAGTCCACGATCTTGGGCACGTCCGTCCGGCCCTTGGCCCCGCCGAACGCGGTGCCGCGCCAGTTGCGCCCCGTCACCAGCTGGAACGGCCGGGTGGCGATTTCCTTGCCCGCTTCGGCCACGCCGATGATCACGCTGGTGCCCCAGCCGCGATGGCAGGCTTCCAGCGCGGTGCGCATGACTTCGGTGTTGCCGGTGCAATCGAAGGTATAGTCGGCGCCGCCATCGGTCAGTTGGACCACCTTGGCGACGACTTCATCGCGGCTCATCCCCTTGGTGTTGAGGAAGTGGGTCATGCCGAACTTGCGGCCCCATTCCTCGCGGTCCGGGTTCACGTCGATGCCGACGATCATGTTGGCGCCGGCCAGCTTGGCGCCCTGGATCACGTTGAGGCCGATGCCGCCCAGGCCGAACACCACCACGTTGTCGCCCACCTGGACCTTGGCGGTGTTCACCACCGCGCCGACGCCGGTGGTGACGCCGCAGCCGATGTAGCAGCTGGTCTGGAACGGCGCGTCCTCGCGGATCTTCGCCACGGCGATTTCCGGCAGCACGGTGAAGTTCGAGAAGGTCGAACAACCCATGTAGTGATAGATCGTCTGCCCCTTGTAGGAAAAGCGGCTGGTGCCGTCGGGCATCAGCCCCTTGCCCTGCGTGGCGCGGATCGCGGTGCACAGGTTGGTCTTGCCCGAAAGGCACGACTTACACTGGCGGCATTCCGGCGTGTAGAGCGGGATCACATGGTCGCCCGGCTTCACGCTGGTGACCCCCGGGCCGACCTCGCGCACCACGCCCGCGCCCTCGTGGCCCAGGATCGAAGGGAACAGGCCTTCGGAATCGAGCCCGTCGAGCGTGTAGGCATCGGTATGGCAGATGCCCGTCGCCATGATCTCTACCAGGACTTCCCCCGCCTTCGGCCCCTCGAGATCGAGTTCCACGATCTCAAGAGGTTGCTTGGCGGCGAAGGCGACGGCGGCACGGGTCTTCATTGAAATGCTTTCCAGTCTTTAAGTCAGTCAGTCGATGGGTTGTCCGGCGGGCACGGCGCTTGTCTCTTCATCCCCGTCGCGCAGCGGCAGGAGCCAGATGAGACCCGCGCCGATGATCGCGCTGACGGACATGATGGCCGACACCGTGAACAGGTGCTGGTTGCCGCCGCCGAACCAGGTGAACAGGAACCCGGCTATGATTGGCGAGCCCGCCGCGCCGGCGCGGCCGACGCCCAGCACGAAGCCGGTGCCGGTCGCGCGGGCGAAGGCCGGGAAGCCGCGCGCGAAGGCGGCATAGTAGCCAACGATGGCGGCGTTCAGGAAGAACATCGTCAGGAAAGCCGCCAGGCGCCAGCCCCACAGGGTGCCGCTGCCCATGCCGAACGCGGCGACCGCGGCCGAGCCGAGCACGGCGCAGACGATCGTCGGCCCCTTGATATCCCACTTCTTGAGCAGGAACCCGAACAGGAAGCCGCCGATGGCGCCGCCGATGTTGGCCCAGGTCAGCGTGCTGGCCGCTTCCGGCTGGGAGAAGCCGCTGTCGGCCACGATCTGCACGGCGAATTTGAGGATGTAATAGAAGGTGATGGTGTGGAACAGGTATCCGAACGCCAGCAGCAGGGTGACGGGGCGCAGGCGCGGATTGGCCAGGATATCGCTGACCTTCGGCTTCGGCGCGCTCGGCTCGATTTCCGGCAGCGCGTCGATCGGCGGTTGCTGCAGCGCGCGGAGGGACTTGTTGATCTTCTCCAGCGCGCCTTCCGGGCGGCGGGCGGCATAATAGGCCGGCGTTTCCGGCACCAGCAGCATGACCAGCGGGATCATGACCGCCGTGACCACGGCGCCGAACAGGAACACCGCGCGCCAGTCATATTCCACCAGCAGCCAGCTCTGCGCCACGAAGCCGCCGATCACGCCGCCGACCGGATAACCGATGACGTAAAGCGCCATGGCCAGGCTGCGGCCCGACTTGCTCGAGGATTCGGCGGTGACCGCATTGGTCGCCGCCAGCATGCCGCCGATGCCCAGGCCGGTGATGAAGCGCCACACGGTAAGCTCCGTGACCCCGCCCGCATCGTGCGCCATGAACATGCCGATGGCCATGACGACCAGGCAGAGCAGCATCGCCGGCTTGCGCCCCATCTTGTCGGCCACGCCGCCCAGGATGACGGAGCCGAAGCCCATGCCGATCAGCTCGGCCGAGAGCACGATGCCCAGTTCCGACCGTGGGATGCCCCATTCCATCGTGATGCCCGGCGCCGCGAAAGCGCTCGACAGCACATCGAATCCGTCGAGAGCGTTCAGCAGGATCATCAGCACGATGACGATCCATTGCCGCACGCTCATCGGATTGTCGTCGATCACCGCGATCGGGTTGGTCCCGCCCGTGCTACCAGCCATTTTTTGTGTTCCCTCTCCGTAGACCGGCTCTCATTCGTGTATTCGCGCCAGCATTTCCACCAGTTTTTCAGCTTCGCCCGCTGTGAAGCGCGCCTTCAGCCAGGCTTCGTGCTGGGCGATGCAGCGGCGCGCCTTGGCCAGGGCCTCCACGCCACCGTCCGTCAGGTAAAGTGCCTGCTTGCGCGCATCGCTGGTCGAACGTTCCCGGCGCATGAAGGCGCGCGCCTGCAGGCGGTTGACGATGGTCATCGTCGTCGCCCGGTCCATCCTCAGCCGGCGGCCGAGCTCTATCTGCGAAATGCCGGGAAATTCGCTCACCAGCCAAAGCGCGGAAACCTGCTTCTGCGTAAGGTCGAGATCGGCGAAGGTTTCGGTGAAATGGCGATAGACCGCGCCGTGCGCCAGGCGGATATGGAACCCGATGATGCCTTCCAGCCCGCCGAGGTCGCCCGGCGGGCGCGGGGCCTTGTCATCCGTCAATGCCGGTGCGCCCACCAGATGCTCCCATCCCGCCGCTTGCCTAATCGTTAGTAGAGCATACAATTCCGCGCAAGGAGAACCCCATGGCGCATTTTCCGCAAACGCCCAGCTTCACCGGCTTCAACACACCCAGCCGAATCGAGGCTGATATCGCCGACCTGCAACACACCGGCGAAATCCCGCGCGAGCTGGACGGCGCGTTCTATCGCGTGCAGCCCGATCCGCAGTTCCCCCCGCGCCTGGGTGACGATATCGCCTTCAACGGCGATGGCATGATCACCCGGTTCCATTTCCATGACGGGCAATGCGATTTCCGCCAGCGCTGGGCGCGGACCGACAAGTGGAAGCTGGAAAACGCGGCGGGCCACGCGCTGTTCGGCGCATACCGCAACCCGCTGACCGATGACGCGGCGGTGAAGGGGCAGATTCGCGGCACCGCCAATACCAATGCCTTCCCGTTCGGCGGCAAGCTCTGGGCGCTGAAGGAAGACAGTCCCGCGCTCATCATGGACCCGGCCACGATGGAGACCGACGGCTATACGAAGTTCGACGGCAAGATGACCGGGCAGACCTTCACCGCGCATCCGAAGATCGACCCGGCCAGCGGCAACATGGTCGCCATCGGCTATGCCGCCAGCGGGCTGTGCAGCGACGATGTGACCTATTACGAGGTCAGCCCCGAGGGGGAACTGGTCCGCGAGAAGTGGTTCAAGGTTCCCTATTACTGCATGATGCACGATTTCGGCATCACGCCCGATTACCTCGTCCTGCACATCGTGCCTTCCATCGGCAGCTGGGAACGGCTGGAGCAGGGCAAGCCGCACTTCGGCTTCGACACCACGCTGCCGGTCTATCTCGGGATCATCCCGCGCCGCGACGACATGAAGCAAGAGGATATCCGCTGGTTCAAACGCGATAACTGCTTCGCCAGCCACGTGCTCAACTGCTGGCAGGAAGGGACGAAAATCCATTTCATCACGCCGGAGGCGAAGAACAACATGTTCCCATTCTTCCCGGATGTGCACGGCGCGCCGTTCAATCCGATGGAGGCGGCCAGCCACCTGACCGACTGGACGGTGGACCTCGCCAGCAATGGCGAGGAATTCGATTCGATCACCCGGCTGACGGAAACGGTTTCCGAATTCCCGCGCATCGACGATCGCTTCGCGGGGCGCAGGAACCGGTACGGATGGGGTCTGGAAATGGACATGCGCCGCCCGCATGAATTGAAGGGCGGCAGCGCCGGCGGCATGCTGATGAACTGCCTGTTCCTGAAGGACCTTGAAACAGGGGCGGAACAGCATTGGTGGGCCGGGCCCGTCAGCACGCTACAGGAACCGTGCTTCATCCCGCGCAGCAAGGATGCGCCGGAGGGCGACGGCTGGATCGTGCAGGTCTGCAACCGGCTGGACGAACACCGCAGCGACCTGCTGCTGTTCGACGCGCTGGAGATCGAGAAAGGCCCCATCGCCACCATCCAGGTGCCGATCCGCCTGCGCTTCGGCCTCCACGGCAACTTCGCCCCAAGCGAGGAACTTGGGCTGGCGAGGGAGGTGGAGCCTGTCTGAATGCACGATGGGCGGCTATTGCCGCATGTATGAGATTCGCCCGCTTATTCGCCTTGCTCTCTATGCTGATGCTGGCGAGCATGGCCGCGAGTCAGGAAGCGGCGCCGGCTTTTCATCCCGATAGGACGGCATGGGGCGATCCCGATTTTCGCGGCGTTTGGCCCGTCCAGAACATCAACGATGCGCGCATTCCGCTCGAACGGCCCGCCGCGATGGGCGATCGCGCATGGTTGACGGAGGAGGAGTTTGCCGAACGGCTCAAGCAGGCCGAACTGTCCGATGCGAGCTATTCCGATGGCATCGATAGCGAGGGGACGCGCGGGCTCGCGGACTGGCTACGCTCTTCCCGCACCGGACATGCCGCTTCGCTGCTGGTCGATCCGCCGGACGGCCGCCTGCCGCCGCTGACGCGGGCGGCGCAGGCGCTCCATGAGGCCGGCCGGTCGAGCTACAAGGAGGGGCAGACGCGGTTCGAGTGGATCACCGATATGGATGCGTTCGACCGCTGCATCACGCGCGGCTTTCCGGCGATGATGCTGCCCAAGCCGTACAACAACGGCGTGCGCATCTTCCAGTCGCCGGGCTATGTCGTCTTGCAGCTGGAGATGTTCGGCACGCGCGTGGTGCCGGTGGGCCAGCACGGCCACTGGCCCGATGCCGTGCGGGCGTGGAACGGATCGAGCCGCGGGCGCTGGGACGGCGATACGCTGGTGATCGAGACGACCAATATCGTCACCGGCGACAGCGCCACGACCGATGCCGCTCGCCGGGCAGGCTCGCCGCTGCCTGGCCGCACTCTGGCGACGCTGCCGATGGGCCCGGGGGCGCATACGCTCGAACGGCTGACGATGACCGGGGCGGACACCATTGCCTACGAGTTGACCTATACGGACCCGGAAGTGTTCACCGCGCCCTGGACAGCCGCTTTCGAATGGACGCGTGACGATGCCTACCAGATCTACGAATACGCCTGCCACGAAGGAAACGGCCACCTGCGCGCTCTGATCGAAACCTCGCGCTCTCTGGAAAGGGAACGCCAGGCGGGGCGCGGCGCACACTAGCGGCATCGCCTTGGCATTCGGCGCGGTGCTTTATGCGCGGCCGCCGAGACACCGCCACCACCGACGAAGGCGAGATGCGGGCGCAACCGGTTGCTTCTTCTGCCCCCCAACTTCATCCGACTATGACGGTTTGGGCGGTTCCTGACAGGTTCCGTAATTCTTTTCCATGAGCTCCATGTATTCGGCGATCGGCGTCAGGCCGACGTCGCTCCGCAGCCGGTCGAGATCGGCCTCGCTTTCGAGCGTTTGCGGCACGAAATGCCCGCCGACGCAGGTCGCCTGCGTGCCATAGCGCTGCTTGCCCGCCAGCTTCAGCATGACGCGGTCGTAAAGGTAGGCGTAGTTCTGCTTCGACACCTCGCCTTGCGCGACGAGCGGTTCCATCGCGCGCAGGGCGTCGAGCTGGAATGCCGGGTCCATGTCGGCGTGCTGGGCGAGCAACCAGGCATTGCCGGCCGCTTCCTCGCCAACTTCGGACAGCCGCGGCCAGCCCCTTTTCTCCAGGATTTGTTTGAGCCAGGCGGTGTTTTCCCGGTCATGGCGGACCATTGCCCTGCCGATCCTTGCCTGCGCGATCGCCCGCCCTGCCGGGGAGAGCGGCGGAGCATCGGCTGCGTTCCCCTGGCCCCACGAATAAGCCATGCGCAGCATTTGCTCCCCGAGCATCCGCCGTTCGAGCTGCCTGCCGAGATCCCCGGTATGCGGCCGATTGATCCGTTCCGCCAATCCGACAGCGAACAAGTAGCTTTCCACGATCGGAAGCGCCTGGCGAAGCTCCTCCGAAAAGGCGGCAAAGCTGCTTAAATCGGACACTTGCGGTTCGAAGCCGGCATCTTCGCAAATTTCGGCTCCGCGTGAAATGTTCAGTTCGACGTCAGGGTATCCGCGCTGTGCGAGCTCGGCGCGCAACGTCTCGCGGCCCTGCTCGTAGCAGGCCAGACGCCAGGCGTTTATCGCCTCGTGGGCGGCCTTCTCCGCGGCCGTTGCATCATCGAACCGGCCCTTGATCCAGTGATAGTCGCCGGGTTCGAACCGGCCATCCTCGATGTAAGGCTGCAATGCTTCCGGTACCTGGGGCGGCTCGCCTGCCGCGCACAGGAATGTCGCGCAAACGGTGAGTAGAATCCCGCGAGCCACCATCGAATCTCTCCCCAAGGGGCGCGACCCTTTTTACCGTGCGGATTGCGGCCCGTTACGGCAAGTGTAACTGACAGGGCCCGGCTGGACACGCCCTGCCGGGCGCGGCAGTAACGGGCATCCGCCGGCGGTTTAGAAAGACAGGAATGACCCGCGAACGCCGACTGCCCGAATGCTGGCTGACCGACATGGACGGGGTGCTGGTCAAGGAAGGCCTAGCGATCCCCGGCGCGGCGGAGTTCATTGCCCGGCTGGTGGAGAAGGATCGGCGGTTCCTCGTCCTCACCAACAATTCGATCTACACTCCGCGCGATCTGGCCGCGCGGCTGGCGCGGTCAGGGCTCAAGGTGCCGGAACAGGCGATCTGGACCAGCGCGCTGGCGACCGCCGATTTCCTCGCCGATCAATCGCCCGGCGGCACGGCCTATGTCCTGGGCGAGGCGGGGCTGACCACCGCCTTGCACGATGTCGGCTATACGCTGACCGATACGGCGCCGGACTATGTCGTCCTGGGCGAGACGCGCACGCTGTCGTTCAGCGCGGTGACCACGGCGGTGCGACTGGTGCTGAATGGCGCGCGCTTCATCGCCACCAACCCCGATGTGACCTCGCCTTCGCCCGAGGGGCCCTTGCCGGCCACCGGCGCGGCGGCGGCGATGATCACCGCGGCCACCGGCGCGACGCCCTATTTCGTCGGCAAGCCCAACCCGATGATGTTCCGCAGCGCGATGAACAAGATCGACGCGCATGCGCTGTCCACGGTGATGATCGGTGACCGGATGGATACCGATGTCGTCGCCGGGATCGAGGCCGGGCTGGAGACGATCCTGGTGCTGACCGGCTCCACCAGCGCCGGGCACGTCGCCCGCTTTCCCTATCGCCCCAGCCGGGTGCTGCCGTCGATCGCCGAGGTGATCGAGCTGGTCTGAGCCCGATCGCCTTGGGTTGATTCCAGGACAGGCGGATCAGGTCTGGGCAACCGTCCGGCCCAATCGCGGCCCGGCTGGTCGGAAGCCGCCTTTTCGCCTGCCGCTTCCGCTGCTTACTGCGCGGGCACAGGGGGCTGACGGGAGGATCCGCGTGGCCACACAACCCGCCGTCGCCGACGGCAATCCGCTTCACCGCTCGCCCGCTTCGCCTCCGCGGCTGGACTTGCATTACCTGCGCGCCAGCGGGCTGGCGCAGGCGCGGCTGCAACTGGCGGTGCTGTCGGGCAATCGCCATCGCGCGCTGGAACAGATCGACCGGCTGGTCGCCATCGACAAGCGGCTGGAACAGGTGGCCGAAGGGCTGATGCCCATCGCCCCGCCGATAGAAGCCCTGGAAAGCGAGCTGGCCGACGAACGCCTGGCTATCGCCAGCGAGAAGCTGGCGCTGACCTCCGGCATCGAGCTGCCCCGGCTGGAACCGGCCTTCGGCGCGGGCATGGCGGCGGCTATCCCGGTCCTGGAACCGATCGAGATCGTCGAGGAAAAGGCGCTGAAAGGGCGGTTCGTCAGCGTGCTGGTCGGCGCGATCGTGCTGCTGGTGCTATGCCTGGCGCTGGGCGCAGCGCTGACGCAGCTCTAACGATCCCCCTCCCGCTTGCGGGAGGGGTTAGGGGAGGGCCTGTTCGGCCCTCCAATCGTGAATCAGGCCGCCAGCGCCTGCTTGGCGTCGGCCAGGATCATTTCCGCGCCCTTTTCCGCGATCATGATCGTGGGGGCATTGGTGTTGCCGCTGCTGATCTTCGGCATCACCGAAGCGTCGATCACCCGCAGGCCTTCCACCCCGCGCACGCGCAGCTGCGGGTCGAGCGGATAGCGCTCGTCCCCCATCGCGACCGTGCCGACGCAGTGATAGAGCGTGCCGCCGGCCAGCTTGGCATAGGCAAGCATTTCCTCGTCACTGTTGCCGAACGGATCGCCCTTCTCCTTCATGTAGGGTTCCAGCGCCGGCTGCTGCCAGATTTTGCGGATCAGCTTGAGCTGGTCGACCACGCTCTGCCGGTCGATCGGATCGCTGAGGTAGTTCGGCACGATCCGCGGCCGTTCGAGGCCGTCGGGCGACTTCGCATGGATCGATCCGCGCGATTCCGGGCGAAGCTGGCACGGGTTGGAAGCCATGCCCGGTTCCTTGTCGAGCCTCAGGCCCTGATACTGGTTGAGGAATTCCAGGTCCATCGACGCGGCCATGACGTGGATCTGGATGTCCGGGTATTGCAGTTCGTCCCGGCTCTTGGCGAACACGCAGCCATGGCCGACAGCGTAGGACAAGAGGCCCTTGCGGGTCAGGCCGTATTTGGCGATCTGGCCCAGCAGCTTCACCCCGCGGCTCAGCTCATTGATCGAATGGCGCGGCTCTTTCAGCGCGGCCTGGCAGCCGATCATATAGTGATCCTGCATGTTCTCGCCGACCATCGGCGATTCATGCACCAGCGTAACGCCCAGCTCCCGCAGCAAGGCGCCCTGGCCGACGCCGGAGACTTCCAGCAGCTTCGGGCTTTCGACCGCGCCGGCGGCAACGATCACCTCGCGGCCGGCCATCACCCGGCGGGTTTCGCCGTGCTGCTTGAACTCGACCCCGATCGCCTTCTTCCCGTCCCACAGGATACGGGTGGTCATCGCGCGGGTTTCGACGGTGAGGTTGGGCCGTTTCATCGCCGGATGGAGATAGGCCACCGCGGCCGAATGGCGGCGGCCGTTCCGGGCGGTCATCTGGAAGAAGCTGACGCCTTCCTGGTTCCCGTCGTTGAGGTCCTTCTTGTAGGGGATGCCCGCCTGCACGCAGGCTTCGACCAGCGCCGCGCTGACCGGGTGCTCCTCGGGAAAGTCGGAGACGTTGAGCGGCCCGCCCACGCCGTGGAAGGCGTCTTCGCCGCGTTCCTGGTGCTCGCTCTTGCGGAAATAGGGCAGGACTTCGTCCCAGCTCCACCCCCGCGCGCCCATCTGCGCCCAGCCGTCATAATCGGCTGCCTGGCCGCGCACATAGAGCAAGCCGTTGATCGAGCTTGAACCGCCCAGCACCTTGCCCTTGGGCCACTTGTGCCGGCGGCCGCCAGAGCCTTCGTCCACTTCCGTTTCGTAAAGCCAGTTGACCTTGGGATCGTTCAACGTCTTGCCGAAGCCGATCGGGGTGTGGATCATCACGTTGGAGATGAACTGGCTCGGTTCCTTCAGCGGCCGGTCGTCACCCCCCGCTTCCAGCAGCACCACCTTGTGCTCCCCGCTCTCCGTCAGCCGCGCGGCCAGCACGCAGCCCGCGCTGCCTGCCCCGACGATGACATAGTCCGCGTAAAGGTCCGCCGCCATTTTCCACTCCTCTCGATCCCCGCCGCGCGGTACTTCAGGATTCGCTGGCCTGCAACGCTAAGGGTCCTATGCTGTACCCGCAATGGCTGGGGATGAGCATGATCAAACCGGAACTTGAGTTTGTCTACGAAGCGGGCGGGGAACTGGAAGCCCCGCGTGAGATCGGCCAGGTGTTCGATGGCGCGCGGCGGATCATTCCGATCAAGTCCGGCGGCTATGTGAAGGGGCCGGGAATCAGCGGCAAGCTGATGGGCAATTCGGCCGACTGGCAGCTTACCCGGCCCGATGGGGTGACGGTGGCCGATGCGATCTATGCGATCGAAACCGATGACGGCGCGCTGATCCAGATCCGCAACAAGGGCCTGCGCCACGGCCCGCCCGAAGTGATGGACCGGCTGAGGCGCGGGGAGGACGTCGATCCCGCGGAGTATTATTTCCGCACCGTGCCCGAATTCATCGCGCCCGATGGCCCTTATGCCTGGCTCAACAAGTCCATCTTCGTGTGCACCGGCGCGCGCTATGCCAGCAGCATCAAGCTGTGGGTGTGGCGGGTGACGTGACGATGGGCCGCCCGGACGGCCGGCTTGCATATCCGGCCGTCCGATCCATATGGAAGGCATGATCGCCCACCCCGACATACATCCCGGCAGAAGCACCGCACGGCTCCTCCGGCCCTGAGCCGGAGGGACCCTTTCCGCGCGCCGGATTTGGCTCAGGGCTAAAGTTCAGACCTTTCGATCCCAGGCCGGGTGAGCACCGCTTCCCCTTCGGCCCTCATCGGCTCGCGTCCTCCAATGGAGATGATCCGATGCCGCATCCATCCCCCAGACTATCCTTCACGTTCGCCGATCTAGGTTCAGCGCGCTCTTCCCCCGCCGTCCACGAACAGGTGGCCGGGCTGATCGGCCGATATCCCGCGCTGACCCAGCCGGAGCTGGAGCGTCTGGCCGGAATGTTTCCGCGGCTGACCGCACTCGACATGTCGATGATGATGGCCGACGCCGATCTGAGCGCGAAGCTGGAAGCCTTCTGCACGACGCATCGCGCCCTGCTTCGGCCCTCGGCCGCCGATCTGGCCGTGATCGGCGCGATCCTTTCGCTGCCGATCCTGATCCTGGCGACGATCATCCTGACGGGGGCCTGACCGCGCGAGGGGCAGGCCGGCTGGATCGCCTTCAACGCCGGGCCGATACGGCTCAGGCGATGCGCATGTCGAGCAGGGTCGGGCCTGCCTGCGCGAAGCTCCATTCCAGCGCGGCATCCACCGCGTCGGCCGTCTCCACGCGCCGCGCCGGCACGCCCAGCGCCTGCGCCAGTGCGACGAAATCGATGCCGGAGAGATCGCAGCCGGGCACCTGGTTCATGCCGAATTCGGCGGAAAAGCCGGTCAGCGCGGCATAGGCGCCATTGTCGAGGATCACGAAGCTGACGTTCGCCGTCTCGTTGCGCGCGGCATAGAGCCCCTGCACCGTATAAAGCGCGGAGCCATCGCCCAGGATGGCGATCACCTTGTCGCGCTGCCCCATGGCCACGCCCACGGCGGCGGGAAGCGAATAGCCCAGCCCTCCGCTGGCGCAGGTGTAGAACCCGCCTTCGCGCGTGATCGGCAGCGTATCGTGCACGGGCCCGCGCGCCGTGGGGGCTTCCTCCATGATCACCGCGCGCGGCGGGCGCAGCGCGGCGATGCGCTTGAGGACATAGGCCGCGGTCATGGCCGGCGCCGGATCGGCCAAGGCGCGTGCGCTGCCGGCGAAGGGGCGGGCCGCCGCCATGTCCGCCAATTGGCGCAGGCCGTCGCCGACATGGCCCAGCACGCCGTATCCGCCCGGCAGGTTGGCCAGGTGGCGCGGATCGTCGCTCAGCGCGGCGAGGCTGGCATGGGCCGGCCAGTGCGGGCCACTGCCTTCGACGTGATAAGTGAACACCGGCGCCCCGGCGACGAGGATCGCATCGTGCGGCGCCAGCGCGTCGCGGATCTGGTCGCGCCAGGCGTTGAGGAAGCCGGCGAATTGCGGATGGTCCTCAGGGAACACCTCGCGCGCGGCGTAAGGCGCGGCCCACACGCTGGCCCCGGTCCTTTCGGCCAGGGCGATCGCCGCGTCCCATCCCTGGCCGTTCGCCACGCCCGTCCCCAGCACCAGCGCGGGGTTTTTCGCCGTGTCGAGCAGGTCCGCCAGGCGTTGCAGCCCGGCGGGATCGGGCATCGTGCGCAAGCTGAGATCGGGCAACGCGGGCATTTCGCATTGCCGGTCCCAGTCGTCGACGGGGATCGAGACGAAAACCGGGCCCATCGGCGGGGTGAGCGCCGTGGCGAAGGCACGCACGAGCGCCAGCGGCACGTCTTCGGCGCGCGCCGGCTCCACCGAGAACTTGACGTAGGGCCGCGGAAACTCCGTCGGGCGTTCGGCGAACAGGAACGGATCGTGCGGCAGGATGGAACGCGCCTGCTGCCCGGCGGTGACGACCACCGGCGCATTGTTCTTCCACGCGGTGAACAGGTTGCCCAGCGAATGGCCGGTGCCGGCCGAGCTGTGCAGGTTGACCAGCGCCGCACGCCCGGACGATCGGGCATAGCCATCGGCCATGGCCACCACGACCGCCTCGTTCAGCCCCTGGAGGTAAGGGAAGGGCATGGCCTTGAGCATCGGCAGCTCTGTGCTGCCGGGATTGCCGAACATCCGGTCGACACCGAAATGCTCGAACACACGGAAGGCGGCTTCGCGGACGGTAGGCATGTGGCGTCCCTAGGCGGTCAAGCGAAGGCTCGGCAAGACCCGGTGGCTAGACTTGTTCGCCGCCGCTTCGCGCGCGTTCCAGCACCGTGGTCTCGTCGCGGTTCACGCGCCACAGCACGATCAGCAGGCAGACCACGATCGCCGGCACCACCACGTTGATCGAGATGATCGCCTGGCCAAGATCGCCATGCAGCCGGTCGCTGACGATGCCGACGAAGTAAGGCCCCATGCCCAGTCCCAGCAGCGTGGTGATGATGATGAAGATGGAACTGGTGATTCCGCGCATGCGCGGCAGCACCAGATCGTAGAGCAGCGAATAGAGCGGCGGGAGCCACAGCGTCAGGATCAGGCTGTAGCCGGTGAAGCGCAGGTAGAAGCTGGTCGCATCGGGCGCGCTGTAGGTCCAGATGCCGAAGAACGGCGAAATGCCGAGCGAGAAGAGCGTCAGCCACACGCGGCCCTTGCCGCCCATGCGCGCGGTCAGCCAATCGGACAGCGGGCCGGCCACGATCGGGCCGATCATGCCCAGCACCGCCGCCAGCAGGCCGAACTGCAAGCCCGTCTGCGCCGGCGAAAGGCCGAACTCGCGATTGAGGAACGACGGCGTGAAGCCCATCACCCCATAGTTGATCGAGGTCTGGAACCCGGCGACCACCATCAGCAGGATCACCGAGGGGGAGAAGACCACGTTGTAGGCGGGCCGGTCGGTCAGTTTCAGCGACTGGAACATGTTGAGGATCACGAAGGCGCCAAAGCCGACCACGAACCACTGCATGACATGCGGATCGATGCTGAGCCCCAGCGCCTCGGTCGGCGGGCGGGGCGAAAAGCGCTGCGCCACCCCGGTCATGATCCAGCAGAACAGCACGATCGCGGCCAGCCCGATCAGGTTGATGGCCCATTGCCGGCCGCTGGCCTTGCGGCTCCACAACGACACCCAGTTGATGCCCGGCGTGACCGAGGCCAGCACCGCGCCGCTGGCCTTGAACGGGTGCGGGTCCTCGGGAGAGACGATGCCGTCCACCCCGCCGCGCACGGGTTCGCGCAGGCGATAGGTGAGCCAGGCGAGCAGCAGGCCGGGGAGCGCGGCCACCAGGAAGGCGAACTGCCAGCCGGAAAAGCCGCCCGGCCGATGGGGGAAGCTCGTATCCCACCACTGCGCGACCACGCCGCCCAGGGCCATCGACAGGCCGAGGCCGAGCGCGGTGGCGATGCCCAGCGCTGCCATCGCCGTGCCGCGCCGGGAACGGGGGAACGTGTCGAAGATGATCGAATTGGCCGCCGGCTGCGCCGCCGCTTCGCCCACGCCTACGCCCAGGCGCGAGATCGCCAGCAGCGCGAAGCCGCCGGCGAAGGCGGCGAGGCCGGCGAAGATCGACCAGGCGAAGATGCAGATGGCCAGCAGCCGGGTCCTGATCCAGCCATCCACCAGCCGGCCCAGCGGCAGGGAGAACAGCGCGTAGAACAGCGAGAACACCGTGCCGTAAAGCAGGCCCAGCTCCGCGTCGCCGATATGAAGGTCGGCGCGGATATTGGGCGCCAGGATCGAGAGGATCTGCCGGTCGAGCAGGCTGAGCCCCTGCGCCGAGGAGACCAGCGCCAGCGCATACCAGCCCGAGCGGCTGACTTTGGCGGGCGCCTTCAGCGGTTCATCCGCCGCACTGGTGGCCATTCAATCTTCTCCCTCTCCCAACCCTCCCCGGATGGGAAGGGGACCGTCCACCATGGCGTGGCGGGAACCTCCCCGCTTGGGGGAAGCCTGCCTTATCCCTTCAGCGCCGCCGCGATCGTTTCGCTTATCGGCGTGGTGGGGCGGCCGGACAGCGTGCTCAAGTTCCGGCTATCGTCGTACAGCTCGCCATGGCCCGACAGCGCGCTGGTGCTGGCCAGCATGGCCGCGACCGGCGGCGGCAGGCCGGCGCCTTCCAGCACCCTGGCATATTCCGCTTCGCTCTGGTCCACATAGGCGATCGGCTTGCCCGCCTGGCGGGACACTTCCGCCGCGAATTCGTCCATCGTCCAGCCGCTGTCGCCGGCCAGCTCGTAAGTCCGGCCGCCTTCGCCCTTGAGCAGCGCGGCGGCGGCGCCGGCGGCCAGATCGCGGCGGCTGGCGGTGGACAGCTTGCCCTGGCCCACCGCGCCGAAGATCTTGCCGCTCTCCAGCGCCTGGGCGAGGCCGCCGGTATAGTTTTCCGAATACCAGCCATTGCGCAGCAAGTCGTAATTCAACCCGCTGCCGGCCAGCAGCTTCTCGGTCGCGACATGTTCCGGCGCCAGCGCCAGGCGCGATCTGTCGCCTTTCAGGATCGAGGTATAGGCGATGTACGAAACGCCCGCTTCCTTCGCCGCGTTGATGACGTTGCCGTGCTGCCGCTCGCGCTCGCCCACGGCGTTGCCGCTGATCAGCAGCAGCCGGTCCACCCCGCGCAGCGCGGCCTTGAGGCTGTCGGGATCGTCATAATCCGCCTGCCGCACCTGCACGCCGCGCTGGTCGTATTCCTGCAGCGTGCTGGGATCGCGGGCCAGCGCCACGATGTTCGCCGCATCGGTCTGCTGGAGCAGCTCATCGAGCACGAGTCGGCCGAGCTTTCCGCTGGCGCCGGTCACGGCATAAGTCGTCATCGCTTGAGTCTCCTAGAGCTTGAACCAGCGTTCGGCGTTGGTCTGGAAGAACTTCTTCTTCTGTTCGGGCGTGATGTCGAGATCGTCCATCCAGCGTACTTCGTCCGGCACGTATTGATAGGGGTAATCCATCGCATACATCACCCGGTCTTCGCCCATGACCTCGATCATCAGCTTGATCGCCGGGCCGAAGGGAAGGCCGCTATTGGTCGCCAGCACGTTGTTGCGCATGTAGTGGAACAGATCGTGCTGCAGTGGCTTCAGCCGCGGATAGCGGCCGCTGCGCAGCCCGGCCTTGTGCATGTAGTCCAGCCGATAGAGCATGTGCGGCAGGCCTTCGCAGCCATGGCCCAGCATCAGCTGGAGATCGGGATAGCGATCGAACACGCCGGTCGTCATCAGCCGCATCGCGTGATAGCTGACCTCCACCGCGAAGCCATAGACCGCCCCGTCCAGCCCGGCGCCGACCATGTCGCCGATCATGCTGTCGGGCAGGCCCTGAGGGTGGATGTATAGCGGCAGGTCCAGATCGGCGCAGGCGCGCAGGATCGGATCGAACTGCGGCTCGTCCAGATAATGGCCGTGGGTATGGCTGTTGATCTGCACCCCGTGGAAGCCCAGCTCCTCCTTGGCGCGGCGCAGTTCCTGTGCGGACCATTCCGGATCGATGGGGGCGACGGCGGCCATGCCATAGAACCGGTCGGGATGCGCTTCGCAGCGGTCCTTGAGGAAGTCGTTGGCATTGCGGGCGATGCGCTTGGCTTCCTCGGCATCGAATAATGACTGCGTGCCGGGGCTGGTCATCGCCAGCACGGCCTTGTCGATGCCCGCGTCGTCCATCGCCTTCAGCCGCAACTCGCCCACATCCAGCAGGCGCTCGCGGATGAAGGTCGTGCGCTCGCTCGGGCTGGTGCCGTAGAAGCCCCAGAGGCTGACGGTTCCCTGGTCGGCGCGGCCTTCCTTCACCAGGCGCATGATCGCGTCGAACTGTTCCTGCGTGGCGAAAGCCTCTTCGGTGGCGATGCGCAGGTATCCGCGATCACCGCCGGTCTTGAGTTCGTGAGTCAACCGTGTCTCCGTTCGTTCCAAACCTTCTCCGTTGAGGGAGAAGGATAGCGAAGCTTACTCGCGCAGCGAGTTAGCGTAGCTTGGATGAGGGTGCTCGGCCCACCGAGCGTAGCACGCCCTCACCCAACTTCGGCTAGGCAGCAAGCTGCCAAGCCTGCGTATCCCTCTCCCTCGCGGGAGAGGGGTTTGCGTCACCCTTCGTGCACTGCTTTGGTCACCAGGCAGGCCATCACGCCTTCGGGTCCGTCCTCGCTGCCGTGGCCGGACCATTTGACGCCGCCGAAGGGGCTGTCGGCCCCGCCGATCATGTGGCTGTTGATGCCGACCATGCCGGCCTCGATCTCCGCCGCCAGCCGGCGCTGGCGCTGGTAATCGCCGGTCCACGCATAGGCCGCCAGGCCATAGGGCAGCCGATTGGCTTCGGCGATCATCTCCCCCTCGCCCTTGTAGGGATTGATCAGCGCCACCGGGCCGAAGGGCTCCTCGTTCATGATGTCGGCCTCCAGCGGCACTTCGCTGAGCACGCTGGGGGCATAGAAGAAGCCCTGATTGCCGATCCGCTCCCCGCCGGTGTGGAGCACCGCGCCCTTGGCCTTCGCATCGCCGATCAGCCGGTCCATCGCTTCCGGCCGGCGGGGGTTGGCCATCGGGCCCATGCGGGTGCCGTCCGCCAGCCCGTCACCCACCTTTACCGCCTTGGCCCGTTCGACGAACCCGTCGCGGAACCGCTCGAACACCGTCTCTTCCACGATGAAGCGCGTCGGGCTCACGCAGACCTGCCCGGCGTTGCGGTACTTGCCGAAGACCGCCGTCTCCAGCGCCTTGTCGATATCGGCATCGCCGAACACCAGCACCGGGCCGTGGCCGCCAAGCTCCATCGTCGTGCGCTTCATGTCCTCGGCCGCCAGCTTGGCCAGGTGCTTGCCGACCACCGTGGAGCCGGTGAAGCTGAGCTTGCGGATCACCGGCGAGGCGAGCAGGTGGCGGCTGACCTCGTCGGGCACGCCGAACACCGCCTGCGCCACTTCCTTGGGCAGCCCGGCATCGAGCAGGCATTGCAGGACGCCCAGCGCCGAAGCCGGCGTCTCCTCGGCCGCCTTGAGGATCACCGAGCAGCCCGCGGCGATCGGCGCGCCCAGCTTGCGGCCCGGATTGCCGAGCGGGAAGTTCCACGGGGCGAAGGCCGCGACCGGGCCCACCGGCTCGTGCCGAACGGTCGAGCGCGTGCCTTCCGGCCGCACCAGCTCCCGGCCGTAGAGGCGGAAGACCTCACCGGCGTAGAAGTTGAACAGGCCGACATTCATCATCACTTCCAGCCGGCTTTCGGCCAGCGGTTTGCCCTGTTCCATCGTGGCGATGCGGGCCAGCTGTTCCTGCCGTTCCGCCATCAGCCGCGCCGCCCCCTGCAGCACCGCCGCGCGTTCCTGCGGCGTGGACTTGCGCCAGATGCGGAAACCCTTCGCCGCCACCTCCAGCGCCCGGTCCAGATCGGCCGCCTCCGCCAGCGGCAGCGCGCCGATCGCTTCGCCACTCGCCGGATTGACCACGCTGAACGTGCGACGGCCACCACCAGTAACCCGCTCGCCATCAATCAGCAGGTAAAGCGCGGGGTATTCAGCCAAGGCAAGACTCCTTCATCGCCGATGAGAGAGCCTTCGCCGGAACGGCGGCCTGCCGTTCGGCAAGCGGCCCGACTCTCCCACTTCGTAAGTATCGCTTACGATTGAGACGCCGCCCGCGCCAAGTCAACGGGCACTGGCTGCTTCACAGGCCGGCTGCCTCGAGCCGTTCCACCTCTTCGCGATAGGGCCGGATGCCGCGATACATGAAGAACGTCGCCACCGGCAGGAACACCACGGCGGTGATCAGGATCGCCTTCCACACCTGGCTTTCGTCACCTACCACATAAGTGCTGACCGCGCCGATCACCCAGCTCCCCATCGCCCCGAAGAAGGTGAACATGAACAGGTATAGCGCGCTCACCTGGCCGCGCATCTCGTTAGGCGCGATGCGCTGGATGGCGGCATTCTGCGCCGGCGCGCCGGCAAGGCCGAAGAACACGCCCAGCGCCATCATCGTCAGCGCCAGCTCGCCCGTGGGCATCAGCGGCGCGGCGATCGTGGCCACCGTGGTGCAGGCGAAGATGATCGCCGTCGCCCTGATATTGGCATCCTTGTAGCGCTTGCCCATCCAGGTGACGAACACCCCGCCGGCGGCGATACCGGCGAGCATCGCCACCAGTTGCAGCGAGCCCAGCAGGGCGCCGGTCTCTGCCTCGCTCCAGCCATAGGTGCGGGCCATGAACGGGATGCGCCAGGCGGGCAGGCCCTGGCTTTCGACCGCCGACAGCGCCAGCGCGGCGAACAGCGGAAGGAACACCTGCTTGCGCCGCCAGATCGCCACGGCGGCGTCCCAGCCCATGAAGGCGGCGATCTTGCGCGCGAACGGCGCGTCGCGGGCCACGAGCTGGTGCGATTCGGGCGCGCTGCGCCGCGGCGGTTCCTTCACCAGCAGCAGGAACAGGGCCGCCAGGATACCCAGAGAGCCGATGATGACCAGCACCAGCTGCCAGTTGAAAACGGAGATGCCCAGGATCGAGATCATCGTGGGCATGGTGGCCGTCCACGCGATCATCTGCCCGCCGAGGATATTGCCGAGCGAGCTTCCGCCGATGTAGCCGAGCTGCAGCAGCGCGAAGACCAGGGGGATGCGCAGCGGCCGGAAATAATCGACCAGCATCGAGTAGGAGCCCGGGCCGTTGGCGGAGCTTGATGCGCCGACGAACAGCCGCGTGCCCATGAGCTGGGCGAAGCTCTGCGCCAGGCCGCCCAGGGCCATGATGGCGCCGAGCAGGGCGATGCCGCCCGCCAGCACGTATTTGCGGGCATAGATGTCCACCAGCCGCGCCAGCGGGATGCCCACGATCACATAGGCGATCACGCTGGCCGGCCCGAGCAGGAAGCCCAGCGTGGCGTCGGAAATGCCGAAGCTGCCCTTGATCCGTTCGGCCAGCATGGCGAACACGGTCTGGTCGAAGAACGTGACGAAGGTGGCGAAAATGACCGCGGCCAGCGCGAAGAAGCCGGCGCGTTCCGAAGGCCAGGGCTGCGTGCTGGCGTGGGCGGGCGTTTCGGCCGCGACAGTCGCTTCCGCTCCGGTTGGCGCGATGGCCATGGGTTCTCCCCCTCTCTCGCGCTGCCCCGCTCTATCGCGAGGTCTTGCCGCAATTCCGCTTGCCCGCGTTTCTAGGAGGTGAATAGAGAATGGGCGAAAGATAATTTGTCGCATTGCGTCGCGGCGCGGCGACAGGCGATTGGAGAAGGAACCTTCGGCAGATGCAGGATTATTCGGGCAGCTATGCGCGCGACCGCGCGGAGATCGAGGATCTCATGGCGCGGTATCTTTTCGCGCTGGATTATAACGATCTCGACAGCTTCATCGCGATGTTCACCGACGATGCGGAGTTCGAATTCGCCCGCGGCCGGGTGAAGGGCAAGGCCCAGATCCTGGAGACGGTGAAAGGCTTCAAGGAACGGATCGCCACGATCTATGTCGACGAGGACGGCCAGCCTGCCGTTCTGCGCCATGTGCTGACTCACACCGCCATTCGCGTGGAGGGCGATCGCGCCTGGACGCGTGCGCAGTGGTTCGAAATGGCCAATGACGGGCCGGGCAAGAAGCCCAGGATGGGCACCTTCGGCATCTACGAGGACAAGCTGCAAAAGGTCGATGGGCGCTGGCTGTTCACCGAGCGGCGAATCATGAACGAGTTCCTGCCCGGGCGGGAGAGCGGGCAGGAAAATCCCGTCCGCTCGATGGACGCGGCCCGATGAAAGACTTCGCGGGCCGCACCGCCTTCGTCACCGGCGGCGCCAACGGTGTCGGCATCGGCATCGTGCGGAACCTGCTGGAACAAGGCTGCAAGGTCGCCATCGCCGATATCCGCCAGGATTCGATCGACGCGGCGCTTGCCAGCCTGGACAACCGCGAGGTCATGGGCGTCCAGCTCGACGTGTCCAGCCGCGAAGGCTTCCGCGAGGCGGCCGACCGGGTGGAGGCGGAGTTCGGCCCGGTCAGCCTGCTGTTCAACAATGCCGGGGTGAACCTTTTCCAGCCGATCGAGGATTCGTCCTATGACGATTGGGATTGGGTCCTGGGCGTCGATTTCCACGGCGTGGTCAACGGGGTGATGACTTTCGCCCCGCGCATGAAGGCGCGGGCGCTTTCGGGCGAAGTGAAAGGCGGGCACATCACCAATACCGCCAGCATGGCCAGCTTCATCGCCAGCGGATCGCCCGGCATCTACAACACCGCCAAGTTCGCCGTGCGCGGGCTCAGCTATTCGCTGCGCCATTCGATGTATCAATACGGCATCGGCGTCTCGGTCGTGCATCCGGGGCTGGTGAAGAGCTATATCTACGCCAGCGACGATGTGCGCCCTGAAGGGCTGAAGGGCGCGATGAAGCCGGTGGACCGCACCGCGGTGGAACGGCTTGCCGGGGTCCACGAATTCGGCATGGAGCCGGATACGATCGGCGCCCGCATCCTTGACGGCATCCGCGACAATCGGGCGAACATCTTCACGCACCCCGATCACAAGGAGGAACTGCGCGAGCTGTTCGACGAGATCCTCGCCGATTACCGCGATTATCCGCCGGACAGCGGCTATGAGCAGCGCCTCGCCTTCGAGAAGCTCCGCCGGGACAACTTTGTCGAGACCCGGCGCAAGGCGAAGCTGGCGGAGGGGTGAAGCCGGCGTTCAGCTTTCCGCCGCTAGGCGCCATGCGATGAAACGCCTGTTCGTTGCCGCCGCCTTTCTCGCCACGCCCGCCGCCGCGCAGCAGGCCGCGCCGGGCCCGATGTCGCTGGAGCAGGCCATGCTGCTGCGCTGCTCCGCCGCTTTCGCCGTGGTGGCGGGCGAGCAGGCGCGCGGCGCGGAAAGCGCGCGGGCCTATCCCGCCCTGGGCGAGCGGGGGCGGGAGTTCTTCGTCCGCGCCTCGGCCCGCTTGATGGACGAGCGGAATTTGTCGCGCCCGCAAGTGGAAGCGGCCCTGCGAGAGGAAGCGTCGCGATTCCATGCGGATGCGGCACGGGCGCCCGATCGCGCGCGGTTCGTCGACGGGGTCATGCAGCCCTGCCTGGGCGTGCTGGAGGCTTCGGGGCTGTAACCGGCACCTTCCCGGTATGGACGCCGCGCCGGCCATGCGGCATGGCCGCAAACTGATGTGGCAGCTGTACTATTTCCCCCTGTGTCCGTTCAGCCGCAAGGTCCGCCTGGCCCTGGGGGAGAAAGGCGTCGGCTACGAGCTGGTGCGCGAATATCCGTGGGATGCCAGCGACGCCTTCTACGCGCTCAATCACGCGGGGCGCACGCCGGTGCTGCGCCTGCCTGACAAGAAGCTCACCCTGGTCGATAGCCAGGCGATCTGCGAATATTTCGACGAGACGGTGGACAAGAGCCCGCTGATCCTCGGCACCGCGGCCGCCCGTGCCGAGATTCGCCGGCTCACCGCCCTGTTCGACGAGACGTTCTATGCCGACGTCACCTGGCCGCTGCTGCATGAAAAGATGAAGAAGCGGCTGGTGCTGCGCCAGGCGCCCGATTCGAAAGTCCTGCGCGGGGCGATGCGGCTGGCCCACGAACATCTCGATTATATCGACTGGCTGATCGACAACCGCCGCTGGCTGGCCGGCGCGCAGATGAGCCTCGCCGATTTCGCGGCGGCGGCCCAGATCTCCGTGGCGGACTATCTCGGCGGCATCGACTGGAGCGGGCACGATGGCGCGCATGGCTGGTACCGCGTGATGAAAAGCCGCCCGAGCTTCCGCCCGCTGCTGACCGAAAAGATGGAAGGCATCCTGCCCCCGCGCCACTATGCGGACGTGAACGCCTGAACGTGTTTGCGGGCCAGGCGGATCGCCATTGTCTTGTATCGACCGTATTGCTGACACGGCGGCGGATCAGCCAGCTAGATTTCCAAGCGCGGAATCCGAAGCGCCGTTAAGGCCTCCTCGATTACACGAGCGCAAGAATGCACAAAATCATCATCGACCAAAACGAGCCCTGGTATTTCGCCGATATCACCCTCTTCGAAAAAATTCTCGTCGCATGGCTTCACGCGAAATGGCACATTGTCTCGCCGCAGTAGCTGCTCGTAGCTATCCCCATAGCCGTGCTTTAGGACGTTTATGGCCAGCCTATATGTCATAAAGTCATCTGCAACTGAATTTAGGCCTCTAGCGCGAAGCTGCTGGTCCAACTCTCTAAATGGTGCGGTCCATTCACGTGTTTGTTCAAGAGTTCCTTCGAGCATCGAAAATCCACCGACAGCTATCATCACCAACCGCATTTGAGTCATGCGCGCTGCGTCCACAACTGCGCTACTACCGTCGTCTTTAAGGAGATACATTACATCATCAGACTCGCGCCGAAACGACGACGCGGTGTCTTGCATGGCGGCGACGATAAGTTGCCAAGAATTAAGTGCTGGCACTCCTTCCTACCTCGCTCTCTCATTGGTGACGCACGTTCGAACCGTCCTGCTTGCTGCTGTCTACGTGGCCAGATTAGGCAATGCCTGCTTCCCACCCCCAAAGCAGACTTTGCGGGTGAGGCAGCGCAATGGCCCATCGCCCCCTTTTATGGAAGACGCGAACGCCCCATATTCCGGGCAAAGGAGATACTCCCATGCCCGACAAGCTCATTCTCACCGATGCCGAATGGCGCGAGCGGCTGACGCCGGAGCAATTCCAGATCCTGCGCCAGGCGGGGACGGAACGGGCCTTCACCGGCAAGTATGAAAAGAACGACGCCACCGGCGTCTATCTCTGCGCCGCTTGCGGGCAGCCGCTGTTCGAAAGCGAAAGCAAGTTCCACAGCGGCTCCGGCTGGCCCAGCTTCACGCGGCCGGCGGAACCGGGCGTGGTGGAGGAACACCGCGACGCCTCGCACGGCATGGTCCGCACCGAAGTGGTCTGTTCGCGCTGCGAAAGCCATCTCGGCCACGTGTTTCCCGACGGGCCGCGTGACCAGGGCGGCCTGCGCTATTGCGTCAACAGCGCCTCGCTCGCGTTCAAGCCGGAGGATAACTGACCGGCGGGCGCCCCTGGTCATTAACGTTACGTTACGAATGCCCTATGCACGGCGGCGCCGGACTGGAGGGGCGGTGACGCCCGGCTGCAGGATGACTTTGCCCGATGGCGCAGCAGAAGCGGGGCGCGCGAACCGCTAATCAATCGAAGGGAAAGCCCCCGCGCAAGCGGTGGCAGGTGTGGCTGCGCCGGGCATTGCTGTGGGGCGGCTGCGCCGTGGCGGTGGCGCTGCTGGCGCTGGCCACATCGGTCTTTTTCGCGGCGCGTTCGATGCCCGGTTTCGCCTCGCTGATGAGCAGCCAGCAGGGCCAGACCATCGTCGTCCATGCCCGCGACGGCAGCGAGATCGTGTCCCTCGGGCCGAGCTATGGCGAGTGGCTGGACTCGGACGAGATCCCGCAAGTGATGAAGGACGCCATGGTCGCGGTGGAGGACCGGCGCTTCTATTACCATCCGGGCGTCGATCCGGTTGGCGTGATGCGCGCCGTCTTCGTCGCGCTGCGTGACGGCCGGCGGATGCGCGCCACGTCCACCATCACCCAGCAGCTCGCGCGCAACGTGTTCCTCAATTCCAACCGCACGTTCGACCGCAAGCTGCGCGAGGCGGTGCTGGCGATGGCCCTGGAAGCGAAATTCTCCAAGGACCAGATCCTCGAACTCTATCTCAACAAGGTCTATTTCGGCGGCGGCGCCTATGGCATCGATTCCGCCAGCCGGCGGTTCTTCAGCCATTCCGCGCGTGAGCTTTCCACGGCCGAGGCGGCGATCATCGCCGGCATGGTCAAGGCGCCCAGCCGCTATTCCCCCACCGCCGATGTCGATGCCGCCGTGGGCCGGGCGAACGTGGTGCTCGCCCTGATGCGCGAACAGGGGAAGATTTCCGCCAGCGAGGCGGCGGTCGATCCCGGCACGGTGAAATTGCAGCCGGAAAGCGGGCAGAACGCCTTCCGCTATTTCACCGATTACGTGCTGCCCCAGCTGGACCTGCTGCTGCCGGACAACAGCAGCCTCCAGCCGATCGCGGTGTGGACCACGCTCGATCCCAAGCTGCAGAACGCGGCGGCGGAAGCCGTGCGCAAGAACGCGCCGGCCGGGGCGCAGGGGGCGCTGGTCAGCCTGGACCGCGACGGGGCCATCCTCGCACTGGTGGGCGGGACGGATTACGTCAAATCGAACTATAACCGCGCGACCGAAGCGGTGCGCCAGCCGGGATCGGCGTGGAAGCTCTTCGTCTATCTTACTGCGCTCGAAGCCGGATACACGCCCGACGATGCGGTGAAGGACGTGCCGGTGACGATCGGCGGGTGGAGCCCGCGCAATTCCAACGGCCGCTTCGTCGGCGATGTCGATATCCGCACGGCGTTTGCCTATTCGATCAACACCGTCGCCGCCCAGCTGGGCAACGAGGTCGGCTTCTCCAATGTCGCCAGCATGGCGCGGCGCTTCGGCATCACCACCCCGATCGCGACCAATCCTTCCATGGTGCTGGGCACCAATGAAGTACGCGTGATCGACCTGACTCGCGCCTTCGCTTCGGTTTCGGCGGGCGGCCGCTCGATAGAGCCTTACGGCATCACCCGGGTCGAAACCGCGTCGGGCGAGGTGCTCTACCAGCACCAGGCGCCGCGCGCTTACCAGCTCGTGCCTGATTACGTCGCCGCCGGAATCACCGACCTGCTGCAGACGGCGGTCAACACCGGCACCGGCCGCGCGGCGCAGATCGGCCGCCCGGTCGCCGGCAAGACCGGCACCACCAGTTCCAACAAGGACGGCTGGTTCGTCGGCTTTTCCAGCGGCGTGACCACCGGGGTGTGGATGGGCCGCGACGATGCCAAGGCTGTCGGCGGCCTCCAGGGCGGCACCGCGCCGGCCCGGGCGTTCTCGCAATACATGCGCACGGCCGTGCGCGATCGCCCCATCGAGGAGTTCGATACCGATCTCAAGCTGCCGGACTGGCAGGTCGAGCCGGACGACGAGTGGATGTACGGCGATCCCGCCGACGAATACTATTACGTGGACGAACAGGGGAACCTGATCCAGCCCAGTGGAAGCGACGCCTCGCGCGGCGCCCCGCTTCCGCCTGAAGGCGATCGGCCGCCGCCTCCAGATTCGCGGCCGATGCCCTCGCCGGGCGGCAATGCCGCGCCGCCGGCGGCCAGTGACGAATTCCTCGAAAGGGCGACGGGCCGCGATATCGGCGAAGCGCCGCGCGGGGCATCACCCGGCGGCCCGCCGGTGCAAATCCGGCGCCCGGCGGGGATGTAGCAAATACATTGCGGTCAGAGGGCCGATCCTCTCCCCCGAAGGAGAGAGGATGCGTGACCGGATTGGCGGTGCGCCGTCAGCGCAGGCGGACGTCGATCGTCAGTTCCGGCGAACCGCGCTGGCGGACGCGCAGCAGGATCGCTTCGCCGTTCGCCTGCTTCGCCGCCTGGATGATCGCTTCCAGGTCTGCCGGCGTGGTCGTCTTCCGTTGCCCGCGATACTGCGCGCTGAGGATCACCGTGCCGCGCGTCAGGCCCTTGCTTCCCGCGTCGGAATTGGGATCGACATCGGTGATCAGCAGCCCTTGCAGATCGGCCGGGAGGCCAAGCTGCGAAGCCAGTTGCGAGGTCAGCGGCGTAACCGCGAGGCCGAGCGACTTCTCGATCAGCCCTTCGCCCTGCTGGGCGTTGCCGGACGGGGCTGCCTGATCGTCGGGGTTGAAGTTTTGCGAGGCCAGCTCGTCCTCCGACGGGCGGCGGCCGATGGTAATCGGAACAGTGGAGGTCTTGCCGTCGCGCAGCACCTTGAGGTTGACCCGGCTGCCCGGCTCCAGGTTGTTGACGATATAGGACAGCGACTGCTGCGGCGTGACATCCTTGCCGTTGACTTCGAGCACGACGTCACCGGCCTTCAAGCCCGCGCGATCGGCGGGCTCGCCCGGCACGACTTGCTGGATGAAAGCGCCGTGGTTGCGTTCGATGCCCAGCGCGTCGGCGAACTCGTTGGTCACGTCCTGCAGGCGGATGCCGAGATAGCCGCGCTCGATCTCCTCGCCGGCGATCAGCTTCTTGACGATCGGCGCGGCCGTTTCGGCGGGGATCGCGAAGCCGATGCCCACGCTGCCGCCCGAAGGCGAATAGATGGCGTTGTTGATGCCGATCACGTTGCCCTGCATGTCGAACAGCGGGCCGCCCGAGTTGCCGCGATTGATGCTGGCGTCGGTCTGGATATAGCGGTCATAGGCGCCGCCCATGCCGGTGCTGCGGACGACCGCGGACACGATGCCGGCGGTCACCGTGCCGCCCAGGCCGAACGGCTGGCCGATCGCGATCACCCAGTCACCCACGCGCGCCTGGCTGGAATCGCCGAAGTGCACGAAGGGGAAAGGCTCCCGCCGGCTGATCTTGAGCACCGCGAGATCGGAAGCCTGGTCGCGGCCGACCACTTCGGCGCGGTATTCCGCGCCATCGGTGGTGGTCACGGTCACTTCCTCCAGCTCCGCGCGTCCGTCGGGCTGGATCACGTGATTGTTGGTGACGACATAGCCATCGGCGGAGACGAGGAAGCCGGAACCCAGCGACTGCGCCTCGCGCGTGGTGGGCTGGCCGCCGCCGCGCTGCTGCCCGAACAGGTCCTCGAACGGCGTTCCGGCGAAGGGATTGGTGTTGACGGTGATCCGCTGGCGGGTGGAAATGTTCACCACCGCCGGCTGCAACTGCGCCGTCAGGTCGGCGAAGCTGGCCGGGGCGCCCGCTTGCGGAGTGACGTTGCTGATCTGGCGCTCGTCATTCTGGGCGACTTGCGCGCCGGCCGGATAGCCGGTGATGAGGGAGATGGCCGCCCCGCCGGTCAGCAGGGCAGCGGCGATGCCGTAGGAATAGCGCACGGGCTTCACGTCCTCTAGATTCCTTTCCCATGGGCGCCCTCTGAATACGCGGAGAGAGCCATTCGTTTCCAATCCCGGCGGTGATTCACTCCGCGGTGTCTTAATGGCCATTGAACGCCCCGGTGGAGGGCCGCGATCTAGCGGCTGCCGCGGAACTGCCGCAAGTAGGCGTTGTCAGGCGAAAGGATGATCGAGCTTCCCGCCCCGCCATTGGCGAAGGTGGTGTCATAGCTCTGCATGGCGCGATAGAAATCGTAGAAATCCGGGTCCTTGCCGTAAGCCTGCGCATAGATGCGCGCGGCTTCCGCTTCGGCGGTGGCGCGGATGATCTGCGCGTTCTTCTGGCCTTGCGCCCGGATCGTGGCCGCTTCCTGGTCACGCGCGGTCTTCATCCGCTGGAAGGCGGATTCCAGCGGCGTGCCGTCGGGCAGGTCGGCGCGCTTGATGCGCACGTCGACCACCTGCGCGCCATATTTGCGCGCCTGGGTGTCCAGCAGGTTGCGGATATTGTGCATGGTCGTGCCGCGCTCCGCCGTCAGCAGCGAGGCGAAGCTGCGCCGGCCGAGTTCCTGGCGCACCACGGAACTGAGGATCGCCGCCATCTGGCTGTCCACCGTGGCCACGGTCCCGGCGCTGCGCACCATGCGCACCGGGTCGATGATCCGATAGCGCGCATAGGCATCGACATTGAGCCGCAGCTGATCGGTGGAAAGCACCTGCTGCGTTTCCATGTCCACGTTCAGCACGCGCTTGTCGATGTATTCCACCCGGTCCAGCAGCGGGATGCGATACCAGATGCCCGCGCCGGTGCTGCCATAGGGCTGGTCCGGCTTGAAGCGATTGACCACGGCGATCGGCTCGCCCGTGCGGATGATCACCGCCTGCTGCGTTTCCGGCACGACGATCAGCGAGGAAAGCAGCGCGACGATCACCGCCACCACCGCGATGATCGCGGTCTTGTGGTTGTTCCACAGCGCTTCCATCACTGGCCCCCCGCGTTTTGTTCGGCGGACTGGCGGCGCACTTCGGGCAGCGGCAGGTAAGGCGTCACGCCGGGCGCCTCCACCACGGTCTTGTCGGTCTGGCGCAGGACGCGCTCCATCGTTTCATAATACATGCGGCGGCGCGTGACTTCGGGCGCGAGCCGGTATTGCTCGTAAACCTTGTCGAACGCGGCGGCATCGCCCTGCGCCCGGGCGAGGACCTGCTGGGCGGTCGCCTCGGCCTGGTTCAGGTAGCTTTCGGCGTCCTGCTGCGCGGCGGAGACGTTCTTGAACGCTTCCTCAACCTCGCTCGGCGGGTCGGTCTTGCGGATCTGCACGCCCTGCACGGCGATGCCCGAGCGATAGGCGTCGAGCAGCATCTGCATGCGGTCGAGCACGCGCAGCTCGATATCGGCCCGGCCTGCGCCGGAGAACACCTGGTCCAGCGTCTTTTCCGCCACTTCCGCGCGCATCGCCGCTTCGGCGACCTCACGAACGGTCTGCTCCGGCGAGACGAGCTGGAAGCGGAACTGCTTCAGGTCCTTGATATTCCAGCGGACGATATAGCTCAGATCCACCAGGTTCTGGTCACCCGTCAGCATCAGCCGCTGGGCTTCCCCGCTGGGGATGCTGTCGATGCGGAATTCCGACACTTCCTCGGTATCGACGTGCTGGAACGGCCACGGGAACGTGAAGTTCAGCCCCGGCCCCAGCGTGCGCGAATACTTGCCGAATGTAGTGACGATCGCCTGTTCCTTGGGGCCGATCTGATGCACCGAGGTGACGAACAGCCACACCAGCGCGATCGCGACCAGCGCCAGCGGGAACCAGCTGCCACCGCCCGGACGCCGCGGAATGCGGAACTTCGGCCCGCGCGGGCCGCCCGAACGGCTCGGCCCTTCGGGGCCGCGATGCTTGAAGATATCTTCTATGCTCGCCGAACGGCGCGGCCGCTCTTCCGAACCGCCGCCGGGGAGCCAGGGATTGCGGGGGCCGCGCGGCTGATCGTCGCCCGGCGGAGGCGTCGCGCCTTCATCGTCGGAGCCGTTTCCGCCGCCGCCAGAAGGCTTGCCCCATGGGCTGCGCTTGCCCGCCATCGCCAGCGCAATCCTCTCAATCCACCCGCCCGATCGTTCCATGCCCCCTTGTATAGGGTCCGTCGCCGCAAAGAACAGAGCGGGGAGGACATTTTTGCCACAGGGCGTGGACGCGAAGCCCCCTTTCCCCCTCGTGCAAGCCGTTGCCCGGGGCGATCGCAGGCCCTAACAGACCGGCATGATTTCCGCCGACACGATCAAGCAGCACCTTCCCCCCGACATCGCCGCGCGCGTCCGCTCCGTCCGCCTGAAAGAGGACGTGGCCACGCTGGTGGCCGATGCCGGCGGTCTCGGCCGCGCGGAGGCGGCGGCATTGCAGGAAAGGATCGAGCAGGCGGCCGGCGGCGTTCCCGGCGTGCGCGAGGTGCGCGTGGCGCTGATGGCCGACAAGGTGCAGCGGCGGATCGTCGCCGTGGGTTCGGGCAAGGGCGGCGTGGGGAAATCGACGCTCACCGCCAATCTCGCGGTCGCGCTGGCGCGCATGGGGCGCAAGGTGGGCGTGGTCGATGCGGATATCTACGGCCCCTCGCAGCCGGTCCTGCTCGACGCGGCGGACCGCAAGCCCAGCGCCGACGGCAAGCAACTGATCCCGGTGGAAAGCGATTTCGGCGTCAAGCTGCTGTCGATGGGCCAACTCGTCGCGCCGGGCAAGGCGATCGCCTGGCGCGGCCCGATGACCGGCGGCGCCCTGGGCCAGCTGATGGACGCGCAATGGGGCGATACGGAACTGCTGCTGGTCGACCTGCCGCCCGGCACCGGCGACGTGCAGCTGACCATGCTGCAGAAGTTCAAGCCCACCGGCGCGATCGTCGTCTCTACGCCGCAGGACCTGGCGCTGATCGACGCCACCCGCGCGCTCGACTTGTTCCGCCAGACGGACACGCCGATCATCGGCATTGTCGAAAACATGGCCGGCTATATCTGCCCGCACTGCGGGGAGGCGAGCGATCCGTTCGGCAGTGGCGGTGCGGAAGCGGCGGCGCGCGCTGTGGGCGAGACCTTCCTCGGCCGCATTCCGCTGGCGATGAGCATCCGCATCGCCAGCGATGCCGGGCAGCCGCCGGCCGCCAACGACGGCCTGCAGGGCGAGCCTTTCGCCGCCATCGCCGCGCGGCTGGCCGAGTGGCTGGACCGGACGTGAGGCGCCAGCGATGAGGCATTGGCGGTGAGGCTCTGGGCCTGAGCACCCTGCGCGTCTCGCGGCGCGGCCTGCTGGCCGGCGCGGCGGTGGGCGGCGGGCTGCTCGTCGCCTATGCGCTGCTGCCGCGCACTTACGAAGCGCCGCTGGCGCCGGGGCACGGCGAAACCGCATTCAACGCGTGGATCAGGATCGGCCGCGATGGGGTGGTCACAGTGGCCGTGCCGCAGCTGGAGATGGGGCAGGGCATCAGCACCCTGCTGCCGCAAGTCGTGGCGATGGAACTGGGCGCGGACTGGCGGCAGATCGCGGTGGAACCGGCGCCGATCAGCGGGGCCTATGTCAACCTGCCGCTGGCCGCCCGGTGGGCCCCGCTGTGGCGGCCCCTCATTCCCGCCCTCGCCGACGAGCCTGACGATTACTGGCTGCGCCGCTGGGCCGAGAGCGAACGCTTCGGCGCGACGGCCGACGGGACTTCGCTGGCCGCGTTCGAGCTGCCGTGCCGCGAGGCGGCCGCCACGGCCCGCGCCATGCTGGCGATGGCGGCGGCCGATCGCTGGGACGTCGATTGGCGGACGTGCGAGGCCGCCCAGGGGTTCATCGTCCACGAGGGCAAGCGACTGGGCTTTGCCGAACTGGCGGAAAGTGCCGCCGATTACAGCGCACCCGATCCGCCGCCGCTCAGGGCCGAGCCGCCGGCTGAGACGGTGCTTCCCGTGGGCGACAACGGAACGCGCGAACTCGCCTTCCCCCGGCTCGACCTGCCGTCGAAAGTGGACGGGAGCTACCTGTTCGCGGGGGACGTGCGCTTGCCCGACATGGTCTATGCGGCGATCCGCCACGGGCCGGCTGGCCGCGCCGAATTGTCGAGCTTCGAGAAGGAAGCGGCGGCGGGGCGGCGCGGGCTGGTCGGCGTGGTCGACGGCAAGCGCTGGCTGGCGGCGGTGGCGCGCGACTGGTGGACGGCCGAACAAGCGCTGGAGGCGATGGCACCGCGCTTCCGCGTCAGCGGGCCGGCCGCCACGGCGCGGATCGACGAAGCGCTCGATGCCGGCGTGCGGCGCGGGAAGCCGCGACGCGTCGCCGAACGCGGCGCGGGCGACGACACGATGGACAAGCCCACGCTGGCGCTGCGCTTCGATGTCATGCCGGCGGCGCACGGCACGCTGGAGACGGCAAGCTGCACCGCCCGCCTCACCGATGGGCGGCTGGAACTGTGGCTGGCCACCCAGGCGCCCGAACGCGCCCGCGCCGCGGCAGCCAAGGCCGTGGGCCTGCCGCTGGGCGACGTGGTGCTCTATCCGCTGCCCGCCGGTGGCAGCTTCGATCGGCGGCTGGAGCACGATCACGCGATCGAGGTGGCGCTGATCGCGCGCGAGATCGGCCGCCCGGTGCAGCTCATCTATTCGCGCTGGCAGGAACAGCTCACCCTGCGTCCGCGCGCGCCGGTGGCGGCCGTGCTCAGCGCCAAGCTGGGCGATCACGGCCACATCGACACCTTCCGCGCGCGGCTGGCCATGCCGTCCACGGCGCTGGAGTTCGGCCGCCGGCTGTTCGACAACCGCACGAGCTGGGCGGCGATGGATGCGGTGGAAGGCAAGGTCGATCCGCTGGCGCTGGAAGGGCTGATGCCGCCTTATGCCATTCCCAACGTCGCCATCGATCACGTACCCGTGCGCATCCCCCTCGCCACAGGGCGCCTGCGCGGCAATGCGCACGGCTATACCTGCTTCTTCGTGGAAAGCTTCATCGACGAAGTGGCCCAGCGCCACGCGCAGGAGCCGCTGAGCTTCCGCATCGCCATGCTGGGGGACGATGCGCGCCTGGTCGCCTGCCTTCAGACGGCGGCGCGGCTGGCGCAGTGGGACGGCGGCGCCCCGGGAACGGGGCAGGGTCTCGCCTGTCACCGCATGGGCGATCCGGAAACGGGCGGCCGCATCGCGCTGATCGCCAGCGCCGTGGCGGGCGAAGGCGGCGTGCGGGTGGAGAAGCTGGCGGCGGCAGTCGATATCGGACGGGTGATCAACCGCGACATCGCCTTGCAGCAGATCGAAGGCGCCTTGCTCTACGGCGTGGGGCTGGCGCTCGGCTCGAGTGTCGAATATGAGCGCGGCCTGCCGCAGGAGGGACGCCTGGCGGCGCTCGAACTGCCGACATTGGCCGATAGCCCGGAGGTGAACGTGGTGCTGGTGCAAAGCGATGCGGAGCCGTTCGATCCCGGCGAGCTGCCGCTCGCCCCGGTTGCGCCGGCCATCGCCAATGCCCTGTTCTCCGCCACCGGGCTGCGCCTGCGCCGCCTGCCGCTGCTGTCGGGGGGCTTATGACCGGCGCGTCCTCGGCCGCGGGCCGCATCGGGGTGCTGCTGATCAACCTCGGCACGCCAGATGCGCCGACGCCGCGCGCGGTGAAGCGCTATCTCGCGGAATTCCTGTCGGACCGGCGCGTGGTCGAGATTCCGCCGATCGCATGGCAGCCGATCCTGCGTGGCATCGTGCTGAACACCCGGCCGAAGAAATCGGCCCATGCCTATTCGCAGATATGGACCGAAGAAGGCTCCCCCCTGGCGGCGGTCACCGCGCGGCAGGCCGAACGGCTGCAGGATCGGCTGGGGCCTGACGTCACCGTCTCATACGCCATGCGCTATGGCTCTCCGGCGATAGGCGCCGAGCTGGCGCGCATGGCCGAGGCCGGCTGCGAGCGCATCCTGCTGGCGCCGCTCTATCCGCAATACAGCGGGGCGACGACCGCCACCGTGATCGACCGCGTGGCCGATGCCCTGCGCGCCATGCGCCGGCAGCCCAGCTTGCGGACCCTGCCTCCCTATTATGACGATCCGGCCTATATCGCCGCGCTGGCGAAGGATCTGGATCGGCAGATCGCAAGCCTGGCGTTCTCGCCCGAAGCCCTGCTGCTGAGCTTCCACGGCATGCCGCAGCGGGCGATCGACCTCGGCGATCCCTATTACGATCATTGCCTGGCGACGGCGCGCCTGCTGGAAGCGGAACTTGCCAGGCCGGGCCTGCGTGTGGTCACCACGTTCCAATCCCGCTTCGGGCGCGCCCGGTGGCTTGAACCGGCGACCAGCACGGTGCTGGCCGAAGAAGCGCGCCGGGGGACGAAGCGCATCGCCGTCGCCGCGCCCGGCTTCGCCGCCGATTGCCTGGAGACGCTGGAGGAACTGGCCCTTCGCGGCCGCGACACCTTCCACGCCGAGGGGGGGGAGCATCTGGCGGTGCTGGCGTGCCTCAATGCGGAGGCGGCGGGGATGGACATGCTGGAGGCGCTCGTCAGGCGCGAACTTTCCGGCTGGCTCTGAGCGCGGGAACAGGGTGATCCGGTCGTTTACCCTCGCCCGCAAGGCAATTCTCAATCATCGGGGGCAATCCGGCGGCATGACTTTCAAGCGGCCCAGCCTGCTGTCCTGCAACGGACGCCCCGCGCGCGGCGATGCGCAAGACGCCGTGTCCATCCCCGTGCGGTGCGCGATCGGGGGCAGGCCGGCCGAGGAAACGTGGATCACCGCGATAGGGCGCGATCGCTGCACTCTGCGATTCGCCACGGTGGGCCTGACCAGGGCCATGCCGCTCATGCTCCATGTCGCTGGCAAAGCGCCGATCGGCGGCCGGCTGAGCTGGATCGGGCAGGGCGAACTTGGCTGCGTCTTCGACCGTGCGCTGGATGAAGACCTACTGGATCGCCTGCTGGTCCTCGACCTGCCGGCCAACGTCGTTCCCTTGCGCAGAGGCCCGGCGCGGTAGACCCGCGTTGCCCGGCCGCAAATCGTCATTGCGAGGAGCGGAGCGACGAAGCGATCCAGGGCCTATTACGCCGCCGCCCTGGATTGCTTCACTATGCTCGCAATGACGAGGGCTTCAACCCGCCTTACTTGCGCGCGGCGCCCACGATGTAGTCCGCCAGGGTGGCGATCTCCTGATCGGTCATCTGGCCGGCGAAGGACGGCATCGCGCCGCGCCCGTTGTTCACCGTTTCGATCACATAGGCCTTGGTCAGGTTATGGTCGCCGTCCAGGGAGGGGCCGATGGAACCGCTGGCGCCCGCATCGGCCAGCGCGTGGCATGCGTTGCAGGAATAATCGGCGAAAAGCTTGCGGCCCTGCTCGCGCGTCGCGGCGCTGAGCGCGGGCGCGGCCGCTGCGGGCGTGTCGGGCGCGGCGGCTTCGGGGCGGGCGAGTTGCGAGGCATCGACGGCCCCTCTCGCCGGGGTCGGGGCCGCCGGCTGGGGGCTGCCGGCCGCTGCCGGGCGCGAAGGCGGCGGCGGGGGAGGCGGTATGTCCTTGAGCACGAAGGCCGGCGGCGGCGCGGGCGGCACCCAGGCGCTGGCGCCGGTCGCCGCGACCGGCCCGCGGCGGGGGGCGTATTGCGCGGCCATTTCGCCGATCTGGGTTCCGTCGCGGATGGGGCCGGGGCGGAGCTGGCCTGTGGCGGCGCCGGCCACCCGGGTTCCGCTCTGGGCCGATTCCACGGTGCAGCCCGCCAGGCACAGGCTCGCGCCGAAGCCGATCAGCAGGGTCTTGCCCGCTTGTGATAGTCGATCCGCACGCATTCGCCTCTCCTCATTCCGTATCGCGCGCCTTTGACGGAACAGCGCTGGCGAATGCAACCGTCAAAAGTCGATCGCGATCCCGTTCTTGACCCAGTCGCCATAGCGGGTGGGGCCAAGCTCTTCGGTATCGCCCTTTGCCCTGCCCGGTGCGGGCGGTGGGGCGTCGCTCCAGCGGGCGGGCTTGGTGAAAGGCTTCGGGCGTCGGGTCGCGCGCTGGGTCATCCGGCGATGATGGGCCGGCTGGCGGCGAAGGGCAATGATCTCTAGGGCAGCGGCATGAATCGCGCGCCGAAGGAAATTCAGGGCCTTGCCGCCCGTCGTGCGGCGCTCAAGCTGTTCGACGCGGTGCTTCGCCGGGGGGAAACGCTCGACCAGGCCGCTGCCGCCGCCACCGCCGGGCTGTCAACGACGTCCGACCAGGCGCTCGCCCGGGCCATTGCCGGCGAGGCGCTGCGCTGGCTGACGGACCTCGATGCGCTGATCGATTCGGCCACGCGCCTGCGCCTGGCCGAAGATGCGAAGGCGCGCACGGTTCTGCGGATCATGCTCGCGCAATGGCTGCGGCTGGATACGCCCCCGCATGCCGTGGTGGCGACGGGCCTGCCGTTGCTTGCGGGCGGCCCGCGTCGCCTGGCGCATGGCGTGTTCGGCGCGCTGGTGCGCCAGCCGGCGAGCCTGCCGCCTGTCCCCACGCTGCCGGCGCGCGTGACGCAGCGCTGGGGTGAGCGGGCACCGGCGGTCGCCGCCGGCCTCGCCGTGCCGCCGCCGCTGGACCTGACCTTGCGCGATCCCTCGGCGACGGAGCAATGGGCGGAAACGCTGGGCGGCGTGTCGCTCGCCGCCGGCCATGTCCGCTTGCCGCGCGGCACCATGGTGGGCGATCTCGCCGGTTATGCCGAAGGCGCCTGGTGGGTGCAGGATCTCGCCGCCTCGCTCCCCGCGCGCCTGCTCGGGCCGGGGGAGGGCCGCCGCGTGCTCGATCTCTGCGCCGCGCCCGGCGGCAAGACGCTGCAACTGGCGGCGGCCGGATGGCGGGTCACGGCGCTCGACATCAACGGTCGCCGGCTCGACCGGCTGCGCGAGAACCTGGCGCGAACCGGCCTTACCGCCGAAGTGGTCGTGGCCGATGCGCTGGCGTGGGAGCCGGGCGAACCGTTCGACGCCGTGCTGCTCGATGCGCCGTGCACCGCCACCGGCACCGCGCGCCGCCACCCCGACGTGCTCCACCGCATCGGAGAACGGCAGATCGCCGAAATGGCGGACTTGCAGGCGCGCCTGCTGGATCGGGCAATTGCCTGGATCAAGCCGGGCGGACGGCTGGTCTACGCGGTGTGCTCGCTTGAGCGTGAGGAAGGGGAGGAACAGGTGCGACGTATCGCGGCCGCGTCCGATCCGATCCGGGCGGACGAATTGCCCCCTGGGCTTTCCCCCACGCCTGAAGGTTGGACGCGCACCGATCCGGGGATGCTGGCCGGGCAGGGCGGTCTCGATGGCTTCTTCATCACGCGACTCGCGGCATGAACCCCTCGGGTCGGCGGCCCGTTCATCCGGGGTAAGGTTCACATGGCTAGCCCGGCGCCAAAACAAGGGCCGCCGGCAGAGCGCGGGCGCAGGTGGCCGATCCGGAAAAGCCCCAGCCCGCCTGCCGAATGAGGATGAATTCATGAAATCGATCGCAGTACTCGCCGTGGCCGCCGCTGTGCTCCTGCCCGCCGCGCCCGCCGCCGCCCAGGTGGTGCTGGAGGCCAATGCCGCCCGCTCCGAAGGGCAGTGGGGCGCCGAACTGGGTGCCGGCTTTTCGGTGATCTCCATCGGCGGCTTCCGCATCACGCCCGGCGCCGGCGTGTTTCTGTCGGACGGCCATGACAATCGCTATGTCCTCGACAACGCTGCCACGCCGCCGGAATGCCGCAAGGTCGACGGCGGCAAGGTCGTTTCCGACAAGCGCTGCGAAAGCGATTCAACCCGGTTCTATGGCCGGGTGGAGGCGACGTTCACCTTGCCGGTGGCCGGCATTTCGGTGGGCACCGGCGCGCGGCTGATGAGCAGCAAGCTGCGCCCCTACGGCACGCTGGCCGTGCCACTGGTGCCGCTGGTGAACGTCAAGGCCAACGCCGGGCCGAAGTATCTGGCCGCGGGCGTGCAGGCGCGTTTCTAGACGCGTGATCGCCCTTGCTTGAGACCTCGTCATTGCGAGGCGCGTAGCGACGACGCAATCCAGGGCGGCAGCGCCATACGCTCTGGATTGCTTCGCTTCGCTCGCAATGACGATCGGGGTCGGGCTCAGACCTTCGCCTTGGCCGCGAAGCTCTTCCTGAGCTTCATCAGCTTCGGCGGGATCGTGGCCAGGCAATAGGGGTTTCGCTGGCCTTCGCCCTCCCAGTATTCCTGATGGTAGTCTTCCGCCGGATACCATTGCGTCGGCTCTTCGATCGTGGTGACGGCAGTGCCCTCGTGCGTGGCGTTCCAGCGCGCGATGGCCGCCTGCGCCTCGGCGCGCTGGCCTTCGTTCAGGGGGAAGATGGCGCTGCGGTATTGCGTGCCGATGTCGTTGCCCTGGCGGTTGAGCTGCGTCGGATCGTGCGTGCCCAGCAGCACGTCGAGGATTTCGGCATAGGAGATCACCGCCGGATCATAAGTGACCCTGATGGCTTCGGCATGGCCGGTTTCGCCGCTGCACACCTGCTTATAGGTCGGGTTCGGCAGCGTTCCGCCGATATATCCGCTTTCGACCGCGCTCACCCCGATCACGTCGCGGAACACCGCTTCCGTGCACCAGAAGCAGCCGCCCGCCAGGATCGCCGTTTCCTCTGCCATGTATTGATCTCCTTCGCCTGACAGATGGGGCGCCGAAACGCGCTTGTCATCCTCCGCCCGCGGGATAGGTTCGGGGGCAGACCGCCGGGAGAGTGACCATGCGCATGATGCTTCTCGCCGCCGCCCTTGCCGTGCCAGCCATGATCGCCGCTCCCTCGCCGGCCTTTGCGCAGGGGGAGGTGGCCGACGCCGCGCTGGCCGAAGTGCTGGCCCATCCCCGCCGTGCCGAGGACCGCGCCCGCGACATCTATCGCCACCCGGCGGAAACGCTCGCCTTCTTCCAGGTCCGGCCGGGGATGACCGTGGTCGATTACCTGCCGGCCGGCGGCTGGTACACGCGCGTGCTGGCGCCCTATCTCGGCCCTGAGGGGCGCTATATCGCCATGGGGCCGGATCTTACCGGCGAGACCAATCAGTATTTTCTCAATTCGATGGGCGGCCTGGCGGAGAAATTCCCCGGCCAGGCCGCGCAGTGGAACCTGGGCCCGGCGGCGCGGATCGGCGCGTTCAATGTCGACGGCTATCCCGAGGTGCTCGACGGCACGGTCGATCGGGTGCTGATCTTTCGCGAGATGCACAATCAGTTCCGCTTCGGCTGGCTGAACGCCGACATGCTGACGATCCGCCGGATGCTGAAGCCCGGCGGAATGGTCGGCATCGTCGACCATCGCATGTTCGAGGACGCGCCTTTTTCGATGACCGATGGGAACAAGGGCTATCTGCGCGAAAGCGACGTGATCGCGCTGATGGACGCCTATGGCTTCGATCTGGCCGGCAAGAGCGAGATCAACGCCAATCCGAAGGACACCAAGGATTACGAGCGCGGCGTGTGGATGCTGCCGCCGAGCCTGGCCGGGGCGATCGACGAGACGCGGCCGAAAATGCTGGAGATCGGCGAGAGCGACCGGATGACGCTGCTGTTCCGCAAGCGCGACTGAGCCTTGTGCGCCGCCGCCACGGGACTAGATAGCCGCGCATGACCACGCTTTCAGTCGCCGCATTGCAGCTCGCCCTGGGTTCGCCGGACGAGGCGGAGAACATCGCCGCCGTGTCCGCGCTGGTGGAACAGGCGGCCGGACAGGGGGCGCAGGTGATCCTGCCGCCGGAGCTGTTCTCCGGCCCTTATTTCTGCAAGGTGGAGGATGACGCGCTGTTCGCACTGGCCCGTCCACTGGCGGACCATCCGGCGGTCGTTGCCATGCGCCGGCTTGCCAAAGGGCTGGGCGTCGCGATCCCGACCAGCTTCTTCGAGCGCGACGGGCACCATTATTACAACACCCTGGCCATGATCGGCCCGGATGGCGAGATCATGGACACTTATCGCAAGAGCCACATCCCCGATGGGCCCGGCTATGAAGAGAAGTTCTATTTCCGCCCCGGCAACGATGGATTCAAGGTGTGGGACGTGTTCGGCGCACGGATCGGCATCGGCGTGTGCTGGGATCAGTGGTATCCCGAAACCGCCCGCGTGCTGGCGCTGAAAGGCGCGGAAGTGCTGTTCTATCCCACCGCGATCGGCAGCGAGCCGAAGGATGCGGAAATGGACACCAGCCGCATGTGGCGCCGGGCGATGATCGGCCACGCCGTCAGCAATTGCATGCCGGTGGTGGCCGCCAATCGCATCGGCCATGAAAGCGAAAGCGGCGAAGGGCAGAGCTTCTACGGCCACAGCTTCATCTGCGACGAATGGGGCGACATGCTTGCCGAATACGGACGCGCGGAAAGCGGCGTCCTGGTGGCCACGCTCGATCTTGCGGCGGCGGCGCGGCACCGCGCCAGCTGGGGTTTCTTCCGCGATCGCCGGCCGCAGCTCTACGGTCGTATCTGCGAGGATATCTGAGCAATCGCTACCTGATCGCGCTCGGCTCGAACCGCCGGCATCCCCGCTTCGGCACCCCGCGCCGGGTGATCGCGGCGGCGCTGGCAAGGCTCCAGCGCGAAGGCGTGGCCGTGCTCGCCGCCGCTCCCGTGTTCGAGACGAAGCCTGTCGGTCCTTCCTTGCGTCGCTATGCCAATTCGGCGGCGGTGATCGAAACGGCGCTCGATCCACCCGCGCTGCTCACGCTGCTCAAGCGCATAGAGCGCGATTTCGGCCGACGGACCGGTGGCCAGCGCTGGACTTCGCGCGTGCTCGATCTCGACATCGTGCTGTGGAGCGGCGGGCCTTTCGTCGGTCCGGGCCTGACGGTGCCCCACCCCCTGTTCCGCACCCGTGCCTTCGTCCTCGCCCCGGCTGTGGCGATCGCCCCCCACTGGCGCGATCCGATCACCGGCTTTACCGTGCGCCAGCTTCACGCCCGGTTGACCCGCCTCCACGCGCTCCGTAGGTGACCCCGCCAGACTCGATGCGTTCGGGCCCTTAGCTCAGTCGGTAGAGCAACTGACTTTTAATCAGTAGGTCGCTGGTTCGAATCCAGCAGGGCTCACCACTGTTTTCAGCCACTTAGGAGGCCTATGCCTCTGGCTGACGGTGGAGAGGGCGGCGAAAGGATTCACACAGGATTCACCGATGGGCTCGGTGGGCTCTGCTGCGAGGGTCTGTGAATCCTGCAGAAGCCCCAGCCTGGCTGTGAGTCGGCGTCGCTGTGGCAAGATCAGCTGGCCAAGACTCAGCACAAAAACTTGCAGTGCGGCGGCGGTCTGCTCGGCTGCAGATGCGCTCGCTGCGGGCCGTCAGGATGGTCTGTAGCTAGACCAGCGATTGAGGACACTGCGTACGTAACCAGGCGTTTCCCGGTTTCGCGGGATGCCTCCCGCTCGTTCGACCGCTCCGGGTCCGGCGTTGTAGGCGGCGAGCGCCAGATGGATCGCGCCGAACCGGTCGAGCATCTGCCGGAGGTAACGCGCTCCGCCGTCGATACTCTGGGCGGGGTCATGCCGGTTGATGACACCCAGCTCCCGCGCCGTCGCCGGCATCAGCTGAGCGAGTCCCGCCGCGCCAGCGGGGCTTATCGCCAGGGGATCGAAGCGCGATTCGGCCCAGATCAGCGCCTGAAGCAAGCGGGTGGGTAGCCGATACCGCACTTCGGCTTCGCGGATCATCGGCAGATAAAGCGATTCTCGAAACGAGGGTCGCGGGCCAGCAGTCCGGAGCGTTGCCATCCACGGTGCACCCGGTGGCTCAGATGAAACCTCACCTCGCGGCGGCACGGAATGGTCGTGGGCGAAGAGCTCGAAGCCCTGCGCAGCACACGGGGCGGTCGCCACGGCCGCGGCGAAGGCACCCGCCCGTCCAATTGTTGCGAACCACATGTTGCGACCTCCGATTGCATCGAATCGAAGGAGAACATATGTGGAACACTGGCCTGTAGGAAAACGCTTCCTGCATGCGAGCAGAGGGGAGACCGCCGACGAGGGGAGCGCGCAACACGAGCAAGGAGCCCGCCCGATGTCCGTTTCCGTCTCAAGCCGTCCCATATCGTCGCTCGAGGCAACCGCGCGCCGGCTTTGCGAGGCAAGGGGCGGGCATTGGTCGGGCAGCAAGGGCATGGCCCGCTGTCCGGCCCATGACGATCGAACACCTTCGCTCGGTGTGACGTTGGGCCGGAACGCCGTCCTCTTCCACTGCTTTGCCGGCTGCTCGCAAGCCGATGTGCTCGCGGCATTGGCGCGCGAGGGCTTCGCGCCGCGTCAGCTGTTCGGTGGCTCGGTGGCGATTGCAGCTCCGCCATCGCCTCGCGAAACGAGGCCTTCGGCAAATGCGCTGCGGCTCTGGCGTGAGGCCCGCCCTCTCTCGGGCAGTCCGGCGAAAGCCTACCTCGAGACGCGCGGGATCACCGCCGCCTCCTCGGCGCTCCGCTTTCATCCGCAGACACCGCTTGGACCAAAGGGACGCGTGCTTTTCCTTCCGGCCATGCTCGCCGCGGTCAGCCTCGATGAGGGGCCGATTGCCGTTCACCGGACCTTTCTGGGACCGGCGACGGCAGGCAAGGCCGGTTTCGCCAATCCGAAGCGGGCGCTCGGCGCGCTGGGCAGCGGAGCGGTTCGGCTGTTTGCGCCGGCGGACGGGAAGCTAGGCCTCGCGGAAGGGGTCGAAAGCGCGCTCTCGGCCCGCGCCCTGACAAAGGTTCCGACATGGGCGACGCTCGGCAACGAGCGCTTCGGGCTCGTATCGATCCCGGAGAGCGTCACCGAGCTTCACCTCTTCGTCGACAACGACGCCGGGGGAGACCTTGCCGCCGAACGCGGGCTCGCAGCCTATGCGCGCGAAGACCGGCGCATCGTGACGCGCCGACCGTCGAAGCGCGGCGACGACTGGAATGATGCGCTTGTCGCCTGGCAGCGCCGCCGAAGCGTCTGAAGAGGAAAGAGAGCGGACGGGCCTGTGACCCGGCAGTTCGGCCCGAGCGGCGGACTGCCTCGTCACACAGGAGGATCCGCATGTTCCAGTCAGACTTCTTCGCTGCCGATTCCACGCCGTTATCTGAACGCTTTTCCCTGGCGGTGGGGAAGCGGATTGCCGCGAATCTCGCGGACGGCCGTCATCTGTCCCGTTCCGACATCTCCACGTTCTTCGGCGATGAAAGCGGAGATCAGGCGCCCGGCGCGCGCTGGTCGATCGCCGACTACATCGATGCGATCGAGACCGGTGCCATCCTGTGGCTGCGCGACCACGGCCGGATCGATCTGGCGATCGGCTTTCACGAGGCTGCGGCGCGGTTCGAGTGGCTCGACGCCGCGCTACCGCCGCGCCATGTCCGCAGCGAGCGTCAGGTGGCGCTGCAGCAGTTCTCGACGCCGCCGATGCTCGCCTGGTGGATGGCCCGCGCCGCACAGCTCACCACGGCCGACCATGTGCTCGACCCTTCGGCCGGCACCGGCATGCTGGCCGTCTGGGCGCAGCTCGCCGGAAGCAGCCTGGCACTGAACGAGATCGATGCCGGTCGGGTCGCCAGTCTTGCCGGCCTCTTTCCGGAAGCGGTCATAACCGCTCACGACGGCGAACTGGTCGACACGTTCATCGCCGGCCCGAGCCCGAACGTCGTGATGATGAACCCGCCGTTTGCGAGAAGCCTCGAGCGGGGTGTCGACGGGCAAGCGGCGATGCGTCATCTGCGCAGCGCATGCCGCGCCGCGGCCTCCGGAGCCCGGATCGTGGCGGTCATGCCCAAGGGGTTTCACGCCGAGCAATTCGCTGCCGCCGATCCCGATCTGTCGCTTCTCCTCGAGGCGCGCATTGCGGGCGCCTTCCGCAAGGCCGGGACCGGCATTCCGGTGAGGCTTGTGGTCTTCGACACGCGCGCCTCGAGTACCCGGCCCGTTGTCGCCCAGATCGACAGTCATGCCGAGCTCGATGGCCTGCTCGCCGAATTGCCGGCAAGACGGGAAGCGGCATCGAACGTAGGGCGCCTGGCGGAACGGGCGCCGATCGCGCCGGTACGTGCGCGCGATGGCCGGAGGCCGGTCGCCCCGTTCCCGGCACGCGTTGCGGCGGCGCCGGCATTCGAGGTGCTCGAATACCGTGTGCTGGAGCAGCCGGCATCCACACCCGAGCAGGCCGGGCTGTATCTCTCCTACCGTCCGAGCCGCATCGCCATCGATGGCGCGCCGGTTCACCCGACGCCGCTGGTCGAATCCGTGGCCATGGGCTCGGTGACCGCCCCCGTGCCGGACTCGCGTCCGCTTGTCCCGCGAGGATGGCGGGACCGGGCCTTGCTGTCGGAAGCGCAGTGCGAAACCCTCGTCTACGCGGCCAGCGCCTTCGCTCGCGACCTTCCGGGGCGCTACCGCGCATCACGGGAGGGAACCTCGCTCGAGCTGGCCGACGACGGCACGCCGTATCGCCAGGGCTTCTTCCTCGGCGACGGAACCGGTGCGGGCAAAGGACGCCAGATCACGGCCGTGATCATGGATCGCTGGCTTGCGGGGGAACGCCGGCACATCTGGATCTCGAAGAACGAAGCGCTGGTCGAGGATGCGCGGCGCGACTGGGAAGCGCTGGGCGGCCTTGCCGTCGACGTTCAGCCGCTCTCGCGCTGGAAACTCGGCGCTCCGCTATCACTGTCCGAGGGAATCCTCTTCGCAACCTACCCGACCTTGCGCTCGGGCCGGGCCGAGGACACCCGGCTCGATCAATTGCTCGCCTGGGCCGGCGAGACGTTCGACGGCGTCATCGCGTTCGACGAGGCACATGCCATGGCCTATGCGCTGGGGGGAACGACCGAGCGCGGCAAGGTCGCGGGCTCCGAGCAGGGCATGGCCGGGCTCAGACTGCAGAACCGCTTGCCGCGGGCTCGGGTTCTCTACGCATCGGCAACGGGCGCGTCGGACATCGCCAATCTCGGCTATACCGCGCGGCTCGGGCTGTGGGGCCCTGAGACCGCGTTCCCGACGCACGAAGCCTTCATGACCGAAATCCGCGCTGGCGGGGTCGCGGCCATGGAACTCGTCGCGCGCGATCTGAAAGCGCAGGGCCTTTATCTCGCGCGCGCGCTCTCCTTTGCCGGCGTCGAGTACGAGATCCTAGAGCACCGTCTGACCGACGAGCAGATCGCGGTCTACGACGCCTATGCCGAGGCTTGGGCGATCATCCACCGCAATCTCGACGAGGCGCTCAAGGCGACGCGGATCGTCGACGAGGACAGCGGCGAGACGCTCAACCGCAACGCCAAAGCCGCGGCGCTGTCGATCTTCGAAGGCACCAAGCAGCGCTTCTTCGCGCAGCTGCTTTTGTCGATGAAGCTGCCAAGCCTGCTGCCCGCGATCGAAGCGGCGCTCGGAGGCGGCAACTCGGTGGTCGTGCAGCTGGTGTCGACCGGCGAAGCGATGCTCGATCGACGACTGGCCGACCTGACCGACGAAGAGCGCGAGGCGCTCGAGATCGACCTTTCGCCGCGCGAATACGTCTAATGTTGAGCTCAGCATTAGACGTATTCTTTGCAGTCGCAGTTTATGTCGAGCGTCGCAGCCGGAGGCGCGGGATTGCGTCGGTTCGTCATGATTTTACTCCAGATAATTACCGGTCCTTCGACCTCAACATGTCGAAGGAACCACCATGCCAACAAGATCATTTGTGTCGTTTCAGCCTGCACCAAGCAGGGTTGGAGAGCCGCCCAGTACTAACGCCCTATTCAGTGCATTCCTCTCCTCTCTGTCGGTTGAAGAGGGAACCGCCTGTGCGGTCCTGTACAGCGCAGCGATCCGCCATTTTCTGTGTTGGCTGGGACTACGCGGGATTGCGCTCGGGACGGTTGATGATCGCATCGTGCGCCGTTTTGAGCAGCATCGATGCCGGTGCCCAAGGTATTCAGCGCAAGCGACAGCCTACAAGGCCGATCTTGCGGCGCGTGTCAGGCGCTTTGTCCGGTTTCTCGAAGACCAGGGTTACATCGACGTAGCCGATGGGATTTACGATCTCGGGCGTCATCTTGCTGACTATTCGCATATGATCGATGGCCTCCAACTCGCGAAGGGGGTGGCGCAAGCCTACCGTTCAGAGGCGGAGCACTTCGCGGCCTGGCTGCGGGTATCGCGATGTCCATGGACCGATGTCGATGACACGGTCACCAAACAGTATGCCGATCACGATTGTCGGTGCCCGGTTTTCCGCAAGCGCGGCAAGCTGACCACTTCCGGCAGGAAGCGACGGCGGCGTTGCACACGGCACTTCGTTGAGTTTCTTCGTGATCGGCGCGCCATCGCTCCGGTCGCGGTGAAGGTGGTCGAAGATCCGCAGGTCGCGGCATATGTCGGTTGGCTCAGGCAGGATCGAGGCGTGACCGACGAGACGATCCGGCGATACCGGGCAGAGATTGAGCGGCTGATGCCCATGCTCGGCGCGCCGGCACAATGGGATGCTGCCACTCTGCGAGATGCGTTCGAGCGTCGCAGCAAGGAGATCCCGGGATCGGCTTCGCTGCTCGCCACGATCATGAGGAGCTATCTTCGGTTTCTTATTGGCCGAGGCCAATGCCGCCCAGCGCTGCTGCACGCAATGCCTTCCGTACGGAGATACCGGCTTTCGGCATTGCCGCGCTACATCGACCCGGCAACGATCGAGAGGATCATTGCAGCCTGCCCGACAGGTCGGCCGGTGGAAGTTCGGGATAAGGCGATCATTCTCCTGCTTGCCAGACTTGGCCTGCGAGCAGGAGATATTCGGGATATGCGTCTCGACGATATCGATTGGCGATCCGGCCATCTGAAGGTCAAGGGCAAGACGCGTCGACCGGATCGTTTGCCATTGCCACAGGGTGTTGGCGACGCGATCCTGGCATATCTTGCTGCGGCCCGCCCGACGGCCATCGAAGCGCACCTGTTCTTGCGTTCGCAAGCCCCGTTCCGGCCATTCAGTTCGTCAGCCGAGATCGCCGGCATCGTTGCACGCACACTCGAGCGCGGCGGGATCGAAGGTCTGCCGACCGGATCGCACATATTCCGGCATTCGCTTGCAACCAACATGCTGCGCTCTGGTGCAGGCCTGGAGTCCATCGGGACCATCCTGCGCCACAGCTCGCCCGAGACCACCGCCATTTACGCCAAGACCGATCTGCCGATGCTCTTGAAGATCGCACAACCCTGGCCCGGAGACCTGTCATGATAAACGCACAGATTTCGCGGTACGTCGCTTTGCATCGCAGCCTCGGTCGCAAATTTTTCGAGCAGGAGCGCCTGCTTCGCAAGTTCGGCACCTACGCGACTGGCTTCGGAGACAGCCACACCCGTATCGACCGCATCTACGACTGGTGCCGAGCGACGACTTCGCAGAACACCGCGCGGACCGGCTTCACTTTCGTGCGCAACTTCTGCTTGTTTGCCCATGCCGAGGATCCAGCCAACCAGGTTCCGCCCGCCGGTGTGTTTGGCCGGGGGAAGCGTCCGCGACCAACGCCGCACATCATCCAACCGGAACAGGTCCGGGCGATCATGAAGGCGGCGCTCGATCTTCCGCCCAAGGGCATGATCAGTCCCTTCACCTATCATTACCTGTTCGGTCTGCTGGCGGCGACCGGTCTGAGGATTTCCGAAGCTCTAGCACTACAGTGCGACGATCTGGTCGAAGACGGTCTGATCGTCCGCGACGGCAAGTTCGGCAAGCAGCGCCTAATCGCCTTGCAGCCATCAATCCGTCAGGCTCTCGAGGCCTATCTCGCAACCCGGGCAAGGCTCGGTGCCACGGGCAACGATCTGTTCGTGACGATCCGGGGAAGAGCACCCCATAAGGTCCGCGCCCACGTCGTGTTCGTCAGGCTGGCGCGACAGCTCGGATATCGTGGACCAACCGGGACTGCAGGTATGCGGCTTCACGATTTGCGGCATACCTTCGCCGTACGCTCGCTCGAGTCCTGCTCGCCGGACCGGGACGCCGTGACGCATCACATGGCCGCGCTCAGTGTCTATCTCGGTCACACCTCGGTCGCCAACACCTACTGGTATCTCGAAGCCACGCCAGTGCTGCTGCGCGACATCGCTGCCGCGAGCGAGGATCTGTATCTGGGAGAAGCGGCATGACGGCGCTTGCTCCCCATCTCACAGCCTTCCTGCGCGAACATCTGCCGCGGGAACGCGCCGTAAGCCCGCATACGGTGAAGACCTATGCCAACTGCTTCGTCCTGCTGGTCCGGTTCGCATCCGATCGGCTGAAGCGTCGACCGACCGATCTCGAGATCGAGGATTTCGGCACCGACATGATCATGGCCTTTCTCGGCCATGTCGAGGTCGAGCGCGGCAGCTGTGTGCGGACCCGCAATGGCAGGCTCGCTGCGATCAGATCCTTCTTCCGGTACATCGAGTATCGGGTTCCGGCGTGTCTTGACCAGGCGCTTCGGGTTCGATCGATCCCCAGCAAGAAGGCAAACAAGACGCTGATCGATTATCTCGACCGGGCCGAGATCAAGGCATTACTCGACGCGCCCGATCCTCGGACACGGCTCGGTACGCGCGATCGCGCTATGCTGCACTTGACCTATGCAGCGGGGCTTCGGGTATCGGAACTCGTGTCGCTGCAACTGCGCGATTTCCCGGATCGATCGCTCTCGACGGTCCACATCATGGGTAAAGGCCGTCGCGAGCGGGTCTTGCCGCTATGGAAAGAGACCCAGTCCGCACTCCGCGCATGGCTTGTCATCCGTCCTGAGACTGAGGTCGCCGAGGTATTTCTCAACGCGAACGGGCAGCCCATCACCCGCGATGGCTTCGCATTCCGTCTCGCCAAACATGTCAACGCGGCAGCAAAGAAGCAGCCGTCGTTGCTGCGCAAACGAGTCACGCCGCATGTATTGCGTCATTCCTGCGCGATGCACACGCTCGCAGCGACAGGCGATATTCGCAAGGTCGCACTATGGCTTGGACATGCCAGCATCCAGAGCACCGAAACATATCTGCGCGCCGATTCAGAGGAGAAGCTGCGGATTTTGGCTGCGCATGGCGGGCCGGAAATCAGCCCTGGACGCTTCAAGCCGCCGTCAGACACTCTGATCGCCATGCTCAACGACGTCCGCAAGCGGGCATAGCCTTCGGCCACGCTGCCCCAACCGCACAATTATCTGGAGTAAAATCATGACGAACCGACGCAATCCCGCGCCTCCGGCTGCGACGCTCGACATAAACTGCGACTGCAAAGAATACGTGATCGACTACCTTGCCAAGAGCTTCCCGGTCCGCCTGATGCAGGTGTTCACCGACGACGAAGGCAACCTACGGTCGGAAGCGATGAGCGACACGGACGGCAAGCCTGTCCTCTGTCCGCGGGCGCTGGCGGCGCGCGACGGGCTGATCGAGCAGCTCTGCGCCCTGCCACCGATCGCCACCGCGCTCGACGCCATCATCGAGCGTTTCGGACCGGACGCTGTGGCGGAGGTCACCGGACGCTCGCGCCGCCTCGTGGCCGACAGTCGCGGCCAGCAGCGCCTCGAGCGTCGCTCGCCCGGCGCCAATCTCGCCGAAGCCCAGGCGTTCATGGACGGCGTCAAACGCGTCCTGGTCTTCTCCGATGCCGGCGGGACCGGCCGCTCGTATCACGCCGATCTCGGGGCCCGGAACCGCGAGCGGCGCGTCCACTTCCTGCTCGAGCCGGGCTGGCGGGCCGACAACGCGATCCAAGGTCTCGGACGGACCAATCGCACGAACCAGGCCTCGGCGCCGCTGTTCCGGCCGGTGACCACCGACGTCAGGGGCGAGCGGCGGTTCATTTCGACGATCGCTCGCCGTCTCGACAGCCTCGGTGCGCTGACACGCGGCCAGCGCCAGACGGGCGGGCAGAACTTGTTCGACCCGGCCGACAATCTCGAGAGCGACTACGCCCGCGATGCGCTCGTCCGCTGGTTCCACCTCCTTTACGGCGGCAAGCTGGAAGCGGTGACTTTCGACCGCTTCGTCCGTCAGACCGGACTCAGGCTGGAGAATCCCGATGGCGGGCTGACCGACGATCTGCCGACGATCCAGCGCTGGCTCAACAGGGTGCTGGCCATGCCGATTGCGCTGCAGAACGCGATCTTCGACGAATATCTCGCGCTGATCGAGGCGCGCGTCGAGGCCGCCCGCGAGGCAGGCACGCTCGATCTCGGCCTCGAAACCCTGGCGGTCGAGGATTTCCGTGTCCTTGCCGACGAGCTGCTGCGCACCGATCCGGTTTCGGGCGCGGAAACCCGGCTGCTTTCGCTCGAGGCCGAGCGCCGCCTGCATCCGTTGCGCTTCGAGCGCCTCGCAAAGTTGCACGAGATCGGCTCCACATTCGCGCGGCCGATGCGCAACGACCGCTCGGGGCACGTTGCCTTGTGTGTGCCGGCGCGCCGGCTGCTCGCGGACGACGGGTCGGTGGTCGAACGCCGCCGTCTGCTGCGGCCGCTCAAGTCCGCGAACTGGACCTGCGATGCCCTTGCCGAAAGCCTCTGGACTGACATCGACGCCGCGCTGTTCGAACGGCTCTGGCGCGCCGAGGTCGATGCAGCCGAGGCGGAACCGGTGACCGAGCGGGTGCACCTGGCGACAGGCCTGCTGCTCCCGGTCTGGAAGCGGCTGCCCGGTGATCATGTGCGAGTGACGCGCATCGCCGCCAGGGACGGGCGCTCGCTCATCGGCCGCGGGATCAGCGCAGACGACATCGTCGGCGTCGCGCAGGCCTTCGGCATCGGCTCGATCAGCGGCCCATCGGCCGCGGAGCTTGCGGAGCTGGTCCTCGCCACCGGCAAGCCGCAACCGCTCGCCAGCCACGATGCGCTCATCGTCAAGCGCAGCCTAGTCGGCCGGCAGCAGCGGATCGAGCTGACGGGTTTCGCGGCCGGGCGGCTCGACTGGTACAAGGCCAAGGGCTGCTTCACCGAGATCATCCGCTACCGCACACGGCTGTTTGTCCCGGTCGATCAGGCTTCCGCAGTTCTTGAGGCGATCGCGGCCTGAACACCGCTCCGCGCGATCCGGGCGCGTCCTCGCCGGCATCGAACTGCCACTGACAAGAGGAGAGCAGGCCTTCTGGTTCGATGGACCCGCGAGAGGCGTGAGTCCGTCCCCTCAATCAGGAGAAGTCCCATGTTCCAGTCAATTCCATTGAAGAAGCTCGCGCCGAGCCCGCGCAATGTCCGCAAGACCAGCGATGTGGCGGCCGATGCCCAGCTCAAATCCGACATTGCAGCGCGCGGCGTCCTGCAGAACCTGGTGGTGCGGAAGGCGAGCCGCGGCAGGTTCGAGGTCGAAGCCGGCGGTCGTCGCCTCGCCGCGCTGCAGGCGCTGGCCAGCGAGGGCATCCTGGCGAATGACCACGAGGTCACCTGTCTGGTCATCGAAGGCGGTGAAGCCGAAGCGCGCGAGGCGGGCCTCGCCGAGAACTTCCAGCGTCTGGCGATGAACCCCGCCGACGAAGCGCAGGCTTTCGCCTCGATCATCGAGGCGGGCGCCAGCGTGGAAGACGTGGCGCGCCGGTTCGGTCTCACCGTTCGCTTCGTCGAAGGGCGGCTGCGCCTCGCTTCGCTGGCGCCGTGCGTGTTCGCCGCGCTGGCGGAAGGCGCGATCACCCTCGAAATGGCCAAGGCCTATGGCGCGACTTCCGACGTGGACCGGCAGGCCCGCGTGTTCGAGGAGCTGAGCGGCGCCTGGTACGAAGCGTCGCCGGCCACGATCCGCCGCATGGTGCTGAACGCCACCGTACGCGGCAGCGATCCGCGGGCCGTCCTCGTCGGGCGTGAGGCCTATGTCGCCGCCGGCGGCCGCATCGAGCGCGAGCTGTTCGACGACGACGAGAGCGAGAGCTGGATCGACATCGCGCTGCTCGAGGAGCTTGCCGGCAGGGCGATGGCCGAAGCGGCCGAAGCCAAGGCCGCCGAAACCGGGCTTGCCTGGGTCCGTCCGACGCTCGACTGCTACGTCGGCCATGAGCTGACCGAGGGCCTGACGCGCCTGCCGTGCGAGCCCGCACCGCTCGGCGAGGACGACGCCCGGCGGCTTTCCGAGTTCGAGGCACAATACGACGAGCAGGCTGCCGTTCTCGAAGACGAAGACAGCAGCGAGGACGAGGTCGCTGCGGCCGAGGCGGAGCTCGCCCGCATCGAGCGCGCGATGCGCGCGCTGAACGACCGGCCGCCGGTGCTCCCCGACGAGCTCAAGCCGGAAGCCGGGGCCTTCCTCGTGCTCTCGCGCGACGGCGTTCCCTCGCTCATCCCGCAATACTTCACCGAGGCGAGCGCACCGCCTGCGGACGACGACGCCGTCGAAACCGTCACGCAGGCGAGCGAGGGTCAGACGAAGAGCGCGGCGCTGTCGCAGCGGCTGCTGGACGAACTGGCGATGCAGCGACGCGACATTCTGGCGCTGCACCTTGCACATGATCCCGCGCTTGCGCTCGACCTGATGGTCTTCACGCTGGCCGACCAGGACGGCCATGACTGGCGGAGCAGGAAGGCCGTCACGATCACCGGTCCTGTCGCGCATGGGCCGGTCACCGGCTTCGAGGCCAAGGATGCCCCGGCAACCGCCGCTCTGGCCGAGTTCACCGGCTCGCTCGACGAAAGCTGGCGCGCGGGCGCGAGCGAACGCGAGCGCTTCGCTGCTTTCCGGGCGCTGCCCGAGGAGGCCCGCAGCGCGTGGCTCGGCTTCGTCGTGGCGCGAACGCTGATCGCCAGCCTCAACACCGACGGCGAGCGGCGCATCCCACTGCACGACACGCTGGGCGCGCTGCTCGAGATCGAGATGGCGCACTGGTGGCGCCCCACAGCCGCCAACTTCTTCGACCGCGTGCCAAAGGCACGAATCCTCGAAGCGTTCGACGCGATCGGCGGGCCGGAGCTCGTCAGCCGCTACGCGGGATCGAAGAAGGCCGACCTTGCCGCGGCGGCCGAACGGATCTTCTCGGGCAACTTCATCGCCGAAGCGGGGGTCAAGGAACGCGCGCTGGCGTGGGTGCCCACCGTCATGCGCTTCCCGGCCCCGGAAGAGGCGCCGGAAGAGGTTCCGGACACGCCCGAAGAGGTGACCCCGGACGAAATCGCCGAGGCGGACGAGAGGGTGACGGAGGACGAGACCGTCGAGCACGCGGCCTGAGCCTCCTGACAGGACGCGCGCCTCGGCAGGCGGCCCATCCCGACCGGATGGGCCGCCATTCTTCTGCCGGCGGCGCGGCATCGGTGATGCCCATGCCCCGTGAAGAGGAGAGGGAGCGGGAGCTGGCTGTCCCCGGGCGATCCGGTCCGGGCAGTCAGGAGCACAGCCATGCGCAGATACAAACGCCCGTCCGGTTCCCAATCACCGGCCGCGCGGATCACCGCCGCGATCATCGAAAAGCTCGAGGCCGGCACCAGGCCATGGGTGAAGCCGTGGCGCGGCGTTCCGGTGTCGCGCCCCTTGCGCAGCTGCGGCACGCCGTACCGCGGGATGAACACCTTCTGGCTGTGGATGGTCGCCGAGGCTGCCGGCTTCGCCTCGCCCTACTGGATGACCTACCGCCAGTGCCAGGCGCTCGGCGGGCAGGTCCGCAAGGGCGAGAAGTCGACGATCGCGATCTTCTACCGCACTTACGACAGGCAGGTCGAGGACGAGAGCGGCGAGGAGGACACCGAGACCCGCCGCGTGCTCAGGGCCTACGCGGTGTTCAACGCCGACCAGTGCGACGGCCTTCCCGAGATGTATCGGCCGGCGCCGCCGGTCGAGGCCGGAGAGCCCGAGGGGCGCGAGGCAAGGCTCGACCACTTCTTCGCTTCGATCGGCGCCGCGCTGCGCCACCACGGCAGCGAGGCGTACTACGAGCCGGCCGTCGACCGCATCACCATGCCGCCGGCTACGCTGTTCGACGGCTACGATCACTACTACGCCACGCTGGCTCACGAGCTGTCGCACTGGACCGGGCACGGCTCGCGTCTGGCGCGGGATCTGAAGAACCGGTTCGGGAGCGAGGCCTACGCGGCCGAGGAACTGATCGCCGAGCTTTCGGCCGCAATCCTCGGCGCCGAGCTCGGACTGCCAGTGGCGCACCTCGACAGTCACGCGAGCTACATCGCGCACTGGCTCGAGCTCCTCAGATCGGACGAGCGCGCGATCCTGACGGCCGCGGCCAGGGCCGAGGAGGCCGCCGCCTACCTGCTCACGCTGGGAGACCGGTCGGCTCTCGCTCCCGACAATGCGGAGAAGCTGGCCGCGTAACCGGAAGGACGACGGCGGACGCGCGCTTCTGCCGCCGATCCTCGTTCATGCTCACCACCGATTGGAGGCGGCGACCGGACCTAGTGAAAAGTGGCCGCAGGGAGTGTTCAACGGGACATGCAAGCACTCCCCACTATCCGCCGCGATCGATCCCGGACCACTGACGCCCGCTGAGAGGCCTCACTGACTGGCCGCCTTCACCCGTCCGGACGGGCGGCGGAGCGGTCACAGGAGATTGGCAACAAGGCGTCGCCGTCCGGGCGTATCGCCGCCCGGTGTCCCGCCGCCTCCATTCCGTGGTGAGCACCACGCCGCCGACCGCACACGAGCCGCGGGCTCGGGTCGGTCACCTGCCTCCTGCCGGAGCGGCGAAAATCGGCGTAGTCCCTGTTCAAATGCACAACAAGGCGCTATATTGTCCATCTGAAAGGAAACGATCATGGCTACACTGCCAGCCGATCTCGAAGCCGAGGACGACCGTATTCTTACCACGGCCGTCTCGCGTATCGCCGATTTCTGGGGTTTGACCAACGCAAAGCTCGGCGCGGTGCTCGGCCTCTCGGCGGCGACCGTCTCGCGCCTGCGCTCGGGTCAGGCCAAGCTCGACCCGGCTTCCAAGTCCTTCGAGGCGGGGCAATTCCTCCTGCGCCTGTTCCGCTCGCTCGACGCGCTGCTCGGCAGCGACGATCAGGCGGCGCGCTCGTGGCTCGCGACGCGCAACCTCGATCTCGGTGCCCGGCCGATCGACCTGATCGACAGCTTCAAGGGGCTCATCACCGTTTGCGACTATGTGGACGCCCACCGCGCTCGCGTCTGAGCTGCGGCGCTATCGCCGGACCGTGTGGCGGGTGGTCGAGGCGCAGCACCGCATCTCGACCAACCGGCTCGCCGACACCCGTGCCGACCAGGCGCGTCTCGAAGACCTCGCCGATGCCGCCAAGCCCGACCTGCCTGAGACCGCCAAGGGCTTGCACTATCTCCTCGCATCGCCCTTTCGCTACGGCCACACCGTCGCCAGCCGCTTCCGCCGGGCGAACGAGAAGCCGGGCATCTTCTACGCCAGCGAGGCCGAGACCACGGCCATCGCGGAGACCGCCTATTGGCGGCTGCGCTTCATCGCCCGTTCGCCGGGCTTCGTTCCGGGCAGCCGCACGAGCGAGCACCTGAGCTTCAGCGTGCCGGTCGCCGTGTCGCGGGCGATCGATCTCACCCGCGCGCCCTTCGATGCCCGGCTCCCGGACTGGATCGATCCCGCCGACTACACCGCCTGCCAGGAGCTTGCCGCGTCCGCGCGCGAAGCCTCGGCGCAGGCGATCCGCTCGCGTTCGGCGCGCGATCCGGGAGGGGTCAATCTCGCCCTGCTCGACCCTGCTGGGTTCGCGCGCAAGCAGCCCGAGCACGGCCGCAACTGGCACCTACGGCTCGAGCAGGGTCAGCTGACCGCATTCGCCGCGTTTCCCGGCGACACGGTGCTGCGCTTCAGCCCCGAGCAGTTCGGACTGCCTCCGCTCGGCTGATGCGGGTCTGCCGCCGTTCGGCGTGACATCGGACCCGCGGCGGCTCCAGCCGTGGCGGTCCGCGGGAGAGGCCCTGGGCCGGCCGGGGCCCAGCCGCAACCCGAAAGCCTGCGGCCCGGGTGGCCCGCGCCAGCCTTGGCTTTCGGGTTTCCCGCTGACGCGGTGCGCCTGTTCCCTTGAACCGGCCCCGATCGGGCTCCCGGCGGACAGCCCATGAACCCGAAAACGGCTTCGTGCCTGACGCCGACATCAGGAGGCAAACCATGTACGACAGCTTCACCCATCAGCTTGCCGGTCTCGACCTGTCCGGGCTCACCATCGCGCCCGCCCCGTTCACACCCGCCGATTTCCCTTCCGACGAGGCGATCGAGCAGACGTTCGCCGGAGTCTGGTCCGATCTCTTCGCGCTGTTCGCCGGTACCGCGCTTGAAGCCGACGCCGAGGACGTCGCGTGGGGCTTCGTCAATCTCTTCCACCGTGCCGCCGCGCGCAAGTCGGCCGAACTCGATCGGGCTGCCGACGAGATCCGCGCACTCGTGGCCTCGGCCGACGGTTCGGAGGTGTATTCGAGCAATCTCGAGGAGCAGGTCGAGCGCGCGCAGGCGGCCGAGGCCAGCATGGCCTCCTTCGAGCAGATGCGCGAGGTCGCAGCCGCGCTCTACCTGCATGAGATCGGCTCGTCGTGGAAGCCGATGTCCGGCTCGCGGCCGAGCCACGCCGCCCATCTGACCTCGGCAGTGATCGATGCGCGCGACTTTCTTCGGGCGCGTGCCGAGCGCCGGGCGAAGGCCCACACTCCCGAAGGAACGCCTGTCGTCTTTGCCGGCGGCCGGACGTCGTTCGCCTCCAACGAAGACGCCAAGGCGTTCGCAGACAACGTCTGGGCAACGCTCGACAGGGTCCACGCCAACGTCCCCGACATGGTGTTGGTGCACGGCGGCGACGGCAAGGGTGCCGACCGGCTTGCCGCCAGCTGGGCCGAACGGCGCGGCATCCAGCAGCTGACCTTCGCTCTCGACCGCCGGCTCGGCGCGCGGGCCGGATTCAAGCGCAACGAGCAGATGCTCGCGCTTTCTCCGCGTTACGTGATCGCGTTCCCCGGCAGCGGCGTCCTCGAGCGTCTGGTGATCGAGGCCAAGGCTCGGCGGATCACGGTCGTTGATCGCCGTGGTCCTCGCGGAACCGTTCCAGTGAGTGGCCGCTAAGCGCCCTCACTTCGGACGTGGGAGCCTGCCGACCATATCCCGAAAGCCGACTTCACGACACGATCGGAAGCCAAACCCAGAGCGCCGCGAGTGTCGCAAGAAGGACGGGTGGAGTGAGGACCAGACCGACCTTCATGTATTGGCCCCAGGTGATCTTCTGGCCCTTGCCCGCGAGCACGTGGAGCCAGAGGAGGGTTGCGAGCGATCCGATGGGCGTAAACTTGGGTCCGAGGTCGTTGCCGACGACGTTTGCATAGATCATCAGCTCGCGGGTCAGGGGAGCTACGTTGGCCTGGTCGATCGCGAGTGCGCCAACGAGAGTGGCAGGCATGTTGTTCATCACGGAGGCGAGCGCCGCGACGACAAAGCCCGTGCCGATGGTGGCAACAAACGTACCCTGGTCCGCAAGCCACTGGAGGACGCCGGCGGCGATGGCGGTCAGCCCAGCATTTCCCAAGCCGTAGACGACGAGATACATGCCGACCGAGAAGAGGACGATCTGCCAGGGCGCGCCTCGCAATACCCCGGCCAAGTCTACCACCGCACCGCGCCCGCCGGAGAACCAGCGCCCGGCGACCGCGAGGAGGACGAGGGCTGCGGCGCTTGTCACGAACGCGATGGGCACGCCCATCGGACCGGTCACAAAATAGGCGACAAGCAGGAGCCCGAGAAGCGGGAACGCCGCCCGGAACACAGCCTGATCGCGAATGGCTTGGCGCGGCTCATCCAGATCAGCAACGCGATAGGACGCTGGAATGTCGCGGCGGAACCAGACCCACAGGACGAGAAGCGTTGCCGCCAGCGATACGAGGTTCACCGGCACCATGACCGCAGCGTAGCGGCCGAACGAGACGTCGAAGAAGTTCGCTGTGACGATGTTCACAAGGTTTGACACCACCAACGGCAAGCTGGTGGTGTCGGCGACGAACCCGCAGGCGATCACGAAAGCGAGCGCGGCGGCCGGTGGGAAGTCGAGGCGGAGGAGGATGGCGAGGACGATCGGCGTGAGGAGCAACGCCGCGCCATCGTTCGCAAAGACGGCGGCGATGGCGGCGCCGAGGATCACGATCAGAGGAAAGAGGCGTCGTCCGTTTCCTCCTCCCCAGCGTGCGACGTGCAGCGCAGCCCATGCAAAGAATCCGGCCTCGTCGAGAATGAGGGAGATGACGATCAGGGCGACGAACGTGAATGTCGCATCCCAGACGATGCGCCAGACCGTCCCAACATCGCTCCAATCAACGACGCCAAGAAGCAGCGCCACAGCCGCACCCGCAAGTGCCGACCACCCGATGCCCAAGCCCCGGGGCTGCCAAATGACCATGACGAGAGTGGCTACGAAGATCGCAAGGGCGAGCATGGGAGCGTCCGGTAAAGCTTAGATTGAGCGCTGGTTCACGCGCTCGGACAGCTTTTCGGCGCTCTCGGCCCGCTCGGAGTAGCGGTCGGTGAGATAGGCAGACCGGCCGCGCACGAGATACGTGAACTTCACCAGCTCCTCGCAAACGTCGACGACCCGCTGATAGTACGAGGAAGGCTTCATCCGGCCTGCTTCGTCGAACTCAAGGAAAGCCTTGGCGACGGATGACTGGTTCGGGATCGTCACCATGCGCATCCATCGCCCGAGAATGCGCATCTGGTTCACCGCGTTGAAGCTCTGAGAGCCGCCGGACACTTCCATGACAGCAAGCGTCTTGCCCTGCGTCGGACGCCTGGCGCCGAGAGCGAGCGGTATCCAGTCGATCTGCGCCTTCATGATCCCGGTCATGGCGCCGTGGCGCTCCGGGCTGACCCAGACCATGCCCTCGGACCAGTCGGCGAGATCGCGAAGCTCTTTCACCTTGGGGTGATCCGGCTCGGCACCGTCGGGGAGCGGAAGGCCGCGCGGGTCGAAGGTTCGCACCTCGCATCCGAACCAGCAGAGCAGGCGGCCGGCTTCCTCGGACAGGAGGCGCGAATAGGACCGCTCGCGGATCGAGCCGTAGAGAACGAGAATGCGCGGCCGGTGTGTGGGGTCGCCGGGCCGCACCAGCGCCACGACGTCGATCGGATGGAGCTGGGCAAGTTCGACGCTCGGAAGGTCCAGGGAGACGGGCTCCGTCACGCGGGCGCACCGGGTGCCGCAACGGTTTCGCCGTCCTCCTTGGTGAAGGTGGCGACAGGGTTGGAGAGAAGCGATAGCACCTTCTCCGACGGGCGGCAGAGGGCCGCCCCCTTCTCGGTAACGACGATCGGGCGGTTGATCAGGATCGGGTGCACCATCATCGCATCGACGATATCGTCGTCGGAAAGGGCCGGATCGCCCAGACCGAGTTCGGCGTAGGGGGTGCCCTTCTCCCGCAGGAGCTCCCGTGGGCGAATGCCCATGGCCCCGATCAGCTCCACCAGACGCTCTCGGCTCGGCGGTGTCTGCCGATACTCGACGACCTCTGGTTCTTCACCCGACCGGCGGATCATCTCCAGCGTGTTGCGCGAGGTTCCGCAGGCGGGGTTGTGATAGATCGTGACGGTCACGAGCAGGACTCCGACGAGCAGGAGGGAACGAGGTCGTCGCCGAGGTTCCCGCAAATCTCCGGCTTGCCAGAGCAGCAGTCCTCGGTGAGGAACGCGAGGAGCTGACGCATGTCTTCGTAACTCGCCGCGTAGAGGATGCGGCGCCCGTCCCGCCACGAGCGAAGCAGTTTGGCGCGTTCCAGTGTGGCCAAATGGAAGCTCATCCGCGTCGGCGGGATAGACAATGCCTCAGCGATCTCTCCCGACGCCATGCCACTCGGACCCGCTCTAACGAGCAGACGGAAGGCACTCAGGCGGTCGGCATGAGCGAGCGCTGAGAGAGCGATCACTGCGGTATCGTCATTCATCAGCGAGATATTGCAAGTATGCTTGTACTATGCAAGCGCAAGGTCGCACCGCTCACCCGCACCAGGACCGTTGGTGGCCGGCGCATGGCAGCTCCCCTCACTCGGGCGAAGATTAGTTGCATTGCTTTGCAGGTTGAGGACAAAGTTGGAACCATGCTCCCTGCAATGTCGTGGTGCAGGAAGTTGGCTCCGGTCGCACCGACGCCACCGCGATTGATCCGGTTGCCTCCATGCAGGCCATCGATAATCCGCGCCTGTGGCTTCGGCTGCCACAGAAGTGCGGAGCAGGCTCGAGCAGGTGATCCAACACTTGGCCCAAACTCCTCAAGGGCAGTCTTGAACTTTCATTAGCGTTGCCTAAATTAGGCTCATCTAATGGAGATCGAATTGCCTACCAGTGACATACCAGCGGCGGATTTCGCGCGTCAGGCGGGCGAGGCTGCGAACCTGCTCAAGCTGCTGGCGAACAAATGCCGCCTACTTGTTCTCTGCTACCTCGCGGAGGCAGGCGAGTTGTCGGTGGGCGAATTGATCGACCGTGTCGGGCTCAGCCAGTCCGCGCTGTCCCAGCACCTTGCCAAACTGCGCGAGGAGGGCCTCGTCGCCACTCGAAAGGAGGCGCAGTCGGTGTTCTATCGCGTCTGCGACCCCAGAGCCGAACAGATCCTCGCGCTCCTTCACCAGATCTACTGCCCCGAACTCGGCCGGGAAACCAACCCCAGCCTCCAAGCCGGAGAGAAAGCATGACCCAGGACCCGAACATCGAGAAAACCATCGCTCAGGTAGACGCCGTGCTCGCCGGGCAGCTGCGGGCGCCGCACGTCAGGGCGTTCTTCCACGAGCCGACCTTCACCGCCAGCTACGTAGTGAGCGATGATGCCACCCGGCGCGCGGCGATCATCGACAGCGTGTGGGACTTCGACCAGCCTTCCGGCCGGACCAGCTTCGAAGCGGCTGACGAGATCATCGCCTATGTGCAGGAGCAGGGGCTGACCGTCGACTGGATCCTCGAGACCCACGCCCACGCCGACCATCTGTCGGCCGCCCCTTACCTGCAGGAAAAGCTCGGCGGCAAGCTCGCCATCGGCCGCGAGATTGTCACCGTGCAGGGCGTGTTCGGCAAGATCTTCAACGAAGGCACCGAGTTCGCGCGTGACGGCTCGCAATTCGACCGACTGCTCGAGGACGGCGAGGAGCTGATGATCGGCGAGATCCCGCTGATCGCGCTCCACGTGCCCGGGCACACCCCGGCGGACATGGCCTACGTCGTTGGCGATGCCGCGTTCATCGGCGACACGATGTTCATGCCCGACTACGGCTCGGCGCGCGCGGACTTCCCCGGCGGCGACGCGCGCAAGCTGTACCGCTCGGTCCGGCGCCTGATGCGCCTGCCCGACCAGACCCGCGTGTTCCTGTGCCACGACTACAAGGCGCCTAATCGCGAGGAGTTCGTGTGGGAGACCACGATGCTCGCCGAGCGGACCGCCAACGTGCACCTGCACAAGGACGTGACCGAGGACCAGTTCGTGGAGATGCGCACGCAGCGTGACGCGACGCTGGAGATGCCGCGGCTGATCCTGCCCTCGATCCAGGTCAACATGCGCGGCGGTCACTTGCCGCCGCCCGAGGATGATGGGACGTCCTACCTCAAAGTGCCGGTGAACAAGCTGTGATGCTCCCCGGCTTCCCTGATGCCGCTCCGCTGCAGGGCCTGATCGGCGGCCTACTGATTGGGCTAGCGGCAGCGCTCATGCTGCTCGGCGCGGGACGGATTGCGGGGGTATCAGGTATTCTCGCCCGCGGCGCTGGCATCGCCGAAGGAAGCATGGCGCGCACGAGCGCCTGGGGCTTCATCGTCGGCCTCCCGCTCGGGGCGCTGGCGATCCGTCTTGCTACCGATTGGGAGCCGGCGGTGTTCGCCGGCTGGCCCCTGCTGATCGCTGCCGGCCTCCTGGTCGGCTTCGGCACCCGGATGGGCAGCGGCTGCACAAGCGGCCACGGCGTGTGCGGCGTCAGCCGGCTGTCGCAGCGCTCGATCGTGGCGACCGCCACCTTCATGGCGGCCGGCATCGCTACCGTCTTCATTATGTCGCTTATCGGAGCCTGACATGTCTCTGACCCGCAAACTTCTGCCGCCCGTTGCCTCGGGGTTCCTCTTCGGAATGGGCCTTACCGTGTCCGGCATGACCGATCCGCAGCGGGTGCGCGGCTTTCTTGACCTGTTCGGCAATTGGGATCCGACGCTCGCTTTCGTCATGGGCGGCGCGGTCCTGGTCATGGCGGCGGCCTGGCGCATCCAGGCGCGCATGACAAAGCCCGTGTTCGGCGAAAAGTTTGCCCTTCCAGACCGGACTGATCTCGATCCGCGCCTGATTGCCGGCGCCGCCCTGTTCGGCATCGGCTGGGGCATTGCCGGCCTGTGCCCGGGCCCTGCCGTGGCGTCGCTCGTGCTGTCGCCGGTGCATGCCATCCCGTTCGTCGCAGCCATGCTCGCGGGCATGCTGCTCCAGAAAGTCACCATGGAACGAAAGGTCGCCTCATGACACAACCCAAGCGCCTCTCCGATCGCCTGTCGGTCACCCCGCAGATCGATCCGGCGGACATGCAAGCTCTCGCCGCTGCGGGCTTTCGCTCGGTGATCAGCAACCGTCCCGACGGGGAAGAGCCGAATCAACCCGACTGGGCGACGATCGAGCGAGCCGCACATGATGCGGGCATGGAAGCGCGCCACATTCCAGTGACGCCAGGCGCCATCACCGACGAGGACGCCGCGCGTTTCGGATCCGCACTCGAGGAGCTTCCCGGTCCGATCGTCGGCTTTTGCCGGACGGGCGCGCGATCGGCCTCGCTCTGGGCATTGTCGAACGCCGATCAGCGCCCGGCCGACGAGTTGATCCGCACGGCTGCAGATGCTGGCTACGACATCGCAGCGTTGCGCGACCGCCTGGCGAAGCGCTGAGGGGCGCCGAGGCCCGCCCGATCATGCCGCGCCTTGCCCGCTACCTCCCGATCCTCGACTGGGGGTGCGCCTACAACGGCAGCGCGCTCACCAATGATCTCGTCGCGGCCGGCATCGTCACCATCATGCTGATCCCGCAGAGCCTCGCTTATGCGATGCTCGCGGGGCTGCCGCCCGAAGTCGGCCTCTACGCTTCGATCCTCCCCATCATCGCCTATGCGCTGTTCGGCACCAGCCGCACGCTCGCGGTCGGGCCCGTGGCCGTCATCTCGCTGATGACTCTGACCGCCGCGAGCAGCGTGGCGCCTCCAGGCAGCGCCGAATTCATCGCCGCGGCGCTGGTGCTGGCGCTGCTTTCGGGCCTGATCCTGCTGCTGATGGGCGTGCTCAAGCTCGGCTTCCTGGCAAACCTTCTGTCGCATCCGGTCGTCTCCGGCTTCATCACCGCATCCGGCATCATCATCGCCACCAGCCAGCTCAAGGCGATCTTCGGCATCTCGGCTTCGGGCGAAGCGATGCCCGAGCTGGTGGGGACATTGCTGGCCAACCTTCCCGACACCAATCTGCCGACGCTGGTCATCGGCGTGCTCTCGACGGCGTTCCTCTTCTGGGTCCGCAAGGGCCTGAAGCCGCTCCTGACCAAGGCAGGGCTGCAGCCGCGCCCGGCCGACCTCGTCGCTAAGGCCGGCCCGATCGCCGCGGTCGCGGCGGCGACGCTCGCAGTCGTAGTGTTCGATCTGGAGCGGCAGGGCGTCCGGGTGGTCGGAAGCATCCCCCAGAGCCTCCCGCCGCTGACGGTGCCGCTGTTCGACCCTGGCCTGTGGCAGCAGCTGGCGATTCCTGCGCTGCTCCTGTCGATCATCGGCTTCGTTGAGTCGGTGTCGGTCGCGCAGACTCTCGCGGCTAAGAAGCGCCAGCGGATCGATCCCGACCAGGAGCTGATCGGCCTCGGCGCCGCCAACGTCGCCGCCTCCTTCTCCGGCGGCTATCCCGTCACTGGCGGCTTCGCGCGGTCGGTGGTGAACTTCGACGCCGGTGCCGAAACGCCCGCCGCCGGCGTCTTCACCGCCGTCGGCATCGCCATCGCCGCGCTGTTCCTCACGCCTCTGCTCTACGCGTTGCCCCTGGCGACGCTGGCCGCGACCATCATCGTGGCTGTCTTGAGCCTGGTGGACCTGAAGACGCCGCGCACCATCTGGCGCTACTCGCGAGCGGACTTCGCCGCTATGGCCGCTACCATCGCCGTGACGTTGCTGCTGGGGGTCGAGCCGGGTGTGATCGCCGGCGTTGGGCTCAGCCTGGCGCTCCACCTGTGGCGCTCGTCGCGCCCCCATGCCGCGATCGTCGGCCGCGTGCCGGAGACGGGACACTTCCGCAACGTCAAGCGGCACAAGGTCCTGACCGATCCGCGCGTGCTCACGATCCGCATCGACGAGAGTCTAACCTATCTCAACGCCCGCTGGCTCGAGGAGTTCGTGCTCGAGACGGTGGCCGACCACCCCGAGGCGAAGCATCTCGTGCTGATGGCCTCGGCCGTGAACTCGATCGACGCCTCGGCGCTCGAAAGCCTCGAGGCAATCAATCACCGGCTGGCGGATGCCGGCGTCAGACTGCACCTCTCGGAGGTGAAGGGTCCGGTCATGGACCGGCTGCAGCGCTCCTCGTTCCTCGAAGAGCTCAGCGGCGAGGTCTTCCTCTCACAGGATGAGGCGTTCTCAAGCTTGATAAAGAGAAGCGAGAACGAAGTGCCCCCTCAACGGGACGATCTCTGGCTGGCACGTGGTCTGATCTAGCTGCTGGTGAAGGTTCGATCAGCCGACCTGCTGTTAGGTGTGGCGGGGCCAGTAGGTGCGGCAAAATGTCGGGCAGGCGTGGTTCATCAAGCGGGAGGCACCACGATACCCAGTTTGACGGCGCCAGACATTCGGATGCATGCTGGGCGCACTGCTCGCCCTTGAGTGCTGCAGCACGGAGCCGGTGGCATTATGAAGTCGTGGCAAGCGATTATCGGGATCGTGGCGATTAGCTCAGGCCTCGCACTATTGGAGGTCCCGCCGGCAACCTGGTGGACTCCGGCGACGCTTAGTTTGGCTTGCGGGATTTCAGCTCTGGCACTGATGGCCGCCGCAGCGATCCTGGCTGCACGCTGGCCCATGATGGAAGGACTCTTCGGCGGGCTGGACCGGGTCTACGAAGCTCACAAGTGGCTGGGTGTCTTTGCACTTGCACTGGCCTCGGTGCATCTGCTTTTCAAAGCCGGCGATCCGCTGTGGCAGGCCGAAGCGATCCTGGCCTTGCCGCCGGCTTGGACGCGCTTCGTCCGACAGGCCAGCTTCGTCGTGCTGATGGGGATCGTGATCCTCGCGCTCAACCGGAATATTCCGTACAGCGTGTGGCGCTGGTGGCACCGCCTTTCGGGACCGCTGTTCCTTGTCGTTGTCGCCCACTGGCTCAGCATTAAATCGCCGATCGAACTCGGTAGCGCCGCCGGGCTGTGGCTTGCCGGGCTCTCGGTACTCGCCCTGCTTGCGGCCGCCTACAAGCTGTTGCTCTACCCGCTGGTGGCGCGCCACGGTCACTACCGGGTCGTCAAGGTCTCGCGCGGATCCGCTGCGGCCGAGATCGAGCTCGAGCCGGTGAGCCACCGGGCGCGGTTCCACGCGGGCCACTTCGGGTTCCTGCGTATGAAGGCAGACGGGCTGCGCGAGCCGCATCCGTTCACGATCGCCTCAGCCCCTTCGGCGGACGGGAGGATCAGCTTCGTCATCCGCGCGCTCGGCGACTACACGACGAAGCTGATCGCCGAGGTCGAGCCCGGCATGCACGCCGACGTCTATGCCCCCTACGGCCGCTTCGAGCGGAAACCGGAGTGTGAGCGGGAAATTTGGATCGGCGGGGGCGTGGGAATATCGCCGTTCATCGCCTGGATGCGGGATGGCGAGGCGGACCGCTTCGAACAAGTGACGCTGTTCTACTTCTTCACGCCCGGCCGGACATTCCCCGACGTGTCCGTCCTGGAGGCGATGGCCCGCGATCGGGGTATTGAGTTCGTGCCGGTAAGTGCCGGCCCCTCATCCGAGGCGTTCACGCGGCGGTTCGGGCAGATCGCGCAAAGCGTGGACGCGTCGCGGCTCGACATAGCGGTGTGCGGGCCCCGAGGGCTGCTGGATGCGGTTCGCCGGGCCGCGAGCGATCATGGCCTTCGCAGCGGCGCCATTCGCCACGAACTGTTTGCCTTCCGATGACCTCCAGGCGCATTGCTCCCGAACAAAGCCCTCACCGTCTGACTTGCCAGATGGGGTCGATACAGCTCGAACCGACGAGGGGTCTAAGATGAGGCATCCCGGATTTTTCATCGCGGCGTTGGCGACTTTCGCGCTGGCGGCAGGCTGTGCAGAGCGCCCTGCGCCTTCCACCGCCAGCGCGCTGCCGTCCGAGGCGGCTCCGATAACGCCCGAAGCAAAGCTGGGCAGGATAGTCGCCGAGCAACAGTGCTCGCGCTGCCACGCTATCGACCTCACCGGCGCCAGCGCCATCGCAGAGGCACCACCGCTGCGCGACCTCTACAAGCGCTACGCGATCGAGGACCTCCGAGGGGCGTTCGTCCGAGGCATCGAAGTGGCTCACGCGCGCATGCCGGCTTTCCGGCTGTCGCCGCGCGACGTCGACAACCTGCTCTCCTATCTGAGGTCGATCGACCCCTGCGCTCAGCCATCGACCGATGAGGAAGCGATGGCGCGCTGTTTCGAACCGCTGTGACCGCGCCTGTTAACCCGGCATTGAGAACCTCGTGAGCGGCGCCCCGCTGCAGCCGCAGGCTGCAGCCGCAGGGCAGGGCGGCCTCGTTCGCACGTTGTCGCTGACGCACGCGGTTCTCTACGGCCTCGGAGTGACGATCGGGGCCGGGATATACGTCCTGGTCGGCGTCATGGCGGACCGGAGCGGGATGCACGCTCCGCTGGCCTTCCTCGTCGCCGCCATACCGATGGCCTTGAGCGCCGCCTCTTTCGCCGAGCTCGGCACGCGCATGCCGGTAAGCGCGAGCGAAGCGGCCTACGTCCAGGCAGCATTCGACCGCCGTTGGCTCAGCCTCTCGGTAGGGCTCTTGGTGGTCGCTACGGCCACGATATCCGCCGCCACGATCGCCAGCGGCAGCGCTGGCTATATCGCGTCGTTTCTCGACTGGCCCGGTTCCTGGATCATCGCCGTGGTGGTCTTGGCCATGGGGGCGGTGTCGTGCCTCGCGACGACGCAGTCGGTCACGTTCGCTGGGGTGATGACCGTTATAGAGATCGGTGGGCTCGCCGTCATCATCGGCGCCGGCGCTATGATGGGCGGAGAGCCCCTTGAGCGGCTGCCTGAACTCGTGCCTGGTCCCGGCGACGCTGCTGCCTGGGTTTCAGTGCTGGGATCGAGCCTGGTGGCGGTGTTCGCGTTCCTCGGCTTCGAGCACTTGGTCAACATTTCGGAGGAGTTGAAGGAGCCGACGCGAACCTTGCCTCGCGCGCTGTTCCTGACTCTGGGAATCACGGCCGTGCTGTACTTCGTCGTAGTCTGGATCGCGGTGGTCGCGGTCCCGCCCGTTGAGCTGGGCGCGTCCGAGGCGCCCCTGGCCCTGGTATTCGAGCGCCTTACCGGGTTTCCGCTGGTGACGATGAGCGCCGTCGCCATTGTCGCCACCCTCAATGGCGTGGTGGTCCACATGATCATGATCGCGCGGGTCCTTTACGGGATGGCGCGGCAAGGTTTTCTGCCGTCGCGGCTCGGTACCGTCAGCTCCGTGACGGGCACTCCGCTTGTCACCACCGGCATTGGCGTGGTGGCGATTCTAGCGCTGGCCGTCGCGCTGTCGCTAGGGGGCCTGGCTGACCTCGCAGCAAGAGGTACGCTTGTGATCTTCGCGATCATCAATCTGGCACTGCTAAAGATAAAGAGAGCGGAAGCGAGCAGGCCTGACCACGTTTTTGTTTGCCCGGTATGGGTGCCAGTCGTTGGTTTCGCATCCACGGTGGCGCTGCTTGCCGCCGACTTCGCTCTCTAGGTCCATTGTCAATAGCGCGGGAGCATACATTCGAGTTGGGGGTGACAGCAGAAGCTATCTGCACTGTCACCCGCCCTCTCATAATCTTCCAAATATCATGTCGGATTTCGTGTTGGGACGTGTCGCCAACCAACCGGTCGTTCCCGGAGAGGTTGATCTCCGCAGGTGCCCGCTCTCCAACGGCAGCTATTTGCATTGGCTCGCTGCTGACCTGTCATTCGGCTACCGGCCCAGTGTTCGCCATTGCCGGCCGCGAGTCCGCATGCATGCGCCCTGAAACGATGACGTCTCGGCATTAGATATCTTTGCTCATTACGTTCCGGACTTTGCGACAGAACGGGCGTTTGCCTGAACTGGATCGATGGCCAAGCTCCTCCTGCCGATCGAGCTCCTGAACCCAATCCGGCTTTCATGCGAACCTGTCTGAATCAGGTCAGCTGAGGGCGGCAACCCCCTTCCAGCCGGCCGTGTTGCCCGCTGCGCGGGCTGCCCGCACCACCCGGCGATAAGGGGGTTTCCCTCGGCGCTGGCGCGCCCGCGGTGCAGCCCTCCCATGCCCTGCTTCTCCCGACCGTTCGCAAGCCGGAAATGGCTCCGGCTTGAGACCGAAGGAGAAGTTCTCATGACCAACATCGTCATCCTCACCGGCCGCATCGCCCGCGATCCCGAGACCCGCGAAACCAAGGGCGGAACGTCGGTCACCGGCATCACCGTCGTCACCGACCGCCCCGCGCGCGACAAGGACGGCAAGACCTACAAGGACGAGAACGGCTTCACCGCCAAGGACAGCGAATTCCACCGCGTGACCTGCTTCAACGGGCTCGCCAGAACGGTCGGCCAGTACTGCTCGAAGGGCCAGCTGGTCTCGGTCCAGGGCCGCATCCACTACACCCAGTGGGACGACAAGGACGGCAACAAGCGCTACGGCTGCGAGATCCTCGCCGACAAGGTCGACTTCCTGTCCCGCGGCGCCGGGAGCGACAACAAGGATGCTCCGCCGATCGACTGAGCGTCCCTCAACCGGACCTCGAAGAGGCTCTGCCGGAACACCGGCAGGGCCTCTTCTTCTGCTGCTATGCGGATGCGCGATCGGCAGCAGTCGGGCGGACCGGCCCGGTGCCGGCGAGCCGCTCGAGCGCGGCCTGTTCGCCCATCGCGCCGAGCGCCTCGGCGACGCGCCTGAGGCCCTTCCTCGAGAAGTGCTCGAGGCCGCTGCCGAGGATCGCCTGGCCGAGCTCGAGCGCGGCTTCCTTCTCGAGCTCGCGCTGCCGCGCGGCGAGCGCCTCGCGATCGGCTTCGAGCTTGCGGAGCGCGTCGACCGCGCTGCTTTTCCGGGACATTGTCGTTCCTTCCGTTCCCCTCGCCTGTGATTCCCCTGCGCTCCGTGCTGCCATGCCGAAGGGGGTGTAGGAAAACGCTATCTGCAAGGTCCCGCCGACCTGCTTCTATCGAGAGGTGGGAGGGATCCTGGCTCACGGAATGGCCCAGCATGATGTCCGGCCGCAGCCCGCGTCAAGGACGTGCGGGGCCCCACCATTTTGCCCGACCGGGCGATGCCCGGCCGAACAAAATCGTTGCCCCCGCCGCCGCTGGCGCGGTCGCCCGTGCGGGCGATCCTGGACCCGGGCTACGTCCGGTCATCGCTCCCCTCCGGTCGTCTCACGACAGACTTCAGGAGGATCATCATGGCTCAATTCGCACACTGCACGCTGGCTTCGCACAGCTACTTCGAGGCGCTCGAAACCGCCGAGAGGCGCGCGCTGCACAGCTTCTTCGACCAGCACGTCGTCGAGGACGACGAGCTTGGCTACATCGCGCTCGACGAGGGCGACTACAACGCGCTTCCGGCGCACCTTGCGGCGCGCGTGGTGCACACGGTGCACGGGGCGCTGCTCGACGAGTTCTGATCTCACCGCCAGGGCGGGAACCGGGACACCGGTTCCCGCCCTTTTTCTTTGCTCGCCTTGCACAATCGGGCGAAGCGAAGGGCTCGGACTGAGCGCTGGCATGAGCGCCAGCGCGCCCTTCTATCCGCGCTATCGGCGACCGTTCAGGACCGGCCGAACGGAACCGGCGAAGGCACCGGATCTCCCTCGCGCAATTGGGGGAAAGGGGCACACCGTACACAGCGGAAGCTGCTGGGAATATGGCGTAAGGACAAACAGTTAGGCGCGAAAATGGCCTTGGTGCAGAAGTGATTTGCGCGTGATTTACGCCTCATTGCCGGGCGCTCGCTGCCGACGAAATGCGATAAGCTGTTGTTTCAAGGACATATCAGATCGGTTGACGAGGCGATGTTCATGATTTATTCTCATCGTCACCTTCCGCAAGGTCGAACCAGGTTCCACGAGCGTCAGGAACCTGTGACATGGATCGACATCTCAGTCTTCAGACGTACGTTCCGCGGCTCATCGCGGACTGGGTGAAGCAGCAGGCGAGAGACCAGAACGTCTCTGTCAGCATCATCGTCCGCGATCACCTGGTCGATGTCTGGCAGCGCGAGAACGCGCCGAAGAACAAGCGCGCCGCGCTCGACCCGACGCGGCAGAACCTGTTCATTACCGTCGCCCTCGATGCGCTGCTTTCGAGCCATCCGGACGGGCAGCTGCGGCAGCGCACGCACGAGGCCTACGCCCGCCAGCTGGCCCGCCGCGGCCTTTCGCGGGAGGCCGGCGATGAAGCATAACCTCCTCAACTTCACCCGCGGCAGCCAGCTCCTCGGGCACTTCGGATTCATGTTCGCAGCGGGCCTCAAGGGGCCGCTGATCGTCGCGGTGCTGTGCTTCGCCGGGCTCTCCTGGCGGGAGGTCACCACCGACCTGACCGATCACCAGCTCTACCTTGTGTGGATGCATGTCTACGCTGCGCTCTACGGTTTCATGGAGTTCGATCCGGCGAAGCCGGTCGCCCTCGAACTGGCTTGGGGCGGAAGCGTCGCGCTGCCGGTCGGCGTGCTGCGCGACTTCCCGCCGGTGCGCGAAGCCGTGGCCGCGTTCAGGGGCGCGCTGGCCTCCGCCTTCTGGCTGTCGGCGCTGATCCTGGTGCCGTCGTTCTGCCTGTTCTGGTGGATCGCCGAACGGTTCGGCGGGCGCTCGCGCGAGCGGCGCCACGAGCGCGGCGCGATGCTCGTCACGCTGCCCGAGCTCGAGGACGAAATCGCCCGCCACAACCGCGCCGAACGCGCCCGCGAGATGGGCGCCGCGCTGGGCTGGAAATGGCGGCTCGCGGGGTCCTCCGCGCTCGCGCGCGCGGGCTTCTACACGCCGTCGCATCTGGCCGAAGTGGAGTGGCCGTGGCGGCTCGAGCAGAGCCATACGATGCTCGTCGGCACGACCGGCACCGGCAAGACGGTGGCGCTGTCGGAGCTGCTCGCCGAGGCCCGTTCGCGCGGGCAGCGCGCGGTCGTGTTCGACCTCACCGGCGCGTTCATCGAGGCGTTCTTCGATCCCGAACGCGACGTCATTCTCAACCCGCTCGACGCGCGCTGCCCGTCGTGGAGCGTGTTCAACGACTGCACCAGCGAGGGCGAATTCCACGCCGCCGCCGAGGCGCTCGTGCCGCACGACGGCGGCGGCGCCGAACAGTTCTGGGTGCTCGCCGCGCGCATGCTGTTCGTCGAGATGTGCCTGCACCTGAAACGCGCGGGAACCGCGACCAACGCGGCGCTCGCCTCGCGGCTGATGACCGCCGACCTCGCGCAGGTCCACAGGCTCATGCGCGGGACCATGGCCGACCCGCTGACCGCCCCCGAGGCGGCGCGCATGGCGGAGTCGATCCGCGCGGTGTTCAACGCCAACGCCAAGGCGCTCAAGCTGCTCCCGTCGGGCGGGCCGGCGTTCTCGATACGCGACTGGACGAGGGGGGAGAGCGCGCCCGGATCGGTGCTGTTCCTGTCGGCCCGCTACGTCGACCTGTCGATCTGCTCGCAGCTGCTCACGCTGTGGCTCGACACGGCGATGAACACGCTGATGACGATGGAGCGGACGGGGGATCTCAGGCTGTGGTTTCTGGTCGACGAGCTCGGCGCGCTGCACCGGTTGCCCGCGCTCGAAAAGGGCCTGCAGACGGCGCGCAATTTCGGCGGCGCAATCGTCGTCGGGGTGCACGCGTTCGCCAAGCTCAAGGAGGTCTACGGCGAGAACATGGCGATGACGCTGTCGTCGCTCGCGCGAACCAAGCTGATCCTCGCCACGGCCGACCGCGAGACCGCCACCTGGTGCTCGGATTTCATCGGCCACCGCCAGGTCCGCGACATGGAGGAAGGGTACAGCTACGGCTACAACAATGCCCGCGACGCGGTCAGCCTGACGCCCCGCCGGCAGATCGAGCCGCTGCTGCTGCCCGACCAGTTCATGAACCTGCCGCGGCTCTCGGGTTACCTCAAGTTCCCCGACGGGTTTCCGGCGGCGCCGGTGTCGCTGTCGCCCCGGACGTGGCCGCGCATTGCGGAAGGATTCATCGCCCGTGAGCCGGACGTGCCGACCCTGCCGGCCGGCGCCGCGAGCCGGGAGAACGCCGGCGAGGAAGGCGCCTTTGCCGCGCCCGCCGGCGGACCGGACGAGCATCCGGCAACCAACGACGACGGCGCCGGCAGGCCCGTGGTCCCGCGCCAGCTGACGCTCGCTTACCGGGACCTGGAGAGCGACGAGCCGCGCGATCAAGAGCTGGACCGGCCGGCCAGGCGCGTCCACCTCGGGGCTGTCCCCCCGGACGCCAAGGCCACGGAATCAGTTGCTCCGACCGGGACGGCGGCGGCGCCGACGGAGAGCACTTCGCTGCCGCTGGCGGGCGTGGTCAGGGCCGAGAGCGCGGGCGACCAGGGGCGCGATGCCGGTGAGGCTCAGCCCGGCGACGGCAGGCCCGCCGGTGCTCCCCGAAACGGGCGGGCATCAGACCGCGAACCGCGCGAGCGGGATCCGGCGGAAGTCCACCGCCGGCGCCAGGAACGCGACCTGCTCGACGGCGCGGCCGAGCCGCCGCGGCCGCCCGATCTCGGCGAGTTCGAGCCCGATCTGTAAGCCGCACGCAAGGGAGCCTGGGAGGGGCTTTGTGAGGTGCCGGTCCTATGCTTTCGATGGCCAACGTGCGTTCCCCATCGGCCGCGGCGAGCTACTTCGCGGCCGACAACTACTACGCCGCGGCCGACGCCGACCGCTCGGGCGAGTGGATCGGCAAGGGGGCCGAAGCGCTCGGGCTGAAGGGGCGCGTCGAGGCCGGGGTGTTCGACGCGCTGCTGCGCGGCGAGCTGCCCGACGGAACGCGGGTGGGCAATCCCGGGCAGCCGCACCGGCCGGGCACCGACCTCACCTTCTCGCTGCCCAAGAGCTGGTCGCTGCTGGCGCTGGTCGGCGGCGACCGGCGGATTGCCGAGGCGTACCGCGAGGCGGTGATCGAGACGCTGCGCTGGGCCGAGCGCAACGCCGCGCAGACGCGGCTGACGCGGAACGGCGCCATCCGGCTGGTGGAGACCGACAACCTCGCGATCGGGCTGTTCCAGCACGACACCAACCGCAACCAGGAGCCCAACCTGCATTTCCACGGAGTGGTCGCCAACGTCACCCGCGGCCCCGACGGCAAGTGGCGGGCGCTGCGCAACGACCGGCTGTGGGAGCTCAACACGCTGCTCAACAGCATGACCATGGCGTGCTTCCGGCTCTCGGTCGAGAAGCTCGGCTACGAGACCGGGCCGGTCGGCAAGCACGGCAACTTCGAGGCCGCCGGGATCAGCCGCACGCAGATCATGGCGTTCTCCTCGCGCCGCCGCGAAGTGCTCGAGGCGCGCCGCGGCCCGGGTCTCGCAGCAGGGATTATCGCTGCGCTCGACACGCGTTCGGCCAAGCCGGAGATCGAGGACCGCGACACGCTCGGTGCCGCCTGGCGCGACACCGCGGCCGCGGTGGGCCTCGATCTGGCGCGTGTTATCGACACAGCCCGCACGCGCGCGGTGCTGGCGGCGGAGCGGGAGCGCACGAAGGCGCCGCTGCTCGAGCGCGGGCTCGCCTTCCTGCGGCAGATGATGGACCGCGTTCGCGCGCCCGAGCGCGACCCGCTGGTGCCCGACCATGTCCTCAAACGCGACCGAGAGACGATCGCCGCGGCGCAGGCGGTCGCCTCGGCGGTGCGGCACCTGTCGCAGCGCGAAGCGGCGTTCCCGCGCGAGGCGCTGCTCAAGGCGGCGCTCGATTTCGGGCTGCCGACGACCGTCGATCACGTCGAGGGCCGGGTCGCCGCGCTGGTGCGCTCGGGCGACCTCGTCAGGGGCGGCGGGTCGCACCGGGGCTGGCTCGCGTCGCGCGAGGCGGTCGGCAGCGAGCAGCGGATACTCGCCGAGGTCGAGAACGGACGGGGCGCGGCACCCGCCATCCTGCCGACGGAGGACGCGGGCCAGCGGGTCCAGGCGGTCGCCGCGCTCAATCACGGCGTGACGCTGAATGCCGGCCAGGAAGCGGCCGCCCGACTGATCCTGTCGTCAGGAAACCGCATCGTCGCCGTGCAGGGCGTCGCCGGCGCCGGCAAGAGCAGCGTGCTGAAGCCGGTGGCGCAGGTTCTCGCGGACGAGGGCCGTCCGGTTCTCGGCCTCGCGGTGCAGAATACCCTCGTGCAGATGCTCGAGCGCGACACCGGCATCCGTTCGCAGACGCTCGCGCGATTCCTGCGCACCTGGCGGGAGCTGCTCGAGAATCCCACGAGCGCCGGGCTGCTGGCAGAGGCGCGGCAGGCGCTGGCCGGCCATGTGCTGGTGCTCGACGAAGCCTCGATGGTCTCCAATGCCGACAAGGAGAAGCTCGTCCGCCTCGCCAATCTCGCCGAGATCGACCGGCTCGTGCTGATCGGCGACCGCAAACAGCTGGGCGCGGTCGACGCGGGCAAGCCGTTCGACCTTGTCCAGAAGGCCGGGATCGAGCGTGCCGAGATGCGCGTGAACCTGCGCGGGCGCGACCCGCTGCTGCGGCAGGCGCAGGCGGCGGCCCAGGCCGGCCGGGTCGAGGAGGCGCTCGGCTACCTGCGCGGTGCCACCCTCGAAACCGACGGCGACAGCGCGATCGTCGCGGCAGAGCAGTGGCTGGCGCTGCCCCCGGCCGAGCGCGAGCGGACCGCTATCTATGCTTCGGGACGGGCGCTGCGCTCGGCGGTCAACGCGGCGGTGCAGACGGGCCTGCAAGCGAATGGCGAGTTCGGGCCCGGGACGCGGCAGCTGGAGGTGCTCTCGCGCGTCAACGCCACCCGCGAGGAGCTGCGCTACATCGCGGCGTACCGCGAAGGGATGATCCTCGACGTCCGCGGGCGCGACAGGACCCTGCGCCTGGCGGGCGGGGCGTACCGGGTCGCGTCGGTCGACCACGCCGGCCGGTCGGTCGAGCTCGAGGACCGGCGCGGACGGCGCGCGTCGTTCCGGCCGTCGCGCATCAGGCCCGGTGAAAAGGATGACCGGCTGGCGCTGTTCGAGACGAAGCCCCTAGCGATCCACGAGGGCGACCGCATCCGCTGGACCGAGAACGACCACCGGCGCGGGCTGTTCAACGCCGACCGGGCGCGGATCGTGGCGATCGACGGCGGGCGTGTCACGGTGGAGACCTCCGCCGGGATGACGCACCGTCTGCGGCACGACGACCCGATGCTGAAGCGGCTCGATCTGGCCTATGCGCTCAACGCGCACATGGCGCAGGGCCTGACGTCGGATCGCGGAATTGCCGTGATGGACAGCCGCGAGCGCAACCTCGCCAATCAGAAGACCTTCCTGGTCACGGTCACGCGGCTGCGCGACAGCCTGACGCTCGTGGTCGACAACGCGGGCAGGCTGGGCGCCGCGATCGGGCGGAATGCCGGCGAGAAGTCATCGGCGCTCGAGGTGACCGAACGCCTGCGCTCGGCGGCCGCGCGGGGGTCGGCGGCAGGGCGTGTGGCGGAAGGCCGGAAGCAGGAGGAGCGCGAGATCTCGAAGGAGCGGACGAAGCCGTTCGAGATGGGGATCTGACTGCGGACATAGGTCTGGGTCGCCGCCTGACGCCCCACTACCTGCCGTTGTCCAACCGTTGCAACTCGAGCAGCAACCGTGCTGCAAATGCGTTCAGCTTGGGAATGCGTTCTGCAAATACCTCGACGTGTCCCGAATTGTTCAAGAGCCCCACATCTGTTGCCTCTGCCGCAGCAAGGATTGGGGCCAGCTTCATTGGATCGACCGAGAACAGGATATGCGGGACTTGCGAGGAATGCGACGCTTCACCGAGCAGGCCGCCGTTGCAACTCGAGATCGGGGCGGCGCCCGCGGCGGAAAGGGCGAAAATCGCGCCAGCAGTTCCCACGTCAAAGTCCGAGAGATCGCTGGCAGCTTCGTAGAGTTCCTCCATCAATTCCTCCAGGCGACCCCCATCAGCTTCGGTCGCCTCTATCTCCCGAAGCAGCTCAACTTCCTCGGCGATCACTTCCCGAGCATCCGTGATCGAATAGCCGCGCATGTCGACATAAGCGTGGTTCAGGAGAATCCCGTCGGTTGCGTCAGCGTTCTCAAACGGACCAATTGCTGCTGGATTGATCTCACGAACAATCTCGACATCCACGCACTGCCACATTGCGGTCTTCCCACGTCCCTTCATGGCGGCGACTGCCACAGCTAAGCTTATCCGGAGCGACGTCCCTTCGGCAATTTGCTAGTTCGCGACCGATGCTGTTGACGTGTGGTCGACCGCGCTACACCGAGGGTAGCCGTGAGTAGTGCGGGAGAATCCTTTTTCGTGTCTTTTTTGCTCGTGGAATCGCTTTTCGTGCGCTAGAATCAAAATTCAGGGAACTCCGGCAAGAGGACCGGTCTTCCGATTTAGGGCATGGATTTCATGGTTGAACCGGAACAGAATCGCTTTTCAGGTCCGGTTACCGTTTATCACGAGCGGCGCCTTCCGGAAGCGGCTACCCCGGCCGGCTATAGCGCTCTGATCGACGCCTACAGGCTCGCAGTGCCGCCGCCGCGCCTGCTCTTCGCCACAGGCGCACATCACCGCATCCTCGAGCGCGACGGCTGGCGGATCATGACGCCGCGCCATGCACCCGCCCCCACGCTCGAAGGCCATCTCACCTTTGCCCTCAAGTATGAAGGGCTCGACCTGGCGGTGCTCAATCGCCTGTTCTTCATGACGGGTCCCGGTCCCATCGAAGAGATGGTCCGCACGCAACCGACCGGTAGCTATGCGCGCCGCATCTGGTTCCTCTATGAATGGCTGACCGGAAGCAGGCTGGACCTGCCCGATGCAGAAGCGGGCCGCTACGCTCAGGTGCTGGATCCCAGCCTGCAATGGGGAGTCGAAGGCGAAACGGCGCCCCGCTATCGCCTCAAGAACAATCTGCCGGGCACGCCGAGCTTCTGTCCGCTGGTCTTTCGCACCGAGACACTCAATGCATTCAGCGCGCTCGATCTGCCGCGACGCGCGAAGGATATTGTCGCGGACGTCCCCCGCGACCTGCTCGCACGCACAGCGGCCTTCCTCCTGCTGAAGGACTCGCGCTCCAGCTATGCCATAGAGGGTGAGCGACCACCGCAGGACCGCATTCAGCGCTGGGGCCGGGCCATTGGGGAAGCCGGTCGCCAGCCGCTCGACCGCGATGAGCTTCTACGCCTGCAGCGGATCGTCATCGGCGACCAACGCTTCGTCCGGCTAGGCTTGCGCGAGGAAGGTGGCTTCGTCGGCGAGCACGACCGCGAGACGCGCATGCCGCTTCCCGATCATGTCAGCGCCCGCCCCGAGGACTTGCTCGGCCTGATCGACGGTCTCATCGCCTTCGATCGCGGTGCGGCGCAGGGGATGGACGCCGTGATCGCGGCAGCCGTTCTTGCCTTTGGCTTCGTCTACATTCACCCATTCGAGGACGGCAACGGCCGCATTCATCGCTACCTCATCCATCATGTGCTCGCCGAGCGCGGGTTCAATCCGCCAGGCGTCGTGTTTCCCATCTCGGCCGCGATCTTGGAGCGGATCGACAGCTATCGCGCGGTGCTTGAGAGCTATTCCGCACGCCTCCTGCCGCTGATCCGCTGGGAGGCGACCGAGACCTGCAACGTACGCGTCCTGAACGACACGGCGGACTTCTACCGCTTTTTCGACGCCACGCCGCATGCCGAGTTCCTCTATGAATGCGTCCGGCAGACCATCGAGCACGATCTGCCCTACGAGACAGATTTCCTGCGGCGCTATGACGAGTTCCGTGGCCGCATCGAGGCGATGATCGACATGCCCGAGCGGACGATCGACCTTCTATTCCGCTTTCTGCGCCAGAACGCCGGTCGACTCTCCAATCGGGCGCGCGAGCGCGAGTTCAGCGCGCTCGCAGAAGACGAAGTCAATCAGATTGAAACTATTTTTGGGGAAACCTTCTCGGGAGTGGAAGAAGTTGTTGGTCAAAGACCTCCATATCGATAGAGTATCATTCATTTGGATCGAAGGAGGCAGGGGCTGCCTCCTTGCGCGGTTCCATCGGAGCGATTGGGGACGCTTCAGGGAACTCGGGGGGTGGGGCGCGTGAGGTTCATAGATTTGTTCGCAGGCCTCGGCGGATTCCACCAGGCGCTCGCCGCGCGCGATGCGGAATGCGTCTTCGCCTCAGAGCTCGATCGGGACCTTCAAGACCTGTACGAGAAAAACTTCGGCCTTCGGCCGGAAGGAGACATCCGCGAGATCGAACTAGGCTCTATCCCTGATCACGATCTTTTGTGCGCGGGATTCCCGTGTCAGCCATTCTCGAAGGCCGGTGATCAAAAGGGGCTTGAGTGCCCGCAATGGGGCAACCTGTTCGACTATGTCGTCGATGTCCTCCGCCTGAAGCAGCCCCGATACTTCATCATCGAGAACGTGCCTAACCTCATCCGCCACGATGAAGGCAAGACTTGGACGTTGATCTGCGCACGCCTCAAAGCTCTCGGCTACGATATTCGCTATGAGCGACTTTCGCCGCATATGTTTGGCGTGCCCCAGCGGCGCGAGCGGGCGTTCATCGTTGGAGACTTGGAAGGGCTGGACGGCTTTGCATGGCCCATCCCCGAAGCCGTGCCCGAAGTCTCCATCGCCTCCGTTCTGGACAAGAATCCCAACGACGCCCTGAAGCTCAACGCCAAGCAGATCCAGTATCTGGAGACCTGGCAGGAATTCATAAGCGCGTTCCCGTCCGAAGAGGACTTACCTTCGTTCCCGATCTGGGCGATGGAGTTCGGGGCGAGCTATCCCCTATACGGAGAGACCCCGCATAAGCGCGGCTACAAGGGTCTCGGCCGGTACCGGGGGGCATTCGGCGAGCCCCTGAAGGGATTCAAGCCATCGGAAGTTGAGGCGGCGCTGCCCGGCTATGCGCGGACCAAGCTTGACGAATTCCCGGACTGGAAAATCGACTTCATCCGCAAGAACCGCGATTTCTATGTGTGCTACAAGAAAATCATCGATCCCTGGCTCCACAAAATCCGGGATTTCCCGCCAAGCTTCCAGAAGCTCGAATGGAACTGCAAGGGCGCCGAGCGCAGCATCTGGCAGCACGTCATCCAGTTCCGCGCCAGTGGCATCAGGGTGAAGAAGGCCGATGCAGCACCAGCGCTGATTGCGATGACCACGAGCCAGGTGCCGATCATCGCCTGGGAGAAGCGCTACATGACGCCGCGCGAATGCAGCCGCCTGCAAAGCATGGGCAGTCTGGAGCATTTGCCCGAGACCAAGGAGCGCGCCTACAAAGCCTTCGGTAATGCCGTCAACGTGGATGTCGTTGGGCAGATTTATGATGCTCTGGTCGACAGGCCGGCTGAAGACCTGCCGATCGAAATGGCCGTGGCGGCAGAATAATGGGCCTGATCAGCTCCGTTAACATCAGGCCGGGCGTCAATGTCCTCTCGGTCCTGCCGCATCTCAACTACAAGGCATGGTTTGCGCTGGCGGAGTTTGTCGACAACGCCATCCAGAGTAGCATCGACCATCGGCGAGAGTTACGCGCCACCAGCGGCAAGGACTACAAACTGCGAGTCGATGTCGACTTCAATCCGACCGAAGGCACCATAACCGTCACCGACAACGCCGCCGGCATCGCTTCGGCAGATTATCAGCGCGCCTTCCGTCCCGCTGAGATTCCGCCCGACGCCAGCGGGCTCTCTGAGTTCGGCATGGGCATGAAGAGCGCCGCCTGTTGGTTCGCGCCCAACTGGAGCGTTCGCTCCACCGCCCTCGGCGAGCGGACCGAGAGAACGGTCTTCTTCAACATCGACAAGATCGTCCACGACAGCATCGAGGAGTTGAATGTCGTATCAACCGATGTCGCCGCAGGCACGCATGGAACTGAGATCCGGCTAGAGCGCATCCGGAAGTTCCCGCGAGGACGGACGATCCCCAAGATCAAGGAGCACCTTGCCAGCATCTATCGCGTCTTCATCCGCGAGGGCTTGCTCGAACTCTACGTCGACGGGGAGAGACTGGATCATGAGGATCCGGCCATTCTTGTTGCACCGAGCTATCGGGATGCCGATGGTCCGCCCATCGAGTGGCGCAAGGAGATCGCTATCGACCTCGGCGACGGAAAATCCGCGACAGGATTCGTCGCCATTCGCGAGATCGCAAGCACCCGGCTTGCGGGCCTCGCGCTCTTCCGCCGGAAGCGGCTCATCATGGGAAGCGCCGATGAGGCCTATCGGCCCGAGGATATCTTCGGGCGCCCCAACACCTATCCTTATCAGCGCATCTTCGGCGAGATCCACCTCAAGGGCTTCTTCGTCAGCCACACCAAGGACGGCGTAAAATGGGAGGAGAGCGAAGAGGCATTCCTCCGCAAGCTGCGCCAGGAGCTGTCGGGCGAGGCTCTTCCTCTCATTCAGCAGGCCCGCGAGCACCGAACACGCTCGGGAGCAAAGGCTGCGCGCAAGGAGGCCGCTGAGGCGCTTCAAGCCACTGCGGCGAGCCTGAGCGAAGCCACGCTGCAGGCTGATCATGAGGATCCGCCCCAAAGTGCCGATCAGCCGCCCCTATCGAACGACGCAAGTCAGCACGATCTTCCCGAGATCGCGAGCGGCGACCGCGAGGAAGCCGAGGTTCGTTTGCGCTTTCGGAACGAGCCGTGGGTCGTTCGTCTTGAGTTGTCCTATGCCGAGGACGACGCAGATTGGCTCATCATCCGCAACCGGCCGTCAATAACCGACCCCGAGCCGCGTGAGATCCTGGTCCGGATTGCGATGCTGCACCCCTTCATGTCGCAGTTTCCAACACTGGACTCCGAGGGCTTCTCCGCGGTGCTCAAGGTTGCAGCCGCGCTGGCGCTCGCCGAGGTTGCCGCCACCGAGCTCGCCGATCGCCACCCGTCGGCAGTTCGCCGATTCACCAACGAGATATTGAAGACCCAAATGTCGAGGCGGATGATCAATGGCTAGCATCATCAAGGTGTCCGGGCCGGCAGCGGATGGCCCCAACGGCTGGGGCCCGACGCAAGGAGAGGCGTTCACCAGGCTGCTCAACGCCAACTCCCCCCTGTCGCCTGACGAGAAGGAAAGCCTCATCGTCGAGACCCTCGCTACCCTGGGCGATTGCGTCGAGCCGGCCGCCGAGCCGGCGTGGAACACGGGATTGGTCATCGGCTATGTCCAGAGCGGAAAGACTCTCTCCTTCACCAGCCTCGCCGCGCTGGCGCGTGACAACGGATATCGGATCGTAATCCTCCTGGCAGGCACCACGAACAATCTCGTCGAGCAATCCTACGACCGCATCAAGAAGGACCTCGATATCGACGGTACGCGGGAATGGAAGCTCCTGTCGACGCAGCAGAACGGATTCCAGAGCGCCGAGCTCGATCGCGTCAACATGGAGCTGTCGAAGTGGCGTCGAGGCAGTTCCCGGGCCCGCACGATCCTGATCGTGACGATGAAGCAGCACCAGCATCTGGAGAATCTGGCCAAGCTGCTCGCCCAGATCGACGTCTCTGACACGCCCACCTTGATCATCGACGACGAAGGCGACCAGGCGGGCATGAACACGCGGGCGAAGCACGCCGAGGAGAGCACGACCTATGCGCGCATCATGGCCCTGCGCGCGCTGTTCCCGCAGCACAGCTATGTCCTCTACACTGCCACTCCCCAGGCACCGCTTCTGATCAGCCGGATTGACACGCTCTCCCCCGACTTTGGCAGGGTCCTGACGCCGGGAAGCCAATATGTCGGCGGGAGGGACTTCTTTGTCGACGGGGCGGATCGGTACGTCGAGTTGATTCCTACCTCCGAGGTGCCCGACCGCTTCGATCCGCCAGTCGAGCCGCCGGCCACGCTGCTGGCGGCCTTGCGGGATTTCATTGTGGGCGTGGCTATTGGCCTGCTGGAGGAGGAGGATCGCAACGGCCGCAACCGGTCGATGATGATCCATCCGGCAGTGCCCAAGGACGAGCACCTCATGTTCGCACGCTGGGTGCGCCAGGCGAAGGAGCAGTGGCTATCCATTCTCCAAGACGAGAATCATCCTGGACATGGGGAGTTGATCGAACTCTTCGGCGCGACGGCCGAGGGGCTGCTCGAAACCTACGCGACGCCATTCTCGTTCAACGACATCCGCCCCTTGCTGTTTGAAGCCTTGGAAGCGACCGCCATCGTCGAATTGAACACGAGAGAGAAAAACCGCATCCCGTCGGTGGATTGGCGCGGGGAGTATAGCTGGATTCTGGTCGGCGGCATTGGGTTGGACCGCGGCTTCACCGTCGAAGGGCTCACCGTCAGCTACATGCCCCGCTCGACCGGCGTTGGCAACGCGGACAACATCCAGCAGCGGGCGCGGTTCTTCGGGTACAAGCGGGGCTATCTGGGCCTTTGCCGCATCTATTTGACGGCCGAGAACATCGACGCCTTCACCGACTACGTAAGGCATGAGGAATCGGTCCGCAACTCGATCCGTAGCCATCTCGAGGAGGGCAAGCCGCTCAAGGATTGGAGAAGAACCTACTTCCTCGATCAAGCGCTGAAGCCGACGCGTTCATCGGTGGTCATCCTCGAGATGTATCAGTCGAAGGGCAAAGGCGGATGGATCGCGCCTGCTCACCCGCATGAGGATAGCGAGATTGTGGCCGAAAACCGCGAGACCGCCGAATCCATCCTGTCCGATTTCGAGCTGGCAGAATATTCGGAGGCAGGCTGGAACGAGAAGCAGGTCATTCCGGCTTTCAGCGACTCCATCCTCTTGGCCGACCTGCTGCCTTACATTAGCCGGATGCGGTACAAGTGGCCGGATGACAATTTGGAGCACTCCTCCATTCTGCTCATGCTGACGTCCTTGGTGTCGGACGAGCCGGACATCCAATGCAGCTTCTACGCATTCTCAGGTCCCTGGTCGGGCGTGCTGGCGATGCGCACGCTGAATGACGACCAACCGGCAAAAATCAAGAATCTGTTCCAAGGCTCGAACGCCCGGACGAACTATCCAGGCGCGAGGGCGCTCATCTCCCAGGAAGCGGTCACGTTCCAGCTTCACCGCTATGATCTCCAGACTGCGGACAAGAAGCGCACGCTCAAGGACGTGCCGGTGCTCGCCGTCCACATCCCCGACCCCCTGATCCAGCGGGTTTGGGTAGAGCGCTAGAGCCACAATGCTGTTCGAGGCTTACGCGCGGCTGGTGAAGGTCTTTCCGGACGGCTGCGAGCATCTGTTCGGAAGCGCTGTTGGCGCCGACAACCGGCTCTGGCTCTCGATCGACGAGCGCCTCCATCCGAGCCTGCTCTTTCCGGCAGACCCCTCTGATGAGCGGGGAGACATCGCTCTACGCTTCATCGACGTAGAGTTCTCCCGAGCCTGCGAGATCGCGACTGAGGACGCGGACCCGATCTCCGGCACATACACCATCGTTCGATTGAACGAGGATGATCCGGAGATCACGCGCGTCTTCCTCAGGCTTCTCGAGGAGAGCTTTTGTCATGACGATCGCCCGCTGCGCAATCGAGAGATTGGCGATCGAATGCTTGGAATCGCCGACCTGTTCAGCAGAATCGAGAATGCTCGCGGCGATGTGGTCGGCCTTTGGGGCGAGCTCTACATCATCTCCAAGGCCGCGAGCAGGCTAGGTGCCGCCGAGAGCTGGTGCCTGCACAAGAGCGCCCGGCACGACTTTGTCGCGGCAAATTTCGCTCTTGAGGTGAAAACGACCGTCAAGGGGAATCGCCAGCACAGATTCTCGCTGGAGCAGTTGCGGCCTGCAAGCACAGTCGACACCTACATAGCATCGCTCCAGCTGGTGGAGACGCACTCCGGCAAGACCGTTTCGCAACTGCTTGAGTCGATATATCAGGAAATTGAGAATCCCTCTCTACGCAGCGCGTTCTTCAATCAATGCCTGATCAAGGGCGGTCGGGATGTCTATCGAAACGACCTGCGACTGCAGCCCTTGTCGGGAGACGACGCGTTGGCATTATACTACGCCCGGGACATCCCAGTCCCCTACGTCGAGCCCACAGAGCCGATCTCCAACATTCGCTTCGACGTAGACCTGTCCGGAACCCCGCAAGTCGAGAAGGACATCCGGAAGAAGGTTTTGACCTTCGGTGACGACGGCTGGGTAGGAATAGCGCGATTATAGCGGGTCGGCCGATTGGGCGCCCGCCACCACCGTGCGGGAGATAGCGATTAACGTCGGCGCGGAGACTGACTGCTCGAGATCTTCCGTTTGGGCCGCGCCGCTCAGGCACGGGTGCGGACAGCACGGGCGTTGCAATGGCACGTGAGAGAACAAAGGCCTTCCGGACCTATTAAGAACTCAAAGCGCTCGTCCGAACCAAATCACTCGACCGACGATGTGCACGTCAGAGCGCTCGACATCGCTCCAACTGGGGTACGCCGGGTTATCGCTGGCGATCGTGATCTGCCTACCTCCGGGTTTGAGCGCGATACGCTTGACCACCAGCGTATCGTCTGAGCGCAGCACATAGATGCCATCGCGCAAACGCGAGGCGTGATCCGAGGCGTCGACCAGCACCTCGTCACCATCGCTGAGCGTGGGTTCCATCGAGTCTCCCAGGACGCGCACGATCGACAGGCTCGCGCTCTTCGCGCCAGTCAGCTTGCGCAGCCAACGCTCGTCGAACCCGAAGCGTGCAAACGAATTCTCGCTTGCGGCAACCGCGCCGAACCCCGCCGACGCTTCGATGTTGAGAACCGGGATCGCGACCAGGCCGTCGTTCACCGGAAGGGCTGGCCCACCGAGCGTCTGCTCGTCGACACCGAAGAATGAGGCCAGCTTGCGGCGGTCCTCGTCATCGAGCTTCCTCGGCGAGCCGCGCTTGATGAACTGCTGAATGTAGCTGGCGTTGCGGCCGAGCATCCGCGAGATCGCTGCGTAGCCGTAGTTGCGCTGCTGGATCAGCCGGTCCAGCTCTTCCCTGACGTTCTCCATTCCTCTTCGTCCTTCGGTCGTTCCGCGGAGCGTCTGTAGGATTCATCCTAGACTCACCGGAATCTTCCTAATAAGAACATAACGGGAACACAAGCGAATTCCGAGTCGAGGCACGAGTGCGATGAAGCTGCTGGACCGCATCGAGAACCACCTGAAGGAAGCCCGAATTTCCGCCACCCGCTTCGGCCGCAGAGCCGTCGGCGATCCGCGGTTCGTGCTCGATCTGAGGATGGGCCGGCGCCCGCGGCGGCGCACGCTCGAGCGGGTCGAGAAGTACCTGAGCAGGTCGCCGGCAATGGCTCCCGCGCGGGGAGTCCTGCGTCAGGACTGAAAGGTTGCGGGTTCCGGTCGCCATCAGCTGCCTGTAACAGATATCTGGCCCAGGGCTCCGCCAACCCGCATCCAATCTCGCTTCGATCGACGTATTCGGGTATGAGGAAGGGACAGATTGCCGCACGTCCAGAGGAGAGATGGCGGCGTTGCAGCGCAACCGGAGAGCTGAGATGACCGATCGCAAGCAAGGGCCGGATCACGCGTCGAGCGATTGGCAGGGCTTTCGCGAGGTCGACCGCGCCATCGCCGAGAACCGACTGACCGCTTACACCTGGAAGAAGACTTGGGCGGATCCGTGGGGACGCGCGGGACTCCTCCTTTTCGCGGCGCTCTTTTCAGCCTTCGTAATTTATGTCGTGATCTACGACGGTCTGCTGTAGCCGACCGCCTCACCACTTCTTCACGCCATCGGCTGCTTCGGCGCTGGCGCCTCTCGCACCACTGGTCTGTCGATCGAGCGCGGACTTTGCCGAATCCACGCGATCTCTGCCATCCTGCTGAGCATCGCGGACTTCTGCTGCGATCTCTTCGCGTGCGGGGCCAGCGGAATTTGGCACCCCTCCGCTGCGGGCGGAGACTGATACGCTTCCACGTACGTCCGCAGCGCTGCCCACGTCCGGGCGCCTCACTGGCGCGCCAGCGGGCAGCACAAGCTCGTCCGCAATTTCTTCGTGGAGCCGGTCAGCGTAAGACTCGACGAAGCGAGACTGGAGCTGCTGGCCCTGCGCGCTCATCTGGAACGCAATGTCGTCGAAGCGGGCAGGTCCGTAATAGTCGCGATTGGCCTCTATCTCGGCCATACCCCACTCGCGGTAGGCCTGGCTGAGGTTGAGCGATCCCGCCGCATTGTTGCCCGCGTACCACGTCGCCTGGTTCTCGAGTCGGCTGGCAAGCTCTTCGGCGCGGCGCGCTTCGATTGTGTAGCTTTGCGCTTCGGTCAGCGAGGTCGTCAGGCCGGAGGCGCTGCTCGATACCTGCGAGCTGGAGCTTGAGCTCGTTTCTCGCAGGAAGCCCTCGCGGGTACTCGACCAGTTGCGGCTGTCGGAGATCTGGCTGAGCGCGCCGAGAATGCGGCTGCGGTCTTCGGAAGCAATCCCGACATCGCTGTCGGTCCAGCTCTGGTTACGACCTCCCTTCAAGCCTAGGTTGCCTTTCAGCGACCCCCGCTCGCCTTGGATGCCAAGTCCTGCATCGCCGTTCAGGAACCACGACACGGTGATGTCGTCGGCCGCGCGGCGCGACAGCCCGAACTGCTGCTGCAGGTTGCGCGAGGCGCTGTCGACTTCGCTGAAGGCGTTGCCGATGCTGTCGCTGGTGCCGGTGCCGCTGACCGTCTCGCTCGACTGCGCGCGGGTGTAGGCATCGCGGATCTCGTTGAACCGGGTGACCGCCGAGGTGGTCGACTGCTGGGCGAGGTTGGCGAAGGTCTCGCTCTGGCTGCGGCTGGTGCTGGCGAGCGTCGACAGCCTGCTCGTGAAATCCTGTCCCAGCGTCGGGGTGAACGGATACTGCGAGGTCGGCACGCTGGCGAACTCGGCCTGCGGAAAGCCCGTGGTCTGCGTGCCGCTGTCGCCGAACCCGCGGGTCTGCGGCGCGCCGTAGGCGATGCTCGGGTTGAGTGCGCCTTGCGCGAACTGGCGCGAGAACACGGTCGAGTTGTCGAGGTTCGAATTGCCGAGCGAGACGTTGCCGGTGCTCGCCTCGCGCGCGGCTTCCTCGGCCGCGTTCTGGCTCGGGTTGAGGTACGAGGTCGCGTGGCCCGAGATCGCCATCGCCCCCTTGGCGACGCCGCCGGCGAGAAACGGGATCGAGGCGACGAGATAGCCCGCAAGAATGCCGATGTCGCGGTTGACGTCGGTCATCCCGGCGAAGGTCGCGAGAGTCAGACCGCTGCCGCCGCCGGCGGCGGCGACATCGCTCGCGCCCTTGAAGCTGAGGATCATGTGGAGGATTACGAACAGCGGTCCCCACGCAGCGAGATAGAAGAACCCGGTGACGTAGCCCCTGAGCGCGATCGGTCCGGTCTTGGGCATCAGGAACAGCGGGAAGAGCACCGGGAACAGCGCGTAGAACACCACGGTCAGCACGACGTTGAGCACCGGCACCCACTTCATCGCGTTGTGCGCGATCGAGGCATAGGTCCGCTCGGTCTGGATGTCGGCGCGGGTCTGCGCGAACACGTCGACGCTGCTCGTGCCGCTGGCACCGGCAAAGCCGTGCATCGCCTGGTTCATCGCGTTGATCGTCAGCACCTGGCGGAAGATGTCGCTCGCGCTCTTCGAGACGCCCGAGAGGTACTGGTAGGCGACCGGCAGGTCGGCCATGAGCTTGGCCCTTGCCAGCGCCGCGGTCTGCCGCGGGTAGAGCTGGCGGCCGGTCGAGAGGCTCATGTCGTCGATCATGCCCGCCCACTGTCCCGACAGCGCGGTGTAGGCTTCGCGGCAGGTGACGATCGAGGCGGCAACGCTGTCGTCGGTCTGGCGGGCGAGGAACTTCTGCGCCCGCGCGGCGCTGCCGGGCGCGATCGTCGCCCACACGTCAGGGCTCTCGGAGAGCTCCTTCATCGAGTAGCGGCCGAGCAGCAGGTCGTAGAACACGCACTGCCGGACATGCTCGTCGAGATTGGCGGCGAACTCGGGATCGGCGATCCGCAGCGAGCGCGTCGCCTCGAGCAGCCGCGCGCCGTAGATCATGCCGTTGCGCGAATAGTCGAGATCGTCGGGCAGGCCGAACACGGTCTCGGCCGAACGGGTCAGGTAATCGCCGACCTGGCTGGTGAAGCTCGCCATCAGCGCGAGGCCCAATGGCACGTTCGCCACCGTGGCCGGCGCGAGCGAGGGGTTGACCCGGTCGGTCACGTGCACGTCCATGCGCGGCACCATCAGGCACATGTAGATGAGCGTCGCGCCGAGGAACCAGTTGAGCCACGCGCGCCAGTCCTGGTTGAACGCGAGCACGATGACCGCGAGCGCCAGCCCCATGACCATCGTGACCTGGATCAGGCTTTTGTAGCCGCCCGCGCCGGTCCACGCGGCGACGGCGTTGAGGACCTGGACGATGTACTCGCCGCCGCCGACCGTGAAGATCTCCACCATGTCGGGCTGTCCTCAGGGCACGATCGAGCGCGACTGCATGCCGCGCGACCAGTCGAGCGCCGCGGCCATCTGCGGCGACATCGAGGCGGCGAGCATGTTCTCGATCATCCCGGTCTTCTCGATGATCTGCATGATCGCCGAAACCTTGGCCTGCCCGGTCGCCTGACGCTCCGCGAGGCTCGCGCGGACATCGCTTACCTGCGCGCGCCAGAGGCTGAGCTTCGCTTCGTCGGCGGCGATGAAGCTCGCCATCGAGCGCCCGGCCTCGGAGACGATCCGTTCGAGGATCGCGTAGAGGAGGTCGACGCTGGCGATCTCGGCGAGCGTGTCGCGGTCGTCGGTCGGCATGCCGCGGCCGTAGGCCGCCTGTACGGTGAGGATCTTGTAGAGCGGGACCGAGGCGACCTGGAGCAGCTCCTTCTCGGCCTCGCCGATCGCGGTGTCGGCGCGGATCGCATCGACCATCCGGCCGATCGAGGCGGCAACGCGCGGGCGGATCGCCTGCGCGCTCGCCAGGGTCATGGTCTCGAAGGTCGGGTTGAGGCACTGGTCGGGCTCGTCGCAGGCGAGCACGCGCACGGTCTGGCCCTGCGTCCCGTCGAGCAGCGCGGTGACCAGCGTCGAGGACGCGTCGCCGCCGAACGGGACGAACTTGCCGGCTTCCTCGTCCTTCGGCGGCACGTAGATGACCGTGCCGATCAGCGTCATCGCGTATTCGGCGAGCTCGCGGTCGAAGGTGCCGTCGGGACTGAAGAAGGCCGACTTCTTGAGCACGTGCCAGGTGTAGTTCCGCGCCACGGCAGGATTGACGTCGGCGTAGTCCTCGCCGGCGCCTTCGGTGGTCGAGCTGCGCTGTCCGCGCGTGCCGCAGCCGTGCTTGGCCGCGGCGTAGTCGGTGAAGATGCCTTCGGAATTGCCGATCGCCTCGCAGATCGCCTTGTCGGCGAGGTCTCCCCGCGGCCAGATTCCGCCGACCAGCCCCTGCGCCAGCTCGCAGCTGTTGATGTTGAGGTTGTTCATGAGCTGAGCCTTCTGGCTGAACTCGTGCATGATCTTCGAGCACTCGGGGCAGACGGTGTCGATCGCCAGGCTGAACGCGAACCCGACTGCGTTGTTGGCCACCGCTTTGAGCAGCGCGACCATCTCGCTGGCGTTGATGAACGAGAAGCTGCCGGCGAAGATGTCGATCCCGCCGCAGCCGGCCCGCGCGCGCGGCAGCTGCAGGTTGGCGATGCTGGTCGTCTTCTGCGGGAAGCGCGTCCAGACGTTGCCGAGGCTGTAGTAGCCGGCCGACTGGCCCTCGAAGGCGCTCGGCCCGGTGACGTTCGCGGCGCCGCCCATGTCGTCCATGAAGCGGTCCATGCTGTCGCCGACATTGGCCGTGGCCTGCGCCGCCAGCAGGCTGGCGGCGGCGAGGCCGAGCGCGGTTCGTGCGATCCTAGTAGTCATGTCCGGCTTCCTTGGTGGTGAGGAGGTAGATGCGGTCCTGCAGCTCGTCGGCCGAGAGCACGCCGTAGCCGATCGGAATCGCCCGGCCGGCGCGGCTGTCCCACAGCACGAGCGCCGGAGTGATTGCGGGCTCGAGGCCCATCTTCGGGCGCTCGCCGTTTTCGACGCGGTAGTGCGGGAAGTGCCGCGACGGCCCGCCGTCGGTCGAGATCGCCCGCACGGTCAGCCGCCAGCGGTCGGCGACCGCCTTGACGATCGGGCTCATGACCTCGCAGGCGCCGCAGGTCTGGGCGAAGAAGTAGAACAGCCCGTAGCGCTCGGAGAGCCGGGCCATCGCCGTGTCGCGCTCGGCGCTCCGCGCGTCCTGCCACTGCTTCTTGGCGAGCGCGCCGACCGGGCGCTCGAGCGTGTAGTCGAGCTCGGGATCCTGCCAGATCGCGCGTTGCCAGACGTCGGAGAACAGCGAGGCGCGGTCGAGCTGCTCGCGCTGGAAGCGGATGTAGGCCGTGACGTTCTCCGGCGTCGGATCGATGATCGCCTTTGCCTTGAGCTCGCGCAGCTCGGCGGTGATCGCATCGAGCTGCGCGGTCGCGCTCGGCAGTGCCGGTCGTTGTGCCTCCTGCTGCTCCGCCTCGGGAGCGGGTCTCACGCAGTAGAACCAGTAGCCGAGCCGCCGCTGCTCGCAGTAGAGCGCATCGGCCGGATCGGCCGCGCGCTCCTGCGCCGTCGCGGTGCCCGGGGCGAGCAGCGTCAGCGCCAGCAGTATCGCCGCAAGGCCGCGACGGCAGGTGGTCCCGGCGCCGCTCACTGGCCGTTCCTCTGGTAGTAGTCCTCGATCTTCTGCTGGATCAGGGTCGAGGTCTCGAGCTCGTCGGGCAGCCGCGCGGCCTCGGTGAACTCGGCGTAGACTTCGGAGAAATCCATCCGGGAGAGGTCGAGCCGGCCGAACTCGGCGAGTGTGAAGCCCTCGCAGGTCTCTTCCTTCGGCTTGTCCCACGGCTTGGGCAGCTGCTTTCGCCCCTGCTCCTGCAGGATGCGTGACAGCTTGGATTCGAAGCAGCAGTAGACCTTCTTCTTGGTCAGGCAGGCGCCGAGGAAGCTGTCCGAGCAGTAGGTCCCGACATAGGCGCACAGCCCCTGTGCGTCGCGCTCGTGCAGCAGCACCTCGGCGCGGTCGCAGCCCATCGCCACGAGCAGGCTGATGCCCGGGATCAGCGGGAAGCCCTTGCCCTTGCAGCAGTTGAGCACGCCGAACACCTTCGACGAGCAGGTGTTGCGCGTGCCCCGGAACAGCGTCAGCGTTTCGGGATCGAACTGGCCGCGCGCCTCGTCCATCGCGTGGAGCGCGGTGACCGCGTCCCTGAACTCGTTGTTGGCCTCGCGCGTGATCGTCTCACACGAGCCGTCGATGCAGTAGACGTCGCCATCACAGACGTATTGCGTGCCGCCGTTCTCGCTTGCCGGCAGCGGACATTCGTAGACGCGCTCCCAGGTCCGGCACGGCTCGCCGGCGAGGCAGTCCTCGCGCACGAGACGGCAGCCCGGCGTGGTCTCGAGCGCCTGGCAGTCCTCGGCCTCGGTGAACGCGGCGCAGGTATATTCGCGCGACCAGGCCCAGCACGGCTGCGTGATCGCCACCCCGTTCACGATCCGGGTGACGGGATCGCTGTCGGTGCAGGTCTCGGGGCCGCGGGTGCAGGTGCCGTCCGCCTCGAGGGCGGCGCAGCGGCTCTCGTCGCGCGAGGTGGCCACCGTCTCCTCGCCCTCGATCCGGTCGGGCTCGAGACCGGCGACCGGCGCGGAGCAGGTGTACTCGAACATCGAGCCCACGGCCTCGGCGCAGACCTTGCGTCCGCCGTACCAGGTCCACTGCACGCAGGTGAACGGGAGCCGGCGCGTGCGCGTGCAGGTCTCCGCGGGCAGCACCGAGCACTCGAGATCGCCGGTGAAGACATCGCTCGAGCAGCGGTAGACATAGGCGGTGCCCGGCATGACCTCGGCTTCGAGCGTCACCGGGCAGGTCCGCGTCTCCTCGCGCGCGGTGTAGCCGGTGTTGCAGGTCGCGGTGTAGGTTCCGGCCGAGCCGGAGCCCGGCGGCAGCGGCACGCAGCTTCCCTGGCTGCCGGTCACCGCCATGCCGCTGGTGTAGTCGAGCGGGTTCTCGCCGATCGCGTCGGGGCGCGCGAGCACCTCGCGGATCGTTTCCGGGTCGAAGGTTGCGCGGCTCGCCACACTGTCCTGCATCGCGCGGTATCCGGCGTGCCCTGATGCGGCGGCGCGCGCCGCGCTCTCGATGCGGTCCGGATTGTCGGCGAGGTCCTCGAGCGTGCGCGTCCCGGCCGGATCGTAGTTCGGCACGCGGCCGGCGTCGGGCGCGTTTGTCGCGGCCGCGCGCGCCTTCTGCGCCGCTTCGGCGGCGAACGCCTTGCCGTCGGCCTTCGCTTCCTCGCGCGTCTGCGCGGCGAGCGAGCCAGCGAGCGCCAGCGCGGCGCATGCGGCGAGTATCGCCGAGGTTCTGGTCATGGTTGGTCCTCCTGTTCGAGGCGATCGAGATGAAGCCGGGCCATCGCCGCGCCGGGGCCGCGGCCCTCGGCGAAGGTCTCGAGCACCTGGCGCACGCTGACGTTGCCGCTCATCCGGTCGTGCGGCGGAACCGCGTCGCGGCACTCGAACCCGTCGCAGGGCGCGAAGTCGCTCGCGGTCATGACGAAGCTCGGCGCGGCTTGGACGGAGAAGGCGCGGAACAGCCGCGGGTCGATCCCGAGCCCGCCGGCTTCGGCGCGACTGTCGAAGATCTCCGCAAGCTTCGCCCGGAACAGCCTGGCGTCGCCCGCCGGAAAGCCGCGCAGCACGGTGATCCCGCCGGCGCGCTCCATGTCGCGCACCAGCGCCTTCAGCGCCGGCGCGGGCATCGACAGCGAGGCGAAGGCGATGAAGCGCGGCCGCTCGCCGAGGCCGGCCTTCTGCGCCTCGGCGCGTTCTCGGACCATCGCGTCGAAGTCGAACGGCTCGGGCGCGCCTGTGGCCTTCGCGGGAAGGCTGGCGGCATAGTCTCGCGCGTTGCGGTCGCCCGCGGCCGCCGTGTCCTGCGCCTCGGCCGAGACGGCTTTCGCCCGCTCGCGCACCGCGGTGGCCAGTGCCTCGGCGTCCTGTTCATGCTCGGCGGCGCGTTCGCGGATCGCCTCGAGGTCGAGGCCGTCGGGCGCGCCCTGCGCCAGCGCCAGGCCGCCCGCCGTGAGGCCGAGGAGCAGCGGGATGAGGAGGAGCTTTCTGGTCATAGCGCGCAGCAGTTCCGCTTGCGCCAGACGAGGTAACCCATGTCCTCGCCGATCGCGGGGACGACCTGTCCGGCCGACTGGAAGGTGGTCGAGGCGCCAACCGGCGGGCAGGCGTAGCGACCGCTCGTCGCCGGGCTCGGGTTGGTGGCCTGGAAGCGGTACTGCTGCTTGCGCATCACCGGCATCAGGTACTTGCCGCACAGGCCCTCGGAGCCCATCGTGCCCCAGGCGACGAGCTCGCGGTGGAGCTTGAAGGCGAAGCGCGAGAGCACCAGCCGCGAGGCCTGGACGTGGCCGATCGAGGCCGAGACGTTGCCGTTCATCGGGTACATCGAGCCCTGGCAGCCGGCGCACCAGAACAGCTCGTCGCGCGGCAGGCCGGTGGTCGCCGAGACGCAGTCGGCGGCGCAGGCGGCGAGCGCGAGCGGATTGGCGAAGAGGACCGCTTCGGGATTGATGATCGCGGTGAGCTCGCTGTCCTGCCACAGCGGGTCGATCTCGCTGATGTAGAGGATGTCGACCGAGCCCGGCTCGAGGCACAGGAAATCGGCGACGATCTCCATCCAGTAGATCAGCGGATAGGCGTACCAGTGGACGTGCCAGCTCGAGTAGTACTGGCTCGCGCCGCCGACCGCCGAAGGGCCCGAGATCGAGCGGAAGCCGATGTCGAAGCCTGGGTCGAGCTTCATCCCGCCGAGGTTGACGAAGCACCACGGCTTCATGCTGACGTCGGCGAGCCGCACCGGCTCCCAGAACCCCATCGCGATGCCGGGACGGATTCCGCACAGGCACAGCGGGCTGCCGGGGTTGTCGGGATCGGGCCGGTCCGAGGGCCAGATCTCGAGCCCGCCGACCGAGATCGGAAACAGGCACGACCAGCAAATGTCGGTGATCGGGTTGACGAAGCTGCCGGTGCAGCGGCCCGGCCCGGCATCGGCCGCGGCGGGCGTGGCGAAGGCAAGACCCAGCGCGGTGAGCGCGGCGGCAAGGGTCAGGCGCAGGCGGTTCATGGCCGCGCTTTCTTCCGGGAAAGCGCGATCTCGCTGACTTCGAGCTGCCGTCCGCGCTGGCGCACCACCGCCGGCACCGCCCGGACCTTGAAATGCCCAGTAAGCCGGCCGCCCTGGTCGAAGTAGAACCGCCGCTGCCGCGCGCGCATCAGCTCGAGCGGCGCGCCCTTCACGAGGATCAGCTTGGCCGGTTCCTTGCGGCCGAGCGCCCAGGCGAGCTGCTCGGGATCGTCGCCGTCGAGGAACACCAGTTCGGACCGGAGGGCGACGCTGTCGAGCGGGTTGATCCGCGTGCCGGCGGCATGGATCAGCTCGCCTCTGGCGCTGCGAATATCGGCGCCGAGCGTCACCGTCGGGTCGATCGTCCAGCGGCGCGGGGCATCGGCGCGCGCGAGCCCGGCGACCGGTTCGGGGCGGTTGACCCGCGCGACCGTGCGCCGCCTGAGCTCGTCGTTGAGCCGCGCGGTCTCGCCCGACTTTTCCATCGTGGCGAGCCGCGTGCGGATCTGCTCGAGCAGGTCGTTCTCGACAATCGGGAACACCGCACCGTGCTGGCCGTAGTCGCGCGCCTGCGCAGGCGTTGCGGGCAGCAGCGCGAGCAGGGGAAGGAATGCGAGCTGTTTCACAGGATCGCCCTCCCGCTGCCGAAAATTTGCCCGCGGCAGACGAACCCGATCGCGCCGTAGCGGCTGTCGAGCCCGCGCGGGTGGTCGCTCCCGGCATAGAAGCAGCCGGGCGGAATCGTTCCTTCGGGGCCCGGGGTGAGCACGATGCCTAGCCGCGTCGCGAGCAGGCGGGTGGCGACCTTGCGGCCGTTGATGAACACGTCCGGACCCTCGTGGCTGACCCGATCGCCGGGCACGCCGAGCACGCGCTTGCCGAACAGCTGCGGGCTTTCGCCGAAGTGCCGGGCGACCAGCTCCGAGCGGGGCGCCTCGAAGAAGATCAGCGAGCCGCGGCCGATCGGGGCGTTGCGGTCGAGCCAGAACGCCCAGTTGGGCAGGCTCGGGCTGGCGTTGATCAGCAGCGCGTGATCGTCGCGGAATGCGTCGAGCGAGCCAAGCGCCAGCGGCAAGGCGACGAGCGCGGTGAGCACGACGGGCCGCGTGAGCCGGCGCGCGATCCTGGCGGCCGCGCTCATGGTTTTGCTCCCTGATTGAGGCGCCGGGCGATCCGCGCCTCGAGCTCGGGGGTGGCGTCCTCGGCGCTGCCCGCGAGCACCGCCTCGGCGACGAGCACCACGCGGCCCTCGGTGCCCATCTCGGCGACCGCGGCTTCGGCGGCCTCGAGATAGGCGAGCGTGTTCTCCCCGGCCGCGGCCAGGTCGCCGCCCGCACGCGCCTCGGCCTCGACGAACCGGCCGATGGTCTCGGCGAGGCGGACGGTGACGATCCGCTGCGGCGGCTCGCGGGTGGCCTGCTGGCTGACCCAGGCGGCCCACAGCAGCGCGGCGACGATGCCGAGCGTGACCGCGAGGCGCTTCGCCCAGGCTCGGACGGTTGCGCGGAGGTCAGTCATCGCGGTCTCCCTTCTCGTCGAGCTTCCGGCCGAGCCGGCGCAGGAAGCCCGGCAGGCGGATCAGCACGAGGGCGCCGGCGGCGATCAGGAACCCGGCCTTGAGGTCGCGGCCGAAGGCGAGCCGCTGCAGCGGTTCGGCGTCGCGGTAGTGGTCGGCGAGATTGCCGAGCTGCGCGAACAGCAGCGCGAGGTCCCAGCCGGCGAGGAACAGGAAGAGGAACAGCGGCGCCCCGAGCACGAGCAGGATCGAGCTCGCCGCGAAGCCGGCGGCCTCGATCAGCACGAGGCAGGTTCCCTGCAGCAGCGCCCGGCAGTCGAGCGGCGGGCGTTTGTTCGGCTCCTGCCGGCGGCTTGCGGCCACCCGGTCGGCCAGAGTGTCGGTCGCGAGCGGCATCAGGCATCTCCCTTGTGCGTCAGGCCGGCGACCTCGCGGATCGCGGCGGCGAGCGGCATGCCGTCCGCCTCGCGGGCGTGGATCGCGGCGTAAGTGTTGGGATCGGACGAGAAGATCGTCGCCGAGAACGGGTCGAGCACGAGGCGGCCGACCGCCTCGGTCTCCGGCCCCTTGATGAACACCTCGCTGTACTCGGTGCCCGAGCGCTTGAGGCTGCGGATCAGCGTCTCGGTGCGGTCGTCCATGTCGAGCCGCGCCTCCTTGCGGAAGTCGGCGATGGTCTCGGCCTTCTGCTGGAGGATCAGCATCCAGTCGCTGTTCTCGAGCGCGGCGCGCGCGCCGTACGACTTGTAGTAGTCGTTGAGCGACTGGGTGGCTGTCGCCAGCGCGCCGCCGTACTTGCGCGCGGTGCGGGCGTAGGTCTCGACGAACTCGCCCATCGAGCCGCCCTTGAGCATGCTCCACGCCTCGTCGATCAGCAGCAGCTTCTTGGTCGCGCGCGAGGTGCGCGTCATCGCCTGGCCGGTCATGAACATGATCGCCGAGAGCACCACCGAGCGCAGGTCCTCGCGGCTCGCGAGGTCGGACATCTCGAACACGGTGAAATCGCCGTCGAGCGCGAAGCTCGCCTGCCCGGCGAAGAACCCGCCGTAGCTGCCGCCGCGGCAGTAGGGGCCGATCGCGGTGGCGAGATCCGCGCCCTGCTCGCCGCTCTGCCCAAGCGCCGCCGCGACGTCGTCGATGCCGCCGCCGCTGCCGAGCGCTTCCCACACCGCGGTCACCGCCCGGTCGATCAGCCCGCGCTCGGTGTCGCTCGGCGGCGCCGAGTGGCGCGCCATCTGACCGACGATCGCCTTGATCATCGCGATGCAGTCGAGCCGGTAGTCCTCGTCGGCGACCGCGCGCGCATCGTCGACCAGCGAGAACGGGTTGAGCGAGAATCCCGCGGCGAGCGTGAACTCGACAAAGCGGCCGCCCTGGAGCTTGACCGAGTGTTCGAACGAGCGGCCGTCGTCGATCACCACGACCTTGGCGCCGGCACCCCGCAGACTGGCGCAGAGCTCCTGCAGCAGAACCGACTTGCCCGAGCCCGACTTGCCGCAGATCGCGATGTTGTGGTTGCCCGCGCCGTTCTCGAACGGCGACCACCAGAACGGCTGCCCGCGCCGGCCGACCAGCAGCAGGTGCGGGATGTGCCGCCCGAGGTACTCGCCCTGCAGCGGCGCGACGTTGGCCGCGGTGGTCGAGAGCATGGTCTTCAGCCGCCTGAGCCGCGCGAGGTCATGCGCCAGCCCGTCGGCGAGGCTCAGCGGGAACGCGGCGATCAGCCCGTGGAGCTGGAGGAAGCGCTCGTCGGCGAGGTCCCAGCCGGCCGCCTTGTAGATCGCCTTTATCAGCCGCTCGTGCGCGTCGCCCTGGCCGAGCGGCGAGAAGCTGGTCAGCCCGTAGAACACCTTCACGAGCTTCTTGCCCGCCTGCAGCTCGGCCTGGACGTGCTGCCACTCGGCCGACTGCTCGGCGAGCCGCGGCAGGAAGCGCGCGCTCCTCGTCTGGCTGAGGCTGGTGGTGCGCATGAACTTGTAGCCCGCGCGCGCCGAAGCCGCCTCCTGGTCGGGATAGACGAGGCACAGCATGGTCGCGGTCGGGCAGGGGAACCGCAGCTTGTCGGTGAACATGTCGCCGATCAGCCGCGCGCATTCCCACGGCGCCCAGCGCTCCGGCATCGTGCGCACCGCGTAGTGGCGGATGTCGAACCGGTCGGGGTAGCACTCGCCGACTTCGGGATTGCCGTCCCGGTCGCGGCCGATCTCGCGGAAGCGTTCGGTCCGCAGCAGCAGGCGGTCGTCGGCGACCTCGAGCTCGATGTCGTGGCGGATCGCCTGCGCGTCGAGCGGCTCGAGCGGGTTCCACTCCGCTCCATCGGCGTCGCGCGCGGTGGTCGGCGAGGTCAGCTCGTCGACGAGGTCGATCAGCGCCGCGGGCGGCATCGCATGCGCCTCGAGCCCGAGCGAGCGCAGCATGCCGAGCAGCCCCTCGCGGCATTCGGCGAGCTCGGCGTCGGTCACCGGTCCCGGCACGGGGACGCCGAGCGAAATTACCACGCGAGCCATCCGCGCGTGGAACGGCGCGTGCGCCGAGCCCGAGCGCCAGACGAGATCGTAGAGCCGCGCGGCGCGCTCGCGCGCCATCTCCTCGTAGATCCCGCCCTGCTCGTAGCGGCGCGCGAACCACGGCGCGACCACCGCGCCGATCCTGGGACTCGCGAAGTTGAGCAGCTGCAGGCAGGCGCCCGGCGGCAGGCCTTCGGAAAAGAACTGCCCGAGGATGTCGCCGGTGCGCTCGTCGGCGCCGATCAGCGGGGTGACCTCGAGCACGAAGCCCTTCGAGCGCGCGTTGCGGTAGAGCCCGGCGCCCTCGTCGAACGCGCGGTAAGGCAGCCAGTCCGACAGCATGTCGAGCGCAAGCGACGGGCGGGCATGGTCGGCCCGCGCGGTGTCGGCGAACAGGCCGCCCGTCAGCGCATCGCGTGCCGCGTGGAGCGACAGGCTCACTGGCTCTCTCCTGGTTCGGCGGCCGGCGCATCGGCCTGCGGGAGGACAAAGTGGGGGACCCGGACGTGCAGGGGAGGGAACACGCCGGATCCCCCGTCACCCGGCGCCATGCCGCCGGGCTCCGCCGGAACGGGCTGGGGGAGGGGGTCCAGCGCGTGCCGTTGGAGGGGGGGATCGGGAAATTCTGCCGGAGCTGGCGGGCTGACCGGCTCGGGGGAAGGATCGTTCGCGGACGGCGCCAGCGCGCGAGCGAGGTCGCGGGCGATCGCGCCGCGCTCCTGCGGTTCGCGCCAGTCGTGCCACGCCGGCTCGGGCAGCACCGCATGGACCACGCGCGGCTCGTGGCGGCGTCCTTCGGCATCGCGGTAGCCCGCGATGACGATCCTGAGGGTGCGCGCGCCCTCGCGGTGGACGGCCGGCGATGCCGGCCGGCTCTCCCCGCGTGCGCCGGCGGTCGCCGCCGCGTCAATCTGCGAGGTCGGAGCGCAGGTGCCTTCGGGCGCGCGGCAGGCGAAGCTACCCTTGACGTTGCCGCCGAGGGTGGCGCAGCCGCCCGCCGCGAGCAGCGCCGCGCAGGCGAGGGTCGTGCGGATCGCGGTTTGCCGGCGCATCAGCGGCCTCCCTCGGTGGGAGCGGCCTCGACGAAGCGGCGGATCGCGGCGGCGTCGCGGTAGCCGTGCAGCACCGCGCCGTCGCTGGCGCGGACCAGCACCGGCGTGCCGGCAAAGCCGTGCCTGCGCGCGAATGCCTCGTTGGCATCGAGACCGCTGGCGGCGCAGCCCTTGCGCGCGGCGGGCTCGCCGCCGGCATAGGCCTGGTGCAGCGCCTTTGCCGGATCGCGCGCGCAGAGCACCTTCTCCGCCAGCGCGCGGCTTGGCGCGCCGAAGATCGAGATCGGCCGCTCCTCGACCGCGACGCCGGCCTTCGTAAGCTCGCCCGCGAGCCGGCGGCAGTAGCCGCACTGGAAATCGGAGAACACGACCAGCTTCGGACCCGCGGGGTTGCCCCAGCGGACCGCGCCCTCGGCGGGAAGCGACGACAGGTCGACCTTTTCGGGCGCGGCGTTCGGCTCCGCCGCTTCGTTCTGGCCGGGCTCGCCCGCGGCGCGGACGCCGCCGGCGGCGATCAGGTCGGGATTGATCTCGCGCAGCCGCGCGGCGGTGACGTCGCGGCGGGTCTCCATGTCGTAGGGCCGGCCGACGAGCAGGAAGCGCGCGGTCTTGTCGACGTAGAACAGCGTGCCGCCCGAGACGACCTCGCACAGCGGGCCGATGCCGTCGCAGGTCAGCTGGTCGACCGGCGTGTTCGGCAGCCGCAGCTTGAGCGCGGCGGCGACGTCGCGCTGGCTCGCGGCGCTCGCGGGCATGCCGACCACCGCGGCGACGCCGAGCGTCAGGACCGTGGCCGCGCTGGTCATGGCGAGCGCGATGGTGGCGGCGCGGGCCTTGAGGCCCGGCCGGTGGCAGAGATAGTTCATCGGGTGTTGCTCCTGACGTGGACGCCGTCGAGGAAGACGATCTCGACCTCGATGCCGGTCGGCATCTCGACGACGGGTTGGTACTGTTCGGCGCGCTCGATCAGGTATTTGCTGACCGTGTCGGCCGCCTCGCCGGCGCCCTGGCCGAGGCCGCCGGTGACGATCTCGCCGGGCGAGAGACTCTCGCGCTGGCCGTCGGCGCCGATCGCGCCGGTGAAGATGCCGTTGGCGTTGGCCGAGAACCCGCGGCCGAACCCGCCCACGATCCCGGCAAGCAGCGCCTGGCCGACGAGGCTGCCCTCGCGGCTTACCACGCGGCCGCGCACGCCCGACTTGCCGGCGAAGCTGATGAAGCCCTTGACCTCGCTCACGGCGTAGCGGCCGCCGGGCTGGGCGCAGGTCATCCGGACGAGCTTGACGTAGACCTTCTCGGCCGAGAGGTCGCCGCGCGCCGCGCCGTTGACGAGGCAGCCGGTGATGTCGGTGGTCAGCACCCGGTTGCCGCGCATGACCGAGCGCGCCGGCCCGGTGATGCGCAGCACCACCGGCAGCGGGTCGGACTGGCTGGCGACGCCGGTCGAGGCGTCGACCCCGACGATCACCCGCGCCGGCGCATAGCTGTTGGGCGGCAGGTAGTCGCGGCTGTCCTCGAGCAGCAGCGGCGAGGGGGCATCCCCGGCCGGCTTCGGGCCGCTCTTTGCCTGCGCGTCGCCGAAGCTCAGCACGGTGACCCCGTTGTCGGGCGCCGCGGGTGCGCCGCCGCCATCCGATGTTGCCGGAATGTTCCCCGGCCCGCTTGCGCCCGGGCCATAGGTCGGCAGCGGCGCCGCAGCCGGATCCGGCGTGCGGGCGGCCTGCTCGAGCTCGGTTCTGAGCGCGGCGTTCTCGGCCGAGATCGCGTCGATCGCCGCCTGGCCGTCGCTGCGCATCTGTGCGTTCTCGGCGCGCAGCGCTTCCAGTTCCTGTTCGATCGCCGGGCGCGGCAGCTGCGCTTCCTTGAGCTCCCTGATTGCGCGGCCCTGCGCGTCGAGGCGGTTGCCGTAGCTGGCGACGAACTCGCGGTGCGACAGGTTGCGGTCGACGATTCCGGCGGTGTCGATGGTCACCTCGGCGTTATCGCCGGCGGCGGTCTCGTCCTCGTCGCCGAAGATGAACCAGCCGCCGGCGAGGAGCGCGAGGCCGCCGATCCCGCCGAGCAGCAGCTTCTGCCGCCGGGCGATCGTCCGGTTGAGGTCGCGCCGCGCGGCGTCGGGAGTCGGAGCGGGGGTCTGCGGATCGGCCATCACTCGAGCCCTCCGGACTGAAAGACCAGGAAGGCGCTGGTCGCCTCGCCCGGCGCGAGCGTGTCGCGGCCGAACGCGAAGGCGGCGGCGCCCGCGGGCGCCTCGGTCTCGGCCGCGAGGTCGAGCGGCTCCTTGCCGAGGTTGCGGAGCGTCAGGCGCTGGCCGGTCAGGTCCGCGCCGCGGTATTCGGCGACCAGCTGGACCTCGAGCGCATCGGTGCGGCGCGGCGCGGCGAGCTCGCTGCGCGCCTGGTAGCCGGGCAGCACGGCGTCGCTCGCCATCGCCTCGATCAGCCGGATCGCGGCTTCGTCGGGACCGCTGTCCAGCTCCCACTCGCCCGCCTCGTGCGCCCTGAGCGCCGGGTTGGTGACGAAGATCTGGCTCGCTTCCTGCGCTTCGGTGCGGCAGGCGAACCGGTAGACGTAGCCCGCCTTGCTGGTGGCGAAGAAGCTGATCCGGTCGGCGGCGAACGCCGGCGGGACCGAGATGTAGATGTCGCCGCGGACCGGCTCGTGGGTGACCGTGAAGTCGTTGTAGGGATAGCCGCTGGCGATCTTCGAGACGTTGGCGAACCCGTCGCCCACCAGCGCTATGCGGGTGAGCTCGCCGCGCGAGAGCACGCAGTCGATCTTCGCGTTGTCGGCCGCCTCGACGAACTGGTCGGCGCGCGCCGGGCTCGCGGTGACGGCGAGCACCAGCAGCGACAGGCCGATCAGCCTGAAGCCGGTGTCCGGGACGCGCGTCAGGCCGACGGCGATGCAGCCGAGCCCGGCGCCCGCGAGCGCCGCGGCGAGGGGAGAGGGAAACAGACTCATCGGATCAGGTCCTTGTTGTCGGCATCGGTGGGAAGCTGGGCGAAGCCGGCGAGCGCGAGGCTGAGCCCGCGCCGCCGCCAGCGGAAGGCGAAGCGGCGCTCGTTGCTGGCGATCACCTGCGCGCCGACGAAGGTCTTGAGCGTGCCCGAGACGGTCGAGGCGAGGCCGTCCGGGTCGACGCTCAGCGAGCGGATCACGAACGCCTGGCTCACGTCCGAGCCGCGCTGCTCCTCGACGATCTTCACGAGCTCGGCCTTGAGCCGGCCGTGCGCCGCCGGGTCGGCGAGCTTGAGGATCTGCGCCATCCAGTAGTCGAGGCTCTCGGGCGAGCGGTTGAGCAGCATCAGCGCGGCATCGCGCGTGACCAGCTCGAGATAGGCGGCGTCGACCCCGGCGCTCGAGACGGTCAGCGTCTCTGCGGTGACCGGCACCAGCACGACCTCGCGGTCGCGGGTGACCGCGGCGCCGCCGAGCACGAGGCAGCCGGCGCCGAGCGCCCCGGCGACGAGCGCCAGGGTATTGCGCTGCCGCAGGTGCTTCTGGGCAAGGTCGTGGGCGAATTCAGCACGCATCGAGTGTCTCCCTCAGCCGGCCAGCAGGCGGCAATGGGAGGGCGGCGTGGCCTTCAGTCCCAGGAAGCTCCCGGGGAGGTACCAGTACGCAGCATGGATCAGCGCCGAACCGGCACGGCCCGACTTCACCTTCCGCAAGGCGAACCAGGCGCCGAAAGCAAGTCCGATGCCGAGGAAGATGTGCTGCGCGAGGATCCCCCAGGCAAAGGGGATCAGCATCCCGGCGAACTCGTCGAGGGTCCAGAAGCCGATCAGCTCCGGATCGTCGAGCCGCCGCGGGACAAGGTACCTGTCGGTCATGGTGCCGCCCTCCCGTCGCGACCGCTCAGATGGTCGCGGTCACGACCGAGGTGACGATCGGCACGCCGGTGCCGACGCCGATCCCGACGCCAACCGGCACCGCGACCTGGCCGAGCGAGAAGCGTCCCGAGGCAAGGCCGATGAGGCCGCCGGCGAGGCTGAGCACGGTGATGATCTTGCCGCCCGAGCCCTCGAGGAAATCGGTGAACATGGTCAGCGCCGGATCGAAGGTGGTGTCGGCGCCGGCATAGGCGGCACCCGCCGCGGCGAGCGCGACGGCGGCGGGAACGATGTAGTCGGAAGCGCGCGGGCGCCGCCGGGTGTGGGTCGAAGAGGTCATCAGCAGGAACTCCGTGATCGAGAAGCAGCGACGCCTTTTGTTCGCTGTGTGTTCTTCCTGATCCGGAAGGAGGCCTGTAGGAAATGGCGGCGCGGAAAATCGGCCCCCGCGCCAAGCAAAAATCGACATTTGCTGGCTCCGGAGCCGCCGTAAGCGCGGCGGTAGGGGTAATGTGCGCTGCGCTTGCCGCCTTCAGCGCCGAGGCGGACGGAAGGTGCGCGTGCGTCGCCGGAATCCGCGCGAATCGCCGAGGATCCCCGATTCGCGGCTTCCTATCTGTTCCGCATATGTTCTTTTCGTTTTCCTACACCCCGCCGCGCGCGCTAGCCGGTGATTCGACGAGTCATGAAAGGAGTACGTCGATGACCCAGATGGCCCTGTTTGCCGAAGGCGAGCTGCGCCGCGATCTGTCGCACCTGCTGCTCGCGGCGGTCGAGGCGAGCGGCCGCGCGCGGTGCGACATCGCGCGTGAGACCGGTATTCACAAGGACGCGCTGCGGCGCATTCTGGCCGGTAGCCGGTCGGCGAGCCTTGCCGAGGCGCTGCGCATTCTGGCCGCCGCCGGCGCGGCGCCCAATGCGCACCTGCTGCTGTTTCTCGCGGCGGGCGGCGACCAGGCGACCAGCTGGCTGCAGTCCGATCTCGCGCGGTTCTTCGAAGACCTGGTGTGCGAGCTGCCCGGTGCGCTCGAGCGCGTGCTCGGCAACCAGATCCACGACGTCAAGCCGCGCTGGGCCAAGGGCACCGCCCACCGCGTCGCGCGCCTGCTCGGCGATCACATCGACGAGCTCAATCGCAAGGATGCCATGTTGGCAGACGCCTTCGCAGGATCGCATGGAGGCATGCATGCCTGACCCGGCGCCTTCTGTCTCGGCCGCCACTCGTCCGACGACTCGCCTCATCCGCCTCCGGGAAGTGCAGCACCGTGTGGGTCTTGGGCGCTCGACGATCTACCGCTGGATGGCTGAGGGACGCTTCCCCAGCCCCGTGCCGCTCGGCGGGCACGCCGTTGCGTGGAAGGAGGAACAGATTGACGACTGGATAGCGTCGCGAAGCTAGCCTTCGGACAACGCGCTCCCGAGCCCGCGCTCTGCGGAAACTGACAGTTCGCTGTCGACCCCCTGGGAAGGCTCGGAACGGGATCTCGGGATTTGACCGGATAGCCAGGCCAATTTGTCATCGTCCACAGAGGCTGAGATAGCCAGCAGGAGGAATGCCGAGGCCATACTCGTTCAGCGCAAGAAGTTCGACCGCCCCGAGGTCGCTCATGAGGTCGCCAACAACTTCGAAATCATAGGCGCCGGCGTTCCCGGCCGAATCAGAGTGTCGGCCGAAGAGCGTGAAATCGATGGTGAACATTGGGTCTACGTCACCTCGGAGGGTGATCTGCGAGAGGATGATGAGATGCGCCTGCCTGATTACGAGGTCGTTGAGACGCAGCCCTCCTGACCTGCAACTCGTGCCCGGCCCCCGTTGAACCGTCGGTCTTTGAAATCATCGATCTCATCGCCCAGACGAGTTCGAAATCGACTTTAGAGCGCTCCCGCGTACCGCGCCATTCGCAGCCACGAATTCGTCTTCGCCCAATCTGCCGCACTGGTCGGGGATTCCCGCGCAAGCGGTCGCGTCAGGCATTGAAGCCGGTCCCGGGAACCAGGAACTCGGGAGCCTCATCTGCCGGTTTGGTTGCGAGCTCTTTGTCGGTCAATCGCGCGTAGATCTCGATCAGGTTGCCGTCGGGATCGGTCAGCCACAACTCATGGAGCGGTGTACCTTTCCACGTCGTGCGCGGGGGCTTTTCAACCGAAAGGCCTCCCGCGACGGCGCGGTGATAGGCGTCGATCACCGCCGCCTTGTCCGCCACCCCGATGCCGAGATGGTAGAGTGTGTCGTGGTGCAGTTCCTTGCCGTCGCTCACCAGCAGCACGAAGTTGAGGCCAAGGTCGGGGCGGATGAACGTGGCGTAGCGATGGGTCCACTCCTTCGGCCACACGCCGAGCAACCACGCGTAGAAGCGCGCGCTTTCGGGCAGGTCCGCGACGCGAATACTGGAGTGGAATTCGTCGGATGGCGGCCCTTCCGGCACGTCGATCAACGACGACAGGATCTCGATCCTGGCCTTGATCTGGTCGCGTGCCGTGCGGAAGCGCTGGCGCAGGTCCTCCGGAGTGAGTGAGGGATCGCTCGAGGCGGGATCGACGATGCCCCAGTGCAGACGCTGGACGTTGCCCGGCAGGACCGGGCAGACCTCCTCGGCGCACAGCGTTATGACCATGTCGATCCGCCCGACGTCGATATCGCTCACCGACTTGGATCGGTGCGCGGAAAGGTCGATCCCCAGCTCGCTCATCACTTCGATCGAATAGGGGTTCACCGTCGAGGGCTGCGAACCGGCGCTCTGGATATCGGCCTTGTCGCTGAGGATGTGGCGAGCGAGGCCTTCGGCCATCTGGCTGCGGGCGGAGTTGGCGACGCAGAGGAACAGGATTCGCTTCATGAAATTCGCTTTCACGGACAAATGTGACGGTCAGGCGGCATTGGCGAGCGTGTTCGGACAGGCCGGACCTGGTCAGCCTAGCCATGATCGCTCGGTTCCTGATGTCGAAACCGCACCGGCGGAGGCGCGATGCCCGCGTCAGCCGCAGCAGGCCGACTTGGCCGCCGTCGACGGCATTGCCGGCGCACAGCATGTGTCGTCGGCAGCGTTCTCGGAAAGAACGCTGAGCTTCGGACTGTTGCCGTAGTCCGTCGCATCGCCGTTGGTAAGGAACGCCTCCCACACGACGCCCTGCGGATCGGCGATCCAGCTCTTTTCGGACCTGGCATAGCAACAAGTCGTTGCGCCTTCTTCCAGAACCGGCCGGTCGGCCGCACTCAGGCGGCCATAGACTTCCGCCAGTTCGTCCTGACTTTCGACCTGGATGCCGAGATGCTCGATTCCCCTGGCAGCGTGGCCACCGGCCGAGATCGCGAAGTTCACCCGAGGGTCGTCGAGCATCCATTTCGCGTAATCGGGCTTCACCACCGTCGGCTCGCTGGCGAACAGCGTGGAATAGAAACGGATCGACTGGTCGATATTCTCGACCCCGACATGCACGTGCAAGCGCTTCATGCTGAGTTCCCTTTTGATTGGGCAGTGACGAAGACAGCGCTTGAGCTTCCGGCCTCACCCGAGTCCTCGGCGCCGCACGATGTGCCGCCAGCACAGCAGTTCTCCGTGAGGTAGCCCATGAGCGCATTCATTTCCGCGTAGTTGGCAGAGTAGATGAGCGAGCGACCGCTGCGCGTCTGGTTCACCAGTCCGGCCCGATTGAGCTGGGCGAGGTGAAACGAAAGCGACGAGTTAGGAATGTCCAGCTCGGCGGCAATTGCGCCCGCCGGGAGTCCTTCTGCGCCTGCGCGCACCAGGAGCTTGAAGAGCGCCAGGCGATGCTCCTGGGCCAGGGCTCCCAGAGCAAGGATCGCTTCTTCAGCCTGCAACGAGCGTCTCCTCATTTCGATAAGGCTAGAAATATGACTCCCGTCCACACATGTCAACGCTCGTTTCGAGTTTTCTTGAAATGGCCGACTGTCAGATCTGGTTCGTCGGCGGGCATGTTGTCTTGCGAACGCTGGTTACAGCTGCACCTCTCACCGCCGCCGTCGCCGGCGAGCACGCCCGCGGCGAGAAGGGCGGCTCAGCAAGTCAAGAACGGACCAAGTCCGCGATCGTCCCGGGCCCGCAAGTTTGCCGAGCGCCCATACACATAATACGACAATTGCGATCGCACCGAGCAGGAGGAGGGCATCCAGGCCCAGCGCTATCGCCCGGTCCGTCATCCGTCCGGCGATAGCGTCACCAGGCCCTGGTCGACCGAGCCAAGCATCTTCGCTGCGGCAGTGACCGGCTGGCTCGCCGCGACGCGTTCGGAGTAGCGGTCCACCAGTTGCTCGGCATGGGGCCGCAGGAGCACCGTGAACCGCACGAGTTCCTCCATTACGTCCACGATGCGGTCGTAGTAGCTTGAGGGCTTCATCCGACCCTCCTCATCAAACTCGTCGTATGCCTTGGCGACGCTCGACTGATTGGGAATGGTGAACATGCGCATCCAGCGCCCGAGGATACGCAGCGTGTTGATGCTGTTGAACGACTGAGACCCAGCGGACACCTGCATGACCGCCAGGGTCCGGCCCTGGGTCGGGCGGAGGCCCTTGTAGGCAAGCGGCAGATGATCGACCTGCGCCTTCATGATGCCGGAGATCTGCCCATGCCGTTCGGGGCTGCACCATACCTGGCCCTCCGACCACAGCGCGTGCTGGCGCAGTTCGTGAACCGCAGGATGGTCGTCGTCCTTGACCTGGTCGGGGAGCGGCAGGTCGGACGGATCAAAGATTCGCGTCTCGCAGCCGAACAGCTGCAGCAGCCGGGCCGCCTCTTCCACCACCAGCCGCGAATACGAGCGGTCGCGCAGCGAGCCGTACAGCAGCAAGATGCGGGGCGACGGATCGAGCTTGCCGAGCCCCAGCGCCGGGCGGCGATGGACATACTCAGCGCTCAGCGCCGGCAGATGGTCCGGGTCGGTCAGCGAGCGCAGACGACTGAAGGTCGCATCCGTCATGCGCGCCCCTCGGCCGGCACGCTGTCGGGAAACCACCGGCGCCCGAACCAGAACGCCACGTTGACCAGCAGGATCAGCACCGGAACCTCGACGAGCGGCCCGATCACCGCGGCAAAGGCCACCGGCGAGGCCAATCCGAACGCTGCGATCGCGACCGCGATGGCGAGCTCGAAATTGTTGCCGGCGGCCGTGAAGGCCACCGCGGTCGTGCGCGGATAATCGCTGGCGATAAGCTTGCCCATGTAGAAGCTGATGGTGAACTGGACCACGAAGTAGATCGTCAGCGGAATGGCGATGCGGACGGCGTCGCCGGGCAGAGTGACGATCTCGCCGCCTTTCAGGCTGAACATGGCGACGATCGTGAACAGCAGCGCGATCAGCGTGATCGGCGCGATCCTGGGGAGGAAGCGGCTCTCGTACCACTCATTGCCCTTCGCGCGGGTCAGCGACTTGCGGGTCAGGTATCCGGCGAGGAACGGAATGCCGAGATAGATCAGCACGGCTTCCGCGATGGTCCAGAAGCTTACGTCGACCACGCTGCCTTCCAGACCGAACAGCGGCGGAAGCACGGCGAGGAAGAACCACGCGTAGAGGCTGAAGAACAGGATCTGGAAGATCGAGTTGAACGCCACGAGCGCCGCGACGTACTGGTTGTCGCCTTTCGCCAGCTGGTTCCAGACGATCACCATGGCGATGCAGCGGGCCAGCCCGATCAGGATCAGGCCGGTCATGTATTCCGGGTAGTCGGAGAGAAAAATCACGGCGAGCGCGAACATCAGCACCGGGCCGATGATCCAGTTCTGGATCAGCGAGATCGCCAGCACCCGCTTGTCCTCGAACACGCGCGGCAGCTCCTCGTAGCGCACCCGCGCCAGCGGCGGGTACATCATCAGGATCAACCCGATCGCGATCGGGATGTTGGTCGAGCCCCACGACAACCTGTCCAGCGCCTGCGGCAGCGCCTCGAACGTCGAGCCCAGCCAGACGCCGAGCGCCATCGCGAGGAAGATCCACAAGGTGAGGTAGCGGTCGAGAAACGACAGGCGCTCGCGTTCGGCTGGTGCAGTCACGACTCTTCCTTTCTAGCGCGCGAGGCGGTGGCCGTCGGCGCCGACAACCTGCTCGCCGTCCTCCTTGGCGAACGCGCCGCGCTGGGCAGCGGGAATGAGCTCGAGCACTTCCTCGGACGGCCGGCACAGTTTCACGCCCAGCGGCGAGACCACGATCGGCCGGTTGATCAGGATCGGGTGCTCCATCATCGCATCGACGAGCTGCGCATCGGTGAGCTGTGAGTTGTCGAGGCCGAGTTCGACAAAAGGGGTGCCCTTCTCGCGCAACAGTGCGCGCGGCGTGATCCCGGCCCGCTCGATCAGTCGCTCCAGCATGGCGCGCGACGGCGGCGTCTTCAGGTACTCGATCACGTGCGGCTCGATGCCGGCGTTGCGGATCATCGCCAGCGCGTTGCGCGAGGTCCCGCATTCGGGATTGTGATAGATGATGATATCCACGCTCATCGGTCACCCTCCGCCTTCTGGCTTGCGCCTTCGGTACGGCCGATCTCGGCCAGTTTCCCGCGCATCGCCATCTCGTCGATGCTGGCCAGCGGCAGCATGAGAAAGAGCTCGATCCGCTTCCGCAGGTAGCGGAGAGCGTCAATAAATGCCTGGCGCTGGCCTTCGCCCTCGACCGCAGCCGGGTCTTCGACGCCCCAGTGGGCTGTGATCGGTCTTCCCGGCCACACCGGGCAACTCTCACCCGCCGCGTTGTCGCAGACGGTGAAGATGAAATCGAACTCCGGCGCGCCGGGCCTGGTGAACTCGGCCCAGTTCTTCGAATGCAGCCCCTCGGTCGGGTAGTCGAAGCTGGACAGCACCTCGAGCGTCATCGGATGAACTTCGCCCTTGGGCTGGCTCCCGGCGCTGTAGGCGCGGAAATTCCCTTCGCCCATCTTGTTGAGCAGCGCTTCGCCCAGGATGGAGCGGGCCGAGTTCCCCGTGCAGAGGAACAGCACGTTGAAGGTCTTGTTGGTCATATCGCCTCTCGATCGGGATCAATCTGTGCACGCGGTGATCTCGGCGAGGTCCGCACAGAACAGCGGATCGCCCTGGCAGCAGTCTTCCATCAGGAACGCGAGCAGCCGGCGCATCCCGTCGTAATCCGCCCGATAGCGGATGATCCGGCTTTCCCGTTCCGCGGTGGTCAGTCCGGCTCTCTCGAGCAGGCCGAGGTGATGCGACATCGTCGATGGCGGCACTCCGGCTTCCTGCGCGATGGTGCCCGCCGCCAGCCCATCGGGTCCGGCCTTTACCAGCATCCGAAAAACGGACAGGCGCGTTCCCTGCGCTAGCGCCTGCAGCGCATCCACCGCCCACTCCTGGGCTTTGCTTGCTACGTCATCCGAATCCATGTTGGTCCTCTCATACGGTCATGCTAGTGACCGTCAATCGATATTTCTAGGATTATCGAATACCAGGAGGGTGCAGTGCTTGATCGTTGCCTGTCAGTCGTCGCCGCCATGGCCCTTGCCTTGTTGGTCGCGCCCGCGACGGCCCAACCCGCGCCGGGCACGACCGAGCAATATCGCAAACAGGCTGTGGCCGAACTCGAGGCCCTTCGCAGCGGCCCGTCACGACCTGCGAGGGCCCGCAACGTCATCCTCTTCATCGGCGACGGCATGGGCGTGTCCACGCTGACAGCGGGCCGGATCCTCGCCGGGCAGTCCCTCGGAGTGGATGGCGAGTCCTTCGAGACCGCGATGGACCGGCTCGAGCATACCGCTCTGGTCAAGACCTACTCGCACGATGCGCAGGTCTCCGACAGCGCACCCACGGCCACCGCTATCCTGGCCGGGGTCAAGACCCGCAACAGCGTCATCGGGGTCGGCCCGGAGGCGCTCGAGAACGACTGCGCGTCGGGTCTCGCCAACCAACTGCCCTCGCTGCTGGCGATTGCGCAGCAAGCCGGCCTGGCCACGGGTGTGGTGACCACCACCGGCATCACCCACGCGACCCCCGCTGCCGCCTACGCCCACACGCCCCAGCGCAACTGGGAGTCCGACGCCGACATGCCGGCCGAGGCGATCGAGCAAGGATGCCGAGATATCGCCCGCCAGCTGATCGAAGGGGCCGTCGGTTCGCGACTGGACGTGACGCTCGGCGGCGGGAGAAGTGCCTTCCTGCCGAATACCGCCCGGGATCCCGAGTATGCAGACCGGACGGGGAAGCGGAAGGACGGCCGCGACCTCATCGCCGCATGGCAGGCCGCCAATCCGTCCGGCACTTTCGTCTGGAATGCAGCCCAGTTGGCTACCTTCAATCCCGCGAGCGAGACGCGGCTGCTCGGTTTGTTCGAGCCAAGTCACATGCAGTATGAGGCCGATCGCGCGACGGATGCAGCCGGCGAGCCTTCGCTTGCCGAAATGGTCGAGCTCGCCATCGCCCGTCTGTCGCGCAACGGACAAGGCTTTGTGCTGCTCGTCGAAGGGGGCCGCATCGATCATGCCCATCATGGCGGCAACGCCTATCGCGCGCTGACGGACACCGTCGCCTTCGACGCCGCCATCGCCCGTGCGATCGAGCTGGTCGATCTGGACCAGACGCTGATCGTCACGACCGCAGACCACAGCCATACCCTGACGATCAGCGGCTATCCGGATCGCGGCAATCCCATCTTCGGCACGGTCGCGGGGGGAGCCCGGAGCGCCGTGCTCGCGAGGGACGGAAAGGCCTACACCACGCTGGGCTACGCAAACGGGCCGGGCGCCTTCGCCCCGGGCGAGCGCCCCGATCCTGCCGCCGTCGATACCGCGGCGCCGGACTACCGCCAGCAGGCAACAGTTCCGCTCTCCGGCGAGACACACGGCGGCGAGGACGTCGTGGTTCGGGCATCGGGCCCGGGCGCGCATCTGTTTCGCGGCACCATCGAGCAGCACACGATCTTCCACGTGGTCCGCGAAGCGCTCCTGGGAAGCGAGCCGTGATCAGGAAGGCGCCTTCCACTTTCTCAAGTCTCGTTGCCGCCGAGCCGGCGCTCGTTGGAGTCCCGACGCTTGAAAGCGCATGACATCATCATCGTCGGCGGTGGTCAGATGGGTTTGGCGCTCGGCTATTACCTGCGGCGCGCCGGGGCAGACTTCCTGATCCTCGACAGCGAGGGCGGACCCGGCGGTGCATGGCGGCATGGCTGGGACTCGCTGCGGCTGTTTTCTCCAGCGGGCTACAGCTCGCTGCCAGGGTGGCTGATGCCGCCGACCGACCATGGAGGCTTTCCGACACGCGATGATGCGATCGCCTATCTGACGCAATATGAGCAGCGCTACGAGTTGCCGATCGAGCGGCCGGTCAGGGTGATCGAGGTATGCCGGGCTGATGACGGCCTCGTTCTGACAACCGATCGCGGCGACTATCTGGCCAAGCGGGTCGTCAGTGCGACCGGAACCTGGTCCGAACCGTACATCCCCCGGGTTCCCGGAAGAGACTCGTTCGAAGGTGTCCAGCTACACTCGGCCCACTATCGCTCGCCCGACGACTTCGCCGGCAAGAAGGTCCTCGTGGTCGGTGGCGGGAACAGCGGGGCCCAGATCCTGGCAGAACTGTCGCAGGTTGCCGACGCTACCTGGGTGACTCTCAAGGAACCTCTCTTTCTTCCGGACAACGTCGACGGGCGCGTGTTGTTCGAACGCGCCACGGCTCGGCTGAAGGCGGGACCCGGGGCAGAGCCGATAGGCGGGATCGGCGACATCGTGATGGTGCCGCCGGTCAGGGAAGCTCGCGAGCGCGGGGTTCTCCGCTCGGTCCGGCCATTCGTCCGCATGACGAAAGACGGGGTCGTGTGGCCGGATGGCAGCGAGACGAAAATCGACGCGATCGTGTGGTGCACCGGATTTCGCCCCGCATTGGACCATTTGCGCCCGCTCGGAATCGTTGGAGAGGACGGCCGCGTCGAAGTGGCAGGCCAGCGTGCCATCGCGGAGCCTCGCCTCTGGCTCGCGGGGTATGGCGACTGGTGTGGTCCCGGCTCGGCGACCATCATGGGAGCGGCGAGAACCGCGCGAGATCTTGCCGCAGCGATCGTTCCAAAGCGCGATGAGCGAGGTGAGTCCGCGCGCAACTAACGGCCGCTGCTCGCACCCAACTGCGGTCGAATGTCACATTCCTGTCATCAGCCGTCCATATTTGGTTCGAGCCAGCATCATCGGTTTTGCCGGCACGATCGGGATTCGGAAAACAGGGAACGATTCAAATGCGGATGACAAACATCTTGGCGGCCCCGCTGGCGCTCTGCTCGCTGGCGCTTGCGTCGTGCGGTGACACTGGAGGCGGCGGGTCCCGCGACTCCGTCCGGGCCGTGGGGTCATCGACTGTGTACCCGTTCGCCAAGCTCGTGGCGGAGAACTTCGCGCGCTCCAATACCGGTTTCAAGTCTCCCATCATCGAGTCGACCGGCACGGGCGGGGGCATCAATCTGTTCTGCGCGGGAATCGGTCCGGACACCCCGGATATCGCCAATGCCTCGCGCCGGATGAAGCCGGATGAGTTCCAGAACTGCCTCGCAAACGGCGTAGACGAGGTGATCGAGATCCCGATCGGGCTGGACGGCCTGGCCCTCGCCTCCGCGAAGGACGGGATCAGCCTGTCGTTGACGCCCGAGCTGGTTTACCGCGCGCTGGCGAGAAATCCGTACGGGCAACCCCAGACAGCCAAGACCTGGGCCGACGTGGACCCGTCGCTGCCCGCCGAGCCGATCTTCGTGTACGGTCCGCCGTCGACGTCGGGCACGCGCGATTCCTTCGAAGAGCTGATCCTGATGGTCGGATGCGAAAGCAATCCGGCAATGAAGAGCCTCAAGGAAGCGGACGAGGAGAAGTTCGAGCAGGTCTGCACCGAAGTGCGAAGCGATGGCGCCTACGTCGATCAGGGCGAGAACGACAACCTCATCGTCCAGAAGCTCCAGTCGAACCCACGCAGCGTCGGCGTGTTCGGGTACAGCTATCTTGAGGAAAACCTCGGCAGCCTCAAAGGTCTGCCGTTGAACGGCATCGAGCCGAACTACGAAACGATCTCGTCAGGCCGCTATCCTGGTGCGCGCGAGATGTTCGTCTATGCCAAGAAGGCTCATGTCGACGCGATCCCCGGCTTGCGCGAGTTCCTGGCGAGCTGGGTGAGCGCATCGGCCGAAGGCGGGCCGCTCGCCGGAATCGGTCTCATCATTTCGCCGGCTGCGGTGCGTGCGCAGGCGGAAGCCGCCGCAAGCACTCTCGTGACCATGTCGGCGGTCGATCTCGACTGATGGGCGCGAATTCCGGAGGGTGTGCACCGCACATCCTCCGGAACAGCTCTCTCGTATGCGCCCCGGCCGGCGCCACTTGTCGCAGTTCGCTCCCAGAACGCCGGCGCGCCGACGTCCTTCACCCCGGTCTTCCCGTAGCGGTTTCGGCGCGAACGTCATCGCTTCGACCGCGCTCAAAGAAACCGCCGCGCCGGTATGCCGGACACTCCAGCGTTGGCCGCGGGACCGCTAGAATACGAGGTCGATCCTGCCGGCGGCTCGAAGGACGCGGTCGCCGGGGTAGAGCGCATCCACCTCGACAGCGTCCGCCTCTGCCCGATCGACCGCGGTAATCTGGGACTTCGCACAGCCATTAGGTCGGCGGAGCATGCCCTGTCGCTTGCTAGCATCGAAGCGACCGCAGCCGGCTCAAAAAGCGAAGTGGTTTAGCAGGTGCGCGCGACACGGGCGCCGATGCGTACAAGGCCCGCGCTAGGAAGGTCTTGCGCGTGGCCAACCCGGGCGCGGTGCGCGCCCGGGCATGCAATCGGCTCGCTCGATCAGAACGAGACGGCGAGGCCGACACTGACTGTTCGGCCGAGATCGTAGGTGTTGTTGTCGATCCGGCTGGTGTTGAGGATCTGGTATTCCTCATAGTTCTCGCCGGTGATGTTGCGGACTTCCAGCTTCAGTTCCGTCTCGGTGCCGAACAGGCTGACACCTTCGCGCGCGACAAAATCGAGCCGCAGCCCTGGCTCCTCGATGAGGTCCGGCTGGCCTGACGGACCGCGATTGGTCACCCGGCGACTGGCGTAGCTGACCAGGATCGTCTGCTGCGACAGCCGGTCGGTGTTCTCCAGCCCGATCTGCAGGTTGACCAGGTGCTTGGACTGACCGGTCAGCGGCGTTCCGTCGACGAAGTAGTCGCTCGCTGCGGCTGGAACGCCGCCGCTGCCGACGGGGATCGTAGTGTCGTCCGGCCCGACTTTGATCTTCGACTGCGAGTAGGTGTAGTTCCCGATCAGCACCAGATCGCGGGTCGCGAAGATCGGCGAGTTCAACCCGTCCAGAGCAATGGAACGCTGGGCTTCGATCTCGAATCCGTAGAGATCGGCGCTGGGGGCGTTGGCAAATGTCGTGAAGAACGTGCCCCCCTGGGTAAAGGCGACGTTCTCGATCGGTCGGTCGAGCTTCTTGTAGAACCCGGCAGCCGAGAGGCGATCGTTGCGACCGAAGTACCATTCGTAGCGCGCTTCCGCGTTGAACAGTGTCGTATCGGTCAGGAACTGGTTGCCGATGAAGGTCCGGTCCGTGTCGGTATCCTGGTATTGCTGCGGCGCGAGCTCGCGAAACTGGGGCCGGGCAATTGTCTTCGACGCATGCAGGCGCACTTGCATGTCGTCGAGGAAATTCCAGGTCACCGTGGCCGCCGGCAGGAAATAGTCGTTCTCGATCAGCGACGGAATTGTATCGCCGCCGCCGAGACCGAACAGGTCGAGCGGCGTCACGCTCTGAACGCCGTCCTCGTATCGAACGCCAATCGTCGCGCGAACCTGCGGCACGATTTCCGCCTCGGCCTGGATGTAACCGGCGTGCACCTCGAGTTCGGCCTGGTAAGCCGCGGCGCCCGCCGATCCGGACACATCGCCGATGACGATATCGTAGTTGTAGACGTTGTAGTCGGACAGCAGATAGTCCGGACGCTCCTGAGTCACGAGGAACGGCAGCGCGGTCAGCGGCGTGTAGCGAAAATCGCGGCGCGTCGCCGCGCGATCGTTCTTGTAGTAGGCATAACCCGCCGTCAGCGAGGCCGGAATGCCGATCGGCAGCTTGTAGCTGACGTCGATCGACCCGGCGTACACGTTGTCGTCGAGATTGCTGAACGCGATGCGGGCATATTGCCCATTGGCGCGCAGATCGTTCACGAAATCGCCCGCCGCCTCGCTGTAGCGATAGCTGATCGAGCGCTCGTAGGGAGATTCACGCTGCGAGTTCGCGTACGTACCGCGGATGTCGATGCTGACCGGATCGAACTCGAATTCACCGACGAATTGGGTATCGATCAGCTGGCGTTCGAACCAGGCCGTGTTGCCCACGTTGATCTCGTCGGTGCCGATGTTGATCTCGTCCGTCCCGGCCTGAATGCGCGCTTCTTTCACCGTGTCGCGGATATACAGGTTGGTCCAGCGCAGGACGTGGTCGCCGACCTCCACGCCGAGACCAAGCAACCCGCTGGCGACGAGGCGGTTTTCGGTCGACAGGAAGCGGTAATCGACGTCAGGCCGCAGAACCTCTTCGCCATCCTCGCCGGCCGACGCGCCGCCGGAAACCTGCTGGATGCCGCTTCGGGTCTGCCACGAGTTGCTGTAGTTGGCGGCTGCGATCACGCCGATCCGCATCGCACCGACGTCGAACGAAGTGCCGCCGCTGAAATCCAGACCGACGTTGGCCGGAATGTCGCCAAGGCGCTGGATCAAGGTGGTTGGCGCGTTCACCAGGCTCGCGGTGAAATCCTTGATCTGCGCTTCGCTGAAGTTCTCGCCGATGACCACGAGATTGCCGCTGCCAATTGCGGCCTGCAGGTCCGCGGGGATGTCGCGCGTACCGTCGTCGAACCCCGTAAAGTCGGTGTCGCTCCCGTAATACGAATATCCGAGCTGGCCGGTGGTCTCGGAATCGGCGCCCACGCTGAACCCGAACTTGAAAAAGGGCTCGCGCGGGACCGAGCGTGTGGTCAGGTTGATCACCCCGCCGCCGAACTCACCCGGATAATTCACCGAGTAGCTCTTCTGGACCACCGAGCTCCCGATGAGATCTGTGGGGAAGATGTCGAGTGGGACGACGCGCCGCAAAGGGTCGGGGGACGGCAAAGGCGAACCATTCAACAGAGCCAGCGAATAGCGTTCGCCGAGGCCCCGGACGTAGACGAAGCCGCCGTCGACGACGCTGAGGCCCGTCACTCGCTGAAGGGCGCCGGCGATGTCGCCTTCGCCCGTTCGAGCGATATCCGCCGAAGATAACACGGAAACCACCTCAGCCGTGGAGCGGACGGGGTCTGGAATATAGCGGCCGGTAACGATGATCTCGCTGCCAAAGTCGGCTCCGGGCGTCGAGATCTCCAGATCGCTATCCTCGGAGTCCGGAATTGTTTCGGGGGTTGCTGGTGGCGTCTCGCTGGCGCCCGCCTCCTGCGCGAGCGCCGCGGGCGGGACCAGAGCGGTGGACAGGAAGAGCAGGCTTCCGAAGGCGGCGAGAGACCTCATGATTACCCCTAGATATTTTGCAGATAAGTTGGAGGGCGGCCGCCCCGAGCGCGCCGCCCTCTGGTGCCCTGTGATCAGGAAGCGTTGCCGGGGATGGCGGTGCAGCTCGGGGTGTTGAAGCCGAGCCCGCAGGTCCAGCCCTGGAACCACAGGTCGCTACTGTTTCGCACGGCGCCGATGTAGTTTGTCGGCGTGAAGTAGCTGCTGATGGCGGTCAGGTTGAAGGCGCTCACGCCTGTCTCGTTGCTCCCGTTCACGAACAGGTTGGTCAGGGTCGAAGTGCCGTTGGCCACGTTGTTCGCTCCGGCATTGAACGCCGCCGCGATTTGAGCGCCCGCGATGTCGCTTTCGTCTCGGAACGCCGTCGCGCATGAGAAGAACACCGACTCGAACCGGGGCGGCCCGGCCTCTTCGGCGGCGCTTCCGGCCGCTTGCATCGTCCCGACCCCGTCGACGTCGAGGCAGACAGGGCTTCCGGTAACCACGGAGTTGAGGAGGGTCAGATCCATCCCGCCGCGCAGCAGCAGCGCATCGCTCGGCCTCCGGCTGATGAAGGTGGCGTTGGCAATTCGGGGATGCGTGCGCGGCGTGCTGTTCTCGTTACCGGGGCTGTCGCCCTCAATGATACGATCGCCGCCGGTATCGCGCTGGACTGCGATGACGAACTGCAGCGCGCCCTTGAATCCGAGATCCATGTCCAGGCTGTCGTCATCGTTGCCGGTGAACACGAGATACCTGCCGTTCACCGTTCCGCCGAACCACTCGATACCGTCATCTGAGCTGTTCGTGACCTGGACGTATTCGATGGTCGTGCCGCTGCCGATGCCGCCCAGCGTGATGCCATTGAGCTCGTTGCCGGGCGCTACTTCGAACCCGGAATAGCGTACCTGGAGGTACCTCAGGCGCCCGCTGTTGTCGGCCGGCGTGGCACCGCCGAAGAACGCATTGCTGACGCCTTCGACCGCAGCCTGGCAATCGACCGAGCCGCCCTGCGTGTTGCCGCCGATGCAGTCGCTGGTCGGCGCGCGGCCGAGGATGACGATCCCGCCCCACTGGCCGATCGAATCGGCGGTCGCCGTGCCTTCGATGTTCTGCCGGCTGGTGAAGATGATGGGATTGGTGGCGGTTCCCTCAGCGAAGATCTGCGATCCGCGGTTGATCAGCAGGAAGTCGGCGCCAGAGGACCCGAAGATCACCGTGCCGGGCTCGATCGTAAGAATGCCCTGCGCACCGCCCGGGGCGCTGCCGCCGCCGCCGACGTCGTTGCCGACCTGCACGCGGCCGGAAAGCGAATAGATTACGCCGGGTAGGTTCTGCAGCGTCCGGCTGCCGGTAATGACACCCGAGATCTGGCAATTGCGCCGATTGGCGATCACGCCCACATTGGCGGTGCCATCGGGGCAGCTCGCCGCAGGAGTGCCGGGTCCGGGCGTCGGAGTCGGAGATGGGGTCGGCGACGGGGCGGGCGCGGGTCCGCCGACGAAGCCTCCTTCGCCGGGCGACGCAACATCATCGGGTCCGCAGGCTGCGAGAGGAATGGCAGTGGCGAGAAGAAGCAACTTGCGAATATGCAGCATGACGAGCCCCTAGAGTTGATACAAGACTACCGCTGCGGCGAATCGGCCACCGCGGCTCGCATCAGCGCTAGGGGGCGCTTGTTATACTAATGTGACAGATTTGGCTCGGAGAAGGACCGAATGTTGCCCCTATGACATTCAATTGTCATTTTGTTGTCATAACTAGACGCCTAAGGATCAATTCAATTCCTGATCTTCTTTCATTTGGGATAACTGTTCACCGAGAGAGCTGCCCGGCATTTCTTGGACCGGCGACTGAGCGCCCGGTGAATCTGCGGCTTCCTGCTCGCGCGCCCGCCTGTTCCTGGCATCGTAAAGCACTTGCTTCAACGTGGAGGGAGCTATCCCAATGCCTGCCTCTTCGAGAAGAGCGGCCGCTTGATCGAAGGTATAGTTCTTCTCACCCAGGAGTGTCTCGATCTCCTCGGATAGCATCCAGATGGCTCTGGTTTTTGTGATTGTTGGCTCCTTTGGAGCCTGCTTAGGGGCGACTTGAATGGCATCCCGCGCCCTCTCGACGACGTCGTAGGTGAGTCGCATCTTTTTCTCCTGTGTCTGTGGACGCAGGAAGTTTGCATGCTTTCATTACAGTTTTATGGCTCGGATTTACAGCCGCTCAGGAGATGGGTCTCTTGCAGAGTTGTGGCCGGACGCACCCAGTTGTGCGGTTCATCGATCGGGAACGATATTGCGCATTCGGAAGACTTTCGTACGGCAAATGCACATCGCGATCGTAGATGACGGCGGGTTTCGGGGGCGATCGCTTCATTCATCGACTGAGAAGGGGACCTAGTCGTTGTCGGGCCACCGAGATCGGCGTGGACGTCGGCAGCTTAGTCCGAGGCTTCGGTCGTTCTCTCGAGTAGCTCGCCTATCCTATGGCCGATCTTGGCGATGATCGAGGCATGCTCATCGCGGTAGCGCGACTTGTTGTAGCCGGCGACGAGCTGTCCGCCGATATTTGAATGGCCGAGCATGGCAGCGATGACATGGGGCGCCGCGCCGAGGTCGCCCGCGACCGTTGCGGCCGTTCGGCGAAGCGCGTGTGCGGACCAGCCGGACACACCGGAACGCTTGGCATTCGCAGTCAACCACCTGCTCCAGTTGATCAGCGGTCCGCCACTGTCTGTCACAAATATCCTATCCTTTGCTGGTGAGATCTTCGGAAGTTCAAGGTTAGTTCGACGTGCCCGTTCAATCCGGTGGGTCTCTTTCAGCAGAGCGACTGCCTGCTGCGAGAGGGGGACCATCAGTGCCTCCTTCGGTTTGCCGTTGCGACGCGCCTGAGCCCTCGTGTCTTTTCGATCCTCACCCGGAATCGTCCACGTTTTCGCCTTTAAATCGATCTGACTCCACGTCGCATGGACCGCCTCGCTGCGGCGCGCGGCGGTCAACAGGAGAAACATGCAGCAGCGGCCATAGGCATCATCGAACGTGAGGAGCAGCTTGCGTAGCTCGCCTTCGTCGAGGACGCGCTGCCGGGGAGCGCCGACGATTGGTTTCTCGAGCTCGAAGGGCCCCCGCATCAAATCGCGTTTGCGGGCCCACTTGAGGACCGGGCCAACGTAGGCAACAGCCCGCGCTGCGGTAATCCGCGCCGGGTGAGCGTCTACCACGAGTTGTAGCTGCGATGAGCGCACGTCCGATGCCGGCTTTCCGAGGAGCGATCTGAAGAACGTCTTGAGGTGTTTCCTCTGGGTCTCTCCCGATTTGAGGCCCGCACCGTTCCCCGTGGTGAAGTAGGCATCGATGACCGAGCCCAAGGTCCCCACTCCTTCCAATGCCGAGATGGCCTTCTGGCGTGCCGAGCGCTTTTCGGCAGTGGGATCGGCGCCCTCCTTGATCTTCCGCCGCAGGCCCTCGGCTTTGGTCCTCGCCTCTGAAAGCCCAAGCCCGGACCCGACTTCGAATCTGCGCATGACGCCATTGGCCCGCATTGCGAGCGACCACGACTTCTTCCCAGACGGCAAGATGCGCAGCCTGAGGCCTGAGACCGCGCCATCGACCAGCTCGACGGCTTTGGTAGGGTGTGGCCGAACCCTCGATATCTGAAGGGCCGAGAGGGCTGGAACGCGCTTAGGCATGATGAAAGCCACTGTCCGGAAAGCAAAGGATTCAAAACGACCGCAATCGAGAAGCTCGGGTCAGTATCTCAAAAAAGGATTCACTGAGGATTCATCGTATGCGCGATCGGATGGAGCAATGCAAGAACATTTGGGACCGCATTTTCTCCGACTTTCATTGTGCATTCAAGGATCTAAGGGATGTTTTGGGATGATCCGGGAAAATCCGGAAAATGCTTGACCCGCCACTTTTAATCAGTAGGTCGCTGGTTCGAATCCAGCAGGGCTCACCACCACTTCTCGCGAATGCCGCCAGCGGCGTTGATGCGATGGCCCGGTCGGCGGAACCGAGCCTCGTGTTAACATTTTTGTCTCGTATGGGACTCGCCGAAGCTGAAACCTATCCGCTCACGGGCCGGTTCCTGAAGGGCCGCCTGCGCCGGGCCATGTCCGACAGCGAGAAGGCGCTGGTTGAATCGCTGGTCGAATCCACCCAGCGTTACAAGGAGCCGGCGCGGCTGCTGGCGCGGGGTGAGCTTGCGGAACAGGCGACGCTGGTCATCGAAGGGCTGGTGACGCGCACGATCTACCAGGAAGGGCGCCGGTTCATCGTCGGCCTGCAGGTGCCGGGCGATTTCGCCGATCTGAACGGCTTCGCGCTGAAGCGGCTGGATCACGATATCGTGACCCTGGGCAATACTCTGGTCGGCTTCGTGCCCCATGCGCGGCTGGAGCAGGTGCTGGCCGACAATCCGGAAGTGACGCGGCTGCTGTGGTTCGCCTCGCTGGTCGATGCGGCGATCCATCGGCAATGGATCCTCAAGCTGGAACAGCTCACGGCGCCGCGCCGGGTGGCGCATATCTTCGCCGAGCTGTGGTATCGCCTCGACCTGGTCGGCCTCGGCCGGCGCGAGGTCTTGCGCACGCCGCTGACGCAAGTCGATCTGGCGGACATGTGCGGCACCACGGCGATCCACATGAACCGCGCGCTGGGCGTCCTGAAGCGCGAGGGGATCGCGGAGTTCCGGCGCGGCGCGGTCTATATCCCGGATCGCCGGCGGCTGGAACAGTTCGCCCATTTCCATCCGGAGTATCTCTACGGCGAAGGCGGCCCGCGGAACGCGGCATGAGCGGCGCATCGGGTCGGCCGACGGAACGCCGGGGATGAAGACCGCGCGGTGGTGCTCTAGGATGCGGGACCGATGAAACCTGCCCGCGATCTTGCGCCGCCAGAAGGGCTGGAAGCCGGGTACGCCCCCCGCCGGCGGCCGCGCTGGGGCGTGCTGGCGCTGATCGTGCTGCTCCATCTGCTGGCGCTGGCGGGGCTGGTGCGAGCCTTCGCGCCGGACTTCACCCAGGCGGCGATCCGATCGGCCGCTTCGCTGGTCACGGTGACAATCACCGCGCCGCCGCAGCCTGAACCCGCGCCGGAGCCTTCGCAGCAGGCGATCGAAGGCGCGGCGAGCGAGGAGGGGAAGAAGGCCACGCCGCGCGATGTCGCGGTTCCCGAGGCGCCGGTGCCGCGCCCAAGCCCAGCCCCGCGCGCCGCCTCGACCGGGAACGAGAACGAAGCCGGCGCGCGAGACGTGGGCGCGGGAACGGGGGCCGGCCGCGAGGGGCAGGGGACCGGCAGCGGCAATGCGGGGCCGGGGCCCGGCGCCGGGCCGGGCACGCGGCCGCTGGAGAAGATCGCCGGCGATATCAACAGCGCGCGCGACTATCCGCGCGCCGGCCGGGAGGCGCGCCGGGGGCATGACGTGGTGATCGAGCTTACCGTTGGCGCCGACGGGCGGGTGAGCCACTGCCGGGTAACCGATCCCAGCCCCGATCCCGAGGCCGACGCGGTGACCTGCCGGCTGGCAACGCAGCGCTTCGTCTTCCGGCCGCGACTGGATGCTTCGGGCACGCCGACGGTGGGCATCTACCGCTGGCGGCAACGCTGGTTCTGATGACAAGCGCCCGGGGCCATCCTACATTGCGTTCACGCCCGATCTTTTCAGGGATTCGCAAGCCATGGCAATGATTTACCCGGTCGTCCTGTGCGGCGGCAGCGGTACGCGATTGTGGCCCCGCAGCCGCAAGCAGGCGCCCAAGCCGTTTCTCCCGCTGGTGGAAGACCGGACGCTGTTCGAAGCGACGCTGGGCCGTTGCGCCGATGGCGAGCGCTTCGCTGCGCCGATCGTGGTGACGGGCAAGGCGCACCTCGCCCATGTGGCGGCGCAGGCGGCGGCGTTTCCGGGTGTCAGCGTGATCGTGGAGCCGGAAGCCAAGAACACGGCGGCGGCGATCGCCCTGGCGGCCGAGCGGCTGCCGGCCGATGCGGTGATGCTGGTGTGCCCCAGCGATCACCATATCGCCGATGCCGAAGCCTTCCGCCGTGCCGCTTGCGCCGCCGCCCAGCTGGCGGAGCAGGATTGGCTGGTCGCCTTCGGCATTGCGGCCCATGCGCCGGAGACCGGGTATGGCTATATCCGCCGGGGCGCCCCGCTCGAAGGCGGTTTCCAGGTCGAACGCTTTGTCGAGAAGCCCGATCGAGCGACGGCCGAGCAGTTCCTGGCCGATGGCAGCTATAGCTGGAACGGCGGTATCTTCGTCTATCGCGCGGGCGCTTTTCTGGAAGAGCTGCGGCGCCATCGCCCGGCCCTGGCCGATGCGGTCCATCGCTCCGTGGCGCGGGGCCGGGAACACGGCGCGGAATTCCACCCCGAACCTGCCGCCTTTGCCGAGGTCGAGCCGGAATCGGTCGACTATGCCCTGATGGAGAACACCGTCCGCGCCGCCATGGTGCCGGTGGCGATGGGCTGGTCGGACATCGGCAACTGGCAGGCGCTGCATGAAGCCCGCGCCCGTGACGGGAACGGCAACTGCACGCGGGGCCGGGTCGAGCTGGTCGATTGCCGCGACGTGCTGGCCGAAACCGATGGGCCGCGCATCTCGGTGATCGGGCTGGAAGGCATCGCCGTGGTGGTCGATGGCGACGAAGTGCTGGTCACCACGCTGGCGGGCGCGCAGAAGGTCGGCAAGCTGGGTGGGGCCGCGAACCAGTAAGGCCACTGAAGGGGAAGCGGAATGGGTGATACCGGCGTGATCGCGGAAACGATCCAGCTGGCGCTGGCGCCGGTGTTCGTGCTGGTGGCGATCGGCAATATCATGAACATCCTGTCGACCCGGCTGGGGCGCATCGTCGACCGTTCGCGCCATCTGGTCGATCGGCACCAGAATACCGTCGGCTCCGAACATGACGCGGTGGTGCGCGAGATCAGGCTGGTGGACCGGCGCATCCACCTGATCGCCCGGGCCATCCTGCTGCTGGTGCTGGCGGGCCTGAGCATCGGCCTTACGGTGGTGCTGCTGTTCGTGGAGGATTTCGCCGGGCTCGAGCTGAAGCCCTATGTGGCGACCACGTTCGTCCTCGCGCTCGGGCTGCTGATGGGGGGGCTGCTGCTGTTCCTGCGCGAAACCCGCGAGGCGGCGGCGGCGCTGCGGATACCGGAGACCTACCTGGAGCTGGAACGGAAGCTTTAGGCTGTATCGCCTTCCGGCCCGGATCGTCATTGCGAGCGTAGCGAAGCAATCCAGGGGCGGCATCACACCGCCCTGGATTGCTTCGTCGCTACACTCCTCGCAATGACGAGGTGTTTGGTGAAGTGCTAATCCCCCGAAGGTGGGGCGAGAAGCTTTTGGCCTTGCTGGCGCACCGCGCCTTCCACGATGGGCCGCAGGAAGCCGAGCGCCGGGGGCAGGTCGACGGACAGCACCACCTGGCTATCCCCCACGTCGATATGGCCGGTGAGCGAGTGGCCCATGGCGGCGATGGCCATGTCCATCCGGTCCTCGCTGGGCCAGCGGGTGGTGACTTCGGCCATGCCGCCGGGAAAACCGTCCGCCATGCGATGGCTGTTTTCGCGCAGGCGGCGGCGCGCTTCCTCGCGGCCGAGCGAATGGGGAATGGCGACGTTCATCAGCGGCTTGGGCTTTCGGGCGAGGGAAGGGATTCCGGCTCTCCCGCCGCGCCGTAGCGATAGTCGAGATAGCGGGTGCGGATTGCCAGATCGTCCAGCGCGCCATCGGCGAGCTGGCGCGTGACCCGGTCGATCTCGTGGCTGATCTTGCTCAGGCTTTCGGTCAGCTGTGCATCCGGCGTGGCGCCGGCGCGCTTCTCCGTGCGCAGGGGCGGGGGAACCTTGCGATAGGCATCGATCATCCCCGGCAGCGTTTCGCCCACCAGCTTGCGGGTTTCGACCGCGGCGGGATGCAGCGGATCGATATGTTCGAGCTGCACGCCCAGCGCATCGAGCTGCACGCCGATCTGGTCCACCAGCGTGACCGCGGGCGGCGGCAGAGCGGAGCGCTGGTGTTCCAGCCACAGTTCCGTGCGGGCGACCATGTGGCGCACGTCGCCGGTGTTGAGATCCTTGCGGCTGGGCACTTTCACGCGAGGGAAATTGGAAAACAGGAAGGTGCTGGCGACGATCCCCAGGAAAGCGATCATGATGCCGGTGAAGCCGATCCCGTCGATCGCGATTCCGGCGACCATCGCGGCGAACACGATCGCCAGCAGCGAGGCGCCGATCAGCTTGATCCGCGTCATCAGGTTGCGCTGCCGCAGCTCCGCCGAACCCCGCCCGATGGGCTGGGCGCGCCGGTGCCGCCCGCCTGCCTGGTTGTCACGCACCAGCGCGCGGCCTTCCTCGATCAGGCGTTCGCTGTGAGAGGTCAGGTCCCGCTCCATTACTCGGCGGCGAGCAGCGATGGCTCGGCCGCTGCCTTGCCGGCCTGGGCCTGCCCTTCGGCGCGGGCGATGTAGCCTTTCGACTTCTCCACCTCGTCCGTCAGCACCTCGACCGTCTGCTTCATGCTGGCGAGCGCCTTGACCTTGAAGTTATCGACCTCGTCCATCGTGTCGTAGATGTTCTGGAAGGCGCGTTGCAGCGTTTCCAGCGGGATCGTGCTGGCGGCCGCCTGCTCGTGGATCTTGGCGGTGTTGTCCCGCAGCAGCTTGCCGGTCGAATCGATGATCCCGGCGGTGGTCTCGTTGAGCGACGTGATCTGTTGCAGCACCAGCCGCTGGTTGGTCATCGCCTGGGCCACGGTGACGGCGGTGCGCAGCGCGCCCACAGTGGTGGTGCTGGCGCGATCCACGCCTTTCACCAGCTCCACATTGTTCTTCTTGACCAGGTCGAGCGCGAGGTAGCCCTGCACCGACACGGCCGTCTGCGTCAGCAGGTCCTGCGTGCGCTGGCGGACATAGAACAGCGCGCTTTCGCGGATCGCCTTGGCCTTGGCCGGATCGGTGGCATCGAGGTTATCCGCCTCTTCCTCCAGCCGCTGGTCGAGCGTGCGGGCGATGTGGACCATCTGTTCCAGCTTGCCCATGGCTTCCCACAGCTTCTGCCGTTCCACGTCGATCGCCGCGTTGTCCATCAGCAGCTCGTCCTTGCCGCTGGCGAGGCGAGCGAGGATCGCCTGGATGTGGCCCTGGGCCGAGGTATAGCTGTCAAAATAGCGCTTCAGGCTGTTGCCGAAGGGGATCACGCCGAGGAACTTGCGGCCCGAGCTGAGCTTGCCCTTGCGGCCGGGATCGAGATCCTCGACCGTGCGACGCAGCTCCGCCAGATCCTTGCCGACGCCGGTTTCCTGATCCATCGCCCGCACCGGCCGGTCGAGGAAGCGGTTGGACATGCCGGCCGCCGTGGTGATCTCCTTGCGGCCCATGCCGGTGATCTGATCGACCTTCTTGCCGAATTCGGGCGACTGGGCATCGAGCGCGATCAGCTCGGCCACGAAGCCTTCGACCTTCTCTTCCAGCTTGGACTTCTTCTCTTCCTCGATCGGCACCAGCCCCGCCGCCTTTTCCGGCGCGACGGCCGGCACCGGATCGGGCGGCGTCAGCTCCAGATCGGCAGCGGGTGCGCCGGAGGCCTTGGTCGTGGTCTGGTTGGTGGTGGCCATTCGCTCTTCCCCTTCCGGCAAGTCCCCACTGTATTAAGTGGGCAAGACACGGTGTTCAAGTGCGGCGCGCGCCGGGCCAAGAGAGGGTGCCGCAAGCGGAAGGCGAGCGGAAGGGGAAATCGGCGCGCGTGTGTAACCCTTCACGCCACGCTTATCGGCGTTTTTCCGACATCGTCTGTCACCCCTCGCCATGCCGCCCGCAGGCCGAGCGATCGAGCCGGGCGAGGAGGCGCAAAAGCGCGGTCGTGTCGGGTTTCTGACGCGATCCGATGTACTTCCCGCCGCGAAAACGCGGGCGGATCAGGCCTTGGTAGGCCAGGAAAGCGAGGTCATCGATTGTCACCTTTCGTATCGGCATTCCCAGCGCCGCATCCCACGCGGCGGCGAAGCTTTCCGCATGGGGCTTCCTGCGCAGCTTGTAGGCGCTGTTGCGGCTCATCCCCACGCGCGCGCAGGCGGCCGAGACCGAGCCGGTTTCCGCCAGCCAGCCGAGGAAATGGGCCTGGCGGGTGACGGTCCAGCCATTGTGCATTGTGCGCAGCGGCACGGGGTAGAAGGGCGGCACGCGCGGCACGCGGCGCTGCTGGCGGATCCTGGGGGGCGATTCGAGGCTCATCCGCAAGGGTGGAGCCGATTTGGGGTGGTGTAGGAAAGGAGTCTTTTGCAAGCGAAGGGCCTGCGGAGGTCATCCGTTCAATGCCAATCATCGTGGGTAATGAAGAATGTCGGCTCCACCGCCAGCACCCGACCTTCGCTGAGCAATGACACTTTCTTATCTTCTACCAAAAGGCTGCTTGCTTCCGAGAGAGGGTAACTTCGACCGAAGAACTCTACCATCGTAGCGCCGACAGAAATCGGATCAGTCCAGTTACGAAGCGCCTTTAAGGCGGGGCAGTAATATCGCTTAACCCAAAAACCGAGCGCCACTAGCCCAACGGGAAGGCTGGTAACCAGAATCGGATGGAGGGACAGGCTTTCGAGGCCATTTTTAGAGAAGGCAAGAACAAGGAAGATTATAGGAATCAGGGGGAAGAGGAGCGCAACCATCGCCGCACCACGTCGGTAACGCGTTACAAGTCGCCGCGAAGGCATCAACGGAACGGCCAAAGGACGGTCTATTGTCACATGCTGACAATAGCACCGATGGATTCACTTTCTAGCTACCGCTAAGGCGCGGCTTTCCATCTGTTTCCAGCGTACGGGTACCTGCCCTCAAGCCGCCAGTTCGAACGGTTCGATCTCGCCTGACAGGTACAGCCGCTTCGCCTTGGCGCGGCTGAGCTTGCCGGAGCTGGTGCGGGGCAGCGTCCGGGGCGGGACGAGTTCGACCACGCAGTTCATGCCGGTGATCGAGCGGACCTTGTCGCGGATGGTGTCGCGCAGTTTCACGCGCTCTTCCGGGTCGGACACGCGGCAGTGGACGAGGACGGCGGGGGCTTCCTCGCCGTTTTCCATCTCGACGGAAAAGGCGGCGATGTCGCCGTGGTTGAAGCCGGGCAGCTGTTCCACCGCCCATTCGATATCCTGCGGCCAGTGGTTCTTGCCGTTGATGATGATCATGTCCTTCGCCCGGCCGACGATGAACAGATAACCCTTGGCGGTGTAGCCCATGTCGCCGGTGTCCAGCCACGCCCCCTTGCCATCTTCACTGGGGACCAGGCATTCGCGGGTCGCTTCCTCGTTGCGGAAGTAGGAGTGCATCACGCTGGGGCCGCGGCACCAGACCTTGCCGATCTGGTGATCCTTCCGGGGCTTGCCGTTCTCGCCACGGATTTCGACCTGCATGTCGGGCAGCGGCTTGCCACAGTTGACGATGGCGCGATAGCGGGCCGGGCGCGAGAGATCGCGCTTGGTGCCCGAGAGGCGTTCTTCCTCCACCAGTTCCACATGGATGCCTTCGCCCGGCGGCATGACGGTGACCGCCAGCGTCGCCTCGGCCAGGCCGTAGCTGGGGGTGAAGGCGCTGGCCTTGAAACCCGCCCCGGCGAAGGCGTTGACGAAGTTCTGCATCACGTCGGGCCGGATCATGTCCGCGCCGTTGCCGGCGAGCCGCCAGCGCGACAGGTCGAACCGTTCGGCCACGCTGGACTGGCTGGAGATGCGCCGGGCGCAGATGTCATAGCCGAACGTGGGCGAATAGCTGAGCGTGGTGCCCTGGTTGCGGCTGATGAGATCCAGCCAGGCGAGCGGCCGGCGGGCGAAATGTTCGGTTTTCAGGTAATCGATCGAGACCTGGTTGGCGATCAGCGACAGTAAGCAGCCGACCAGCCCCATGTCATGATACCACGGCAGCCAGCTGACCACGCGATCGTTCTCGTGGATGTCCATCGCCGTAGCGTGGCCGTAGAGATTGTGCAGCAGCGCGCGGTGAGTCACCGCCACGCCGGTGGGGAAGCGCGTGGAGCCCGAGGAATACTGGAGATAGCAGATATCGTCCGGCTGGGGCGTGGGCAGGTCGGCTTCGGGCGCGGGCTGCGCGGCGAAGCTGTCCCAGTCGCTCCCTTCGCAGCGCTGCCGGGCGGCGGCGGCCGAGGCCAGCTCGGCGATCTCCGCCGGATAGAGCAGCAGGCTGGGATCGGCGCTTTCGAGCTGCACGGCCAGCTGGTCGATGTAGTTTTCCTTGCCGCCGAAGGTGGTCGGCAAAGGCAGGGGCACCGGCCAGGCGCCGGCATAGACCGCGCCGCAGAACAGCGCGGCGAATTCCGGCCCGGTCTCGGCGATCAGCGCCACCCGGTCCCCCTTGCCGATGCCGCGGGCGATCAGCCGCCGGGCCATCGCCAGCGCATCCTGGCGCATCTCGGAATAAGGATAGACCCGTTCCAGCGTGCCGCGGGCATCGTGGAAGTTCAGGCCCTTCGCGCTGCGCGCCGCATAGTCCACCGCTTCGGTGAACGTGGCGAATTCCGAGCGGATGCGCGGAAGCGGGCAATCATTGGGCGTGGGTACGAGTTCGGTCATGACTGAATGGCAATCCCCGTCCTTCGGACGCTCTGGCGGCGTCCACCCCAACCGGGCGGCCGCCGAAATTCGGGACGGCCCCCGCGACAAACTTTCCCATTTGTCAACGACTGTGGCACGAATATGGCCATGGGCGGTGATGAGCAAGCGATGAAACGGGCGCGTTCCAGGGCAGGGCCACTGGATGCCGCGCGTCTGGAAGAGCTTGCCTTAACCTACGTTGCACGGTTTGCCACGAGCGCGGCGAAGCTGGAGCGCTATCTGGCGCGCAAGGTGCGCGAACGGGGCTGGGAAGGGGAGCGCGAGCCGCCGATCGCCGCGCTGATCGAACGCTATGTCGCTTTGGGCTATGTCGATGACGCCCTGTTCGCCCGCACGCGGGCGAGCGCGCTGCTGCGGCGCGGCTATGGCCCGCGGCGGATCGGCCAGGCGCTGGCGGAGGCGGGAATCGACGAGGAGGCGCGCGAGACGGTCCGCCCGAGCGAGGCGGCCGAGCGGCGCGCGGCGCTGGCCCTGGCGCGCAAGCGGCGCTTCGGCCCGTTCGGCCCCGAACACGAACAACAGCCCGTGGACCGCGAACGGCGGGAAAAGCAGCTGGCGGCGATGCTGCGCGCCGGGCACCGGCTCGACACCGCGCGCGAAATCGTCGATGCCGCCAGCGGGGAAGCGGCCGAATGCTGGGCCGCGGAACTCGACCAAGAGGCCTGATCCGATGCGCGTGCCCACCCTGTCCCTGTTGTCCGTGTTGTTCGTGCCGCTGCTGCTGGCCCTGCCGGCCTGTTCGCCCCAGGCTGCGGAGCCTTCCCCCACGCCCGCCGCGCCGGCTTCCGTCCATCCCGTCTCGGGGCTCGACGTGATCCCGCTCACCGCCACGCCGGCCGGGGGCAAGGCGCACGCCTTCCGAGTCGAAGTGGCGCGCACGGGGGAAGAACAGGCGCGCGGGCTGATGTTCCGCACCGAGATGGGCGCGGACGAGGGCATGCTGTTTCCCTATGATTCGCCGCGCACCCTCAGCTTCTGGATGAAGAACACCGTGCTGTCGCTCGACATCGTGTTCATCGGGCCGGACCACCGGGTGATCAACGTGGCCGATCATGCGGTGCCTTATTCGGAAACGCCGCTGACATCCGACGCGCCGGCGATCGCGGTGCTGGAACTCAACGCCGGCCGCGCCCAGGCCCTGGGCATCACGCGTGGCACGAAGGTCGATTGGTGAGCTTGCGCGCCATGGCCCCTTGGCGCTAGTGCGCGCGCCATGGGAATCCTCATGAAGCTCTTCACCTGGTGGGATGGCGCCACGATCGGCACCCTACTGTCGAACGCGCTTTACGGAGAGCGAGTCGGCACCGATGCGCAAGGCAATGCCTATTACCGTTCCACCAAGAAACGGACGGCGGACGGGCGGGATCGCCGCTGGGTGATCTACAACGGGGCCAACGATTCCAGCCGGGTGCCGGCCGAATGGCATGGCTGGCTGCACCATTCCTATGACGAGCTGCCCGAAAGCCATCTGCCGCCGCCGAAGATCTGGGAGGTCGAGCATCGGCCCAACCTGACCGGCACGGCCGGCGCCTATCGCCCGCAAGGCGCGCTGGAGCGCGGCGGCCGGCGGGCACGCGCGCGGACCGATTACGAAGCTTGGACGCCCGACGCGTGAAGCCTTTCGCGGTCCCTGTCGTTACGCTTGGGGCCGCCGTGGCGCTTATCGCGGGCTGCACCGGCGAAGCGCCGGAACCGCAGCCCGAATCGACCGAGATTCCCAAGGAAATAGCCAACGCGGCGCCTCCGCCGCCCGCCGTGGACAGCATCGGCACGCCGATGAAGGACCGCGTGGCGACCATCGCGCTGCTCAACAAGCGCAACAATATCTCGCGCGATATCGAGATGAAGCCGGGCGAGGCGCGCCGCATCGGCGACGTGGTCATCCGCCTTTCCGCCTGCGAGCGTACCGCGCCATGGGAAGACCCGCCGGAAACCGCGGCTTTCGTCCAGGTGGTGGTACACGAGCGCAAGACCGTGGGCGCGCCGCTGGAATGGCGGCGGATCTTCTCGGGCTGGCTGTTCAAGAACTCGCCCAGCCTCAACGTGGTGGAGCACGCGATCTACGACGTGTGGGTCAAGGACTGCAAAATGAGCTTCCCCGAAGGCGGGGAGCAGGTTCCCTCCGGCGCCCCGGCGGCGGCCGCACCATCGGCAGCGCCCTCGCCGGCCGAGTCTCCCTCGGCGGCACCGGCGGAGGCTGAAGCCGCGCAGAACGAAGCGTAGATCTCCGGCAGCGGAGGAGCGGGCCCTGCGTCGACCGCGTCCGCCAGCCGTGCCAGGTAGGCTTCGCGGCTGATCGAGACCGCGCCCAGGCTGGCCAGGTGATCGGTCATGAACTGGCAGTCCAGCAGCCGGTAACCGCCCGCCTTCAGCAGGGCGACCAGCCACGCGAGCGCGACCTTGGAGGCATCGGTGGCGCGGCTGAACATGCTTTCGCCGCAGAACACCCGATCGAATCCCACGCCATAGAGGCCGCCGACCAGCTCCGCCCCGCGTTCGCCGTCGTGCCAGCATTCGATGGAATGGGCATGGCCGGCCAGGTGCAGCGCGCGGTAGCTGGCGGCGATCGGGCGGTTGATCCAGGTTTCGGGATGGCCGGGCCGCGGCGCGGCGCAAGCGGCGATCACGCCGGCGAAATCGGCATCGCAGGTGACGCGGAAGCGATCGTGCCGGATAGCCTTGGCCAGCGAGCGGCCGGGGCGGAAGGTCTCCAGCGGGATCACCGCCCGCTCGCGCGGCTCGACCCAATAGACGTCCTCGTCCTCGCGCCCGTCGGCCATGGGAAAGATGCCGCTGCGATAGGCGCTCAGCAGCAGTTCGGCGGGAATGATCTGCGGGGCGGCGCTGTGCATCGCTCTATGAGATGCGGTTCGGCAGGTCGCTTGCCAACCCCGCGTCTCGCCTATAGAGGCGCAATTCCGCTGCAGGGGTGTAGCTCAGCTGGTAGAGCATCGGTCTCCAAAACCGAGGGCCACGGGTTCGAATCCTGTCACCCCTGCCAGCGTTTCAGCGCGCGCCACCCGATGTTCGATCACCCCGCGCGCCATGGCGCGGAGCGGTTGACGCGCTCTTTTCAGCGAAGCCCGGCAAGAAGGGGTGACGGCGGAAGCGCCGAATCCCGAGGCGCATGACGTCCAGGGCTATCGGCCCGGGTGTATCCTCGTCCGCATCACGTGGGTGCCTTGCAGGAGAAGCTGGACGCTTTCGTCGGATCACCGCCGGTATAGGCCGCATAGGACGGATAAGGGCACAGCGGCCGCGTCTCTTCGGGCGGGCGGCTTCGATGCGCGGCGATCGCCTGTGGCGCTTTGCCCTTCTCTACCCAATCCACCAGTGCGGTGAGCATATCGAACTGGTCGAATGCATTGCCGCCCTGGCAGTGCAGCATGCCGGGGACCATGTAGAAGCGGCTGGCATCGGTGAAGGCCGCGCCATTGGTCTTGGCGGCGCGTTGATAATATTCCCAGGTCGCGAACGGCGAGAACCAGAAATCCGACACGCCGTGGAAGAAGATCATCTTCCCGCCTCGATCGAGGAAAGTGTTGAGATTGGTCCAGTAATTGGTGTTGGTCAGCCGCTCCCCGGCGTCGTTGCGGATCTCGTGGATACGCGCGTCGAGATCGATGGCGGTTGCGTCACTCGGCGGACCGAACGGCCCCGGCCCACCGGTGGGCAGGTAGCCCATCGGCGTCGCCACGATGCCGGTGTCGAACGCCATCGGGGCATAGATCGGGTAACCGGCCTTGTCGAAAGGCCCCGCGAACCCTTTCTCCAGTGCTTCGACCTTGCCCGCGCTCAGGCAGCCTTCGGTCCGCGATCCCGTGCATTGCAGCTTCTTCGGCTGGAAATCGCACTGCGCGACGTTCTCGATCATGCCGTCCTTGAGGCCATCGAGCGCGTCACATTGCGCCAGCACGCCATTCAGGATCGTCGCCCGGTCTGCCGCCGTCACGACCTCGCTCATGATCGGCTTGCCGTCAGGATCCTTGGGCGCGGCCTTGTTGAACAGGACCTGCGTGTATTCCAGGGCGAGGTTCGAATCCCCGGTGCGCATCGCCGGCGCGCCGACGATGATGCCATCGAACAATTCCGGATAGCGCTGGGACGCCAGCATCCCCTCGCGGCCGCCCGTGGAGCAGCCGGTCATGTAGCTGTGCGCCGCTGCCGAACCATAGTACGATCGCGTCATTTCCTTGCCCAGCAGGGCCACCGTGCGAACCGAGGTTTCGGCGAAGTCCAGCAGCGCTCGCTGATCGTCCATGAAGCTGGAATCGAACACCGCGCCGCTGTGGCCGCTATCGTGGCTGATGACGGCGAATCCGCGCGCCAGGGCCGGGCGCCCGTCCGATGCGACCGGGCCGGTTGGCGGGTTGACCGTGCCGTTGAGCCCGCCGCCGCCTTGCAGCAGGAACCGGCCGCTCCAGTTATCCGGCAGGGCGATGGCGAAGCGAATGCCGTAATCCTTGCCGTGCGCGCCCTTGCGCTCGTTGATGATGCCGCTCACCCGGCAATGCGCCGGCAGGCCGGCGACAGGCCAGCCGTTGGGATCGGTAAAGCTCTTGTCCGATGCGTCGATGCGGACGGCGCTGGTGATCCTGACGTCGCTGCCGAACGGGAGCGATCCCATCGCCGCGCAGCGCGCCGCATCCGGTGCGGGCTTGTTCGATTGCGGAGTGGCCGGCGCGCCAAGGCTCAGCAGGGCGGTGACCCCCGCCAGCAAGCCGAACCGGGCGCTCATACGATAAAGCATTCCTACCTCTCCATGGCCGGCCGGGCCGGGGGCCCGCTATCGGCCGGCTTTCGGGCGAAGATCCCGAAGCCGGCGATGATCGCATAGCACAGCGCCGGCAAGGCCAGTGCCACCGCCAGGCTGCCGCTGACGTCAGCCACCATTCCGGTGGCGAGCGGAATCACCGCGCCGCCGAAGATGGCCACGTTGATGATGCCGGAGCCGTCCGCCGAGCGGGCACCGAGCTTCTCGCAGGCGAGCGTGAAGATGGTCGGGAACATGATCGAATTCATCAGCCCGATCGCCAGCAGGCTGTACCCGGAAACCGTGCCCACGGTGTTGGCCGAGATCAGGATCAGCAGGATCGCCCCGCAGGCCTGGAATGCCAGCACCTTGCCCGGGCTGATCACCCGCAGCACGGCCGAGCCGATGAACCGGCCGACCATCGCGCCGCCCCAGTATAGCCCGAGCAGGCGGCCGGCGGCCTGTTCTTCCAGAGCCAGGACGCCCGGCTGCATCAGGTAATTGACAATGAGCGAGCCGATCGCGACTTCCGCGCCGACGTAGAGGAAGATGCACAATGCGCCGTAGCCGAAGCGGGGCCGCTTCAGCAGGTCGAGCCCGGCGAGGCCCGCGCCGGCCTGGTGCGTTTCACCCTTGAGGCGGTTGCGGAACATCCACACCACGCCGGCGACCAGCACCAGCGCGACCGCGAGGCCGAGATAGCCGTGCACGATCGCCTGGCTTTCGGCGGTGCGATAGGCGTCGAGAGCCGGGCCGGACAGCTCCGCCGCGGTGACGTTCGCCAGGCTGCCGAGGATCAGCATCGAGCCGAAGATCGGGAAGACGGTGGTGCCGAGCGAATTGAAGGCCTGGGCAAAGGTCAGCCGGCTGTGCGCCGTGCGCGCCGGGCCCAGCAGGCTGATCAGGGGATTGGCCACGACCTGCACGATCACCACGCCGCTCGCGAGGATGAACAGGGCGAACAGGAACAGGCCGTATGTCGCGGTCTGCGAAGCAGGGATGAACAGCAGGCAGCCGACCATCATCGTCAGCAATCCGGCCACGGCGCCGCGCATGTAACCGATCCGCTTGACCAGCTTCGCCCCCGGGATGCCGATCACCAGATAGGCGGTGAAGAAGCAGAACTGCACCAGCATCGCCTGGGTGTAGTTGAGTGTGAAAAGCTCCTTCAGCTTCGGGATGATCACGTCATTGAGCGAGGTGATGCCGCCGAAGATGAAGAACAGCGCCATGACGAAGCCCTGCAGGCCGGGCGCGTCGATAGGCGTGCTATCTCCGTCCGCTGGCGCCGCGTCGCCGGTGGCCCCAATTTCGGATGCAAGTGCCATTCGCTTCCCCCCTCAAAACCTCACGCCGCCCCTGGCCCGCCCGAAAGGCGGCCCGGCATCGGGTGGAAATGTCACAGGCCTGCGCCGCGCGCGTAGAGCGGATCACGCGAATCATCCGGGACAGCCGGATCCTGGGCCTCGACCGCTTCCATCGAGCGCGGCAGTTCCGAAGGCAGGCGGCCTTTGGCCTTGGCCTTGCCCAGGATCACATCCAGTACTGCCGCATCACTCGCACCGTAGTTGACGAGTATCACCGAGGCACTGTGTTGTACATTGGTGAGGATCGCCGGCCGATCCATGAAGATCGCCAGAACCGTGGGCACGCTCGCGCTCGCCTTTTCGAGCGCATCGAAGGCGGGATCGCCCTTGTGGAAATCGAGCCGGCCTTCCTTCTGCCGGCTGCCGAAGAAGTGATTGGGGTGGAGCAGTTCGGACGGTGCATCGGTGCGGATGATGGCGAAATCGGCATCGGCAGGATCATCGACCACCGTCAGCCCCGCCGCTTCGGCAGCCTTGGGATCCATGCCGAACAGCCACACCTTCTTGCCCGAAGCGACCGGCAGGAGTGAGCCCCGGTTCTGCAGGAGAACCTGGGCTTCGCGCTGAGTCCTTTCCGCAAGCGCCTTGTCCTCCGCCGTCCCCACGGTGTCGCGCGCTTTCGATGGATCGACGTAGGGATTCTCGAAAAGGCCGAGTTCGAATTTGCTCAGCAGGATCCGCGCGACGCTCTGGTCGATCCGTTCTTCGGAAACCTCGCCCTTGTTCACGGCATCGAGCAAGGGTTCCACGTCATCGGTGCCGCCGAATTGATCGAGCCCGGCCTCCAGGCCCTTCACGTAACGCTCTGCAACCGAGAGATTTTCCACGCCCCACGAGGTCGCGATGTCCTGCGGTTGCTGCGGCGTGGCGGCGGTGGGATTGCGGCAGGCGGCCGGGCAGTCGCGCGTGATCGCCCAGTCGGACAGGATGATCCCGCCGAACCCTTCGCGTCCGCGCAACAGGTTCTGCAGCAGTTGCTTGCTGAAGCCGGGGCCGACCTGTTCCAGCGGCTTGCCGTCGATCCGGGTGCCGAGAAGGATCGGATAGGCCGGCATCACCCCGGCCGGCTTGGCCTCCAGCGCGCCGCGGAAGGCCTGGATGTGCAGATCGAGATGGTCGCCCGTTTCGGCAAACCGGCCGTAATAGTTGTGCCCGTCAAAGCCGTTCGGCTGCGCGCCGTAGCCGACCCAGTGCTTGACCACGGTCATCACGCCATCACGGGCGATGCCTTGCTCCCCCCCCTGCAGGCCGGCAACGTAGGCCTTGCCCAGCTCGCTCGTGAGCGCCGGGTCGCTGCCGAATGTCCCGGTGCCGCGCGGCCAGCGGGGTTCCGTGAGCAAGTCCAGCTGCGGGGAGAGCGCCATATGAATGCCGACCGCGCGATATTCCTTGCGCGCGATATCGCCGAACCGCCTCACCAGCGCCGGATCGCGCAGGGCGGCAAATCCGAGCAATTCCGGCCACTGGGTCACGCCATTGCTGCTCTCACCGGCGCCGAGCACATATTGGAAGTGATTGCGCGGATCCGAGCTGATCGTGAGCGGAATCCCGAGCCGGGTATCCTCCGCCATTTCCTGCACGGCATTGTTCTGGAGGGCGAGCTCCGCAGGCGGCAGCGTCAGCCGCGTGATGAAGCTGGTGACATGCTTCTCGCGGACGAGCGGCGCCAGCGCTTCGAGATCGTAGCCATCGGCCCGGCCGAGCAGACCCCCCGGAAGCGTCGAATGCATCAGCGTTCCGACCTTCTCGGCCAGCGTCATCCGGGAGACCAGATCGCGCGTCCGCGCTTCCGGCTTCAGCCGCCAGTCCTCGTAAGGCGTCAGCTTTCCGTCGCCGTCGAGATCGCGGAAACGATAGCCGTCGAGCTCGATCACGGACTTGGAACGCAGGCCGAGTTCCGGCTGCGCCATCTCGGTTGAGGCCAGCTTGCATCCCGCGAGCGCCGCCAGTGCAGCCAGAGCCGCCACGAAAGGTCCGCCGATCTTCAACGTCATGCTTCCATCCCAGGGTTCATAGGCCGGCCACTGCATCCGAGAGCGCATCGCCTGCGAGGGTAAGTCTCAGGCGATTCATGCCCTTCCATCCCTATTGTCCGGCTGGGCCGGAGGCGGCGGCATCGATTTCCGGGCCCCAGGGATCCTTCTGCGCGACGGCTCGCCCGCTTTCGGAGAAATCCATGATCTGGTCGGTCGCGCGCGTATAGCGCGGCCAGGCGGGCAGGCCGCTGCCGTTCGGATCGCCCGTCTTGGCGAAGTTGGCCAGGTAGGCGCTGATCGTCTTGCCCATCGCCACGTCGCGCGGCGTGGTCTTGTCAGCGTACTTGATGGCCGTGGTGTCGAAGAAGAACGGAATGTCCGTGGCGTGCTGAGCGCCCGGCTGCCCGACCGATTCCGCCACGTAGGAGAAGCGATATTCGTAAACGGGAACGCCTTTGTCGGCGATGGCCCCCGCCGCCTTGCGCGCGCCGGCAACCATGATCCCGGTCTTTCCGCCCATGTCTGCGCTCGTCGCGCCGATCATCATGGGCACATGTTCGAATGCGCCCGAGGCGTAAGCCTTGCCGGCGTCCACCGCCAGCTTTCCGTCCGTGAAGGGGCTGGCAAAGGTACGCGGCCCTTGCTGGCTGAACATCGCCATCATGTTGAGCCCGTCGGTAACCTCCTCCGCCGACAGGGCCCGCAGCTTGGTGAGCGCGTTCGGATCGTCGGGCGCGATGCCTTTGGACTGCGCGAAATCCACGCCGATCTTCTCGATCGCCGCGAGACCGTCCCCGCCCATCGCGCCGCCATCGCCGCCGGACATGATCACCGCCTTGGCGAACAAGCCCTTCGCCAGCGGCGACGTGACCAGGGCATGGACCGACATGCCGCCGGCGGATTCGCCGACGATGGTCACATTGGCCGGATCGCCGCCGAAGGCCTCGATGTTCCGCCGGACCCATTGGAGCGCGGCCAGCTGATCCATGTAGCCGTAGTTGCCGAGCAGGCCGCCATCGGCGTTTTCCGCCGTGAGCTGGGGATGGGCGAAGGTGCCGAAGCGGCCGACCCGATAGTTGGCGCTGACGAACAGCACGCCCTGCCTGGCGAGATTGGCGCCCGAGTAAGTCGGCGGCGATGCCCCGCCATTCACGAAGCCGCCGCCATAGATCCAGAAGATCACCGGCAGCTTTCCCGTGGCCCCGGCCGGCCGCCAGACATTGAGGTAGAGGCAATCTTCCGCCGGCGTGGCCCCCAGGGGCGCGGCATCGCTGGGGAAGGGCACCTGCATGCAATCGTTGCCATAGGTAACCGTCTGCCTGATGCCGTTCCACTTGGCGGCCGGTTGAGGCGCGCGCCAGCGCAGTGGCCCGACTGGCGGTGCGGCGAAGGGTATGCCCTTCCAGCTTTCAACGCCGTCTTCGGTGGCGCCAGCGACCTGGCCGGCTTCCGTTGCCACCTCCCGAGCAGACGCCGGGACGCCGAGGAGAAGGCCGATGGCTACGACAGCCGCACACGCATAGGCTCTTTTCATAATCATACCCTCCGGTCGCAGGCAGCCTGCGCGAACTACTTGAACAGGCGCGGCAGGAAATCGTCGAGGTAGCGCCGCCAGTTGATCCAGGTGTGGCCGCCGCCGCTTTCATTATAGAGGTGCCGGATGCCATATCGGTCGAAGAGGCCGCGCGTCGGCTCTACGGTGCCGTGAAGGAAATCGTCGCTGCCCATGGCATAATAAAGCAACTTCAGGTCCCGCGCGGAACGCTTCAGAGCCGCATCGTTGGCCGTTTCGAACTGCACAACCTGTTCCCGGTCGCCGTTCATGCCGAGGCCCATCGAGAATATGCCGAGATAGTGGAACAGCTCCGGATGAGTCAGGCCATGGCGGATCGTATGGGCGCCACCCATCGACAGGCCCGCCATCGCCCGGTGGTCCGGATCGTCGATCGTCCGGAAGTTCTGTTCGACATAGGGTATCAAGGCTTGAAGCAGATCCTGGCCGAAGCCATCGTTGTCGAGCATGTCGGCACCGGGGCGGTCGGGCGTGTGGCCGAACGGCATGACCACGATCATCGGAACCGCCTTCTTCGCCGCGATCAGATTGTCGAGGATGTAGTGAGCCCGGCCGACGCTGGTCCAGCTGTCATCGCTGTCGCCCGCCCCGTGAACCAGATAGAGCACCGGATAATTGCCCGTGCCGTTCATGTAGCCCGGCGGCGTATAGACATGGGCCCGGCGGCGCGTGCCCAAGGCTTCCGACCAGTATTCGATCGTGCTGACGACACCGTGGGGAACAGCCGGGTCATAGCTCTGGAATGCCCCTTCGGCGCCCAGCACTTCGAAGACGGAATTGGTCCCGACCCGCTCTTCCGAAAAGGCCGTGCCCTGGGGATCGGGAGCGCGCGCGCCGTCGACTTCGAAATTGAAGCGATAGGTGTCGGCCGGCACGGGCCTGGCCGTGGTCACGCTCCACAAGCCCGTTTCGTCCTTCGCCATCGCGAGGCCGGCAGGTGCGCCAGGCGTAAATCCCATTGGGATGATGTCGGCGATGTCGGAACTGGTGACCTTCACCTCCCGCGCCTCGGGCGCGCAGAGACGAAATGTCACCCGCCCGTCGGGAAGCTGATCGACGGATTTGTAGGCGGCAGGGCCCGCAAAGAACCCGCCGCCGCGACACGACGCCGCCCGTTCCTGCGCCGGCTGGGAGGAAACCGTGGCCTGGCCGAGCGCGGGCGTGCCGGCCAGGCAGCAGGGCATCAGCAAGATCGCTATCGTCATGCGGCGGAACGTCACCACGAAATACCTCCCCGGCTTTGCTTCACGTACGTCAGAACGACTTGGTCAGCGAGACCTGCACCGACCGACCCAGCGCGTTGTGGGCGAAGAGATCGATCGAAGAGGACCCACCCGTCAGCGTCGAGAACACGATGGGCGGTTCGTTGGCGAACAGGTTGTTGACCGTTACGCCCAGCCGCACGCCATCGGTAAAGCTCCAGCGATCGGCACCCGGCGGCAGCGTGAACGACAGATTGAGGTCGAACGTGGTCCAGCTCGGCACTTTTGCCTGCGGCAGCGTCGTGCCTGTCTCGCGCAGCGTGAGCGGCTGATCGTTGAGGTAGGAGCCGATGTAGTTGCCGAACAGCGTTGCCGAGAACGGCCCCCTTCGGAACATCACGCTGCCGCGGCCGCGCCAGCTGATGGGATCGCCGATCGTGTCGAGCGCGGCGATCATCGGCGCCCCTTCGACCGTCCGCTCTTCATTGGTGAGGATCTTGTTGATGCTCACGTTGAAGCCGAATGTACCGATCGAGGTATCGGTCACGTAATTGACCGATGCGTCGATGCCATCCTGGAACGTGTTCGCGGCGCTGATCGTCCGCCCATCGACAACCGCGTTGAGGTTGCAGAAGTCACGCGGATTGTAGCCCAGGTTCGCCCCGTAGAGGAAGTCGGTGAACTCGGCGATCGCCGGATCGGGCGTGCATCCGCCGGAGCCGTCGGGCGTCGAATTCACCGGGATTACATAAGCGCTGTACTGCGCGAGAAGCTCCGGATTGGCGAACGGCCCGGGCGCGAAGATCGGCGCCGGGACACCCGATGTCCCGAGCTTGTTCCGATAGTGCAGATTATAATAGGTGGCCGAAACGCGCAGGCCGGGCACGAAGCTCGGCCGGTAATCGGCGCCAAGCTGCCAGTTCGTTCCTTCCTCTGGCTTCAGGTTCGGGTTGTTGCCGAGGATGTAAAGCACATTCATGCTGCCGTTGGGCTGCGTTGAAAAGCCGGTGATCCCAGCCCCGGGCGTGATGTTGGAGCCCAGGCCCAGCGAGAACACGCCTGCGTTGAGCTCTGGCAGGCCCGGGGCGCGGAATGACGTGCCCCACGAACCGCGCAGCGAAAGATCGTCGGTGACGTCCCATGTCGCGCTGATTTTCTGGTTCGTGGTCGAGCCGAAGTCCGAATAGTGATCGTAGCGGAGCGCGGTGCTCAGGGTCAGTTCCCGGACCAGCGGCACGTCCATGTCGGGACTGATGACCGGCAAGTAGAGTTCGCCGAAGACCGCATATTGCTCGCGCGTCGTGCGGGCATTCGCATCGGGGGTCGTCACCGGTCCGGGATTGGGAGGCCGGTTGGCGGCGTTCTGCAGCTTCTGGATGCCGTAATAGTATTCGCCGCCGAAGGCCCCCTTCACATTGCCGGCCGGCAGGGGGAACAGCGTCCCGTCCACCTTGGCGACGACATCGTGGCTCCAGTTCTGCGAGTATTGCGAATTGGTGCCGAGGATGAAGTCGAGCTGCTCTTGAGTGAAGAGTTCCGTCGAGAACGGGTTGAGATGCATCGGATCGCTCAGCGGGCGATCGATCAGCTGCTGGAGAGCGCTGGCGGCGGGCTCGCCCGTAAGGGCGGTTGTCTCCAGCGTTATGTAGTTGTCGAGGTAGCAGACGCCGCAGGTCTCGTTCTTGCCGAAGGTGTAGTAAGCCTCCGCCTCCCAGTCGCCGGAGATGGGTGCGCGCGCACCGAAGGTGTTGTTAAAGCTTTCGTTCGGATTCTGGTTGCCGAAGCGAGGCGATCCGGCGGGCATCCGCGCGAGCAGATTGATCTGCACGTCGATTGGCTGCGGCGTTGCCGGCACGAACGGCGGGAACGGCGAGCGGACGGTGTTGGGCAGCGCCAGATAATAAGGGCTGTCCGGCTGGATCTGCACGGTCGGACTGGTGTTCTGATTACCCGTCGCGAAAGTGCGGGTGAACTGTTCGGACCGCGTCCAGAAGAACTCGTTGTAGAACGAGATCGCCCCGATATCCTGGCTGATCAGGATTGCCGCCTGCTTGCGCTTGAGGCTGCCCTGGAAGTCCTCGAAGTCTGAGCGGTCGACCAAATTGGGATAGGACGCGCAGGTCGGTGTCGCCGCGCCGGTGCAACCGTTCAATTGCACTTCCTGGAGATCCGCGATCGTCAGGATCCGCCCGGTCGGATTGTCGGGGAGCGTGTAGTAAGTGTTGGCGCCGCCTTGCGGGAAATTGGGATTGGTCAGGCCGTCGGCCGTCGGGATGTAGATGTTTCCGTTGAGGCCGGCGCTCGCCGCCGTCCCGTTCACTCGATCGTCGTTGCCGCCGAACGGGCGCTGATCGGCGCGAAGGCGCGGATTGCGGCCACGCACGAAGGGGTCGCGCCGCAGGTATTCGAAAGTTGCGATGATGTTGCCGTCACCGAAGCCCGTGCTCCAGTGCGTGCCGGCGACCCCGCTCAGGGTCCATTGGTCGTTGCCATAGTCGCCGAAGGTATAGCTGCCACCAAGCTCGATGCCGTCGAAGTCCTTGCGCAGGACATAGTTGATCACGCCGGCGATGGCATCCGAGCCGTAAATGGCCGAAGCGCCATCGGCGATCACCTCGATTCGCTCGATCGCCGCGATGGGGACCTGGTTCGCCTCACTGAAGGCGGTCGCCGTTCCCGACGGTGTGATCCGGTGCCCGTTGACCAAGGTCAGCGTCGCGCCCTGGCCCACGCCGCGCAAGTTGATCGAATCGCCGCGTGTCGTGTTGGCGTTGCCTTGCGAATTGCCGCTGGTCGCTGACGAGGTGAAGGAATTGGCCGCCGCGTTTTGGACTTGCGGCAGGGTGCGCAGCACATCGGCGACGGTGGACTTGCCGGTTGCAAGCACCGCCTCCCGATCGAGCACCACGCTTTCGCTGCCGACTTGCTTCACGCCCGAGATGTTGGACCCTGTCACGACGATGGTGGAGCCCTCGTCTTCGCTCGTCGTGCCGTCGTCGGAGAGGGCCTGCGTCTCGCTGTCGGATACATCCTGAGCCGCCGCCTGATTGGCCTGCGCCAGCGCAAGGCCGAGCGCCACGGTGCCGGCGCCCACGCGCCAGGCGATCTTTAGTCCCCTCACTGTTCTCTCCCGGTCTGTGCCGCTTGCGCGGCTTGTCGCCGTTGATTCCTTTTCGAGGCGAGGGAGCGAGAGAGTCGCTCGCGACACCGCCTCGCTCGCTGGGTACGAATTGAAGACAGCGTTGTCTAGAAAAATGAGACAACGTTGTCTCATTGCCGTGATGGCGGCTTGTGCGAGGCCTTGTTGCGGCGGTAAGGACGTTCACCGCTGTCGAGGACGGGGACGGCGAAGGAGCCAGATGGGCGAGCGAACGACCATAGTGGACATCGCCCGGGCGGCAGGGGTGTCGTTCAAGACGGTCTCGCGCGTGCTCAACGGCAATTCCCGCGTGGCGCCCGATCTGCGTGAGCGTGTGCTGAGGGCGGTTGCCGATCTCGATTACCGCCCCAACCTTGCCGCGCGTTCCCTGGCCGGGGCGCGTTACTATGCCTTGGGAATGCTCCTCTCATCCGAAAGCGTGGCCAATGCGAATTCCGAGGGGTGGTATCTCCCGCCTTTCGTGATGGACCTGCAGGCGCGGGCCCTGGTGGCATGCCAGGAAGTGAATCATCGCTTCCACGTGGAGATTGTCGATACGCGCTCTCCCTCGCTGGAGGCTCACTTGAGCGCGCAGCGGCTGCATGTGGATGGCGTAATCCTGGTCCCGCCGCTCGCCGACGATGTCGCCGTGCTGGCCGCGCTCGAGGCAAATGCCCTGCCCTATGTCCGCATCTCGCCCGGCGTGGAGCTCGATCGCTCACCCGCGGTAACGTCCGCCGAATATGAGGGCGCGCTGGCCATGGCGGAGCATCTTCTGTCCCTCGGCCACAGGCGGATCGGGTTCATTCACGGCCCCCCGAATCATTTGGCTGCGGCCAGGCGGTATGTTGCCTTTCAGGATGCGCTTGCCCGCTATGCCGATGCACAAGAGCTGACCGCGCCTGGAGATTTCACCGTCGCCGGGGGCTCTGCCGCGGCTGCCATGCTGCTGGGCGCCGAGACGCCTCCCACCGCGATCTTCGCGGCAAACGACGACATGGCGGCGGGCGTGATAGCCTGGGCCGGCAGTCGCGGGATCCGCGTACCGGCCGATTTGTCCGTCGCGGGCTTCGACGATTTCCCCTTTGCTCGTCTTACCGTACCCCCGCTTACCACCGTGCATCAGCCCATCACCGAAATCGTTCAGGCTGCGATCGGGATGCTGATAGAGGGCGTGAACGCCGACGAGGGCCCGCCCCAGTTGCTCGAAATGCCGTGCAGAGTGATCGAACGAGGATCGACCGCCCCGCCTGCGACCTAGCCGTCCCCGGATGTTGTCTGGGCGCGGCGACACGTTTTCCCCGACAGGCCGATTCCGCTCGCTGGCGCCCGAGCGGCGGGGCGCGCTATGCCGCGTTGCCATGGAGGGCGGGGCAATCGATTTCCTGAGGGAGGCGCGCTGGCTCGATGCGAAGCGGGTGCGCGGCTATGGCGTGCTTATCGGGATCGCCAGTGTCGGCCTGCTGATCGTCTCGTGGTTTCAGGCCATGGGGCCGCAGGGAAGCGATTTCCTGGCCTTCTGGGGTGCGGGCCGGGCTGTGCTGGAAGCCGTGCCACAGGCGGCTTACGATCTGGAGTGGCAGGCACGGGTGCAGACCGGCGCCGGCCCCAGCGAATGGTTCGCCTTCGTCAATCCGCCGCCGTTCCTGTTCGTGGCCGCGCCGTTTGCCGCGCTGCCTTATCCGCTGGCCTGGATCGCCTGGAACGCCGCGACTTACGCCTTGTGGGCCTGGGCCGCGATCAAGGCCTTTCCCCGGTTGTGGCTGCTGGTGCTGGTCTTCCCCGGCGCGCTGATCGCCGCCGGCCATGCGCAGAACGGCTTCCTCACGGGGGCGCTGCTGGTGGGCGGCGTGGCCCTGCTCGACCGGCGGCCGCTGATCGCTGGCGCCTTGCTGGGCGCGCTGGTGATCAAGCCGCACCTTGCCCTGCTGGTGCCGTTCTGGCTGGCGGCGGGCGGGCGCTGGCGCGCCTTTGCCGCCGCCGGGGCGATCGCGCTGGGCCTGCTGGCGATGTCCTGGCTGGCATTCGGCAGCGCGACGATGATCGGCTATACCTCAAGCTGGGAAGCGAGCGCGGCGATCATGCGCTTCGGCGATGCCGATTTCTTCCTGCGGATGGCGACGCCTTATTCGCAGATTCGCATCCACGGTGGAGAGACGCTGGCGGCCGGCGCGGCGGCGCTGCTGGCGCTGGCGATGATCGCGCTGGCCATGCGGGGCTGGCGCCGTTTCGGGCAGGACGGCCTGGCCAGCGGCGCGCTGGTGCTGGCGGCGACGGCGATCGCATCCCCCTACCTGTTCAATTACGACCTGCCGTTCCTGATCCTGCCGATCCTCTGGCTGGTGCGGGAAGCGCTGCGCCACGGCTTCCGCCCGTGGGAGAAAACGCTGCTGGTTGCGCTGTGGCTGGCGCCTTACGCCACGCGCGCCATGGCGCTGCCCCTGGGGCTCAACCTGATGCCGCTGGCCAGCGCCGTGCTGCTGTGGCTGGTGTGGACGCGGGGCGCGGCCTCGGCGCAGCAGGGGCCTTCTCCCACTCGATGAGCCAGGGTCGGTAACAGGATCGGTAACGCGGGTAACGCGCAAGGTAACGTTTCGCGCCCGGGCGATTACCGTAATTAACTTGTTGCAACTGGCCATAATTCGCCAGTCAGCGCCCGGGCCCAACGGCCGCAATCCATAACAACACAGGCTTCGCGTTCGTCTGTTCGACCGCGCGACGGCGCTGCCGTTGCACGCGCATCGGCGGATCAAACGACAGGTTCGGGGATAATGCACATCAATTCTTTAGGGCGGTTGGCCCGTGTCAGCGGAATCGCGCTCGCGCTTGCTTCGGTTGCGGGGCACGCGGAATCGCGCGCGGCGGAAGCCGACGATAGCGGCGCGGCGGGCGAAGCGGCGGCCGAACGCGAGATCGTCGTTACCGGCGTGGTCGATTCACTTCAGTTGAACCAGACCAGCGAGGGCGGCAGCCGGCTGGCCCTCACGCCGCTGGAAACGCCCGCCAGCATCGAGATCCTGGATGGCGACGCGATCCGCCTGCGCGGAGACCTGACGGTGCAGGACGCGGCGGCGCGGGCGACCGGCATCGTCAATACTTCCGGCGTGTTCGGGCAGAGCCTTTCGGCGCGCGGCTTCGTCGGCCAGCACTCGGTCGCGCAGCTGTATGACGGCATGCGGATGTACAACAACACGCTGACGTTCCCGGCGGACCCGTGGATGGCCCAGGCGGTGGAAGTGCTGCGCGGGCCGGCCTCCGTCCTCTATGGCGAAGGGGCGATCGGCGGCGCGATGAATGTCGTGCGCAAGCAGCCGACCGATACGTTCGAGCACGCGATGCGCGCCGGCATCGGGTCCTTCGGTTTCTGGAACGTGGCGGCCGGCAGCGGCGGGCCGCTGAGCGAGCAGATCGGCTATCGCGTGGACGCCAGCTATCGCCGGTCGGACGGCTGGATGGATCGCGGCGATTCGAGCGCGGTGGCCCTGTCGGGTGCGCTGCGTTACCGCCCGACGGACGAGTTGACGCTTTCACTGTCGCACGACTTCAGCGTGCAGGAGCCGCGCGTCTGGTTCGGCGTGCCGCTGATCGATGGACAGCTCGACACCTCGATCCGCAAGGAGAACTACAACGTCTCCGACGCCGAATTGCGTTTTCGCGATAATTGGAGCCAGTTCAAGATCGCCTGGACGCCGGGCGATGCCCTGAAGTTGGAGAGCACCTTTTATCATCTGTGGGCGAACAAGTACTGGCGCAACGCGGAACGGGCCAGTTGGGTGCCCGGCAGCGGCACCACGCCGGATCAAATCAGGCAGTCGAGCTTCCTCGAACTGTACCATATCCAGCGGCAGACCGGGAACCGCACGACCCTGTCCTATTCGCAGGACCTGGGCGGCGGGCTGGAAGGCAGCCTGGTGGTGGGCGGCGATTTCAACCGCATCAGCTACAAGAACGTCAGCAATTCCGGCAACAACGCCACGCGGCTGGTGGACGTCGTCGATCCGATAGTCGGCGAATTCATCCACCAGACCGGCAATGCCGCAACCCGGGCGCGCTATACCAACACCATCGACCAGTTCTCGGTGTTCGGCGAAGGCCGGATCGCGCTGGACCAAACGGTCTCGCTGGTCGGGGGCATCCGATATGACCGGCCCGAGATCACCAAGAACGATTACATAAACCCGGCCAACAATTTCACCTCGACGCCCGATGCGGTGACCTGGCGGCTGGGCGCGGTGTATAATCCGATCCGCGACATGGCGCTCTATGCGTCCTATTCGACGGCGGCCGATCCGGTCGGCGCGCTGGTTTCGACCAGCGCCGGGCAGAGCACGTTCGATCTTTCGACCGGCGATCAGTGGGAAGCCGGGGTGAAGCAGGTGTTCTGGGGCGGGCGCGGGCAATGGACGCTGGCCGCCTACAAGATCACCAAGCGCAAGCTGCTCACTTCGGACCCGCTGATTCCCACATTGCAGGTCCAGATCGGCCAGCAATCGTCCAAGGGCATCGAGGCCTCGCTGTTCGTCGAGCCGCTGCCGGGGTTCAGCATCAATCTGAACGGGGCGCTGGTCGACGCGCAATATGACGATTTTGCGGAATCGGTTGGCGGCGTGCTGTTCCAGCGCGCGGGGAATCGCCCCACCAACGTGGCCGAGAAGACCGCCAATGTCTTTGTCAGTTGGGAGTTCGCGCCCGACTGGGTGGTAGACGGCGGGGTGAGCTATGTCGGCAGCCGATATACCGACGCGGCGAATTCGCAGCTCCTGCCCGCCTACACTCTGACAGACCTCGGCCTTCGCTGGAACTTCGCCGAGGGACTCAGCGCCAGCGTGCGCGGGCGGAACCTGTTCGACGAGACCTATGCCCGGTCGACTTATGGCGGGAGCCAGTGGGTGCTGGGCGATCCACGGACCGTGGAGCTGACGATCCATGCCGCGTTCTAGCCTGCTGTCGTGGAAACGGGCGAAGCGGTGGATGTATTGGGTCCACCGCTGGACCGGCATCGCGCTGTGCGTGCTGTTTGCCGTGTGGTTCGTATCGGGCGTGGTCATGATGTACGTCCCGTTCCCCTCGTTCCGGGCGGACGAGCGGGTCGCGGTGGCCAAGCCGATCGACTGGAGCCAGGTGCGCCATGGCCCGCAGGAGGTGCTCGAACGCCTTGGCGCCGCCACCGCGCCGGGGGAAATGCGGCTGGAGATGACCGGCGGCGAGCCATTCTATCGGATCGCCCTTGGGGATGAACAGCACGCCTTCTCCGCGTCGAGCGGAGAGGAAGTGCACGGCGTGAGCCAGCAGCGCGCGATGGAGATCGCCGAGGAGATGACCGGCGCTCCGGCCGAATCGGTGACGCCCGTTGACCATGACCAGTGGGTGGTGACGCGCGCCTATGCCCGGATCGCGCCGTTCTGGAGAGTGCGCATGGCCGATGGCGCCGGCACCGACATCTACGTCACCCAGAAGACCGGCGAAGTGGTGCAGAACACCAATCGGACGGAACGATTCTGGAACTGGCTGGGGGCGGTGCCGCACTGGATCTATTTCGAGGCCTTGCGCGTGTACCAGGAACCCTGGCGCCAGGTGGTGATCTGGACATCCGGGATCGGCATCGTCGGGTCCATCCTGGGGGTTTGGCTCGGCCTGCTGCGCGTGCGGCTGAAGCGCCGTTATGCCAGTGGATCGACCAGCCCCTATCGCGGCTGGATGAAGTGGCACCACATCGCGGGGCTCATCGGCGGCGTGTTCGTGATCACCTGGGTGTTCAGCGGATGGCTGTCGATGAGCCCGTTCGGCGGCCTGCCGAGCGGCGATTCCGTGGCCAAGCGCTATGCCGGCGAGCCTGCCTTGCGCTTCGCGCCGGTGGACATGGCGCGGCTGGCCGTTTCCGCCGAGGGCGCGCGCGAAGTGCGGTTCGTCCATATCGCGGGCGCGCCGGTCATCCTGGCGGTGGATGGCGACGGCCGCAAGCGGGCGCTCGACGGCGTGACGGCCGCTCCCGCCACGCCAAGCCTCGCGGCCATTGCAGACAATGCCGGGGCGGCCGTGCGAGACGGCATGCTGGTCACCGCCCAGACGCTGACCGAGTACGACGCCTATTGGTATGCGACCGGCGATCCGCGCCGCGATGCCCGGCCGCTCCCCGTCTTGCGGCTGATCTTCGACGATCCCCACGCGACCTGGCTGCATATCGATCCCGCGACGGGCGAACTGCTTGGCCAGACGGACAGCGGCCGGCGCGGATATCGCTGGCTGTTCAGCGCCCTGCACAGCTTCGACCTGCCCGTGCTGCTGAAGCATCGGTGGCTAAGGGACAGCCTGATGATCGTGCTTTCGATCGCCGGGCTGATCGTATCGGTGAGCGGGGTGGTGGTAGGCTGGCGCTATCTGCGCCGCCGGAAGCCGACCCCGCGCCCGAAAGCCGCGAGCCCGGCCGGGCCCGGCCCGGCTGCAGCGGAAACCTGAACGGCGGCGGGGGCGGCCGGCGCGCTTCGAACGGCGCACCGGCCCTCCGGCCTTCGCGCCTGCCCTTGCCATCGCTACGCGGCCTCGCTACATCCCCCGCCGACTTCCGACATCGGAGCCTTTCAGCCCCTCCCGGTTCGCACCGGGGCGGCGCGGGACCTATGGGCTTCATGGCGGGGGCATCGTTCATTTTTTACGAGGCTAGAGACATGGCCAAGACCAGCCCCGGCGAATTCCTCCGTCAGGTCCGCGCGGAAGTGAACAAGGTGGTATGGCCGACGCGCGAGGAGACGGTGAAGACCGCCATCTTCGTCGGCATCCTCATGGTGCTTCTCTCGGTGTTCTTCCTCGGTGTCGATTCGCTGTTCGGCGCGGCCGTGCGCTGGCTGCTCTCGCTGGTCTAAGCGCGTCGCTGGGCTCTGAGGGCAAGGTTCGGGAAAGAAACAATGGCAGCGCGCTGGTACATCATTCACGCCTATTCCGGCTTCGAGAACAAGGTTCGCGATTCGATCATCACCGAGGCCGAACGGCTCGGCCTGTCGAACGCGGTCGAATCGGTCGAAGTGCCGACCGAGACGGTGACCGAGGTCAAGCGCGGCAAGAAGGTCCAGGTCGAACGCAAGTTCATGCCCGGCTACGTGCTCGCCAAGCTGATGCTGACCGACGACGTCTATCACCTTGTCAAGAACACCCCCAAGGTGACCGGCTTCCTGGGCGCCGGCGGCAAGCCGCAGCCGATCAGCGAGCGTGAGGCGGCGCGCTATTTCGGCGGCGTGGAAGAAGCCAAGACGGCGCCCAAGAAGCAGGTCAGCGTCGAATACGATATCGGCGACCAGGTGAAAGTGCTGGAAGGCCCCTTCGCCAGCTTCAACGGCGTGGTAGAGGAACTCGACTTCGACAAGCAGAAGGTCAAGGTCAGCGTCTCCATCTTCGGCCGCGCGACCCCGGTGGAACTGGACTTCGAGCAGGTCGAGCTGGTCAAGTAGGCAGGCTTCGCCCCGTGTCCCGCATATGATAGGATACGGGCATGACCATCTTTGAGAAATTTGCGGCCTTCGCCGAAACCCTGCCAGAAGATCGGCGCGCCGTGCTTGCCGATCTTCTTTCCGGGATCATGGCGTCGGAAGCCGATGGGGAGCTGAACCCCGAGCAACTCGCGGAACTGGGCCGTCGCATGGCCGATCCGAACCCGGCGTATGCCGATCCGGCCGAAGTGGAAGCTTTCTTCGCACGCTATCGGGCGGCTTGAAGCCGATCATCTTCAGGATGTCGGCGCTCGCCGACCTGGAAGCGATCGCGTCGTATTTCGATGCGATCGATCCGGATATCACGGCTCGTATCGTGGCGGACGTGGAGAGTTCGCTCAAGCGCCTGAAGGATTTTCCCCTGAGTGGCGAGGTTCGCGGAACCGATTTGCGGCGGATACTCAGCAAACGATACCGCTTCATCATTTCTTATTTTGTCGCGCCTGCTCAAGTCGAGATCGTTGGTGTGTTCCGCTTTCAGAACCGCCGGGCTTGAATTTCGCGCCCGGTTCGATTACCGGCGCGCCTTCCCAAGCTGACAGCATCGGGAATCCATGCGGGAGGCGCTTTGGCGCCGTTTGCACCGCTTACCATGAGGCCTCGTTCGCGGGGCCGACAGTGAGAAAGGAGGCCATTCGTGGCCAAGAAGATCGAAGGCTATATCAAGCTGCAGGTGCCTGCCGGCGCCGCCACTCCGTCTCCGCCGATCGGGCCTGCGCTGGGCCAGCGCGGTGTCAACATCATGGAGTTCTGCAAGGCGTTCAACGCCTCCACGCAGGAACTGGAAAAGGGCATGCCGATCCCGACGGTGATCACCGTCTATGGCGATCGCAGCTTCACGTTCATCACCAAGACCCCGCCGGCCACCTTCCTCATCAAGAAGGCCGCCAACCTCAAGGCCGGTTCGAAGGAGCCGGGCAAGGTCTCGGCCGGCAAGATCGCGCGCAGCAAGCTGACCGAGATTGCCGAGATGAAGATGAAGGATCTCAACGCCAACGATCTCGAGGCGGCGACCCGCATCATCGAAGGCTCCGCCCGCGCGATGGGCATCGAAGTGGTGGAGGGCTGATCCGATGGCCAAGCTGACCAAGAAGCAGAAGACGCTCGCCGAAAAGCTCGATGCCGAGAAGCTCTATGGCTTCGACGAGGCGCTTGCCGTGCTCAAGGAATTCGCCAGCAAGAAGTTCGACGAGACGGTGGAAGTGGCGCTGAACCTGGGCGTCGATCCGCGCCATGCGGACCAGATGGTGCGCGGCATGGTCTCGCTCCCCGCCGGCACCGGCAAGGAGATGAAGGTCGCCGTGTTCGCCAAGGGCGACAAGGCGGACGAGGCCCTGAAGGCCGGGGCCGACAAGGTCGGCGCCGAAGACCTGATGGAAGACATGCAGGCCGGTAACCTCAACTATGACCGCGTGATCGCCACGCCCGACATGATGGGCGTGGTCGGCCGGCTGGGCAAAGTGCTGGGCCCCAAGGGCCTGATGCCGAACCCGAAGCTCGGCACTGTCACCCCCAACGTGGCCCAGGCCGTGAAGGACGCCAAGGGCGGCCAGGTCGAATTCCGCGTGGAGAAGCAGGGCATCATCCACTCCGGCATCGGCAAGCTGTCCTTCACCGAAGATCAGCTCAAGACCAACTTCACCGCCTTCGTCGACGCGATCGTCAAGGCGAAGCCGGCCGGCGCCAAGGGCAAGTACGTCAAGAAGGTCTCCCTGACCTCCTCGATGGGCCCGGGCCTGAAGATCGACACGGCGGAAGTCGAAGGCGCGTAAGCCTCGGCCAACGACAGATCACCAAGGGGCCGGCGGAGCGATCCGCCGGCCTTTTCATTGGCGGTGTTAGCGATCACCGCCACCCTCCAAAAAGACGTATCGCGCTGGCCAGTATTCGCTAACCATCCCTGCCTAGTGGAAAGGGTGGGGGGCCACGATGACCACGATGCCAGACACGCAGCGCGCGTATCCGAGGACCAGCATGTTCGTGCTGGCCTCCATGGCCGCGACCAGCGTGTCGGGTCCGATCAAGATCAGGAATATGTCGGCGGGCGGCGCCCTGATCGAAGGGGCGGCCTTGCCCCCTGTCGGCGAGCATCTGTCGCTGGCCCGCGGCACGCTGAGCGTGGCAGGTATGATCGTCTGGCGTGAAGGTGGCAGGGCCGGATTGCGGTTCGATCATCACGTCGAAGTGGGGGCATGGCTTCCCGCCGGCGCGCGGCAGCAGCAGGTGGATCAGACCTTCCACGAATTGAAGAGCGGCCTGCCGCTCACCGCCCCGCCCGCGGCCCCGGACGGCACTGCGCCTATCACCGTGGCGGACTTGCTGGAGGCGGCGAAGGCGCTCGACCTGCTGGCCGACGCGCTGGCGGAAGACGCGCGCGTGATCGTCAGCCATTCGACGAAATTACAGGCCCTGGACATCGCCGCGCAATTATTGCGCCGGTGCGCGAAATCCGTGAAGGATCGCCACGAGGCCTGACAGGCACACCCGCACGAAGGAAAGGGGGCGGGCCGGTTTCGGACCGACCCACCCGACAGGCTCAGAACGTACGCTTCACGCTGGCTATGATTTCGCGTGGGCGGCCGGGCATGCCGTAGGCGTTGCCGCCGACCTGGTTCGAGCGGTCATACTTGTTGTTGTAGTAGAACTCGTCCGTCAGGTTGGTCGCGGCCAGGGCAAATTCCCAGTCCCGATCCTCCGTGCGGAAGGTGATTCGGGCGTTGAGCAATCCGCGCGATTCCACTTCGCCCAGTTCGAAGCCCGGCGCATTGTTGGGGATCGTGCTCTGCATTTCGGATTGCCAGACCCAATCGAGCCGCGGGGTGATCGAGCCGACGCCGGCGAGCAGAATCTCGTACTGCGCGCCCAGCGCGTATTTCCATTCGGGCACGAAAGGCGCCTGGGTGACGCCGGGGATGATATTGCTGCCTTCGATGCCGTTGATGAAGCGGAAATCGGTCCAGCTGAAAGACCCGTCGAGCGAGAAGCCGTCGATCGGTTCTGCATCAAATTCCACTTCCACGCCGTCGATTCGCGCGTCGCCGACATTGCGGGTGGCCGAGCACAAGTCCGCCGGGCTGTTCCACAGCGGTTCCGGCGTGATGTCGTGGCACACGCTGACCTGGCCCTGATAATCCTTGTAATCGGTATGGTAATAAGCGGTGTTGAACCGCAGCCGCCGGTCGAACAGCATGGTCTTGAGGCCAGCTTCGTAGCTTGTCGCCTTTTCCTGCTCGTAAGGCGTGGCCTGCGATTCGTAATAGGGCCGCGGGTTCACGCCGCCGCCTTTGAAGCCGGTGGAGACTTGCCCGTAGAAGCGGACATCGGGGACGATTTCGTAGTCCACCGCCACGCGCCAATCGATCCGGTCGCCCTTGAACGTACGGCTGAGACCATCGAGCGGGGCGACGCGGAAATCGGTCGGCACGCCGGGCAGCGGGCTGGTGCGGTGGAAGGTGTAAGTCTTCTTCTCGTCGGTGTAGCGCACGCCGCCGGTCAGGTTCAGCGCGTCGGTCAGATGGACCACCCCATGCAGGAAGCCGGACACGGAAGTCTGGTCGAACGGATCGTCGGGCACGAAATCCAGCCCCGCGCCGCCCACGTTGACCCGGCCGCCGAGGCCGCTATCGGCGTTGTAGTAATAACCGCCCAGCGTGAGATCGAGCAGATCGCCCACTTCTGCCGCCAGGCGCAGTTCCTGCGTGAATTGATCGTGGTAGAAGGTGGAGAAGTTGTTGGAGACGTTCTCCGGCCCGTTATCGCCGTCCCACGCGGCCTGGCCATCGGCGTGGCGAAAGGCCGTGATCGAGGTGAGGGCGAGCGTATCGTTCAACTCGATTCGGAGATTGTTCGAGATGCCCCAGGAATCGAGATAGCTGATCGCCGGGTTGGTGTACTGGTTCTCTTCGCCCGGATAGCCGGTGTAAGTGGCGTAATTGGTGTAATCCTCCGGCCCGGTTAGATAGCTGTTCCCGTTGGCCGGATTGGCCGGCAGGTAGATCGCCTTGCCCGGCGAGGCTTCAGACCGGTCGTGGGTCACGTCCACGATCAGGTTGTTCTCGATCCGGTCGTTGACGATCCAGCGCAGCGCCGCGCGGCCGGCCAGCACGTCCTGCCCGCCTTCGGTGCCGATCACGCAGTGGTTGGAAGAGGTGGCGAAACTGCCGCCCGGCGCTTCGCGCCCGGTGGCGCATTGATAGTCGAGCCGCTTGAGATAGCCGTCCACGTGCCGGCCCATGCCAGTGAGGCGCAGATAGAGCTTGTCGGGCACCAGGGTGACGTTGGTCGCGGCCTTGAGGCTCAGCCGGTCGAAGGAACCGGCGGCCAGTTCCACGTAAGCGTCGGGGTCGTCGTTCGGCTTGCGGCTGAACAGCTTGATCGAACCGCCTATGGAGTTCTTGCCCGCGAGCGTACCCTGCGGCCCGCGCAGGATTTCGACCCGGTCGAGGTCCACGAGGTCGAACGCCGTGCCGAACGAGATGCCGTAATAGACGTCGTCGATATAGACGCCGACGCCCGGTTCGTTGGGGAACTGGAAGTCCGTTGCGCCGATGCCGCGGATATTGACCGCCGCGGTCTGCGAGCCGCCACCCTGGCCGCCGGCGCTGAACTGCACGCTGGGCGCGCGTTGGGCCAATTGCTCCACGTTGGTCTGGCTGCGCGCCTCCATCAGTTCGGAATCGACCGCGGTGATTGCCAGCGGGGTGTCTTGCAGATTCTGATCGCGGAACTGCGCGGTGACGACGATCTCGCTGATGCCGCCCTGGCTTTCCGCAGTATCCTGCGCGCGCGCGGCGGTCGATCCCAAGCTCGCGACGATTGCCAGAGTGGCGGCGCACGAATGAAAGGCGATGCGGCTTGACCGCTGCGACATGAAACCTCTCCCCATTCTGACTATAACGTCCGTTATTGTTGGGCACCATTACGATAACGTTCGTTGCAGTGGCAATAGCTCACCGACGAGGCGGCGGAGACGCGGCCGAGCAGGAAGCGATTGTCGGGAAGCAGGGGAAATGGACCTCGCGCGCACCGCGAAAGCGGCTAGATCCCGCCGGGCGTGAAATCGTGGCCGGCTTCGGCCAAGGCTTCGCACAGGGTGTCGGCGCAGCTTTTCAGGGCGTTTGCGCTGGTGGAGCGGATCACGAAGTTGGCGCCGGTGCGGCCTTCGCGGAAAAAGGGGTAGCTGCCGATCTGGCATTCGGGGTGTGCCTGTTCGACTTCGCGCAGCAGGTCGGCCACTTCGCTTTCGGCGCCCCAGCAGCCGATGGTTTCGGTGAGCAGCGGGGTACCGCCTTCCAGGGTGCCGGTCAGCGCATCCAGCATCTGCGCGGCGATGTGGGGCACGCCGGCCATCAGGAACACGTTGCCGATGCGGATGCCCGGCGCGCCGGACATGTGGTTGGGGATCAGGTCGGCGCCCTGGGGCACGCGCGCCATGCGCAGCCGCGCCTCCGTGATCCCGCCGCGCGTGGTGTAATAGTCTTCCAGGATGCGCCGCGCCTCGGGATGGATCACGACGGGCAGGCCCAGCGCGGCCGCCACGGCGTCCACCGTGATGTCATCATGCGTCGGGCCGATGCCGCCGGTGGTGAACAGGTAATCGTGCGCGGTGCGCAGGGCGTTGACCGCATCGGCGATCCGGCCTTCCACGTCGGGCACCACCCGCACTTCCATCAGGCGGATGCCCTGGACCTGAAGCCAGCTCGCGACCTGGGCGATGTTCCGGTCATGCGTCCGGCCCGAGAGAATCTCGTCACCGATGACGACCAGTGCCGCCGTCCAGATGCGATCCGTCTTCGTCATGCCGCCTGTGCCCTTCGCGTGCTGAACCGCAAGACGCCATCGTCCACCGGACGGCGGCGGAAATCGCGGCGATCCTCGAAATAATCCTGGTTGAGCCGCCACGGCAGCGTGGCGGCGCTCCTGGGAATCAGCGATCGCGCGCGATCGAGATAGCCGGAGGAGAAGACGATGATGTCATCCTCTTCCATCCCGTGGCCTTCCGCCAGGAACGGCACGCCGACATCGGCGCGTTTGTCCGCCATGCGGTTCAGCACCCGGCAGACATAGGCTGCCGTGGCATCGGCGCGCAGCGTCCAGCTGGCGTTGAGATAGCCGAAGACCACCGCGAGATTGGGCACGTTGGAGAACATGCAGCCGCGGTAGAACCAGCGGCGGCTGAAATCGACGCTTTCGCCGTCCAGCGAGACGGCGACCTTGCCGCCGAAGGTGAGGGCGAGGCCGGTGGCGGTGACGATCACCTCGGCCGGGATGTGCCTGCCCGATCTCAGCCGCACGCCATGTGCCTCGATACGTTCGACATGGCCGTTGACCAGCGAGGCCTTGCCGGCCTTCACGGCTTCGAACAGGTCGCCATCCGGCACCAGGCACAGCCGCTGTTGCCACGGGCCGTATGGCGGCAGGAAATGCTCGCGCGAATAGGCGTGGCCCAGCGCATCCTTCAGCTTGCCGGTGAGGTAATCGGCCACTTCGTCAGGCCGCTGCCGGGCGCGGCGGAAGAAGAAATGATGCAGGCGCAGGTTCTTCTGCCGGATCAGCCAATAGGCCAGATGGCGCGGCAGGAAGCGGCGCAGATGGCGTGCCCATGTGTCGCGGCTGGGCCCGGCGGCCATCCAGGTGGGCGTGCGCTGGAGCATGGTCACATGCGCGGCCTTTTCGGCCAATGCAGGCACCAGTGTGACAGCCGTGGCGCCCGATCCGATCACCACTACGCGCTTGCCGGCATAATCCAGATCCTCCGGCCAGGATTGCGGGTGGATCACCGGCCCCGCGAAATCCGCCTGGCCGAGCAGGGCGGCATCATAAGGCGCGTCATGATCGTAATAGCCCGAAGCGAGGTAGAGGAACCGGGCGCACAGCTCTCGCGCGCCGTCCCCGTCCTCCACCGTCACGCGCCACAGCGCTTCGCCCTCGCGCCAGTCGGCGGCGACCGCCCTGGTGCCGAAGCGGATGTGCGGTTCGATCCCATAGTCGCGCGCGACGCGGGCGAGGTAGGCGCGAATCGCTTCCCCCCCGACGATCGCCTGGTCGCCGTCCCACGGCGCGAAGCGGAAGCCGAGCGAATGCATGTCGCTGTCCGATCGCACGCCGGGATAGCGGAACAGGTCCCAGGTGCCGCCGAGGTCTGCCCGCCTTTCGAGCAAGGCGAAGCGGTGGCCGGGGCACAGCCGCGTGAGATGCGCGGCCATCGAAAGGCCGGAAATGCCGGCACCCACGATCAGCACATCCAGCACGTCACTGGCCATGGGGCTTACCTGCCCCCGCGCGGGGCATATGGCCAGAGCCTTGTGACCGGGAGAGTGCGGCTTACTTCTTCCCCTTCTGGCCGGGGATTTTCGCCAGCTTGCGCTTCTTGCCCGGCTTCCTGGCGCCGGCCTTCTTGCGGGCGCGCTTCTCCTCGGCGGCGAGCACGGCTTCGGCGAGGCGGCGGATATCCGCCACGCGCGGCCGAATCTCGCGCGCCAATATCCTGCGGGCGAGATCGGCCAGCGAAAGTTCGCCCGGATCGTTGGCCGGGGCGGCCACGGCTTTGACAGGCAAGGCCATGGCGCTTGCCGCTGCTTTCGATTTGTCTTGAGCCATATCGCCGCGCAGACTTGCCATGGGCGGCGCAAATGCAAGCGCGAGCCCGCGCCTGTCACATGGCGGTCACTCTCTCCGCGATGCGGGCATGCGGCTCCAGGCCGAGCCATTGGGCAAGCGCCTTGAGATCGCCGTTCACCTGATCGGCCAGCAGCTGCGCGCGGCCGGGATCGATCCGCAGGACCAGGGCATCCCCTTCGCGGCGCAGCTCGCTGGCCATGAGCGAGGCGCGCGAGCCGGCGCCGAGCCGGCGGCTGAGGCGGAACGCCAGGCCCCAGGTGACCGCTTCGCGCAGGCCTTCGCGGTCCGCCAGCCGCTCCAGCTCAGGGCTGGCGGTGTTCTTGCCCGATGCCGCCAGCAGGGCCGCCGCGATGCATGCGCGCCCCCGTGGGTCCAGGCCGATCCAGCGCTTGTCCATCGCCCAGCCATAAGCCTGCCGCGCGCGCAAGTTGGGTTCCACCTGCATGGCCGCGAGGGCCAGCATCGTCGCCGCCAGCCGCAGACGCTCGCTGCCGGAACCGTCGCCATTGGCGGCATCGGCGGTCCACGCGGCGATCGTGGCCGCCAAGGTCGCCGAACCGCCGCGCGGGGCGGTGAAGCGGGCGACGCCGGCAATCAGCGGGTCCTGCTGGCGCACCTCACCCGGCAGGCGCTGGAACAGCAGCCCTTCGCGCAGGCCCCACGCGGAGAACACCAGGCCATCGGGTTTCAATTCGGACAGCATGGTGCCGAGCATCGCCGCCGCATCGGGCAGATAGGCGGCGCGGCTGCCGGCAATGCCGGGCAGGGCGGCCAGCTTCTGCGGATCGGCCCGGGCCACGCGCCGGGCGATGTGCTCCGCCTCCTGCGTGCTCAGCGCGAAGGCATGGGGATCGGTCAGCACGTGATTGCTGGTGCGCATCGCATAGACGGCGAGGGCGCGCCAGGTGCCGCCGACCATGTAGAGCGGGCCGGGATGGGCGGTGGCCCAGCCCGCCTTGGCCATTTCCTTCTTCACCGCCTTGCGGAAGGGAGCGGCACCTTGCGCGCGCAGCGCGGGCAGGCGCAAGGTGCCGAGCGGCAGGCTGACCCCGTCATGGCAATCGCCGTTCTCGATCATCACCAGTTCCAGGCTGCCGCCGCCGAGATCGGCCACGGTGCCCTGCGCGCGGGGGAAAGCGCCGATCACGCCGAAGGCGGAACCACGCGCTTCCTGCTCGCCCGAGAGCAGCCGCGGCTCCAGCCCCAGCGCGCGCACCTGGTCGAGGAACGCCGCGCCATTTGCGGCCTCGCGCACCGCCGCCGTGGCGACCGTCTGCACGTCCGGCACGGCGAGATCATCGATGATCGCCGCATAGCGGGCAAGCGCGGCGAGCGAATGACTGATGGCCTTGTCCGGCATCTTCCCCGTCACCGCCAGGTCGCGCCCGAGGCGGGCCGCGACCCGTTCGTTGAACCAGACTTCCGGCGCGCGTGCGGAGCCCGAATAGATCACCAGGCGCACGGTGTTCGATCCGATGTCGATCACCGCGCGATCGGGCCGGTCTTCCTGGGCGGAAGCGCGGCGCGGGGCGCCGGGCCGGCTCACGCGGCGCCCTTGCGCAGGGTGAGCTTGGGCACGCGGCTTTCCTTGAGCGCGTCGCCGCGCCCGGAGAGCGAGGGATTGGTCATGAAATAGGCATGGCAGTTGAAGCCGTCCCCGTCCGCTTCCACGCGCTCCCACGCGCCGTCCTCGCCATCGAGCAGCCAGCTTTGCTCGGTATCGAGCAGGTTGGCGAGCAGGACCTGCTCCAGCACCTGATCGTGCACCGTGGCGTTGCGGATCGGCACCATGACTTCCACCCGGCGGCTGAGGTTGCGGCTCATCGCGTCGGCGCTGGTGATGAACAGCCTGGCCTCCGCGCTCGGCAGTGGGCGGCCGTTGCCGAAGGCCCAGATGCGGCTGTGTTCGAGGAAGCGGCCGACGATCGACTTGACCGAAATCGTCTCGGACAGGCCCGGAACGCCCGGCCGCAGACAGCAGATGCCGCGCACCACCAGGACGATCTCCACCCCCGCCGCGCCGGCATCGTAGAGCCGGTCGATCACGCCCTTGTCGGTCAGCGCGTTGAGCTTGGCCCAGATCGCCGCCGGCCGCCCGGCGCGGGCGTGCTCTATCTCGCGGTCGATATGGTCATAGAGCGTTTCGCGCAGGGTGAGGGGGGAGATGGCCAGCAGCTCGGTATCCGGCGGCTCCACGTAGCCCGTCACGAAGTTGAACAGCCGCCCGGCGTCGCGCCCCAGCGCCGGATCGGCCGTGAAGAAGCTGAGGTCGGTATAGATCTTGGCGGTGACGGGGTGATAATTGCCGGTGCCGAAGTGGCAATAGGTGCGGTAGCCCTCGTCTTCCCGCCGCACGACCATCGCCACCTTGGCGTGGGTCTTCCAGTCCACGAAGCCATAGATCACCTGCACGCCAGCGCGTTCCAGCTGGCTGGCCCAGAGCAGGTTCTGCTCCTCGTCGAAGCGGGCCTTCAGCTCCACCACGGCGGTGACCGACTTGCCCGCCTCCGCCGCTTCGACCAGCGCCATGACGATGGGGGATTGATGGCCGGCGCGGTAAAGCGTCTGCTTGATCGAGACCACCGCCGGATCGGCCGCCGCCTGACGGATGAAATCGACCACCACCTCGAAGCTTTCGTAGGGGTGGTGGATGACGATGTCCTTCGACCGGATCGCGGCGAAGCAATCGCCGTCATGTTCTAGGATCCGTTCAGGATAGCGCGGGGTGTAGGGGGCGAACTTGAGGTCCTGCCGATCCTCTCCCACCACTTCGGCCAGGCCCGCCATGCCGAGCATCCCCAGGGTCTTGGTGACGAAGGCCTGTTCCAGCCCGAGCTGTTCGCGCAGGAGCTGCTCCGCGCCCGGCTCGAACGTCTCGTCAAGTTCCAGCATGATGACCTTGCCGCGCCGCCGCCGCTGGATGGCGCTGCGGAAATAGCGCACCAGGTCCTCGGCTTCCTCCTCGATCTCGATATCGCTGTCGCGCAGCACGCGGAACACGCCGTCGCCTTCCACCCGGAAGCCGGGGAACAGCAGCGAGGCATAGCGCGTGACCACGCGTTCCACCGCCACCCAGATCGGCTCTTTCGCCGGGATGCGCACGAAGCGCGGGATGGCGCTGGGGATCAGCACCATTTCCACCAGGCGGCTGCCGTCGGCGATCCGCGTCAGATCGAACAGCGCGCCGATGCCGAGGTTGGAGACGAAGGGGAAGGGATGCGCCGGATCGATCGCCTGCGGGGTGATCACCGGCAGGATGTGGTCGAGGAAATACTGCCGCAGCCAGGCATCGGCGGCGGCGTCGATCCGGGCGTAGTCGCCAAGGTGGATGCCCTGCCCGGCGAGCAGGGACCGCAGCTCCGTGAGCGCCGCCTGCTGGCCGCGTTCGAGCTGGCGGACCTTGCGGTTGATCTCGGTAAGCTGCTGCGACGGGGTCTTGCCGTCGATCGACACGCGGCCGACCCCGCTGCGCACCTGCCCCGCGAGGCCGGAAACGCGGATCATCATGAATTCGTCGAGATTACTGCCCGAGATCGACAGGAAGCGCAGCCGTTCCAGCAGCGGATAGGCGGGGTTGCGCGCTTCCGCCAGCACGCGTTCGTTGAACGAAAGCCAGCTCAGCTCGCGGTTGAAATAGCGTTCCGCCGGGGAAAACCGATCGGCATCGACAATGTCGGGCGCGGCGCTGCTCATCGCTTCCTTCGCGAAGGGTTGGGGGCCCGCTTGGGCGATTCGTGTTACGGTTTTCTTACAGTGTCGCTCACAGAAGGTCGCGGCTGAGCGCGATGGCGCCGATCCCGCGCTTGCCCTCGCGCCGTTCGAGCTGAACCACCACGTCGATCACCGAGGCGGAATAGGCGATCGTATCGGCGCGCGTCAGGCCGATGCCCGTCTGCATCACCATCAGCGCCAGCTGCTCCAGCGCGCCGCGCAGGGAATTGGCGTGGATCGTGGAGAAGCTGCCGGGGTGGCCGGTGTTGATCGCGCGCAGGAAGCTGACGCTTTCCGCGCCGCGCAGCTCGCCCAGCACGATGCGGTCGGGCCGCAGGCGCAGCGCCGATTGCAGCAGCTCGTTGGCGGTGACCTTGGCTTCGCCCAACTCGCCTTTCACCGCGATCAGCCCCACGCCGTTGGCGCCGGGCAGCTTGAGTTCGGGCGTGTCTTCCACCAGCACCACGCGCTCGCCAGGCGGAATTTCGCCCAGCATGGCGTTGAGGAACGTGGTCTTGCCGGTGGAGGTGCCGCCGGAGACGAGCACCGTCTTGCGCGCGGCGATCGCCGCGCGGAGGAAGGCGATGGGCTGTTCCGCCGCGCTGGGCATCGCCGTTTCGAGGGGCGGGCGCAGCGGGCCGGCATCATAGGCGTCGAGCGGAAGGTCGAGCCGGCGATGACGGCGGATCGCCATGATCCAGTGCTTGCGGGTGGCCGGCGGGCCGCAGAACTGGATGCGGGCGCCCCCGAACCCCTCGGTCGGCAAGGTCGCGCCCAGCAACGGATGTTCGCGGTTGATGCCTTGATGGCTGACCCGGGCGACCTGTTCGGCCAGGCGCTGGATCAGCTTGTCGTCGATCTCCGGCGCCTCGATCCGCTGCATTCCGGGCCGCTCGGCATCCTCGATCCAGATCTCGCCCGGCTGGTTGACGAGGATCTCGGTCACCGTGTCGCGGTCGAGCCACTGGCGGAATGGCGCCAGATAGGCGTCGAGATAGACGCTGCCGGTGGGCGCCAGCGGCGCGCTGTCCGCTTCGTCGTCGCCAGGGGGGAGGTGGTGGATCTCGGCGCTCACGGATGCCTCAGAGCTGCGGAGCCTGGCTGAAATCGAGATCGCGCGCGGTGAACACGCGGATCGGTTCGCCCATCCGCACGCGGATCGTCGGGCCGATCTGCCCGTTCTGCTGAAGCGCCGTCGCGGCGGCGTTCTGCCCGCCGCCGAGGACCACCGAGGTGCCGCTGGAGCCGAGCGCGGTGAGCCCGCCGATGACCGACAGCAGCATCGCCGAACCGAACCGCTGGAAGAAGTGGCTGTCCACCTGGCCGGGCAAGCCGCCGCTGCCATCGAACCCGGTGGCCGGGGAGGCCAGCGCCACGGATACGCCATCGGGGCGGATCAGCCGGGTCCAGATCACATAGGCACGCTTCTGCCCGGCCTGGAGCCCGCTCTGGTATTGGCCGATCAGCCGCGAGCTGCGCGGGACCAGGATGCGGCTGCCGTCGAAGCTGCGCACGTCCTGGCTCACCAGCGCGCGGACATAGCCGGGCACATCGGTGTTGATCGCCGTTTCCAGCACCGCCGGGATCATCGTGCCCTGGGTGATCGTGGTCTTGGGATCGAAGTTGTTGGCGGCCGTGGCCGGCCCTCCGCCGACGCCGCCGATCCGGCCGGCGAAATCGCCGGCGGAGCTGCCTCCGGGCGCTTCGGCGCGCTGCTCGCCGGCCGCGGCCTGGGCGGCAACGGCGGCCACCGCGGGCGCGGGCAGGGCATAAGCGTCATGGATCAGCGTGGGCGAGGCATAGGGGTTGGCCGCCGGCGCCAAGGCCGGGGCATTGGCCATCACCGGGGCCGGCGCGGGGACCGCCTGCGGCGCTTCGGCGGGTGCCATGGGCGCGACTTGCGGGACGGCCGCCACCATAGGCAGGGGGGCTTCGGCCACTGTCGGGGCGGGCGCGGGCTGGACCCGCGCCGGTTCCCCGGTGCGCGAGGCATTGAGGCCCCATAGCGTGGCCGCGCCGAGCAGGGTGACGAAACCCACCCCGGCGGCCAGCGCCAGCCCGTCGGACCGGCCCTTGCGCTGGGCGACCACCGGATAGGCGGTGCGGCTGGCGAGATCGATCACCTCCGCCGTCGCTTCGTCGCGCGGATCGCTGTCGTCGATCGCGCGCTGGCTCTTTTCGGGCAGGCGCATGGCGAGCTTCATTACTTTACCTCCGTCGGGTTGGCCGGCCCCTGGGCGAGCGACCGGGGCGGCCGGGCCGGACCCTGATTGAGCAGCGTGGCGCTCTTTTCGCCCGAGCGCAGGATGATTTCGCGAGGAACGCCTTCGACCACGATCACATCCCCGCGCACGGCATAGTTCACCGGCCCTTCGGCGCCCTTCTGATCCTTGATCAGGATCGCCGGCAGCACCGTGTCGGAGGCCCAGGTAAGGAAAGTGGCATTGCCGTCATCGTAGATCGAGGCCGGCAGCAGCTTGGTTTCGCCCCGCGTGCTCCAGGCGAAATTGAGCTGCGTGGGATCGACCACGGCATAAGGATCGGTGGCGGCGGCCAGTTCTATGGGGTTGGCCTCGTCGACAGGGGCCTCGGCCTGCTGCACCTCTTCCGGCTCTTCCGGATAACGGAAGGAAAGCACGTAGAGCGGATTGCGGTTGGCGGGGCTGGCGACGAGATCGAACAGATAAGTGCGCTTGTCGGTCACCACCGTCATGTTGGTGGCGGCCCGTTCGGTGAGCGGCTTCACGAACAGCAGGTTGGCGCGCCGGTTGGGCGTGATCTGCCACTTCTGCGAATCGCCCACGGCGACGTTCTCGATATGCTCGTCATCGGCGAAGCGGATGGTGGCCTGGACATTGGTGTGGCCCTGGATGGTGACCACTTCGTCCGCACTGTAGAACCGTTCGACCAGCCGCGGATCGTCCGCGTGGGCGGGGGCTGCGAGGGCCAGCGGCACGGTGGCGAGGAGCGCTGCGGCAAGCAGGGCGCGGGTCATCTGAACTTCTCCGTTGGGCGGGCCGGCCCGGTTTTCGAGGGGGCGGAGCGGAAGCGGCTGCCGATCCCGCGCGCGCGGGACACGGTGGCATGGCCGCCACCGCTGGCGGCGCTCGACGCGCCGGACACCACATGGGTTTCGCGGCGCACCGATCCTTCGGCGCCGGCGCTGTCGTTGGCCGCCGAAGGCAGCATGCCGCGCGCCACGCGGATATCGCGCGATGGGGCCGGCGAGGCATAAGCCTGGGCGGGCGCGGCGGCGAGCGGCGCGATGGCGGGCGCGGGCCGCGCGGCGGCGGGGGCGCTCACCGGCCGATCGCCGTCGCCGGCCGAACGCCGGGCCAGGCCGAACACTTCCCAGCCGGCGACCATCGTGCCGGCCACTTTCAGCACCATGAACATCAGCGCCACATGGACCGCGCCGATCATGAAGAAGGCCATGGCGGCCGTATCGTCGATCTGCCCCGGCGTTTCGCTCAGCTTGCGCAGCACCGGCACCGACAGGTCGAGCATCAGCGATCCGCCGAGCACGGCGAACAGCGGCGCCAGCGCCAGCAGCACCACGCCCTTGAGCCAGCCGACGAACAGCCCGCGCGTGGCGCGGAACAGCGCCAGGACCACGAATACCGGCCCGAGGCCGAGCAGGATCGCCAGGGCGATCTTGCTGGTGGCCAGCACGCCCACCGTGCCGAGCAGCAATAGCGTGCCGCCGAGCCACAGCAGGCCGGGGGGCGAGAATGCCGTGGCATTGTCCGTTGCTGATCCGGTGGCGCTGACCAGGGCGTTGAACACGATGTCGATCTTGTCGGCGAAGGCCTGGGTGGCGGAGCCCTTCACCCCGGTGAGGATGCCGGCCAGCTGGTCGGGCGCGCCGATGGCGAGATTCCAGACCACGTTCTGATAAGCGGCCCAGCTGGTCGCGAAGGTCAGCACCATGCCCAGCGTGATCATCCGCGGGGTCAACGCCGAAACGCCCAGGCGGCTGCGGCCGGTGATCAGCGAGAACGCGAAGAACGCCACATAGAGCGTGAGCACGATCATCAGCGCCTGAAGCAGCGCGCCGTTGGCGCCGAACAGGCGGCCGAAGGCGGCCTCGGCGCTCATCCCCGCGGCGCAATCGACTGCGCGCAGCGACGCGGCGACGCTGGTGCCGACGCCGTCCATCACCTGCTGGCAGTAAGCGGCGTTCATTCCGCCGCCTCCCAGGCGCGGAACTCGCCATGCTCGTCAGCGCATTTCGTGCCGGGCCAGGCCCGCCCGGTCAGCGCCGGATACCAGGCCGCAGGATCGTCACCCACTGCTTCGCGCAGCAAGTCCAGCCGCCGCACCGCGCTTTCGCGGCCGGACAGGATCGTCAGCACTTCCGGCGCGCCGGAAAGATCGAGCCGCACGACCACGCTGGCATCGGGCTGGCGCACCAGGAAGGCGCGGCTGTGCGCCGGCAGCGAGCGGATCAGCGCCAGCTCGTGCTCCGTCAGGCCGAAGCCGTGGCAATAGTCTTCCGCGCGGGCGCGGGCATTGGGCATGAACACCATGGTGGCGGTCTGTTCGACCAGGGCGGTGGCGATCCGGCTGTCGAGCGCGTCCCGCGCGGACTGGGTGGCGAAGCCGACCAGGGCGTTGCGCTTCCTCAGCGTCTTCAGCCAGTCACGGATGCGGGCGGCGAAGACCTCGTCGTCGAGCGCCTTCCAGCCCTCGTCGATCAGGATCATCGTCGGGTGGCCGTCCAGCCGTTCCTCGATCCGGTGGAACAGGTACATCATCACCGGCGTGCGCAGCCGGGGGTTCTCCAGCAGCGCCGTCATGTCGAAGCCCATGACCCGGGTGGACAGGTCCAGCCGGTCGGCCGCGTTGTCGAACAGCCAGCCGTGCTCGCCGAACTCGATCCAGGCATTGAGCCGGTCGGCCAGGTCGCCCGGCTGGGGCCGGCGCGAGCCCGACAGCAATTCGCGGAAGAAGCGCAGGCGGCGCAGCGAGGGTGCATTGGCATAAGCCGCGTCCACCGCCCCGGCGATCGTGGCCAGTTCCTCCGGCCCCTGGGCCTGGAGCAGCACCCCCAGCCAATCGCGCAGGAACGCGCGGTTGGTCGCCGTGTCGGGCAGCGCCAGGGGGTTGAACCCGGTCAGCTCGCCGGGGACGATCCGGTCATAGCGGCCGCCGATCCCGCGCACGAACAGTTCCGCGCCGCGATCCTTGTCGAACAGGATCGTGCGCGGGCTGAACTTCTGCGCCTGGGCGGCGAGGAAGTTCATCACCACCGTCTTGCCCGAGCCCGAAGGGCCGATCACCGAGAAATTACCGAGATCGCCGCTGTGGAAGTTGAAGAAGAACGGCGTCGCGCTGGTCGTTTCCAGCAGGGTCACCGCGTCGCCCCAGTGATTGCCCTCGGCCTGGCCGAGCGCGAAGCCGTGGAGCGAGCCGAAGCTGGCCATGTTGGCGGTGGAGATCATCGCCCGGCGCACCAGATAGCTTTCGTTGCCGGGGAACTGGCCCCAGAACGCCGGTTCCAGATTGGTGTCTTCGCGCACCACGATCGCACCGGAATCGGCCAGCGCGGCGGCGACGGCGGCGCTCGCATCGTCCAGCCGGGCCAGGTCACGCTCGCGTACCAGCACGCTCAGGTGATGATCGCCGAACGCGACCGAGCCGCTGCCGAGATCGTCGCGCGCGGCCAGCATGTCGGCCCGCTCTGCCATCGCTTCCTCGTCGGCCGAGCGCAGGCGGCGCAGAGCCAGGTCCATACGCTCGCGCGCTGTCTGCCGTTCCTGCGGGGCGAAGCTTTCCGTCACCGTCAGCTCGAACGGCAGGCGCAGCATGGCGTCGAGCAGGCCCGGCGAGGTGGCGTCGGGATAATCCTTGAGGCTGAGGATGGAGGAGAAATCCGTGGCGCCCGCGCCGCGCAGCTCCATCGCGTCGAGGCCGAAGCTGGCGCGGCGATAAGGCAGCATGCGGCCGATATCGGTTTCGTCGTCCGGGCGGCGGACCGGGCGCATCTCGCCATTGTAGAGCGCGGACAGCAGTTCCAGCAGCTCGTTGTTGATGCGGCCGCTGGGGCCGACATAATCACCGAGCGGCTGCGCGCCATATTCGCCCAGCGAGGCGGCCAGCGCCTGGATCGCGGCGCGAAGGGAGCGCAATTCGCGCGGGTCCGCTTCCACATCGTCGCTGCCCCGCCGGCGGAAGAACTTGCCGGTCCGTTCCGCCAGGCCCGCCTTGCCGCGCGGCGGGCGGCGGACGAGAGTGACGAACTGGTCGTTCACGAACAGCGGATCGCGGGCGAGCTTTTCGCGCCAGCGCCGGTCGATATGGGCGGAGAGCGGATCGTCGAAGCTTGCCTCCAGCTCCACGTTCACCCGGCGGCGGATCACGTGGTGGTACATCACGAAGCGCGCATCGAGGTTGGACCGCAGCATGACCTCGCGCGTGGCCGCGTGGGCATTTAGCGCTTCGGTATCCTCGGTCTCGAACAACAGGCCGGGCACTTGCAGCGCGCTCATCAGCGAGCCGTCGCGCAGCAGCAGCGTGTTGGGATCGAGTAGCCGGGCATAAGGCAGGCGATCGCCGGCGTGCGCTTCCCTGGCGCTCCACGCGGCGGCCCCCAGATGCCACTTGCGGCCCTTGGTATTCATCTCGATGCTCCCTCCCGCCCAGGCCGGGCGGCGTCGCTCAGGCGGCGTAACTGTTGCAGCCCCAGCGCTTGAAATTCTTCACGCGCGGGCACTTGCTGACCTTGGTAATCCACAAATCGAACACGCGCGGCTCGCGCAGGCAGGCGAAATAGCCGATGCCGTGCATCACCAGCGCCGCCGGCAAGGCCAGGAAACTGCCCGTGATCAGGAACAGCTCGGTGGTCACCGCGGCGTTGATGATGAAATAGTTGTAAGTGACGCCCGCGAACATCTGCGGCCGGGTCAGCGCGCGATGCACGGGGTGGCGGACGAGGTTCATCGCCGCTCAGCCCACCGCCGCGACGGACTGGATCCCGCCGACGATCGAAGCCGCGCCGAACAGGATGAAGCAGCCGATGATCACGGTGGCGCCGAAGCGCCAGTTCATCCGCCCGGTCAGCATCATGAAGCCGACGGCGGCCACGGCCATCACTGCCACGGCCGTGGCTACGTTGCCGAGCAGGGTGCCCTGAAGCCAGCTGAGCGCGCCGACGATCGGGCCGGAGCCCGCAGGATCGACGCCTTGCGCATGCGCGGCGGCGGGAAGGAACAGCGCGGCGAGGCCGGCGAAACGGGAAAGCAGGCGCATTTATTCGGAACTCCGGGAATGGTCGGACAGCCGCCCGATGACGGACGACACGTAAGTCTGGGTCTCGCGGATGCGCGGGATTCCGCCGGCGGCCACCACGCGGCCGGGGCCGGCATTATAGGCGGCCAGCGCCTTTTCGAGATCACCGTCGAACCGATCGAGCTGTTCGCGCAAGTAGCGGGCGCCCCCTTCGAGGTTGGCGAAGGGATCGTCGGGATTGACGCCCAGATCGCGCGCGGTGCCCGGCATGAGCTGGGCCAGCCCGCGCGCGCCCACCGGCGACACCGCGCCGGCGCGCCAGCGGCTTTCCTGCCATACCAGGGCCTCGATCAGCGCGGGGCTGAGGTCGTAGCGCGCGGCCAGCTCCTCCACCTTGGCGGAATAGGCCGCCGGCACCGCCACACGGCTGGTGGAAGGGGCCAAGGCGCGATCGGGAACCACGAGATCATCGGGAACCTGCGGCAATGCGACGGCGGCGCTGGCCACTGGCGCGGCCTGGGCCGAACCGATCCAGCGCGCGGCGCCATCGGCGCCTATTTCGAGCACGTCGGCATGGGCCGGCAGGGCCAGGGACAGTCCAACAGCAGCAATCGCCAATCGCAGAATCACCCTAGCCTCCGGCTGCGTCCGCTGCCCCCCAACCTGTGCTGACTTTCGGCTAAACAAGACTGGTTAACAAAATATGGGTAAACGCCGTAAATCGGCTGTTCGCAAGGGTTCGCCTTCCAGCTTTGCCGGAACAGCGACCGTACTCGAAAACACGCTGAATCACCGCGCCCTCCGCGAAGCCCTTTGCTTACCGCAAATGACAACGCCGTGACAGCCGCGAGAAATTGCGGCTCCCCGGCCAAATAGCGCGCCGGGCAGGCGTAACCAGCCGGGGCAAGGGCCGGACACGGCGAAACGCGGCGGACCTGCGCTCAATGGCGGAACCGGAGGGCAGGGGCGCCCCATTCGCGGGTTTCGCAGGCGCGAATCGCCCCTCATCCGCCCCGAGCAGAGCGGCCGGGATGGAGGTTAAAGCGCGATCATCGTCGTCTGAAACACTCGTCATTGCGAGCGTAGCGATGCAATCCAGGGCGTATTGCCTGTCGCCCTGGATTGCTCGGTCGCTACGCTCCTCGCAATGGGAGCTAGGCGATCACGCCCAGGACACCATTACCCGCGCGGGCTCGGTGCGGCGGCGCATCTGGAAGCCCACGGCGGCGAAACCCAGGATCATCAGCGCCCATGTGGCTGGCTCTGGAACGGACGCGACCGGATCGGGCCAGGCATCCTGCGGCGTCAGCAGGAAAGCGCGGCGGATGCTCGGATCGCTGTTCGAATAGCCGTAGCCCACGATCTGCCCCAGCTCGTTGATCCCGTTCGCGGCGCTCAAGGTCCAGCCGCCCAGCGGATCGATCAGGGTATTGAGGTCGATCATCCCGGTGCTGCTGTCCCACAGAAAGGCGTGATCGGCATCCAGCATCGACAGGTAGCTCCAGCCGACCACTTGCCCCAAGTTGTTGATGTCCTTGGCCAGGCTTTGCCCGTGTGGATCGCCGGGCGTGAGGTTGCCGAGGCTGGTCATGCCGTTTGCCGCGGTCCACAGGAAGGCCTGCGGGCTGCCGCCGAAAAACCCTCCTGTGCTGCTGCCCCCCACAACCTGCCAGGAATCGTTGATGGCCAGGGCGTCGCTTTCCACGTCTCCGGGAAGAAAGCCCATCTCGAAGGCATAGCCCCCGAAATAGAGGATGGCCTCGGAGCCGCTTTCACCTGCGGCGATGCCGGTGGCGTTGATGCCCCGCGCCACACCGCCCGTCTTGTCGCCCGGATTGACCATGCCTTCGCCCGGCGTCCAGAGAAACGGATGGCTGGTGTTGTAGCCGTTGCCCACAAATTCGCTCACGCCCACGATCTGGCCCGCATCGTTGATATCGTTCGCTATGCTCCATCTGTCTCCCGGCAGTTCGCCTATGGCGGCCATTCCCGCGGCGCTTGTCCATACGAAGGCATGATAGTCGCCAAGGGTGCCGCTCTGCCCCACGACCTGGCCATTGTTGTTGAGGGCGAAGGCAGCGGTGGAGGCGGCCGAATTGCTGCCCAGCACGCCCAGGTCGATCATCCCGGTGCTGCTGTCCCAGAAGAATCCGCGGCTCGCGCCGGCGGCCGTCACACTCTTGCCGACGACCTGGCCCAGGTCGTTGATGTCGTTCGCTTCGCTGAACGTGCCGCCGAGCGAGCCGAGATCGGTCACCGAATAATACACGGGCACGGTCGCTTCCGCGGGCGCGGCCAGGGCGGCCAGGGCGGCGGTTGCGAGCGCGAGATGGATGGTCTTCATCATCAAACCCCTTTTTTGAGACGATCAGTGCTGTCGTGGCGCGATGGAAGCGAAGGGAACCCGGATTGGCCCGTGCCGAAAGGATGAAATCCTGATCTTCGCCTGATTTTCAGCCGATGCGGCCACTTCGGCGCGGGCGGCGCATCGCTGCCCGGCGCGTGAAGACCGCTGCCGCTAGGCGATCCGCATGGCCGGCAAGCCGGCGTGCCGGCGGCGCAGCGTAAGGCCGATCGCACCGAAGCCGAGGATCATCATGGCCCAGGTGGCCGGTTCGGGGACCGCCGTGGATGCGAACTGGAGGTCGAGCACGATCCTGTCATCCGGCCACGGATCGGCATTCGTCAATATGTGCAGGTCCTGCAGGTTGATGAACAGGTGCGCGGCGTCGAACGAGACCCGCGCCGGATCGAAGGTGTAGTTGTAGGCGCTGTCATAGACATGGGTCAGCGGGTTCACTGAAAAGCCCGTGATCATCGAAGGGAACGCGCCGGTCTGGGTGATGCCCACTCCGCTGAAACCGGTCGAGGGATAGAAGGCCAGTCCGGGATCGCTCAAAGGCTGGATGGTGATCTGCGTATCGGACACCGTGATCCCGAGATTGGCGAGAGCGGCGGTGTAGCCGCCCGCGCCGACCGTTCCGCTGCCGAGAATCTCGTCCACGGTGTCTATGTCGGACCAGCGGGCGTCGACGGTGACGTGCTGGCCGAGCAGGCCCGCGCTCGCCGGTGTGGAGAGGATCGCCAGCGGGATGGCCAGTAACGGGGCAAGCAGGGCTTTCATCGAGTTTCTCCTTGTTCAGCTTTTTCAAGCAGGCCCGTCATCGTGCCGGGGCCGTGGCCTTGCCGACAGGACGGGAAGCTGATCCGCAGGCGATTTCCGGCTGATCGGCCTGATCTTCAGCCGATGCCGCCGGCTCCCCGCCGTCAGGCGCCCGGCTCCGGGGGTGGGCAGCGCTCGGGCTGGCGGGCGAGTTCGCCGGCGGAGGTGTCAGGCGGCCGGGCCTGCCGCTCGCGCGCGGCGTCGATCAGCAGCCGATCCACTTGCGCCCCACTATATCCGATCTCGGCGCCGATCCGGTCTGCCTCCAGGCGATAGGCCGCCGCGTCCAGCTCGCGCTCGATCGCCTGGTTGGCCAGCCGGCCGCGCTCGGCCCCGCTGCTTCGTTCGGCCAGCCGCGAATAGGCATCGGCGAGCGCTTGCAGCGCGGCATGGCATTCGGCGGCGCGGGCGATGCCGGCGGGGCCGGCGAGCCGAGGCATTGCCCTGGAAGTATCCCCGCCGTGGCAGCCGGCCGCAAGGCCCAGCAGCAGCGCGCCCGCGATCGTCTTGCGGATCATTCCTCCTCCCCGCCAGGCATGCCGCCGGCCCATGAGCGCACGGCGGCCGTGGGCGCGATTCATCCCAGCTTCGAGCTGGGCGCGCGAGGAGCGGAACCTGATGCGCGCCTGATTTCTGGGCGGCGCGGCCCGATTTCCGCGCGGGTCAGGCCCGGCGATAGTCCGGCTGGACGCCGGCCTCGCGCCAATAGCGTTCCAGGCCGATTTCGCGGACCAGGCCGCCGAAGCGCGGGTCCGCGCGCATGACGCGCATCGGGGGCAGGAACAGGGACACGGTGTTCCGGCTGGCCAGATCGGGTTCGGCCCCGGTCCGATCCTGGCCATCGGGCACGGTGAAGCCGCGCGAGAAATAGAAGGCTTCGGCCACGGCGAAGGCTTCGTCCAGGCGGCCGAGGGCGCTGGCATATTGCATGGCATCGGCCGCCGCCCCGGCATCCAGCCGCGCGAGCCGCATCTGGACGGCCATCACCGCATCGATTGCCGCGGGATCGCGGCTGGCGATCGCCCTGGCCACGGCGGCGAGCTGGTCCAGATCCGCCTGGCCAAGGCTGGAAGGCAGGTTGGCCGCGTCCTGCAGCTGGGCGATCGCCGCGCTGGTGCGGCCGCCGTACATCGCCATGTCGAAGCGCGGGAACCACAGGGCCGGGTGGCTGGGATAGATATGCGCCGCATCCGCCGCCAGCCGTTCCGCATCCTCGATCCGGCCGGCGGCCCACAGCGTCATGATATAGCCGCCGAAATGGCCGGGCACGAGGCGATAGTCCGGCAGCTGGTCGAACTCCGCGGCGGCTTCGGCCAGCCGCCCGACGCGCGCCAGCGAGACGCCGAGCCCGTGCCGCACCAGCACTTTATCGGGCTGGTCACGCAAGGCCTGGCGGAAACCCTGCTCCATCGCCAGCCAGTTGCCCCTGATCGGCCGGGCGAAGGCGATCGCCGCCCGGCCATAGGCGTTATGGGAATCGAGCCGCAGGGCCTGGCGCCCGGCGGCGATCGAGCGTTCGCGCAGCGCCTCGCGCTCGGCCTGCGGCGCGCCGTGCGCGGCATCGGCATAGCAGCAGCCAAGCAGGCCCCAGCTGTCGGCATAGCCCGGCGCGATCTCCGTGACATGGCGATAGAGGCCGATTGCCTGGCTCAGGCCTTCGCGCGAGCCCTGGTTCCATTCCTGCCAGGCCTGGGCCATCAGCCGGTCCACTTCCGGCGAAGGGGTCTGGCCGGCGGATCGCCGGTAAAGCAGCGCACCGCCCCCGGCGGCGGCCAGCAGCGCGGCGGCGACGCCCAGCGCAAAGGCGCGGCGGTTCGGCCGCGCGGCGTGCCTGGCGGGGCGCGTTTCATGCGCGGGCGCGGTGATGCCGCCGTGTTCCGCGATCAGACGATAGCCGATCTTGGGGATCGTCTCGATCCGGAAGGAGCCCGCCCCCGTGCCCTCCGCCACTTTGCGGAGCTGGGAGATGACGCGGTTGATCGCGTCTTCGCCCACCACCCGGCCGTCCCAGCACGCCTGCGTAAGCTCGTCCCGCGTCACGATCCGGCCGTTCGCCCGGACGAGCGCGATCAGGACCTGCATCACCCGATGCTGAAGCACCTCTGACCGGCCATCCTGGCAGACCAGCTCGCGGCGTGACGGCATCACCGTCAACCGGCCCAGCGCGAAGTCCGGCTCGTGCGCGAGCTCGATCCTTTCCGCCCGATCCTGCTCCGCCTGGTTCATGCCCCTCTTCGCCTCGAGGTATTGCGCGCCATGATATGAGGGCGCGAACCTCGCGTCGAGAGAATGCGTGGGCGGAACGGGGCGCGTCCCGGGTTGATACGCCCCGGCTGCGCCCCGGCGGCGGCTATCGGGCGAGGGCGGCCAGCGCGGGGCCCCGATCGAGGGTTGCGAGCGCACGGCGCGCGACCGCGCGTGAATCGTCCCAGGTTCCGTCCGCCAGTTCCAGTTCATAGCGGGTGCCGCTGCTCATCGCCGCGCGGAAGGCTTGCTCCGCCCGGGCGCCTTCGCCGAGCCGGGCATAGGCGGCGCCGAGATTGATCAGCGTGGCGGGGTCGCGCGGATCCCGCCGCAGGCTGGTTTCGAGCGAGGCGGCGGCTTCGGCCACGCGGCCGCTGCTCAACTGCTCGTAAGCGACGTCACGCTGCTCGTTGATGACCAGTTCCGGGCCGGGCGTGGAGGTGATCGCCTGCGAAGCGAGCGCGAGCGCCGAAAGGAGGAGGGTGGTGGACATGATCATGCTCCCAATCGTGGTCTGATTGAGGGCAGGCTGCACCTCACAGTCAATGGCCGCAATAAAAATGAAATAGTGTCATAAAAATGAAACAAGGAAGCGGGCCCATGTCACAAATGTCATATTTTGAACATAAATAAGCGCCGCTTCGGTTTGAAAAGAAACTGTCACCTCGCGGTCCTAGCTGCCGATTCGCGATCAATGCTGTCGCGTTTCGATTTTCGGCTTCATGAGGGAACCGTCCGCCGTGACCAATCTTACTCGCTCGCTCATCCTCGGCTGCAGTGTCCTGGCGCTTTCCGCCTGCGGTCCCGACGATATCGCGTCGCCCGGAAGCGGCGGCGATATCACCATCAACAACCCGCCGGCCCCCGCGCCGACGCCCACGCCGACCGGCCCCGCCGGGGTCACGCCCGCGGCCGGCTGCCCGACCATCTCGGACCCGCAGGGCCTAACCGATGCCGGCACGATCACCGGCCCGACCGGCGAATGGCGCGTCTGCACCCTGCCGGCGGTGTTCCGCGCCTCCAGCACGCTGCCGCAGGTGCCGGGGCTGCTCTATCAGATGAACGGCCGCGTGAACGTCGGCTGCGACGGCGGCTTCGCCGCCCCGACCGCCGGCACGCCTTACACCAGCAACACCCCCGGCTGCAGCACCCCGCTGACCGCGGACACCAATGTCACCCTGACGATCGAGCCAGGCGTGATCGTGTTCGGCGGCACGGGCCAGTCGTGGCTGGCGGTGAACCGCGGCAACAAGATCAACGCCGCGGGCACCGCCGCGCGGCCGATCATTTTCACCAGCCGCGACAATGTGCTGGGTCTCAACACCGACGATTCGCAGGGCCAGTGGGGTGGTGTCGTGCTGATGGGCCGCGCGCGCACCACGGACTGCGTCACCGGCTCCATCGCGGCGAACACCTGCGAGCGCGAAACCGAAGGCGATCCCGACAAGTCGAAGTACGGCGGCCTGGACGATACCTACAACGCCGGCACCCTAAGCTATGTGCAGATCCGCTTCTCCGGCTTCATCCTGGGGGCCAATACCGAGCTGCAATCGCTGACCACCGAAGCGGTCGGCACCGGCACCACCATCGACCACATCCAGAGCTTCAACAGCTCGGATGACGGGGCGGAGTTCTTCGGCGGCCAGTTCAACCTCAAGTACTACATCGCCACCGGGGCCGACGACGACAGCCTGGATGTCGACACCGGCGCGCGGGTCAACGTGCAATACGCGCTGCTGCTGCAACGCCCGGGCGGCGGCGATGCGTTGTTCGAAATCGACAGCAACAACAACGAAACCGATACGCCGCGCACCACGCTGCGGGTGGCGAACTTCACCGCCGTCCAGCCGCAAGTCAGCTCCAACAACGAGGCGAATGACCAGGCCAGCTCGCTGTTCCGCGGCAATTCGGACACGACGCTGATCAATGGCCTGATCGTCACCCCCAACAACGAGTGCGTCCGCCTGCACGGCACGGGCTCCACCGCCAATCGGGCGACCCTGAAGGCCTATTCACTGGCGCTGACCTGCAACGGCACGAAGTATATCGGTTCGGGCTCGGGCGCGGCCGCTTATACGGCCGCCGATGTGGCGGCGGTGTTCACCGCCGCGGGCGGCAACAACAACGAGGCGCTCGCCTCCACGCTGACGGGCCTGTTCGTCAACGGCGCCAATGAAGCGGGTGTCGCCGCGACCGATCCCAAGACCTTCGCGGCCTTCTTCGACACGACGAATTATGTCGGCGCCGCGAGGACCGGCGATACCTGGTGGCAGCAGTGGACCTGCAACGCCTCGTTCGCGAACTTCGGAACGGGCAACACGGGCGCCTGCACCTCGCTGCCGATCTTCTCCTGATGTCACAGGGGGCGGCGCCCGCCTTCCGGGCGCCGTCCCCGCTGCTTCTTCGATCTCGATTCGATTATTGAGGGGTCCACGAAAATGACCACTGGCAAGCGGCTGGCGGGGCTGCTTCTGCTCACCACCGCGCTCGCCTGGCCGGGCATCGCCCTGGCCCAGGAAACCGACGCCGATACCCAGGGCGCCGTTTCAGACCAGCAGAGCGATGGCACGGACCCTGATCGGTCAGAGCCCGACCAGCCCGAGATTTCGGTGCCCGGCGGGGCGATCATCGTCACCGGCCGGGTCACCCGCGATCCGACGCGCAATTCCTCGCAGGTTCTCTCGGTCCTCTCCACCGAGCAGATCGCCCGCACCGGCGAAGGCAATATCGCCGGCGCGCTCGGCCGCGTGACCGGCCTCAGCGTGGTCGGTTCCGGCTATGTCTATGTGCGCGGCCTGGGCGATCGCTATTCCCTGGCGCTGCTCAACGGCTCGCCCCTGCCCAGCCCGGAACCGCTGCGCCGGGTGGTGCCGCTGGACCTGTTCCCCACCGGCGTGATCGCCTCCTCGCTGGTGCAGAAGACCTATTCGGCGAACTATCCGGGCGAATTCGGCGGCGGCGTCATCAACCTGACCACCAAGGCCACCCCGCGCGATGCCTTCCTGACCGTAGGCGTCAGCGGATCGTGGGATACGGAAACCACGCATCAGCTCGGCTATACTTATTACGGCAGCAGCCTGGACTGGACCGGGTTCACCAATGCCAACCGGGATATCCCGCCGGCGCTGCAGGCGTTCTTCGACAGTGGTGAGCGGATCAGCTCGGGCAATGTCGATACCCAGGCGATCGCATCGCAACTCGTCACCGGCCGCAATGCGGTGGTCCAGCGCTGGTGGCACCTGCCGGCGAACAGCTCGGTCTCGTTTTCGGCCGGCAAGACCTTCCCGCTGGGCGACTATGACCTCGGCGTGATCGTCGGCGGCGGCTACAGCAACCGCTGGACCACGCGCGACGCCAGTCAGCAAAGCTCGCTGTCGACCGATCTTTCGGGCCTCGATTCCGATTTCAGCCGCGTGACCACCGACCAGCGGATCGTGGTCAACGGGTTGATCGGGCTGGGCCTGGAATTCGGCGACAACACCGTGCGCTGGACCAATCTCTATATCCGCGACACAGTGAAGCACACCGCGCTCGGCCTGGGGAAGAAGGACCAGACGCCGGCGGATTTCGCCCAGCAGGACACCGCCTGGTACGAACGCCAGCTGATCGACACCCAGCTCGTCGCGGAATTGCAGCCGTTCGAGGGCGTGGGTCTGGACCTGCGCGCCGGATACGCGAATTCTCAGCGCGAAGCGCCTTACGAGCTGTCGTTCGAATATGTGCGGACCAATGCCGATGCCGATCCCTATGGCGCCTATTTCGTCAACCGCCTGAACCGCAACAACGGCAGCGCCGACATCACCTTCTCGGATCTCAACGAGGATCTGTGGTCTGCCGGTATCGACCTCAGCTATGAACTGAAGCCGGGGATAGTCGCCACGGTGGGCGGCACTTGGTCGGATACCACGCGGGTCAACTCGCGCCGCCAGTTCCTGTTCGACGCGCCGCCGACGATGCCCACGGCCGTGGGCCTGTTCCGCCCCGACCTGTTGCTGCAGCCGAGCGTGATCGATTATTTCGGCATCGGGCTGGTCGAAGCGGATGAGAGCACGCCGGCCTTCCGGGCGACGCTGGAGAACTGGGCCGGCTATGCCAAAACGAATCTAGAGTTCGTGCCCGGCCTCACGCTCGACATCGGTGTCCGCTACGAGCAGGCGCAGCAGAACGTCAGCCCGATCCAGGTGTTCGACACCCCCACGGGCTCGAACGCCAGCACCTCGCTCGACAACAGCTACTGGCTGCCGGGCGCGACGCTGACCTGGGAAGCCCTGCCCGATCTCCAGCTGCGCCTCAGCGGCTCGAAGACCATCGCCCGGCCCCAGTTCCGCGAGCTGATCTATCAAACCTACTTCGACCCGGAGAGCAACCGCACTTATTCAGGCAACCCGCTGCTGACCGACAGCGAGCTTTATAACGCGGAAGCCCGGGCGGAATGGTACTTCGCCGGCGACCAGCGCATTTCGCTGGCGGGGTTCTACAAGAAGATCGATCGCCCGATCGAAGCCTTCGTCGGCCAGTTCAGCGGCGTCTTCAGCACCAGCTATGCCAACGCACCGTCGGCGCGGCTCTATGGCGGCGAGCTGGAAGTGCAGAAGTACTTCGACCTGGGCGGCATCGCCGGCTTGCCGGCGGCAGAACGGCTGGTGGTGGTCGGCAACTACACTTACTCCAAGTCGGAACTGCAGGTCAGGCCCGGGGATACCGTGGCGGTGTTCGGCGCCTTCTCCAACATCGCCACCGATTACTTCCGCGACGGCGCGCCGCTGACGGGGCAATCAGACCATCTGGTCAACCTGCAGGTCGGGCTGGAGAACCAGGACCACCTTTCGCAGCAGACCTTCCTGCTGACGTATGCCAGCGACCGCGTGGTCAGCCGCGGGCTCAACGGCAGCCCGCCGCAGCCCGACCAGATCGAGCGGCCCGGATTCCGGCTGGATTTCGTGGCGCGCCAGGGCTTCACCGTGCTGAACAAGGACGCCGAGCTGAAGTTCGAAGTGCGCAACATCTTCGGCCGCAAGCATGAAGAGTTCCAGCAATCGGGCGCCAACCGCATCGAGATCAACAGCTACGATGTGGGCACCACGATCGCCGGTTCGCTCTCGGTGACTTTCTGAGAGAAGGGAGAAGGCCGCTCAGCAGTTGGCGGGGCGGCCTTCCGCGGGCCGGTCAGGGTAGATCCAGGACGTAGCCCTTGCCGTGGACCGTGCGCAGCAGCGCCTGCGCGCCGGCATTGCGCAGGCCGAAGCGCAGCCGCTTGATCCACACGTCCACCGTGCGCAGATATTCCGGATCGCCCGCCTTGCCGAGCGCATCGACCAGTTCCTGTCGGGTCAACACGCGGTTGGGGTTTTCGGCCATGAAGCGCAGCACGCGGAATTCGTTCGGCCGCAGGGGCACGAGCTTGCCCTGCCAGCGCGCCTGTTCGCCGGCGACGTTGATCTGCAAGGACCCCATCTCGATCAGCTGCACCGGCCCGCGCCGGCGATCGGCCGAATAGAGCGCCAGCACCCGGTCGAGCATCGCCTGGCGATCGAGCGGGCCGACCGCGTAGTCATCGGCCCCGGCCTGCAGCGCGCGGCGGCGATCCTCGCCATCGTCACGTTCGAGCACGATCGTCACATGCGCATCGCGCAATGTCGGATCGGCCCGCAGGCGCCGGCACATCTCGAGGCCGGAGAGATCGGCCATGACCCAGTCCACGAAGGCCCAGGCCGGCCCTTCGACCAGGCGGCGGGGGCCGGCGGCGGAAAGGAGATCGAAAGCGAACACGGTATCGCCATGCGTGAAGGCCGCGAATTGCGCGGCCTCCCCATTCGTCGCCAAGATACTGACCCGGTTCATCCCGCCGCGCTTTCCTGCCTGGTTCAGGCAGTTCCTGCCGCCGGGATGTGACTCGCATATGACGGAACCGCGCGCTGCGCTGGACCGATGGGTGCCTTGCCGGCGCGGAGCGCTTCCTAATTCGGCGGATCGAAGCGATAGCCGTAATTGCGCACCGTGGTGATCCATCCGCTTTCCGAATCCCACTGCATCTTGCCGCGCAGCCGCCGGATATAGACATCCACGACATTGGTGAGCGGATCGGAATCGTAACCCCAGACCTTGTTGAGGATCCGCGTCCGGCTGAGAACCTTGCCGGGGGAGCCGACGAACAGGTCGAGCAGCTGATACTCCTTCGCCGTGAGGTCCACCGGTTTGCCGCCCAGCAGCACGCGCATGGAATCCCGCTCCACCACCAGATTGCCGAACTTGACCACGGCCGGCGGCTCGTTCGAATAGCCGCGGCATCGCCGGGCAAGCGCCTCGATCCGCGCCAGCAACTCGTCGAAATCGAACGGCTTGGTCAGGTAATCGTCCGCCCCGCCGCGCAGGGCGCAGACCTTGTCCTCTATGTGATCGAGGGCCGTCAGCATCAGCACGGGGCTGGGCACGTTGGATTCCCGCAGTTCCTTGCACACCAGGCGCCCGTCTTTCCCCGGCAGCATCACGTCGAGCAGGATGACGTCGAAAGGCTGGGAACAGGCCCGGTCCAGCCCGGCGTTCCCGTCGCAGGCGACCGCCACGGAATAGCCTTCGGCCTCCAGCCCGCGCAGCAGGAAGCGGCGCACGCGTTCATCGTCTTCCACCAGCAGGACATCCATCATGCAGCCTCCCTCCTGATTGCATCGACGGGCAGGCGCATGGTCACGCGCGTGCCGCCCATGGGTGCGGCGTCGATCGACGTGGTGCCGCCGTGCGCCTCGACCAGGGCATTCACCAGGCTGAGCCCGAGCCCCGATCCTTCGCCACGGCTTTCGCCGCGCCTGAAGCGGTGAAACAATTCCTGTGCCTGGGCGAAATCCAGCCCCGGACCATCGTCGCTGACGGCGATCGAAGCCCACCCCCGGCGCACCGATACCTCCAGCGCGATGTTGACCCCGGCGGGGCAATGGCGAAGCGAGTTTTCGATCAGGGCGGCCAAGGCGCGGCGCAGGCGATCTTCGTCCACCCGCGCGAAGACGGGCCCGCCCGGCTGGGCGCGGATGGAGCCGCCGCCTTCGCTCGCCAGGTTTTCGAAATCGCCGGCCACCCGCTCGGCGATTTCCTGAAGATCGAATTCGCACAGCTCCAGCGGCAGGCCGCCGGCCTGGGCGCGGGCGATCAGGAACAGATCGTCGACCATGCGGCTGAGATCCTCGGTCTGCGACAGGATGCGATCGAAAGTCTCGCGCGGATCGAAGCGGGGCCTGTCGGCCAGCCGCAGTGCGACCTGCGCTTCCCCCCGGATCACCGTCAGCGGCGTGCGCAATTCGTGGCTGACATCGGCCAGGAAGGCGCGGCGGCACTCGTCGGCGGCGGAAAGCTCCGCATTGACCTGCCGCAGTTCGGCGGTGCTGGCGGCGACCGCCTGCTCCAGCCCCGCCTGGATCGCGCGCAGCTCGTGCTGGCTGTGGGAAATGGTATCGGCCATCGTGTCGAAGGCGCACGCCAGCCGGCCGAGTTCATCCTCGCCCCCCAGACGGATGCGATGGGCGAGCTGCCCGGCCCCGAAAGCCTGCGCCCCTTCCTCCAGCTGCCGCAGGCCCGGCCGCAGCCGCAAGTGCAGCAACAGGTGGACGACGAGGGAGAACGCCAGCGCCAGCGCCAGGCCGACAAGGGCGCCGATCACCGCGCTGCCGGTCAGCGACTGGGCGTTCCGCGTGGCCTCGGCCACCGTCCAATCCCCGCGGCGGATTTCACCCTGCAAGGTATCCTGCAAGGCGAAGATCGGCTGCGAGATCTTGTTGACCTGCTGCAAGGCGGCGCGGGACCCGCCTTCGTGCCACTTCTCGTCCACGCTTTCGACCAGGCGTTCGGGATTGGTGAAGTGTTCCAGCACCAGGTTTCCCTGGCGGCGGACGACTTTCGCGACATTCGCCTCGCGCCCGTTGATCACCGGAAGCCGCTCGGCCTCCGAAAGAAGATTCTCGAACCGCGTGCGCGATTCGCTCACCGCGCGCCGTGCCTTGATGCCCGGCTCGCGCACATGCTGATAGCTGGCGTTCTGGTAAGCGCGGGCCGCGGTCTGCAGCTGGGTGAACACGCGCACGCGATCGTGTGTCATCCGGGCGGTCTGGACCACCTCGGTGGCCGCGTGGGCGGTCATCAGGACCAGCCCGGTGAGAACGGCCGTGGTCACCAGGCCGCCCAGCGCCGCCGCCCCGAGCTTGGCTCGCAGGCTGGTGAACCGGAGGTGCCCCTTTCGCGGCATGGTCTCTCCCTGTCGACGCCGGCTTTTCGCCGGTCAGCGCCTTTCGACGCGCGGCCATGCTAACGCGTCCGGAAATCGAAGCCAAAGAAATGCGCCTGTTAATGTGAATTTAATGTGCGCGTTAGGGCCGGTTCACCGCCGTTCCACGCCGATTTCATTTCCCGCCGCCTAACATCAGGCGTTCAGCCGTGTGGGGTGGGCGCAGGGCCGGGAGGCCCGGTGATGCGGTTCAGCCCAGCCCGTCTCCACCGGTGAAGAACGACACGGCTGAGAGGCCGTGATCATGAACACCGGGAGGAAACGGATGCGCCATGTCGATCTTGCAGCCGCGCTGAGCCTATCGCTTCTATCGCTGAGCCTGGCCGGTTGCGGCAGCGGCACCACCGAGGCGAACCAGAGCGCCGCGCCGGCGTGCGACCGTGATTGCATCATCGCCGCCACCGATGCCTATCTCGCGGCGCTCGTGGTTCACGACCCCGCGGCGGCGCCGCTCGCTCCGAACGCCGCCTTCGTCGAGAACACGGTGCGGCTGAAGCCCGGCGAAGGGCTGTGGAAGACCGCCACGGGCGGGAAGACCAATTTTGCCATCTACGTTCCCGATACCGACCTGCAGCAGGCCGGCTGGATGGGCGTGATGGAGCGCGACGGCAAGCCGGTCATGCTGGCGCTGCGCCTGAAGCTGGCGGATGGCAAGATCACCGAGGCGGAACATCTGGTCACCGAGCCGGCGCAGGGACGGATGGAAAACCTGGCAGCGGTTCGCCCGGGCCTGCTGGCACAAATCCCCGAAGGCCAGCGCCTGCCGCATGACGAGCTGATGCGGCTGGGCGCCAGTTATTACGACGCGCTGGACGACAACGACGGATCGAAGATGCCTTTCGCCGCGGATTGCGAGCGGCACGAGAACGGCATGGTCACGGCGGGCAAGAACGTCGGCCCGCCGCCGGGATGGCAGCCGGGCCAGCCACGCACCGCGACCGATTGCAAGGGCCAGCTCGACAGCCAGGCTTTCGTCTATATCGACCGGATCGAGAACCGGCGCATGATTGCGGCCGATCCGGTCACCGGGCTGGTCATGGGGCTGTCCCACTTCCGCCACCCGATGGACAACCTGCCTTACAAGGTGACCAACGCCGACGGCTCCGTCACCGAACGAAACGCCAAGAACATGCCGTACGAGCCGTTCGACATGCCGGCGGCGCATATCTTCAAGGTCGGCGGCGACGGCAAGGTGCATGAGATCGAGGCGGTCGGCGTCAGGCTGCCCTACAACTCCAAGACCGGCTGGGAGTGAGGGCCATGCGACCGTCGGCCCTCTTGGTGAAAGCCCTGCTGTCGGGCGCCGCAGCGTTGGGGCTGGCGGCCTTGCCGTCGAGCGCTTCGGCCCAGGCCCGCAAGTGCGACCGACAATGCCTGACGGCGACGATGGACGCCTATCTCGCCGCGATGAAGGCGCACGATCCCTCGCGCCTGAAGCTCGACGTCAGCGTCAAGTACACGGAGAACGGCCAGCGCCTCAACGTGGGCGACGGCTTGTGGCGGACATTCACGCAAGGGCCGCTCTACCGCCTCGATGTCGTCGACGTGGAACGCGGCCAGATCGCGGTGCTCGGCATCCTGGAGGAAGGCGACAACCGCAACTTCTTCTCCACCCGCATCGCGGTCGAGGAAAACGAGAAGATGGGGCGCGGTCTCGAGATCACCGAGATCGAGAACATCGTTGTCCGCAATATTCAGGGCGGCAGCCCGGCGCAGATGGCGCTGGTGCGCGATACGTTCAAGGACACGCTGCCGCGGGGCAAGCGGCTGGATCGCGGCGCCATGGTGCGGATCGCCGATTCCTATTTCACCGGCCTCGATACCGATGAATCCGCCGCGCACGTGCCGTTCGCCGATACCTGCCGGCGGATCGAGAACGGCACCGTCACGGCCAACAATCCGACGCCGCCCGAAGGCATGGCGATGGCCGGGATCGGCTGCAAGGCGCAGTTCGACACCGGCTTTTCCACGATCGTCACCGACATCCGCGCCCGCCGCTTTCCGGTGGTGGATGAGGAGAAGGGGCTGGTCTATGCCCTGGGCTTCTTCGATCACAACGGTGCCGTCGCCACTTACACCAATGGCTCTGGCCCGTCCGAGGTGGCGAGCCCGTTCCGGCAGCCGTTCTCCTTCATCATCGCGGAAGTGTTCCAGATCAGGGACGCGAAGATCGACCAGATCGAAGCCGTGCTGACGACGGTGCCTTACAAGATGGAATCGGGCTGGTGACCGCCGTGCGGCCCCGGCCCCTGCCGATTGTCGCGGCGATTGCGATGGCCGGGCTCGCCTATGCCGGCGAAGCGTCCGCCCAGCAGCCGGCGGCCGATGCCTGCGCCGGCTTGCCGACCCCGGCGGAAGAGATCGCCTGCCTGCGCGGCGCCTTGCAGGAAAGCCGTGCCGCGCTGGCGCGGGAGCGCACGCAGGGTGGCGAACCGCAGCCCCAGCCTCAGACGCAAGCCGTCCAGCAACAGCGCATTGCGCCGGCCACCCGAACGCCCGAACAACTCGGCGCCGAACAAGTCGCGAGCGCCCGGCGCGTAGCCGCCGAGGCGCAGCCCGCGAAGGAGCGGGTGCGGGCCGTGGCGCAAGCCGTGAAGACCGATCACCTCGGCCTCGTCACCCTGCGCCTGGATAACGGGCAGGTCTGGCAGCAGACCGAAGCGCGCGGCGTGCCGCTGCGGCTTCGGGCGGACCAGCCCTATCCGGTCGAGATCAGCGCCTCGGGCTTCGGCGGCTACCGGATGCAATTCACGGATACGGGGCGGCAGATCGTCGTGAAACGCCTGCAATAGCGCGGCCAGTCAAAACAACAGGCGCCCTCGAAGGCGCCTGAAAACAAGGGGAGGTACACATGCAGCACGGAATCCTGAAAAGCGCCCTGATGGCTGGCGCCGGCGCCGCGGCCCTGGCCGCCGTTCCCGCGATGGCGCAACAGGCTGCCCAGCCGGTGGGCGAGCCGGCCGGCGAAGCTGTCACGACCCAGGAAATCGTGGTCACCGGATCGCGCATCGCGCGGCGGGACTATTCGGCGAACAGCCCGATCGTCACCGTCAGCGAGGACGCGTTCGAAAACCGTTCCGGCACGACCGTGGAAGAAACGCTCAACGACCTGCCCCAGTTCACGGCCGCCGGATCGGCCGCCTTGTCGAGCACGGCGGGCACCGCCTTCACCGGCGCCGACCAGGCCCCGGGCGCCGCGACGCTGGACCTGCGCGGCCTCGGCGCGAACCGCACGCTGGTGCTGCTCAACGGCCGCCGCGCGCAGCCGGTCAATGCCCAGCTGGTGGTGGACGTGAACACGATACCCACCGCGGCCATCCGCTCTGTCGAGGTCATCACCGGCGGCGCGGCGGCCGTCTATGGCGCGGATGCCATCGCGGGCGTGGTGAACTTCATCCTGCGCGACGATTTCGAGGGGCTGGAGCTGAACGGCCAGGCCGGCCTGTCGGAACACGGGGATGCCGGGCAGTACCAGATCAGCGGCCTTGTCGGCGGCAACTTCGCCGATGGGCGCGGCAACGCCATGCTCGGCGTCTCCTGGTCGAAGCGCGAAGCCGCCTACCAGCGCAAGCGCAGCTTCTACACCAGCGCCTGGAACGATCCCAACACCGTGGTCGGCGTGGGCGGCTTTCCGCAGACCGTCGCGGTCGTCGGCGGGCTGAATTACGGCGTCAATCCGGACGGCTCGCTGTTCATGACGAATGACGCCGCCAATCCGGCCGCCCCTTATACCGGCCCGCTCAACAATCTGGCGGGCGGGGCCGGCTTCAAGCTCAATCCCAGCTCGACCGGCGGAACCCAGCGCTCGATCGGGTTCAACGATCCCGAAAGCTACAGCTCGATCCCGCTGGAGCGTTATTCGCTGTTCGGTTCGGCCCATTACGACATCACCGATAACGTCCAGTTCTTCCTGGAAGGCAATTTCACCCACAGCGAAGCCTTCGCGCAGAGCTTCGCCGGCACTGCCGGGAATATCTGGGCGCTCACCGTGCCTTACACCCAGGCCAACGACGATCCGGATTCGGCCACCTTTGGCGCGAACCAGAACAACTTCCATCCGGTGAGCCGGCAACTGGCGGACCTGCTGAATTCGCGCCCCGCTGTCGGTGACGTGCCGGGCACGGCCCAACCCTGGACGATGAGCCGGGGGCTCAATTTCCTCGGCCGGCTCTATACCGAGACCACCAGCGATATCTATCAGCTTACCGCCGGCCTGCGCGGCAAGGTCGGCATCAAGGACTGGACCTGGGAGATCTATGGCTCTCACGGCAACACCTCGGTCATCGCGCGCCAGCCGCAAGGCGCGGTTTCCTATGAAAACCTGAAGGCGCTGATTTCCGGCACGACAAGCGGCACCACGCGCTCCACCACCGTCAACGGCCCATGGAGCCAGGGATGGACCAACGGCGCCACTTTCAACCCGCAGACCTGCACCAGCGGCATCCCGATCTTCAATGCCGACGGCAGCGTGCCCACGCCCGTGGGCGATAATGTGGACGGCGTGGTCGTGTCGGAAGACTGCAAGAACTACGCGACGCTGGAGCTGAACAACGTCACCAAGCTGCAGCAGGACATCGTCGAAGGCACGATGCAGGGCGGGCTGTTCGACTGGTGGGCCGGGGAAGTGCGGTTCGCGGCCGGCGCCACTTATCGCAAGTCGGACTTCAGCTATGCGCCTGACACCGGCAACAGCGGCGAGCAGCTGTCCACCGGCGTCGTCAACCAGATCGCGCTGCCTAACCCGACCAATGGCAACATCTCGGTCAAGGAAGTCTATGGCGAGCTTCTGGTGCCGGTGATCAAGGACCTGCCGCTGATCCAGAGCCTGGAGCTGGAGCTGGGCGCCCGCTATTCGAAATACAGCCTGTCGGGCAGCGTCGGCACCTTCAAGGCGCTGGCCGACTGGCGGGTGACCGACTGGCTGCGCCTGCGTGGCGGCTATCAGATCGCCAACCGGGCGCCGAACATCTACGAGCTGTTCGCGCCCATCGCCGGTGGGCTGGGCATGTCCGCCGATCCCTGCGTCAACATCAGTGGAATGACGCCGGCTTACGGCAACGTGCCCGGCAATCCCAACCTGATCAACCTGCAGGTCGCCTGCGAGCAACTGATCGTGCGCGACGGCGGCTTCGATTATGTGACGCTGGCGGAAGATCCCACGGCCGTGGCCCAGGATCCGGCCGATTATCCCAACAAGAACGGCTTCGACCCGACGCGGCTGAGCAATCACCGCTCCACCCTGGGTTACAACCTGCCGTTTCCGTTCTCGATCGCGCTGACCCAGGGCAACACCGCGCTGGAATCGGAGAAGGCGCACACGATCACAGCGGGCGCGGTGATCAATTCGCCCTTCGATCATCCGCTGGCCAATCGGCTCACCTTCACGGTCGATTACTATATGATCGACCTGAAAGGGACGATCGCCGCGCCGAGCGGGGTGGAGGTCTATACCCAGTGCCTCAGCCCCGAATACAACCCGCGCATGTCCTCCGCGCCAGGAACCTATTCGGGCGCCGAGCTGCTCGAAGGCAATCAGTTCTGCAATCTCATCAACCGCTTCCCGTTCGATTTCGCCGGCGTGCGCGGTGGGGTGGGCAGCGGCACGGATCGGACTTACGATGCTCCGTTCATCAACAAGGGCGGCACGAAGACCTCCGGCATCGACGTGACCGTCAACTGGACGACCGATTTCGAGGATCTCGGCATCGGCATCCCCGGGGCGATCAACTTCAACGGATCGGCCAACTTCCTGCTCGGCTTCAAGGAAGCCGCGTTCGAAGGCGCGCCTTATGTGGAGTTGAAGGGCACGGTCGATAACATGGCGTTCGATTACAAGCTGTTCGGCACGCTCAGCTATCTGGGTGACAGGGGCAGCTTGGGCATCCGTGGCCGCTACCTGCCTTCGATCAAGGCATCGCAGTTCGCCGCCGCCGGCACGGGCGGGGCGGATTCGCACACCGAGTTCGACCTGTTCGGCCGTTACGAGCTGAACGATGTGCTGGAGCTGCGGGGCGGCATCGATAACCTGTTCGATGCCGATCCGGAAATCTTCGGCGCCACGGCCACCAATGCCGCCCGCGGCTCCACGCTTGGCGTCTATGACACCATAGGCCGGTCATACTACCTGGGCGCGCGCCTGCGCTTCTGATGCGGGCGGGACGCTTCGGGGAGCCATGGTGGCTGTCCGAAGCGTCGGCCCCTCCAAACCCTGAGTTTACCTAGCGTTCCAATCCGCCCGGCAGAATGCGCTGCATCAGCAATTGCTGCTCAACTTCGCATGAGGTCGGCGCGTGGCCGCTGCTGCGCAGTTCAGTCAGTTCCTGACGCGCGAGGGCGAGGTCGGCCTGATACTCGGGCTTGTTCTGCACCGCCGCCATCGTCGCAGCGGCAGTCAGAATACCGGCTTGGACGGCGCTGGCGTTGTGCATTCCGCAAACCATCCGGCTCTCGGCATAGGCGCGCCCGCGCTCCAGCGCATGCTGCGCCCGGTCGGGGGCCGCGCCGGCGATCACCGTTGCCCAGGTCCAGCCGACGGTGCTGTGGCCCGACGGGTAATCGTAACTCGCCCTGCCGGTATTCCGGTCGAGCAGTTCCTCTGGGGCCTGGCACAGCGGTTCGCCCGGATCGATCACATAGGGCCGTTCGCGCTTGTAGAACTCCTTGGCTCGTCCAGCCTGCATGGCGGTATCCATGATCGCACGTCTCGCCACGGCGGCCAGCTTCGGGGAATTCTCCGGCGTCAGTTCCACGCCGGCCGCGCAACTGAATGCCTTGAGCATATCGGCTGGCGAGCCTTTTGCATCGGTCGTCGCCAGTTCATAGCGCGGGCTGCCGGCCAGTTTGCGCGTTTCGAGGAAAATCCTCCGGTCCGCGTCGTAACGCGGATCGCCTTCCACCGGTGCCGGGCCGAGAATGGCCGAAACATCGAACTCACCCGGTTGAAGATAACCGAGAGGCCGTTCCTGCGCATAAGCTACGCCGCTCACGACCAGCATGACCGCTAGCACCAACTTCGCTCGCATCGCTGTCCTTCCCGTTTTCGGTCTGTCCATCCTTTAGAGCGGTCGTTCAGCCAATCTGGGTATCGAATGCGTGGCGACAGGCGCTAGCTTTTGATCAAAGGCCTTAATCGGCTGCGGTCAGGACCACCTTGTCCGCCGTCAGCACCAATGGCACAGATTTGAGGTTGTGATTTAAGGAGGATCTGGGCTTCGTCGTAGTGACGAAGGAACGAAGATGAAGCCCAGATCCTCCAATGTAAAATCGCCCGCCAAGGCCCCAGCAGAGCGG
>JAFKFN010000002.1 GCA_017308255.1 Altererythrobacter sp. | reverse complement strand
CCAAGGCGTATTGCGTTGTCGCCCTGGATTGCTTCGCTACGCTCGCAATGACGGGTGGTTCAATCAAGATGATCACGCTCTGGGCCCAATCCACTGCCGGCGAATGAGGCTTCGCCTTGCCGCCGGCCGCGTCACCGCCTATCTGCGCGGCAACTCCACGCACTCCTGATATTCCGAGGGACCTTCGATGGCCGCGCAATACGCATATGTCATGAAGAACATGACGAAGACTTTTCCCGGCGCGCAGAAGCCGGTGCTGAGCAATATCAACATCCAGTTCTACCAGGGCGCCAAGATCGGCATCGTCGGCCCCAACGGCGCGGGCAAGTCCACGCTGATGAAGATCATGGCCGGGATCGATACCGATTTCACCGGCGAGGCGTGGCCGGGCGAGAACATCACCGTGGGCTATCTGGCGCAGGAGCCGGAGCTCGATCCGGCCAAGACCGTGCTGGAGAACGTCAAGGACGGCGCGCGCGAGGTGGCCGACATGGTCGACCGCTTCAACGCCATTTCGGCCGAAATGGGCGATCCCCAGGACGATACCGATTTCGACGCGCTGATGGAGGAGATGGGCACTCTTCAGGAGAAGATCGACGCAGTGGACGGTTGGACGCTCGACAACCAGCTCGAGATCGCGATGGAAGCGCTGCGCTGCCCGCCCGGCGATTCCGGCGTCGAGAGCTTGTCGGGTGGCGAAAAGCGCCGGGTGGCGCTCACCCGCCTGCTGATCCAGAAGCCATCCATCCTGCTGCTGGACGAGCCGACCAACCACCTCGATGCCGAAAGCGTGGAGTGGCTGGAGAACCACCTCAAGGAATATGCCGGCGCGGTGCTGATGATCACCCACGACCGCTATTTCCTCGACCATGTGGTCGGCTGGATCCTCGAGCTCGATCGCGGAAAGTACTTCCCCTACGAAGGCAATTATTCGACCTACCTGGAGAAGAAGGCCAAGCGTCTGTCGCAGGAAGAGCGCGAGGAAAGCGGCCGCTCCAAGGCGCTCAAGGAAGAGCTGGAGTGGATCCGGCAGACACCCGCCGCGCGCCAGACCAAGAGCAAGGCGCGCATCCGCAAGTTCGAGCAGCTCCAGGAAGCGCAGAACGACCGCAAGCCGGGCAAGGCGCAGATCGTCATCCAGGTGCCCGAGCGGCTGGGCGGCAAGGTGATCGAGGCCAAGGGCATCTCCAAGGCCTATGGCGACAAGCTGCTGTTCGAAGACCTCAGCTTCACCCTGCCCCCTGGCGGCATCGTCGGCGTGATCGGCCCGAACGGCGCCGGCAAGTCCACCCTGTTCAAGATCATCACCGGCAAGGAACAGCCCGATTCCGGCGAGATCGCGATCGGCGAGACCGTGCGTCTGGGCTATGTGGACCAGAGCCGCGATCAGCTCGATCCCAAGCATAATGTGTGGGAAGAGATTTCCGACGGGCTCGACTACATGAAGGTCAACGGCCACGACATGAGCACGCGGGCCTATGTCGGCGCGTTCAACTTCAAGGGCCAGGACCAGCAGAAGAACGTCGGCAAGCTTTCCGGCGGCGAGCGCAACCGCGTGCACATGGCCAAGATGCTCAAGGCCGGGGGCAACGTGCTGCTGCTGGACGAGCCGACCAACGACCTCGACGTGGAAACGCTGGCCGCGCTGGAAGACGCGATCGAGAACTTCGCCGGCTGCGCCGTGGTCATCAGCCACGACCGCTTCTTCCTCGACCGCCTGGCGACGCATATCCTGGCGTTCGAAGGCGACAGCCATGTCGAATGGTTCGAAGGCAATTTCGAAGCCTACGAGGAAGACAAGCGCCGCCGCCTAGGCGACGCGGCGGACCGGCCGACGCGGCTGGCGTACAAGAAGCTGACGCGGTGAGATGAGAAGAGAGGGGCGGGTCTTCCCGCCTCTCCCATCAGGCCCCCATTACCGTGGCGGAACCTCTGGGCTCAGGCAGCTTTCGCCACCCGTTCCACATTCAGTTCCCCCTCCCTCTTTCTTGCCTGCGCCATGTCCCACGCGGCCTGCATCCGCAGCAGGGTGTCCGCGGAGATGCCGAAGGCCTTTTCGAAACGCAGAGCCATCACCGCCGTAAGATTCGCATGGCCGTTCAGCAGCATGCTCATGTTCTGCCGGCTTACATGAAGGTGCGTGGCTACTTCGGTAATGGTCATGCCATGAGGTTCGACGATCTCATGCTTCAGCCACGGGCCGGGATGCACGAAAATCGAGGGATGCGGCTTAAGCGCCATGATAATCCTCCAGATCGAGATCGGCGATCGTTCTTTCGCCGACCTTCGTGAACGTCAGGCGCCAATTCTTGGTAACCGTCATGGCGAAAGTACCTTTCCGGTCGCCGGTCAGCGCATGGAAGCCGAAATTCGGAGGGACGCGAAATTCCTCGAATGCCTGCGCCGAGAGGATAAAGGTCAACATCCGGCGAAGCCGGTCCGGCTCAACCAACCCTCGCGTATTCCCTTCTTCGAAAAGGCGCCGCAGCGCCTTGTGTCGGAAGCTCTCGATTTCCATTGCCCGTCATGTATCGCTTGACGCGCAATTGTCAAGCAGCACATGACGCCGACGGTCCTTCTACTTGACTGCGCCGTTCATTCTTCCGCGAGCAAACCTGAACGTTAAGCCTACTGCGTGGTTCAGTGAACGGACAGCGCGACTCGCATAGATGTCTGCCATTGCCAAAGCCGCGACCACTCGGCGGTATGCATATGGAGATGCCGTCAATGTCAGTTGCAAAATTCTTGCACAATACGGGGGTCGCGGCGCTGGCCGTGGCGATCGGGATTACCGCCCTTCCCTCCAGCGCCTTCGCGCGTGAAGCGCAGCAGCGGTATGCCAGTGCTGCCGAACGCGGCGTGAGGAGCCCCGCGCCCCGCGCGCCGCAACAGGCCCAGCGCCCGCAGGTGCAACGCGCACCGCAGCAGGCCCAGCGACCGCAGCCGCGCACACCCCAGCCCCCGGCGCAGCGCGCCGATCGCCGGCCAGACCAACGCATCGCCCAGGCGGAACGGCCCGGCAATCCGCCAGCGGCACGCCCCGCGCGTCCGGGCAACCCGGCCCAGCCGCAGGCCCGACCGAATGATTGGCGGTCCGGACAGGCTGGCCGAGAGGGCCAATGGCGCGGCAACCCGTCAGCGGCACAACCTGCACGTCCGAACAACCCGGCTCAGGCGCGTCCGAACGACTGGCGTTCCGGGCAGGCCGACCGGCGCAGTGACCCGCGTGCCACGAGGGGCGAGTGGCGCGGCGACAATCGCGCTGAGCGGCGCGACCAGCGCAATCGCAGCTATGTGGACCGCAACCGCAACGGTTCCTACGTGGATCGCAACCGGAACGGCTGGAACAACAACAATCGCCGCGGCAACGAAAGCTGGCGCAACAATGGGCGCAACGACGCCCGGCGGTGGGACCGCAACTGGCGCAACGATCATCGTTACGACTGGCAGCGCTATCGCACCAGCAACCGCGTGGTGTTCCACGTAGGCACGTACTACGCGCCCTATCGCGACTATAGCTATCGCCGGTTCGGCGTCGGATCGGTGCTCGATTCCCTGTTCTACGGCAACCGTTACTGGATCGGTGATCCGTGGCAGTATCGCCTGCCGGAAGTCTACGGGCCTTATCGCTGGGTCCGTTACTATGACGACGTGCTGCTGGTGGACATCTACACTGGCGAAGTGGTCGACGTGATCTACGATTTCTTCTGGTAATTTCGCCATGCTCTTCCGCCGGGAGAGTGGTCCGGCGAAGCGGAGCCCCCGTCTCGGATCGAGGCGGGGGTTTCTGCGGTATGGGCCGGCGCCAGGGCTTGCCTCACGGTGAAAGCCCTTGATAATCGGGGCCATGGCTTTCGTACCCGCGCCCGACCTTCACGAGAATCCCGACAAGGACCGCCTGCGCCGGATCGGACGGAAAGTGCGCGAGCGGCTTGCCGCGCATCAGGCGGTCTACAAGGTCCCGACCGACAAGGCGGAGATCTATGCCGTCGGCGACTTCTTCGATGCCGTCGAATGCGGGCGGCTCATGGCGATAACCGACGCGGTGGCCAAGCCGAGCCAGGCCTATGACGCCGACTATGCCAGTGGCTATCGCACGTCCTATTCGGGCGACGTGGACCCGCACGATCCGTTCATCCGCAAGCTGCAGCGGCGGATCGACGACCTGCTGGGGATCGACCCCACTTACGGCGAGACGATCCAGACCCAGCGCTATCTGCCCGGCCAGCAGTTCCAGGCGCATACCGACTGGTTCCCCGCCAACACCCCTTACTGGGACCAGGAGAAGGACCGCGGCGGACAACGCTCGTTCACCGCGATGGCTTATCTCAACACGGTCGAGGAAGGCGGATCGACCGACTTCCCGCGCCTGGGCCTCTCGTTCGAGCCGCGCGCCGGCACGCTGCTGATCTGGAACAATGCCGACGAGAACGGCGTGCCGAACCCCTGGACGATCCATTCCGGCATGCCGGTGGCGCGCGGGGTGAAGTACGTCATCACCAAGTGGTATCGCTGCCGGAGGTGGTATTAGCTTCGGCGGCATTGCGGCCGCTTTGCCTCGCCCCCGCCCCCCCTCAGGGAGAGGGCTCCATTCAGTAGGGCTCAGGCCGCCGTCTCCAGCGCCTCTGCGATCAGGCCGCGGGTGTTCTTGACGCCGTACAGCGCGATGAAGCTGCCCATGCGCGGGCCCTGGCTGGAGCCGAGCAGGGTTTCGTAAAGCGCCTTGAACCAGTCGCGCAGGGATTCGAAGCCGAATTCCTCGCGCTTGCCGATCTCGTAGATCGCGGTCTGCAAGTCCTCCGCCGGGGTATCCTCGGCCGAGGCCGCCAGCAGCGCATCGAGCGCCTTTAGCGCCGCCGCCTCGTTCGCCCGGGGCACGCGCTTGTGCAGAGTCGGGGCGACGAAATCGCGGTTGTAGGCGAGCGCGCGATCCACCAGCGCATCGAGGTCCGGATAGTTCGCCGGATCGGCGTCCTGGATGTAGTTGCCGAGATAGGACCAGACCTGATCCCGCGTCGCCTGCGCGCCGAGCACGCCGACGAGATTGAGCAGGAGACCGTAAGTCACCGGCAGGCTGTCACCATCGCCGCCGGTGTAGCCATTGGCGCGCAGCAGGTGCCAGGCGGGATTGCCCAATTGCTGCTCCAGCGGCTGTTCGGGAATCTTGGCGCGGAACTGCCAGTATTCGTCCACGCTGCGGGGAATGATCCCGGCATGGAGGTTCTTGGCGCTCTTCGGCTCGCGATAGAGGAACAGGCCGAGGCTGTCCTCGCTGCCGTAAGTCAGCCATTCCTCGATCGTCAGGCCGTTGCCGCGCGACTTGGAGATCTTCTCGCCGTTCTCGTCGAGGAACAGCTCGTAGATCATCGTTTCAGGCATGCGCCCGCCGAGCGCGCGGACGATGCGGCCGGATTGGGTGACGCTGTCTGTCAGGTCCTTGCCGCACATCTCGTAATCGACGCCGAGCGCGTACCAGCGCATCGCCCAATCGACCTTCCATTGCAGCTTGGCCTTGCCGCCGAACACGCATTGCTCGACCGTCTCGCCCCCAGGGACCGAGGTGTCCTGGAAGCGGACGATGCCCTGCGCGGCATCCACCACCTCGACCGGCACTTGCAGCACGACGCCCGTCTTCTCGCTGATCGGCAGGACGGGCGAATAGGTCTGCTGCCGCTCCGCCCGCAGGGTGGGCAGCATGATGTCCATGATCGCGTCGTACTTTTCGAGCACGCGCGCCAGCGCATGATCGAAGGCGCCCGCGTTATACCGATCGCTGGCGGCGACGAATTCGTAATCGAAGCCGTAGCGATCGAGGAAATCGCGCAGCATGGCGTTGTTGTGATGCGCGAAGCTTTCGAACCCGGCGGCGAAGGGATCGGGGATGCGGCTGAGCGGCTTGCCGAGATTGGCCTGCATCATCGCCTTGTTCGGCACGTTGTCCGGCACCTTGCGCAGGCCGTCCATGTCATCGCTGAAAGCCACCAGCCGCGTCGGCGCGCCGCCGCTGACGATCTCGTAGGCGCGGCGCACCAGCGTGGTGCGCAGGACTTCCTGGAAGGTGCCGATATGCGGCAGGCCGCTGGGGCCATAGCCCGTTTCGAACAGGACGGGCGCCGGCGTTCCATCGCTGGCCGTCTTCCCATCGGGATAGCGCTTGACCAGCTTCATCGCCTCCTGGAACGGCCAGGCCTTGGATACACGGGCGGCGGAGATCAGCGCATCGTCAAACATCGTGGCGCGCCTTTCGCGGATGGGGGGGCAAAGTGCAAGGCCGCGGGGTGTTGACACGTGTGACAGTGTGCAGGGGGAAACCGGCTGGAACCGTCACCTTGCAGGGGCAAAGTGTCACCTTGCTGCCTGAACTGTCACTTTGGCGACGGGAACTGTCACCTGCGCATGCCGAAGTGTCGCCTTGCGGGAACGGGCTAGCTTGCAGTGAACCCGGGCGTGAGGGCGGCTGGGTGATCACGTGCGGCATGCGGCGAGGTGCAGCAGGGCGCGCGCGTGTAGGAAAATGGATTTTGGGGGCGGCCGGACTGTTATGTCTGATTTGGTGGAACGCTGACATTCGAATTCGGACTAAGCAGCACTCCAAGGACTGAGGTCGAAGCCGATCAACTCGAAGTCCAGGTCGAGTGTGGGATCGCCGTAACCGTAGCCTTCAATGGTGCGAATGCGGCCCTCTTTGAGAAAAACCACGAAGCCCATACCGTTTGGGACGCCCTGCACGGTGCCATGCGCGCCATCGAGATGCGATTGATCTGGAAGCCGGGAGCATCTGGCGAGATGCTTAGAGTAGAAAAGAAGCCGTGGCCGGTGTTGTCGAAGTTCGTCACCCTTGCTGAATTAGCCTGCGCGAGGATTGCATCTGCCAAGGCGGGGTTCCCTTGGGCCGTTGCCTCCAACGCGGCTCGCTCAATGGGCCAAAGTGGTCTCACGTCGATAGCTTACCTCGCCTCCGAATGTCCGCAATGGCTCGAAAGCAGACACTCAGTCATTTTCCGCTACGCCCCGCGGCCTTTGGAATGGCTCTGCACGGCCAGGAATCGAGCCGAAGGGCGGCTCCGATCCGAACAGCGGATATGCGCGAACCAACCTTGCACTGACTAGCCATGCCGGGCGGAATCCATCTTGCAGCAATCAAGCCATCGTCTGACTTCGCAATCACGGAAAAGCCGCCAGATGGATATGACCGGCCGCCGCCATAATAGCGAAGGGCAATTATCGTCGCAGTGGTAGGCTTCCCCCTCGCCCCTTCAAAAACGTTCTCGCCGACAAGAATCCCGAACATGGCGAGAAGCAGCGCGCCAATACCGAGATAGGCGGCCCATCCCCGGCGCACCTCCAGTAGCATGCGCGACCACCAGTCGAACGGACGCGTAGATTGCGGCACCGGCACCCCCCCCTTGCCGCGCTCACGCCACCGTGACGCGGGGCGACCCTGCCGGGCATCTATACCCCCGGCGGCCGCAGCCCCTAGCGGCTTTCCCCTTCCAGACTACCGGCATCATCTCGCACAGCTTCTTCCGCAGGAGCCGGCTGACGCTTGATTTCGAGGCGATGAAGCTGGTGACCGAAAGCTGCTGAGCTCCGGGGAAGCCGACGACCACCCTCGGGGGGAGTGAGCAGGGTGCTCGCCGGCCTGGCGGGAATCAGCCGCCCTTGCCCACCTCGTGGCTACCTTCGCCCCGGTTCCGACAGTTGTCGTGCCGGGTGCGGGAACAGAGGGGGTAGTCCTTGTCCAATGCGGCCAGGGGTGGCGGGGTGAGGTTGCCGGGATAAGTGGTGACCACGGTTTCGGGCTGACCGGGGCCGCGCGCGGGGATGATTTCCGTGGTCGGCGGCCCTGGCAGCGCCTGGCGGTTGGCTTCGGCCGTAGTGGGCATTTCCGACCGCGCGGCATCGGTGCGCGGGGTGTGATGTTCCTGGGCCTGGAGCGCGGTGGGAGCGATTGCGAGGGCCAGTGCGGCGGCGCTGGCGAGTGTGAGGGTACGCATGGTTTCCTCCATGGTTCCGTCCTGCGGCGAGGAACGGGTTTCGGCCATGCGGGTTCCACCGAGAAACCCATCGCGTGCTTGCGCGCCCCGCGCATGTTCCCTAGCTGTTCGCCGTGAATGACAATGCCCTTCCCGCGCGCGCCGATGCCGGCGACGCCCCTTCATGGCTCGATGGATTGAACCCGCCGCAACGGCAGGCGGTGCTCACCACCGAAGGGCCGGTGCTGATGCTGGCGGGCGCGGGAACGGGGAAGACGGCGGCGCTGACCGCGCGCCTCGCCTATCTCATCCGCACGCGCCGGGCGTGGCCGAGCGAAATCCTCTGCGTGACTTTCACCAATAAGGCCGCGCGCGAGATGCGGGAGCGCGTGGGGCAACTGATCGGCGATGCGGTGGAAGGGATGCCGTGGCTCGGCACTTTCCATTCGATATGCGCCCGGATGCTGCGCCGCCATGCCGAACTGGTGGGTCTGCAAAGCAATTACACGATCATCGACACCGACGACCAGTTGCGCCTGCTGAAGCAGCTGATCGCCGGCCAGGACCTGGACGAGAAGCGCTGGCCCGCGCGCCAGCTGGCCGGCCTGATCGACCGATGGAAGAACCGTGGGCTCAATCCCGAAGACCTCGATGCGCTGGAGAACGAAGCCTATGCCAACGGGCGCGGGCAGCAGATGTACCGGCTCTATCAGGAACGGCTGAAGACGCTGAACGCCTGCGATTTCGGCGACTTGCCGCTGCACATGTTGAACGTGTTCCGGCGCCACCGTGACGTGCTGGAGATGTATCAGCAGCGCTTCAAATACGTCCTGGTGGACGAATATCAGGACACCAATGCCGTGCAGTACCTGTGGCTGCGGCTGCTGGCGCAGGAGCGCAAGAATATCTGCGTGGTAGGGGACGACGATCAGTCGATCTATTCATGGCGCGGCGCAGAAGTGGCCAATATCCTGCGGTTTGAAAAGGATTTTCCAGGCGCGGTGGTGATCCGGCTGGAGCAGAACTATCGCTCCACCCCGCAGATCCTCGCCGCCGCGTCCGGCCTCATCGCCGCCAATAGCGAGCGGCTGGGCAAGACCTTGTGGACCGAGGCGCATCAGGGCGAGAAAGTCCGCGTGGTCGGCGTGTGGGACGGGCCGGAGGAAGCGCGCCGGGTGGGCGAGGCGATCGAGCGGCTGGAGCGCGAAGGCGCGCCGCTGGACCGGGTGGCGATCCTGGTGCGGGCGCAATACCAGACACGCGAGCTTGAAGACCGCTTCATACAAATCGGCCTCAACTATCGGATTGTCGGCGGTTTTCGGTTCTACGAGCGAGCGGAAATCCGTGACGCGCTGGCTTATCTGCGCGTGATCGCCCAGCCGAGCGACGACCTCGCTTTCGAGCGTATCTACAACCAGCCGAAGCGTGGGCTGGGCGCGAAGACGCTGGAAGCGATGCACCTGCACGCGCGGCGGCAGGGCATCCCCCTGGCCGCGGCAGCGCTGGAACTGGCCGACAGCGACGAATTGCCCGCACGGGCGCGCGGCACGATCGCCCAGTTGATGGCGAGCTTCGTGCGCTGGCGGGACATGGAGCCTACCGTGACCCCGGCCGAGCTGCTGCGCACGGTGCTGGAGGAAGCGGGCTACACCGCCATGCTCCAGGCCGAGCGTTCCGCCGAAAGCGCCGGGCGGCAGGACAACCTGGTCGAGCTTGGCCGCGCGATGGAGGATTACGAGACGCTCGGCGATTTCCTCGAGCATGTCAGCCTGGTGATGGACAACGACGCGGCGGACGACGTGGAGAAAGTCACCGTGATGACCATCCACGCCGCCAAGGGGCTGGAGTTCGACTACGTGTTCCTGCCCGGCTGGGAAGAAGGCGTGTTCCCCAGCCAGCGCGCGCTCGACGAAGGCGGGCTGGCGGCGCTGGAGGAGGAACGGCGGCTGGCCTATGTCGCCATCACCCGCGCGCGGCGGCACTGCACGATCCTGCACGCGGCCAACCGGCGCATCTATGGCCAGTGGACCAGTTCCATCCCCTCGCGCTTCATCGCCGAGCTGCCGGACGACGCGGTGACCGTGGAAACGACGATGACCGGCGGCGCCTCGCTATGGCGCGCCAACTGGCAGGAGCAGGAAGACCCCTTCGCTCACGTGAGCAGCGCCCGCCCCGATCGCAGCGGGACACGCGGCCCCGGCTGGCAGCGCGCGCTCGCCACCGGCTATGAAAAAGCGCCCCGGCGCGTGGCCGAACCCACCCGCAGCGCCGCCAGCTTCGCCGCCAAGCCGAGGGGCGACGTGGCCGTCGGCATGCGCGTGTTCCACGAGAAGTTCGGCTATGGCGAAGTGGTCGGCCAGGAAGGCAACAAGCTGGAGATCGAGTTCGAGACCAGCGGGCGGAAGCGGGTGATCGACAGCTTTGTGAAGCCCGTGGAGTAGAAGCCTTACCGCTCCTTGCTTCGTCATTGCGAGCGTAGCGGAAGCGAAGCTGGCCACGGGCCAACCAATCCAGAGCGTAGGGCGCTGCCGCCCTGGATTGCTTCGTCGCTCCGCTCCTCGCAATGACGAGTGAGGGGGATGGGGGATGGGGGATGAGGGGAATAAGGGGGAAGCCATCTTGAGACGTCCGTTTCAGCCGGCGGTCTATATCGTGGCCAGCGAGCGCAATGGGACGATCTATGTCGGCGTGACTTCCGATCTCGTCGGCCGGGTATGGCAGCACCGGGAGGGAGCCGTTGAGGGCTTTACCAAGCGATACGGCTGCAAGGTCCTGGTTTGGTTCGAGCTTCATTCGACGATGGACTATGCGATCGGGCGCGAGAAGCAGCTCAAGGGCGGATCGCGGAAGCGGAAGATCGCCTTGATCGAGGCCGGCAATCCGATGTGGCGGGATCTTTATCCGGATTTGCTGGGATAGGGGTTTGAGGTGCCTGTTCTGGGTCGAGCCTTTGGTCTTAAGCCCCGTCTGATATCTAGCCCGTCCGCGCCCCAACCTCTTCGTCATTGCGAGCGTAGCGAAGCAATCCAGAGCGTATTGTGCTGACGCCCTGGATTGCTTCGTCGCTACGCTCCTCGCAATGACGAGGGTTGGGTTTGGAGGCCGGAGGCCGGGTTGGCTTTTGGGCCGAGCCGGCCCGCGTCCCGCGCGCTGCTCAGAGCGCCGACAGGCCGAGGAAGCTCGGGACTGGGCCGTTCCATTCGCCGGGTACGGACGGCTCCTCGCGCTCGGGCTCACGTTCGCGGTGGGGTTTTTCGGGTTTGGGGCGCTCAGTGCGCGGTTCCGCCTTGCGGGGTTTCTTCGGCTTTTCCTCGCGCGCGCGGGTTTCGCGCCGGGGGCGATCGGCCTGGGCTTCGGGCTGCGCTTCCGTTTCGAGGGCGTAGACCGGGATTTCCATCCCGGTCAGCTTCTCCACGTTCTCGATCGCCTCGGCATCCTCGGGCGCGACGAAGGTGAAGGCGCGGCCTTTCGCCCCCGCGCGGCCGGTGCGGCCGATGCGGTGAACGTAGTCGTCCGGGTGCCACGGCGTGTCGAAGTTGAACACGTGGCTGACGCCCTTGACGTCCAGCCCGCGCGCCGCGACGTCGGAGGCGACGAGGATGTTGATCGTGCCGCTCTTGAACCTGTCCAGCTCGGCAAGGCGGCTGGCCTGGTCCATGTCGCCGTGAATCTCGCCGCTGGCGAAGCCGTGGCGCTGCAAGCTCTTGTTGAGTTCGCGCACGGTGGTCTTGCGGTTGGCGAAGACGATCGCGGTCTGGACATCGTCGGCGTGCAGCAGGCGGCGCAGCATCTCGCGCTTGGCGCGCGTGGGGACAAAGACCTTGTGCTGGGCGATGTTGACGTTGGCCGAAGCGGGGCGCGCGACCTCGATATATTTCGGGTTGCTGAGGAAGCGATCGGCCAGCTTCTTGATCGGCGGCGGCATCGTGGCCGAGAACAGCAGGGTCTGCCGGGTCTGCGGCAGCTTTTCGCAGATGAATTCGATATCCGGGATGAAGCCCATGTCGAGCATCCGGTCCGCCTCGTCGATCACCAGCAGCTCGCAGCCGGTGAGGAGGATCTTGCCGCGTTCGAACAAGTCCATCAGCCGGCCGGGCGTGGCGATCAGCACGTCCACCCCTTCGTCCAGCGCCTTGACCTGATCGCCCATCTGCACGCCGCCGATGAGCAGCGCCATCTTGAGATCGTGATTGACGCCGTATTTCTCGAAGTTCTCGGCCACTTGCGCTGCGAGTTCGCGGGTCGGTTCGAGAATCAGCGAGCGCGGCATGCGGGCGCGGCGGCGGCCGGACGCGAGGATGTCGATCATCGGCAGGACGAAGCTGGCCGTCTTGCCCGTGCCCGTCTGCGCGATGGCGATCAGGTCCTTCATCATGTGGACCTGCGGGATCGCCTGCGCCTGGATAGGCGTAGGCTCGGTGTAGCCGGCGGTTTCCACCGCCTGCAGCAATTCATCGGAGAGGCCGAGATCGGCGAATTTCATGGCGTTGCGCAATGTCCGGATCACGAGCGGAGTGTCCGCCCTGTTTCGGGCCGGCCCCACGGGGACCGCCGCGATGCCGCGCCCCTAGGGCGCAGGCTTGGCGTGAGTCAAGGAATCGCTTGTATCGCTCAGTCCCGTACGGCGACGAGACGGTTGATCTGCGCCACCCGGCAGCTGGCCCCGGCGCGGGATTGCAACTGATCCCGATTCGAGCAGAGCTGCCCGTCCGGCTGCCGTTCGATATAGAAGCCGGAGTAGAAATCATCGGAATTGCAGGCCCGTTCGAGCGCCGCCGACAGCACCTGGCGATCCCGCATGAACAGCAGCAGGCGGTTCTGTTCGGCCGGCTGCACGGCGGCGATCGCCGCCACCGGGATGCAGCCATCGAGCTTCTGTTCCCGGAAAGTGGTCTGCCCAGGGGTGCGGCGGGGAATCGCGGACAGCGCCTGTTCCGTCCGCGCCGGATTGCTGGGAGCGATGCGGATGACCACGCGTTCCTCTATCCGCACTTGCCGCGCGATGTCTTCCTTCGGCGCGGCGCCTTGCCGTTCGCCCGCAATAGTGGGGAACAGCAGGACAAGCGAAGACAGGAAGGGAATGACGCTGTTCATTATGGGTAGACCGATGCCCGCGAGCCGCTGCCGGCGGCCCCCGCCTTCCTCCCTGCAATCCCCCGATTGAATACCGGCTTAACTCGCCGATTGCCCTTTGCAAGAGCCAGCGGGCGCTGGCAAAGGCCCGGACATGGGTGAAAACGAAGCATTCCTTGCCGAAGCGGCGGCCCTGCTCGGCGAACGCGGGCTGACCCGCGATGCGGACCTTCTGCAACCTTGGCTGACCGATTGGCGTGGCCGCTTTACCGGCCGCGCCCTGGCCATGGCCTCGCCCGCATCGACCGAGGACGTCTCCGCGCTGATGAAGCTGTGCGCGCGCCGCGGCGTGCCGGTGGTGCCCCAGGGCGGCAACAGCGGCATGTCCGGCGGGGCCACGCCCGACGAGAGCGGCCACGCCCTGCTCCTTTCCCTCAGGCGGATGAACGCGATCCGCCGGCTGGACCCGCAAGCGCGGGAAGCGACGTGCGAGGCCGGGGTGATCCTGCAAACCCTGCATGAAGCCGCCGCGGCGCAAGACCTGCGCTTTCCCCTGACGCTCGGCGGCAAGGGATCGGCCACCATCGGCGGCCTCGTTTCGACCAATGCCGGCGGGACACAGGTGCTGCGCCACGGATCCATGCGCGCGCAAGTGCTGGGGATCGAGGCGGTGCTGGCCGACGGCAGCGTGTTCGACGCGCTGGTGCCGCTGAAGAAGGACAATCGCGGGTTCGACCTGAAGCAGCTGCTGATCGGTTCGGAAGGGACGCTGGGCATCGTCACCGCCGCCACCCTGCGCCTGCTTCCCGCCGTGGCCGACCGCGCGGTGCTGTGGGCCGGGCTGGGCTCCATCGCTGCGGCGCGCGAGCTGCTGCTGCACAGCGAGCGGCTGGCGGGCGATGCGCTGGAAGGCTTCGAGGTGCTGCCGCGCCACAGCCTGGAGGCGGTTCTCGCCCATGTGCCGGGCTCACGCTCGCCGCTGGCGGGTTCGCACGCATGGCACGCGCTGATCGAGCTGACGGCCGATGCCGCGCCGGCGTCCACCCTGCCCCAACTGGCGGAAGACCTGCTGGCCAGCGCTTTCGAAGCGGGCCTGGTCGAAGACGCGACGATCGCCGCCAACGAAGCGCAGGCGGAGCAGTTCTGGCTGATCCGTGACGAGATTTCGCCGTCCGAGCGCGCGCTGGGCCCGGCGATGCAGCACGACATTTCCGTGCCGGTGGCGCGCATGGCCGATTTCGTCGCCGCCGCCGTGCCCGATGTGGAGGCGCGCTTCCCCGGCACGCAGGCCATCGCCTTCGGCCATCTGGGTGACGGGAATGTCCATTTCCATGTCATCGCCCCGCCGGGTTCGGCGCGCGGCGCGTGGGAAGCCGGCGACGGCAAGGCGATCAGCCACTATGTCCACGATCTCGTGACCCGATGGGACGGATCGATCAGCGCCGAGCACGGCATCGGGCAGCTGAAAGTGGACGATCTGGCCCGGCTGGGCGATCCGGTGCAGCTGGCGATGATGCGCGCGGTGAAACGGGCGCTGGACCCCCAGAACCTGCTCAATCCGGGCAAGCTCGTCCCGCCTTGCGCATAAGGAAACGCACCTTTAAAGCGCCTCGATGCAGAGCCGGAGCTTCGGTGCCGGACCGAGCAACCAGCCTTACCGGAGAGAGATATGGCCACTGCGCCGCAACCCCAGCTTCCCCTGTTCTACAAAGACCTGATGCCCCTCAACAGCCGCGACCACGGCAGCTGGCGTTCGCGCAGCATCGACAAGGCATCGTGGATCAACAGCCAGCACGCGATCCCGCTTACGGTTGAAGAGTTTCCGCAGGCGCAGCGCGATTTCCCGATCGTGTTTTCGGCCGGCGAGAATCCGGTGCCGCTGGGGCTGATGGGCCTGAACGAGGGCGTCAACGTGTTCTTCGACGAGCAAGGCACGCTGCTGGGCGATAGCTATGTGCCGGCCTATGTGCGCCGCTATCCCTTCCTGCTGGCCAAGCTGCGGCCCGACACGGATGAAATGTCGCTGTGCTTCGACCCTTCGGCCGAGATACTGGGCGAATATCCCGAAGGCGAGCAGCTGTTCGTCGAGGGCGAGCCGAGCGAGCACACCAAGAGCGTGCTCGATTTCTGCGAGAAGTTCGAGGAAGCCGGCGCGCGCACGCAGGCCTTCATGGAAGAGCTGCAGAAGGCCGACCTGCTGATGGAAGGCGAAGTGTCCATCCGCCAGAACGACAAGCCCGATCAGCCCTATATCTATCGCGGCTTCAGGATGGTGAACCAGGACAAGCTGCGCGAGGTGGACGCGGATACGCTGAAGCGCTGGAACGAAAGCGGGCTGCTGCCGCTGATCTACGCCCACCTGTTCTCACTCGACCTGATGCGCGTGATCTTCGCCAAGCAGACGGCGATCGGCAAGGGCCCCGGCGCGGAAACCGCAACCACGGTGAACTGAGACCGGCCGCCGCCGAACGGATCGATTTTTCGGCGCGGCGGACGAATTCTGCCGCGCTGACCCCTTGATGCAGGATCAATAAGGCTTACATGGAACGCGTCTGGCCGGCGCTTCCCTCATGGCCCGGTTGGATAGATGCGCTTCGCGCATCTCCTCCCTGAACCTTGGCCACCTCGTGCACTATGCACGAGGTGGTTTTTTCATGTCCGGCGAGGGGGAAGCCCTACTCGGCGGCTTGCGGCAGGCGGTGGCCGGCGGCCAGTTCCGCCGCCAGGCGCCGCACCAGCCGCGAGAGCACCCGCGCGGCCCTGGCGAAGCCCGGCCCCGGCTCGCGCAAGGCGGCATCCAGATAGGCGGAACGGCAAACCTCGATCTGCAGTGCGTGAAGGCCCCGGCGCGGCGCGGCATGGCGTTCCAGCCCATAGCCGCCGGCATAAGGCCGGTTGTGCGCCGCCTTGTGACCGGCGGCCGCGAAATGATCGAGCGCGGCGGCGCTCAGCGCCGTGTCGCACGAGGCGCCGAAACGATCGCCGACGACGAAATCCGGCGCGGGATCGGCCCCGCGCTTGGAGCCCAGCGGCGGCATCGAGTGCAGATCGAGCAGCAGCGCCGCGCCCCACCTGTCACGCAAGGCTTCCAGCGCTTCGGACAGGGCGGTGTGATAGGGCCGGTGGACCCGATCGATCCGCGCGGCCAGCTCGTCCGCAGTCAACGGCCGCCGCCACAGCTCGCCCAGGCCCGGCAGGCGGCGGGGCACCAGCCCCAGCCCGCTGCGCGCCCGCCGCCCGGCCGCCATCCGCGCCTGGCCCGCCGGCTTCCCCCCCGCGATCATCTCCCAGTCCACATCGTCCGGGGCGCGGTTGAGATCGATCATCGCGCGCGGGGCATGGGCCACCAGCAGGCCGGCGCCGGTATCGCGGACGATCTGCACGGCGAGGAGATCGACGAAGCGATCCTCCAGCCGCAAGGCCGCCGCCGTGGGGCCGCGCATCGCTTCGGTCAGGTCAGTCGGATAGATCCGCCCGGCATGGGGCACGGCGATCAGCACCGGCAGCGGCGGCGCATCGGGCAAGGACAGCGTGAAAGCCGGCTGCCCCGCGGCGCCCGGCACTTCGCCCAGGCTCCGCCCGATCGATTCCGCCGCCGATTCTCCCGCCCCGCGCTTGATGTTGGCCATGGTGCGAAGCTGGCCGGGAATTGGCGTTGTGTCAAAGCTGGTCACTACGGATTTTGTATGAGCTTCGGAAACGGGGGCGGCATATGGGGGCGCTTCATCTTATTTCATGGCTGGAGCGAACGATGATCCGCATTCTGCTTGCCGAAGACGACGAGGCGATGCGCACCTACCTGGCCCGCGCCCTCGAGCAAGCGGGTTACGCGGTGGATGCGGTGGATCGCGGCACCGCCGCGCTGCCTCTGCTGGAGCGGACGGATTACGACCTGCTGCTGTCGGACATCGTCATGCCCGAGATGGACGGGATCGAACTGGCCCAACGCTGCGCCGAGATCAGCCCGCGCACCCGGGTGATGTTCATCACCGGGTTCGCCGCCGTGACGCTGAAAGCCAGCCGCGAAGCGCCGCGCGCGAAGATGCTGTCGAAGCCGTTCCACCTCAAGGACCTGGTGCTGGAAGTGGAGCGCATGTTCGAAGACGAGCTGACCGAAGCCCAGTTTCGGCCCTGAGCGGCTCTCTCCCTCTTGTCACCTCGGACCTGCGACGCTAGATGGCCCGCCTGCCCGCAAGGGCGGCCTGGAATGGCGTGGGCGTATAGCTCAGTGGTAGAGCACTGTGTTGACATCGCAGGGGTCGGAAGTTCAATCCTTCCTACGCCCACCATTCAGGAAACCACGAGGGACCCGCTGAAATAGCGGGTTTTTCTTTGCCTTCAGCAGCAGCTTCCTCTCTGAACCGGTGCGATTTCCGCTTCGCGGCTCCTTCCCACGCGCGTGCGTCGCTGGTTTCGCCCCGCCCGATGGGGTAGACTGCCCCATGGCTCATTCGAAGCAACAGGCCGCTCGGGAGTTTAAACGCTCGCTGAAATGGATCGTCGGGATCGGCGTTCTCACGGTTATTGGCGCGCTGATCTATTTGAACGCAATGGGCGCCTGGAGCGTTCACGCCGTCATTGCCACGGTGCTCGGCGTGTTCATCTCCATGCTTTTGGGGTGCGGACTGTTCGCCCTGGCCTTCTTCAGCGACAAGAGCGGGCATGACGATGACGTGACCAACGCCACTTCGCACCACCGCGATTCCTGATCTTCATTTGCCTCGTACGCGGTAACCGCTCTCCTTCGACCCACCTGACGGGAGGGCACCGCTTGCACAGGCGCGCCCTGCTCCTTAAGGGACCGCAACCCTATCCGGAAACCAACATTCAGGATTCCCACGCATGGCGAAGATCAAGGTCGTAAACCCCGTTGTCGAGATCGACGGCGACGAGATGACGCGGATCATCTGGCAATGGATCCGCGAGCGGCTGATCCTTCCTTACCTCGACATCGATCTGAAGTACTTCGACCTCGGCATCGAAAAGCGTGACGAGACGCGCGACCAGATCACGATCGACGCGGCCAATGCGATCAAGGAACATGGCGTCGGCGTGAAGTGCGCCACGATCACGCCCGATGAAGCGCGTGTGGAGGAGTTCGGCCTCCACGACATGTACAAGAGCCCCAATGGCACGATCCGCAACATCCTGGGCGGCACGATCTTCCGCGAGCCGATCGTGATCCAGAACGTGCCCCGGCTGATCCCCGGCTGGACCGATCCCATCGTGGTCGGCCGTCATGCCTTCGGCGACCAGTACCGCGCGACCGATTTCCTGGTTCCCGGCCCCGGCAAGCTGCGGCTGGTGTGGCAGGGCGAGAACGGCGAGACGATCGACCGCGAGGTTTACGACTTCAAGGCATCGGGCGTGGCGATGTCGATGTACAACCTCGACGAATCGATCCGCGATTTCGCCCGCGCCAGCATGAACTACGCGCTCGATCGCGGCTGGCCGCTGTACCTTTCGACCAAGAACACGATCATCAAGGCCTATGACGGGCGCTTCAAGGACCTGTTCCAGGAAGTGTTCGACACTGAAGGCTTCAAGGAAAAGTTCGCCGCCGCCGGGCTGGAATACCAGCACCGCCTGATCGACGACATGGTGGCGAGCGCCCTCAAGTGGAACGGCAAGTTCGTCTGGGCCTGCAAGAACTATGACGGCGACGTGCAGAGCGACCAGGTGGCGCAGGGCTTCGGCAGCCTCGGCCTGATGACCAGCGTGCTGATGACGCCGGACGGCCATACCGTGGAAGCGGAAGCCGCGCACGGCACCGTGACGCGCCACTATCGGCAGCACGAGCAGGGCAAGGCCACCAGCACCAACCCGATCGCCAGCATCTTCGCCTGGACGCGCGGCCTGATCTATCGCGGCCGGTTCGACAACACGCCCGACGTGGTCCGCTTCGCCGAAACGCTGGAGAAGGTGTGCATCGAGACCGTGGAAAGCGGCAAGATGACCAAGGATCTGGCGCTGCTGATCGGCCCGGACCAGGCGTGGATGACCACCGAGCAGTTCTTCGAGGCGATCGTGGAGAACCTCGAGACGGAGATGGCCGCCTGGGCCTAAGGGCTGTCGGGGGCAACTAATAAGCCCCTCGTCATTGCGAGCGTAGCGAAGCAATCCAGGGCGGCAGTGCAAGACGCCCTGGATTGCTTCGCTACGCTCGCAATGACGATTCAGGGATAGGCGATCGGGTTTTAGCGCTCCGCCGTTGCGGCGATCTCACCCTTTCCCGCCGCACGCCCAGCCCGACGATGCGCCCCGGTATCCGCCGCAGCAGCGGGAAGCGGTCGAGCACGCGCAGGATCATGGGCGCGCGGGTGATCGGTTGGCCGGACAGCACCGCGCCGATCACGCTATCCTGCGCCAGCTTCTGCCCTGCCTGAATCACGCGAGTGGGGAAAAGCCGGCGATCCTGCACCTTGTGCAGCAGCGGATCGGGATCCTGCCCGCGGGTCAGCGGGCCGGCGAGGATATTGGCGGCGGCCACCGCATCCTGGATCGCCAGGTTGATGCCGATGCCGCCGATCGGGCTCATCGCGTGGGCCGCGTCGCCGATGGCCAGCAGACCGGGGCGGTGCCAGGTATCGAGCCGGTCGAGCGCGACGGACAGAAGATGCAGGTCATCCGCGCTGCCCAGCGCCCCCGACAAGTCGAGTTCGGGAAACAGCGCCTGCATCTCGCCGCGAAGCCAGCCGATGCCGCGCGCTTTCACGTCTTCAGCAGTGCCCTTGGGGATGATGAAGGCCGCCTGCCAATAAGTCCGGCGGTCGATCAGCACGGCCATGCGGCCGGTCCCCACCGCACCGCGCAGGCTTTCGCCGTGATCGTCGGCCTTGGGCAGGTGGAACCACAATACATCCATCGGCGCGCCGATTTGCGTGACCGGCAGCAGGTGCCGCCCGCGCACCAGCGAGCTACGGCCATCGGCCATGACAACCAGCTTACGGGCGCGCAGCTGACGCCCATCCGCCAGGCGGACGCCGGCCACGCGCCCGCCTTCCTCGATGAAATCCGTTACCTCCGCCGCCATCTCCAGCGCGAATCCGGGGAAAGCGGCGGCCTCGTCCCGCAGGAAATCGAGGAAATCCCATTGCGGCATCATGGCGATGAACGGCGCCGGCGTGCGCAGATGCGACAGATCGCCGACCGTGTAGTCCTGGCCGGCGACCCGGATTTCGGCCTTGTCCAGCCGCTCGTGCGGGCGATCGAGGAAGCGGCCGAGCATCCCGAGCTGATCGAGTATCTCCATGGTCGAGGGGTGCACAGTGTCGCCGCGGAAATCGCGGAAGAAGTCCGCGTGCTTTTCCAGCACCCGCACCGATACGCCGGCACGGGTGAACAGAAGGCCGGCCATCATCCCGGCCGGTCCGCCACCAACGATCACGACATCAGCAGTTGCCGTGTTCATTGCCCGTCTGACATACACGCCGAATGCACGGGGCCACTCTCTCCACCACACTATCCGATGCTCTGGTAATACTCGGCGCAGCGGGAATCGTCATCCCGGTCTTCGCCCGCTTCCGGATTACGCCTGTGATCGGGTTCATCCTGGTCGGCCTGCTGGTGGGGCCGTTCGGCCTCGGCCGCATGGTCTACAAGCAGGAATGGCTGACTTACATCACCATCACCGACCCAGAAGGGCTGGCGCCGTTCGCGGAATTCGGCATCATCCTGCTGCTGTTCACCATCGGGCTGGAGCTTTCGTTCAACCGGCTGTGGACGATGCGCAAGCTGGTGTTCGGGCTGGGCCTGATGGAACTGACGATCAGCGCGGGCCTGATCGCCGTGTTCCTGACGATGCTGGGCCAGTATTGGACCGGGGCGCTGGGCCTGGGCCTGGCGCTGGCGCTGTCTTCCACCGCGCTGGTGCTGCCGATCGCGGGCACGCATACCGCCGTGGGGCGCGCCGCGCTTTCCATGCTGCTGTTCGAGGATATCGCCATCGTGCCGATCATCTTCGTGCTGGGCGCGCTGGCCCCTTATGCGGCGAGCGAGGGGCTGGAAGGCCTGTTCGACACGATCTGGATGGGCGCGCTGGTGGTGCTGGCGATGATGGTGATCGGCCGCCTGGCCCTGCCCCGCCTGTTCGCCCAGGCGGCGCGGACCAAGAGCCCGGAGCTGTTCCTGGCCGCATCGCTGCTGGTGGTGATCGGCGCCAGCCTGGCCACCGCGCTGGTCGGCCTTTCACCGATCGTGGGGGCGCTGGTGGCCGGCCTGCTGATCGCGGAGACGGAATACCATTCGGAAGTCGAAGGCATCATGGAGCCGTTCAAGGGCCTGGCGCTGGGCGTGTTCCTGATCACGGTGGGCATGGGCATCGACTTGCTGACGATCTGGAACAATCTGCTGCCGATCCTGATGGCCGTGGTGGGCGTGATGACGGTCAAGGCCCTGGTCACCGGCCTGCTGCTGAGAGTGATGGGCGCGCGGCGCGGGATCGCGGTGGAAACCGGCATCCTGATGGCCAGCCCTTCGGAAACCACGCTGATCGTGCTCACCACCGCGGCGGGGGCATTGCTGATCCAGCCGGGCACGGCCCAGTTCTGGCAGATCGTCACCGCCATCGGGCTGACGATCACGCCCCTGCTGGCCAAGCTGGGCAACATGCTGGGCCGCCAGGTGGAAACCACGCCCGACGCGCATACGATCGGCACCGACAGCAGCCGCCCGCCCGCCATCATCGTCGGCTGCGGCCGCGTCGGCCGGCTGGTGGCGCAGATGCTGACCCGCCACGGCCAGCCCTATGTGGCGATTGATTCCGATACCGACCAGATCGCCCAGTGCCGGCAGGAAGGCTATAACGCCCTGTTCGCCAATGCCGCGCGCCTTTCCGTGCTCGACCAAATGGGCGTGGGCAGCGCGCCGGCGGTGATCCTGACGATGGACGAGCCGGTGCTGGCCCAGCGGCTGGTGCGCAAGCTGCGGGCGGCCTATCCCGAGCTGCCGATCATCGCGCGCGCGCGCGACACGATCCACGCGGCGGAACTCTACAAGGCAGGCGCGAGCACCGCGGTGCCGGAGACGCTCGAAAGCTCGTTGCAGCTTTCGGAAGCCGTGCTGGTCGACCTGGGCGTGCCGATGGGGCCGGTGATCGCCTCCATCCACGAGAAGCGCGACGAATTCCGCGAGCGGATCATGGAAAGCGCCGCGCTGGATTATAAGCCCAAGCTGCGCACCAGCGTGGTCGAACCGCGCTGAACGGGCGCCCGGCGCCGGACCTTTGGGCGGGGGACAGGCGTTTCACTCCCACGAAAGGAGTGTTCCGATGAAAGAGCGCAAACAACCCGATGACGGCCGCGCCACGAAGCCGCAGGAGCAGACCGGCGAGGAGTTCGGGTCCATCCGCGGCCCGCAGCGAAAAGGCAACAACGAGCCCGAGCGCAGCGATACCCCACGCGGCAGCGAAACCGAGACCCGCGCGGTGAGCGGGCGGCGGGGTTAGACGGCTGGGCGGACGCCCCCTCACTCGTCATTGCGAGCGTAGCGAAGCAATCCAGGGCAGTTTTGCGCCGCTCTGAATTGCTTCGCTACGCTCGCAATGACGAAGGGGCGGCGACTGCTCGCTAACTCGCGGCGGTGAGGAACGAGGCTTGGGCGATCGCGCTTTAACCCGCGACGGTTTCCTCGGCCAGCACCGCGCGGATCGCGTCGAGCGCCTGTGCGGCCTTGTCGCCATCGGGCCCGCCGCCTTGCGCCATGTCGGGCCGGCCACCCCCGCCCTGTCCGCCGACTGCGGCGACGGCGGCGCGGACGAGATCGACGGCGCTGACGCGGCCGGTCAGGTCATCGGTAACCCCGGCGGCCACGGTGGCGCGGCCTTCGTTCACCGCGACGATCGCCGCGACGCCGGAACCGAGCCGCTTCTTCGCATCGTCGAGCAACCCGCGCAGTTCCTTGGGGTTCATGCCCTGGAGGACCTGGCCGGAGAACTTGAGGCCGCCCACATCCTCGTCCGCCGAAGCCGGCGCGGCGCCGGCACCGCCGCCGCCAAGGGCGAGCTGCTTCTTTGCCTCGGCCAGTTCACGTTCCAGCCGGCGACGCTCGTCGAGCAGAGTGGCAACGCGCGCTTCCACCTCTTCCGGCGCGGTCTTGAGCGCGGCGGCGACGGATTTCAGCGCTTCCTCGCGCCCGACGACCCAGCGCCGAGCGGCCTCGCCCGTCAGCGCTTCAATCCGGCGCACGCCGGAGCTGACCGCGCTTTCGGAAATCACGCGGAACAGGGCGATATCGCCGGTGGCGGCGACATGGGTGCCGCCACACAATTCGATCGAATAGTTGCGGCCCGAGCCCTGCCAATCGCCGCGCCCCATCGAGAGCACGCGCACTTCATCGCCGTATTTCTCCCCGAACAGCGCCATGGCGCCGGCGGCAATCGCCTCGTCCGGGCTCATCAGCCGGGTCACGACGCTTTCGTTGTGGCGAATCTCCGCGTTCACTTCGGCTTCGATCGCGGCGATCTCTTCCGCCGTGAGGGGCTTGGGGTGCGAGAAGTCGAAGCGCAGCCGGTCTTCCGCGACGAGCGAGCCCTTCTGCGTCACATGCTCGCCCAGCGTGTGGCGCAGCGCGGCGTGGAGCAGGTGGGTAGCGGAATGATTGGCGCGGATGCGGTCGCGCCGATCGGCGTCGATCGCCAGATGCACGGTATCGCCCACGGCGATCGCGCCGCTGGCCACCTTGCCGTGGTGCGCGTGGAGGCGGCCGAGCGGCTTACTGGTGTCGGCGATGTCGATCCGCAGGCCGGCATCGCTGGTGATCGTTCCCGTGTCACCCATCTGGCCGCCGCTTTCGCCATAGAACGGCGTCTGGTTGACGAGCACGGTGACGTCCTCGCCCGCATTCGCGCGGTCAACTTCCTTGCCGCCGACCACCAGGGCGACGACCTGGCCATCGCCTTCCGCCGCGCCATAGCCGGTGAATTCGGTCGCGCCTTCGCGTTCGGCGATGTCGAACCACAGTTCGCCCTCGGCCGCCGCGCCGGAGCCCTTCCAGGCGGCGCGTGCCGCTGCCCGCTGGCGCGCCATGGCCTCGTCGAAGCCCGCACGGTCCACGCCGATGCCCCGCGCGCGCAGCGCATCCTCTGTAAGATCGTAGGGAAAGCCGAAGGTGTCGTAGAGCTTGAACGCCGTTTCACCCGGCAGGCTGTCGCCCGTGCCCATGCCGGTGGTGGTCTCGTCAAGCAGCCGGAGGCCGTTGGCGAGAGTCTGGCGGAAGCGGGTTTCCTCACGCTCCAGCACTTCCTCGATCAGCGGTTGCGCGCGCGCGAGTTCGGGATAGGCCTGGCCCATCTCGACCACCAGCGCCGGCACCAGCCGGTGCATCAGCGGCTCCTTCGCGCCGAGCAGGTGCGCATGGCGCATCGCCCGCCGCATGATCCGGCGCAGCACGTAGCCGCGCCCTTCGTTGGCCGGCAGCACGCCATCGGCGATCAGGAAGCTGGTGGAGCGCAAGTGATCGGCGATCACCTGATGGCTCGCCTGCTGATCGCCTTGCGCGCGGGTGGCGGTCAGGGCCTCGCTCGCTTCGATCAGCTTGCGGAAGGTGTCCGTCTCGAACACCGAATGGACGCCTTGCAGCACGCTGGAGATACGTTCCAGCCCCATGCCGGTATCGATGCTGGGCCGGGGCAGGTCGCCGGTGATCTGGTCGTTTTCCTGCATGTACTGCATGAACACGAGGTTCCAGATCTCCACGAAGCGATCGCCGTCCTCGTCCGGCGATCCCGGCGGGCCGCCGGCGACATCGGGGCCGTAGTCCCAGAAAATCTCCGAACACGGGCCGCAGGGCCCGTCCGAACCCATGGCCCAGAAATTGTCCTTGGTGGCGATGCGGATGATCCGATCGTCCGGCAGGCCGGCGATCCGCTTCCACAAGTCCCACGCTTCGTCATCCGTGTGATAGACGGTGACGGTGAGGCGATCGGCCGGCAGGCCGAATTCGCGCGTCACCAGCCCCCAAGCCAGCTCTATCGCGCGTTCCTTGAAATAGTCCCCGAAGCTGAAGTTGCCGAGCATCTCGAACAGCGTCAGGTGCCGCGCGGTATAGCCGACGTTATCGAGATCGTTGTGCTTGCCCCCCGCGCGCACGCACTTCTGGCTGCTGGTTGCGCGCGGCGCGGGTGGCGTTTCCAGGCCGGTGAAGATGTTCTTGAACGGAACCATGCCCGCGTTGACGAACATCAGCGTGGGATCGTTGTACGGCACCAGCGGCGCCGAAGGCACCACGGCGTGGTCATTGGCCGCGAAGTAATCGAGGAACGTCCGGCGGATGTCGTTGGTCGAGTGCATGGGCTTGCGAATTAGGGCCTGCATGCCCCGCTGGCAACGGTCTGGGCGGTGCGGAGCGGTGCGGCGGGTGCCACGCGTGCGGCGATGGGACAGCTAGGCCTTGCGCGCGGTGACGATCCAGGCGGCGGCGCGCAGCGAAACGATGCCTTCGCGCAGGTTGCGCCGGGCCAGATCGCGCAAGCGGCCGAGAAAGGCCTCTCGGTCAGCCTCGCCCAATTCGCGCGCCGCGCGCGCGGCCGGGCCGATCGTGGTGAAATAAGCCAGCGAATCCTCGATCGGATCGGCCCCGCCGCCGACGATCATGGCAAAGTCATAAGCCTCGACCGCAAGGTCCGACCAGCCGGCGCGGGTGAGGATCTGCTCCACATAATCGCGATCGGCGAAGGCGAAGGGGCCCGGCGCGCGGGGATCGGCCGGCGGCGGAGGCGGATCGGGCAGGAGCGTGGAGGCCTCGGTAAGCGCCGGATTCAGCTCTCGCCCGCGAAAGCAGGAGAACATGAGCGCCGCGCCGGGCGCGGCCAGTTCACGCAAGTTGGCGAAAGCCGAGGCCGGATCATCGAAGAACATCACGCCGTGGCGCGACACGAGCAGGTCCGGCGCGAACGGTTCGACCGGGCGCCACGTGGCGGCATCGGCCAGTTCGAACACGACATCGGGATGATGCGCCCCGCGTTCCCGCGCCGCCGCGACCAGCGGGGGTGAGATATCCACGCCGACCACCCGGCACTGCGGGCGCCCGCGCGCGATCGCCAATGACAGCTCGCCCGCGCCGCAGCCGATGTCGAGCATCGATCCGAAATCGAATTCTCGCGTGCGTTGCAGCAGGCGTTCGGTCAGCATGCTGAAGCCGCGATCTGTCCGCCGCCACTGTTCGGCCCAGCTCCGCCCGCTCTGCCCCAGCCATTCGCTGATGCCCGCCGCCTCGCCCGTCGTCCCCATATCCTATCCCCCGTCGACCGCCCCGACCTGGTTGATCGGGGCCGTGCCGCTGCTGTCCGGCAAGGTCCAGATAAGCACATTGACGATCATCACGACAACGAGCAGCGCCATGAGCGCCGCCTGCCTGCGCGCCCCGCGCCGCCACGCCACCACGGCCACCGCGGTAAGCGCAAGCGCGGTGAGCATCACAAGCGAGAGCACGGCATCCATCCACCCACCCTAGCCACAAGATCGGCGCAATTCCACGCGGATTGACTTGAGCCCATGCGCCCCACACTAGAGGGCCATGGCAATTACAGTTGCAACCATCACCCGGCGCGAGGTCCTGGCAGGTCTCGGCGCCGGGGCGGCTGCGCTGGCCCTGCCGGGCTGCGCGGCCACGACCACACGCGTGCAGGCGGCGAGCGGGCCTTCGGCGCTGCTCGACGACATTGCCTACAACCTGCTGGCGCACGAGCCCGACCGGGCGACCACGCTGGGCGTGGACGTGGGCCCTCACGCCGCATTGCGGGGCAAGCTGGAGGACGTGTCGGCAGCCGGGCAGCAAGCCTATGCCGCAACGCTGCGCGCCGATCTGGCGCGAGTGCGCGCGGTGGACAGCGGCACGCTCGATCCGGTGACGCGCACCAGCTTCGAAGTGGTCGAAAGCGCCTATGCCACCGCGCTCGACGGATTCGCCCTGCCTTATGGCGACGTGGCGGTGGGATCGTGGCGCAATACGCCCTATGTCGTGATCCAGAACGTGGGCGGCTATCTCGATTATCCGCGCTTCCTCGATTCCGACCATCCGGTGAACAGTGCCGCCGACGCCGAAGCCTTTCTGGCGCGGCTCGAAGCGATCCCGGCGGCGCTCGACGGCGAGCTAGGGCGCGTGCGTTCGGCCGCGGCGCTGGGCCTGATCCCGCCGGCGTTCCTGCTGGCCAAGACGATTCCGCAAATGGAAGCCTCGCTTGCCGATGCCAGAAGCGGCGGGCCCCTGGTGGAATCGCTGACCCGGCGCGCGGCGGAGGCAAATATCGCCGGCGATTGGGACAGGCGTGCACGGCAAGTGGCCGCCGGCCCGATCGCCGCCGCGCTGGAACGCCAGCTTGCCGAGCTGCGCCGCCAGCAGCCACTGGCCACGAACGAAGCCGGAATGTGGGCACGGCCGCGGGGTGACGAATGGTATGCCTGGGGCCTGCGCGCCAGCACGACCACCCGCATGACGGCCGACGAGATCCACCAGATGGGCCTGGATCAACTGGCCGAAATCCATGGGCGGATGGACCCGATCCTGCGCGGCCTGGGGTATACCAGCGGCTCGGTCGGCGAACGGATGCAGCAACTGGGCGAGGACCCGCGCTTCAAGTTCCCCGAAGGCGATTCCGGCCGGGCGGAGATCATGGCCTTCATCCAGCAGCGGCTGGCCTGGATACGCGCGCAGATGCCGCGCGCCTTCACCACGCTGGTGCCGGCCCGGCTGGAAGTGCGCCGCCTGCCGCTGGCCGAAGAGCCGGGCGCGCCGACCGCCTATGGCGGGGCCGGCAGCAAGGACGGCACGATCCCCGGCAAGATGTGGATCAACCTGCGCACCACCGATCTTCACCGCACTTATACCCTGCCCACGCTGGTCCATCACGAGACGATCCCCGGCCATGTGTGGGAAGGCGAACATTCGAACCAGCTGCCGCTGATCCGATCGATCCTGGCGTTCAACGCCTTTTCCGAAGGCTGGGCGCTCTATGCCGAGCAGCTGGCCGACGAGCTGGGCGCCTATGCCGACAACCCCGCCTGGCGCCTCGGCTACTTGCAGGACCAGGCGTTCCGCGCCTGCCGGCTGGTGGTGGATACCGGCATTCACGCGAAGCGCTGGACCCGCGAGCAAGGGGTGGCCTTCTTCGTCGAAACCAACGGCGACAATCCCGAGGAGATCGCAAGCGAGGTGGACCGCTATTGCGCGTGGCCGGGGCAAGCCTGCGGCTATAAAGTGGGCCACAGCGAGATCGTCCGCCAGCGCGCCCGGGCGCAAGCCGCGCTCGGCCCGGCTTACGACCTGCGCGCCTTCGACGATGCGGTGGTCACGGGGGGGAACGTGCCGCTGGACGTGCTGGCCAAGACGATCGACCGGTATATCGCCGGGGCACGGGGTTAGAGGGCGTCGCTGCCTGGATATTCGTCATTGCGAGCGAAGCAATCCAGGGCGGCAGTGCAATACGCTCTGGATTGCTTCGCTACGCTCGCAATGACGAAGGTTTTTGACGGGGATGGGTGAGGGACACCCCTAATCGCGGGTCTTGGTGGAGAGCAGGCGGCTCAGCTCGTTCAGCTGACGGGCGGCGGCGCGGGCATTGGCGAGATAGCGCGGGGCCGAGGGGGAGGTGAAATGTGCCTCCAGCAGCTCCAGATTGCCGTTCACCACCTGTGTCAGATTGGCAAGGTCGTGCGCCAGGCCGGAAAGCCCCCGTTTCTCACGGGCGTAATTGTCTGAAACGGCCATAGTCGATGGATATAAAACTTCGGCCGGTGATGCGTTCCGCGCCCGGCCGCGCGGTGCGCCCAGCCCGTCAGGCAGCGCGCACGTTGGGGGACGAGGTCACCTGGAGGAAGCGCGGCTTGCTGGACGGGCCGCCGGCCGCATTCGCCAGCGGATAGTGCCCCGGCGGCAGCGCGGCCAGCGGCATGCCCGCCGCGGCCAGCGCATAAGGCGAGACGCGATGGCGCGTGCACAGGCCGCCGGCGCCGTTGGAAACCAGCGGGGTTTCGAACTCGATCGCGATCGTCGCGTCTTCGCTGCGGTTGACCACGCCCACCGCCAGCTGCCCTTCTCCCAGATCGAGCACCAGCCCGGTGCCGACCGGCACGCCGAGCAGCCCTTCGACCATCGCGCCCGTCTTCGACAGATTGCGCATCACGGCGTCATAGCGATGATCGTCATGAATCACGCCCACGCGGCGGAACACCGAGCGCCGTTCGGAGCGATGCTTTTCCGGGCCATTGGGCTCGATGCGCATTTCGCCGCTGCGCATCCCTTCGAGGATGTCTTCGTGCGCCAGGGCTTTCGAATAGATCCAGCCCTGGATGTATTTCGCGCCTTTCGAGCAGACGAGATGGAACTGGTCGAACGCCTCCACGCCCTCCACCGTGGTTTCCATCCCCAGCGCTTCGCTGAGGCCGATGATCGCGGTGATGATCTTGGCGCTGTTCTGGTCTTTCCCGGTGCAGGAGGCGACGAAGCTCTTGTCCACCTTGAGCTTGTCGAACGGCGCCGAGCGCAAATAGCTGAGCGAGGAATAGCCGGTGCCGAAATCATCCAGCGCCAGCCGCACGCCGAGGTCCTTCAGGGCCCTGAACGTGCGGTCGGTCTGCTCGCTGTCGCCCATGAAGACGCTTTCGGTCAGCTCGAACTCCAGCCGGCCAGGCGCAAGGCCGGAATCGGCGAGCGCTTCGGTCACCAGGGCAAGGAAGCCGTTGTTGTTGAACTGCACGGCGGAAAGGTTGATCGCGACCCGCACCGAATCCGGCCATTGCGCCGCATCCTCGCACGCGCGGCGCAGCACCCATTCGCCCAGCTGATTGATGAGGTTGGATTCTTCCGCCGCGCGGATGAATATCTCCGGCGCGACCTCTCCCCGCTCCGGATGCTCCCAGCGCATCAGCGCCTCGAAGCCGACGACGACGTGGTCCTGCGTCCGCACGACAGGCTGATAATACAGCTTGAGCTGATCGGCCGCCAAGGCTTCGCGCAGATCGTCCAGCAGCAGGCGCCGCTCTTCCTCCTCGTCCTTGAGGTCGGAGGAATAGAAGCGGAATTGCCCGCGTCCGCCGTTCTTGGCGGCATAGAGCGCCAGGTCGGACGCGCGGGTGATCTCGTCCCTCTCTATCCCGTCGTAAGGCGCGATGGCCACGCCCACGCTGGCGCCGATGAGCGCCCGCTTGCCGTCGATCGGATAAGGCTGCGAAAGGATCTGGATGATCTTCTCGGCCAGTTCGCCCAGCTTGCCGCGATCGTCGAGGTCGGGGAGGATGATCTGGAATTCGTCGCCGCCCAGCCGCCCAATCTCGCCCCGGTTGCCGACGATCGAGCGCAGCCGTTCCGCGACCTGGCGCAGCAGCTCGTCACCCGCCGGGTGGCCCATGGTGTCGTTGACGTATTTGAAGCGGTCCAGATCGAGCATCATCAGCGCGCAGGCGCGCTTGGCGTTGCGATAGGCGGCGAGAATGCTTTCCAGCCGCCGGGTCATCCGGTGGCGGTTGGCGAGGCCGGTGAGCGCATCGTATTCGGCCATGCGGGAATCGACGATCTTGCGGTCGTATTCGGTGGTCACGTCCTTGGCGCTGCCGCGATAGCCCAGGAAGCGCCCGCCTTCGTCGAACAGCGGATGGCCGGATAGCGCCCACCAGGTAGACCGCGCCGGGCGCTTGCCGCTGTCGCCGATCACCCGCACGACGAGCTGGTTGATCTTCGCGCGGGCGTTGAGCTGGAAGGGAAGCGGGCGATCGCTGCGCTCGTCAGGATTGTCGGGATCGGTTTCGAACAGGGCGATCAGCGGCTGCGCCAGCACTTCGGAAGGCGCACGGCCGAGCGTGTCGATCGCATTGTCCGAAAGGTAGATCAGGCGGCCTTCCTCGTCGGAAGCCCAGATCCATCCGATGCCGGCCCTCTCGAACTCGTCGAGCACCTGGAGGCGGCGCGCGCTGTCCCCCGGCCCGATAACGGCAGGCCCACCGGCCCCTTCGCCCGCGCCGGTATTCCTTGCACTGGAAGCGGCGCCCGTCAGCCCCTTGAAAATGCCCCGTACAGCCATTGTCCGCCCATCCTGCGCGCACCCGATATGCACGCCCCAGATGCGCCGGTTTTGGTTTATTTTGAGCTAACGCGGCGGGCGGACAGGCGCGAAAAGCCGCCTATTTCCGGCCGAACAGCCGGGAAGCGAAGCCGGCGATATCGTTGAGCGGATTGCCGTCCCCATCCTGGTCCAGCATCGCGGCGAATTCGCTGAGAGAGCCCTCGCCCCCGATATGTTCGACGATCTGGCTGACGACGCCGGTATCAAGCCCCGTCTTCGCGGCGGCCTGCTGCACCGTGTCGCCCGGCTGCTGATGCGCCTCGCCCAGCGCGGCGACCGCCTTTTCGGCGAGCCTCGGATCGATGCCCAGCTTGGTGGCCATGTTGGCGATCTCGGGGTGATCCCCGATCCTGCCGAGGATATCGTCGAACAGCGCCATATGCTTCGTTCCTTCCTTTTCCCTCTCGCGCCGGCAGTGTGGCGCATTCGCGGCCGCGTGCAAGGACAAGAATTCGATCGGTGGGCCGCCGTGCGCATTCCCTTGTCGTCATGGCGCAAAATGCCTATCTCACGGGCATGGCGATCCGTGAAATCATCGAGGTGCCGGACCCCCGGCTGAAGACCGTATCCACCCCCGTCGAAGCGTTCGACGCGGAGCTGAAGGCGCTCGTCTCCGACATGTTCGAGACGATGTACGCGGCGAACGGCATCGGCCTGGCCGCGATCCAGGTGGGCGTTCCTCTGCGCGTGCTGGTGATCGACCTCCAGCCCGAAGACCCTGACGCGGAGCCGGAAGTCTGCAACCACGGTGGGCACGAACACACTCACCACCCGACGAAGCGGGAACCGCAGGTCTTCGTGAACCCGGAAATCCTCGATCCGGCGGAAGAGCTGAACACCTACCAGGAAGGCTGCCTCTCCGTGCCCGACATCTATGCCGACGTGGACCGGCCCAAGGCCTGCCGCGTGCGCTGGCAGGATGTCGAAGGCAATCTCCACGAGGAAGAGATGGAAGGCCTGATGGCCACCTGCATCCAGCACGAGATGGATCACCTCGAAGGGGTGCTGTTCATCGACCATCTCAGCCGCCTCAAGCGCAACATGGCGCTGAAAAAGCTGGAGAAGCTGCGCAAGGCGGCGTGAGGCATTTCGGCGTGACGTTCGTTCTCTCTCGATAGGATCGCGATCCTGGCCCGGCCAGGTTTCCGACATCCCCAATCGCCGATGCGCGCCTGCCCGCGCGTCGGCAATCGAGAGCCATACCATGCGAGACGATTCCTCCACGCCGCCCCTCAGCGCGCGCGACATCGAATTCTTTGTTCAGAACGGCTTCGTCCGGATCGACAGGGCCTTTCCGCGGGCTTTCGCCGATGCGGGCCGCTCCCTTCTCTGGCGGGCCTTGAATCTCGATCCCGCCGATCCCGCCGGATGGACCAGACCCGTAATCAGGTTGGACCAGTTCGGTCAGGAACCCTTCGTGGCGGCGGCGAACACACCGCGCTTATGCGCCGCATTCGACCAGCTGGTCGGGGCAGGCCGCTGGCTTCCACGCCATACGCTGGGTACGTTTCCGGTGCGATTTCCTTCCCGCGAGGATCCAGGCGACATCGGATGGCACGTGGACATGAGCTTCGGGACCGATTCGCCCGATTTCATGGAGTGGCGCATCAACCTGCACAGTCGCGGGCGGGCGCTGCTGATGCTGTTCCTGTTTTCGGATATCGGCATCGACGATGCACCTACCCGCATCCGCTGCGGCTCCCAGCGCACAATCGCGCGGCAGCTGATATCCGCGGGGGAGGAAGGGCTGACTTTGCGCGAGCTGGCCGCCACCGGGTTTTCCGAAAGCGCACACTTGCCCGAAGCGCTCGCCACGGGAGAAGCGGGGACGGTCTATCTGTGCCATCCCTTCCTGGTGCATTCGGCGCAAAGCCACCGGGGCGACACACCACGGTTTCTGGCGCAGCCGCCGCTCCAGCCGCGCGGACGGAACGGTATTGCCTACGGCGATGACGCCATGCTTCCTGTTGTCCGAGCCGTTCGCGAAGCGATCGTGTAATCTCGATCGGCTCAGGCCGCTCCGTGCTCGAAAGTGCTGACTTCGCCTTCGGCATGGACTTCGTCGTTCACGGATTCGAGCGCGCGGCGGCAGTCCTCGGCGCATTCGCGGCACATCTGCGCGCAGCGGCGGCAATGCGGATTGTCGTGCCGCGCGCATTCCGCCTCGCAGATCTCGCAGGCGTGGATGCAGGTGGCCAGCATCGAGCGGATGAGCTGGCGATTGCTGCCCGTGCGGCGCGCGGCCAGCCGGAACGTGGCCGTGCAGACGTCGGAGCAGTCCATGCACACCCGGACGCACTGGCGCATGTCCATCGGCTCTGCCGAGCAGGCATCCGCGCAGGAATTGCAGATCGCCGCGCAATACATCGCGTGCTTCACGGCCTGGCCGAGCGCCTCGTTATGCCAGCCGCTGGCGGCGACGCTGGGATGTTCGGAGATCATCTTCTGGATCGACATGGGAGGCTCCTTTCCCTGACAGGAACAGGAGCGAACGGATGGCCGGCAGGTTCCGGGATTCCATGCAAAAAGGGCCGCCCCAGCGGAGCGGCCCTTTGCATTTTCCCGTCCAGGGGAAGCCTTAGAACAACCCTTCGATCTGGCCGTGGTCGAGGCGGATATTCTCCGCGCTCGGCACCTTGGGCAGGCCGGGCATGGTCATGATATCGCCGCAGATGGCGACGATGAACCCGGCGCCCGCCGCCAGCCGCACCTCACGCACCGGCACCGTGTGGTGCACCGGCGCGCCGAGCTTGGTCGGATCGGTGGTGAAGCTGTACTGCGTCTTGGCCATGCAGATCGGCAGATCGCCGAAGCCGGCTTCTTCCCACGCCTTCAGCTGGTTGCGCACCGACTGGTCGGCAATCGCCTCGTCCGCGCGATAGATGCGGGTGCAGATCGTGTTGATCTTTTCCCACAGCGACATTTCCGCCGGATAGAGCGGGGCGAACTGCGAAGCGCCGGAATCGGCGACTTCCACCACCTTGCGCGCCAGATCCTCTGTGCCCGCGCCGCCGTTCGCCCAGTGGGTGCAAACGAAGGCTTCGGTGCCCGCGCCGGCGACCGCTTCCTGGATGACCGCGATTTCGGCATCCGTATCGGTGGCGAAGTGGTTGATCGCCACCACCGCCGGCACGCCGAACTGATGGACGTTCTCGATGTGGCGCAGCAGGTTGACCAGGCCCTTCCTGACCGCGTCCACGTTCTCCGCGCCGAGGTTGGCCTTGGCGACGCCGCCGTTCATCTTGAGCGCGCGCACGGTGGCCACGATCACGCAGGCGGCCGGCTTGAGGCCGGCCTTGCGGCACTTGATGTCGAAGAACTTCTCGGCGCCCAGGTCGGCGCCGAAGCCGGCTTCGGTCACGACATAATCGGCCAGCTTCAGCGCCGTCCGCGTGGCGGTGACGGAGTTGCAGCCGTGGGCGATATTGGCGAACGGGCCGCCGTGGATGAAAGCGGGGTTGTTCTCCAGCGTCTGCACAAGGTTGGGCTGGATCGCATCCTTCAGCAGCACCGCCATCGCGCCATGGGCCTTGATGTCGCGTGCGCGCACGGCGCTCTTGTCGCGGCGATAGCCGATGATGATGTTGCCGATCGATTCTTCGAGATCCTCGATCGAGGTGGCTAGGCACAGGATGGCCATGATCTCGCTGGCCACGGTGATGTCGAACCCGGCTTCACGCGGATAGCCGTTGGCCACGCCGCCCAGCGAGCAGACGATCTGGCGCAGGGCGCGATCGTTCATGTCGAGCACGCGGCGCCAGGTGATCCGGCGGGTGTCGAGTTCCTGCGCGTTGCCCCAGTAGATGTGGTTGTCGATCATCGCGCTGAGCAGGTTGTGCGCGCTGGTGATCGCGTGGAAATCGCCGGTGAAGTGGAGGTTGATGTCCTCCATCGGCACGACCTGGGCATAACCGCCGCCGGCGGCGCCGCCCTTCATGCCGAACGACGGGCCCAGCGAAGGCTCGCGCAGGCACACCGCGGCGTTCTTGCCGATGCGGTTGAGGCCATCGGTAAGGCCCACGGAAGTGGTCGTCTTGCCCTCGCCCGCCGGCGTGGGATTGATCGCGGTGACCAGGATCAGCTTGCCGTCGGGCCGGTCCTTCTGCTGGTTGATCCAGTTCATCGCGATCTTGGCCTTCGTGCGGCCATAAGGTTCGAGCGATTCTTCCGGAATGCCGAGGCGGGCGCCGATCTCCCCGATCGGCTTCATCTTCGCTGCGCGAGCGATCTCGATATCGGTGGGCATGAATGTCTTCTTCCGGTTAAGGCGGACGGGCCGCGATTTTTTCGCAATCACGAAGTTTTCGCGAGCACGAAATTAACAGGGCCATACAGTGTTCCGGGCGCGGTGCTCAACCCCGATTCTTTCGCGCCCACCGGCGGGCGTGGTGGATTGCCGGGCCGGCGCGCTTGTGCACCGGGGGAAGGCGCGATAGGTTCGCGCTTCGTTCCCTATAATCGAGGATGCTCGTGGAGCCGCTTGCTCTTATCGCCGTGATCGCCGCGCTGCTGATCGGCCTGTCCCTGGGCTGGTTCCTGAACTCGCGCGTGAGCGGCGACTGGAAGGCCCGCCATGCGGAACGGGACGAGGAAGCCAAGCGCCTGGCGGAGCAGCTTTCGCGCATGGCGCCCGAGCTGGCGACGATGAGCGACCGCGCCGCGCGCGCCGATGCGCTGGCGGGCCAGCTGGACCAGGCCCGCGGGGAACGCGAGGCGCTGGGCGCCGAACTGGCGGCGCTGAAAGAGAAGACGGCGAATTTCGACGAGCAGAAGCGCCTTCTGGTAAGCGCGCGGGAAGACCTGCTGAAAGAGTTCCAGAATACCGGCAGCAAAGTGCTGGGCGAAGCGCAGGAAGCCTTCCTGCGCCGCGCGGAGGAGCGCTTTCGCCAGGCCGAGGAAACCGGCGAGCAGAAGATCAAGGCGCTGCTGAGCCCCGTGGGGGAGCGGCTGCAAAGCTATGAGCGGCAAGTCAACGAGCTGGAAGCCAAGCGCATCGATGCCTTCGGCCAGCTCACCGCGCTGATGCAGGCGATGTCCGATGGCCAGCGCGCGGTGCAGGCGGAGGCAATGAAGCTGTCCAGTGCGCTGACCAATGCGCCCAAGGCGCGCGGCCGCTGGGGGGAACAGCAGTTGAAGAACCTGCTGGAGACCTGCGGCCTTTCCGAGCACACCGATTTTTCGCTGGAACATTCGATCGACACCGATGAAGGCCGGCTGCGGCCCGATGCCATCGTGCGGGTACCCGGCGGCAAGGTGCTGGTGATCGACGCCAAGGTATCGCTGAACGCCTATCAGGAGGCGTTCAACGCCGACAATGACGAAGCACGCGGTGCCGCGCTGGAAGCCCATGTCCGTTCCATGAAGAACCACGTCCAGCAACTGAGCGCGAAGAGCTATCAGAGCCAGTTCGAGGAAGCGCCGGATTACGTCGTCATGTTTGTGCCGGGCGAACATTTCGTCGCCGCCGCGCTGGAGCATGATCCGCAGCTGTGGGACTTCGCGTTCGAAAAGCGGGTGCTGCTGGCCACCCCGACCAACCTGGTGGCCATCGCCCGCACGGTGGCGCAAGTCTGGCGGCAGGATGCCCTGGCGCAGGAAGCGCGCGAGATCGGCCGGCTCGCCACCGAGCTTTACGATCGCATCGCCACCGCCGGCGATCATCTCAAGCGTGTCGGATCGGGGCTTGAAACCGCGGTGGGCAACTATAACAAGTTCGTCGGCAGCTACGAACGCAATGTCCTTTCTTCCGCGCGCCGCCTGCGCGACAAGGGGATCGAGACGGGCAAGCGCGACGTGGACGAAGTGCCGCTGGTGGAAAGCGCCCCGCGCTATACCGCCGCCGACCTGAAGGAGGAGCCGCCGCCGCCCAGGCTGGTCGATACGGCGGAAGGAGAGGACGCGCGAAACACCGGATGAAACGGCCGCTTGCCATCGCCTTGCTGGTCACCTGCGCGGCCTGCAGCCAGGAGCACGCGCCGGCGGAACGCATTGCCGAAAAGGCGGAACAGATCGTCACCGCCGTTTCCCCCTCGGCATCCCCGCTGGCCAAGGGCCCGTATGCCCCGCAGGTCACCTGCGCCAAGGTGGCGGGCGCCGATGATTTCCGCCAGCAGCTGGCCGATGCGGTGCGGCGGCGGGATGCCGATGCGCTGGTCGCGCTGGCGGCCGACGACATCAAGCTGGACTTCGGCGGAGGCGCGGGCAGCGCGGAACTGCGCAAGCGGCTGAACGACAAGGCGTGGGACTTGTGGAGCGAGCTGGACGAGCTGATGGCCCTGGGCTGTTCCGCCAATGCCCAGGGCGGCATCACCATTCCCTGGTATTTCGACCAGAAGCTGGGCGGCGTGGACGCGGTTTCCGGCTGGCTGGTGACGGGCGAGGACGTCCCCGTGCTGGCCGCGCCCGACCCCGGCAGCCAGCCGCTGACGACCGTTTCCTGGGACATCGTGAAGCTCGCCGCGCTCGACCCCGAACGCAAGTACCAGCAGGTGGAACTGCCCGACAAGGCGATCGGCTTCATCGCCACCGACAAGCTGCGCAGCCTGATCGACTATCGCCTGATCGCCTCCAGCCGCAACGGACGCTGGCGCATAACCAGCTTCGTTGCGGGGGATTAAGGGGGCGGGGTCGCCTGGCGCTTCATTGGCCTTGGAGCGTCCCCCGGCCTTGGAGCGCCCCCTAAAGACGGCCCCTGTCCTTGGATCGTCCTCTAAGGATCGCCCCCTAACCTTGGATCGCCCTCACCCCCTCTCGTCATTGCGAGCGTAGCGAAGCAATCCAGGGCCGCGCTGCACCGCTCTGGATTGCTTCGCTACGCTCGCAATGACGAGGGTTTGGTTTCAGGCTTAGGCGCGGACATTTCAGGTTCGCGGGGGCGGACAAGGGATAGGGCGCTCGCAGAGGCGGGGAGCGCTGAGGCAATCTTGCGCTTTTGGTGGGATAGCGCGGGGCGGCCGACGTGGTGGGTTGCGGTTGGAGCCGGCTGGGTTTTCGCTTGCGCGGCGTGACGAAATTGTGAGGCGGGAAGGGCCTCGTGGTGACGCCTATGGCTGGCGGGCCAGTTTGGCCGAATGGCCGCTGGCGGTCAGGGTCAGGGTGTCGCCGGACAGGTCCACCACGGGATTGGCGGACAGCAGGGCGCTGACGGCGGCTTCCTGTTCCATCCGGCCTTCGCAGAACTTGCGCGTTGAGATCAGGGGGCCGGCGGTGAGATGCCCTTCGTCCATGCTCCACGGCCCGCTCATGCCGTTGCATCCGACGTTGGCGTTGAGGCGTTCCCCGAACTGGAGGGACGTGATGGGCGAGACCGGCGCCGCGCCGTCGATCGAGGTGAAGCGCCAGCTTGTGCCTTCGAGCGAGGGCACGTCAGTGGCGGGCGTCATACAGGCGGCGAGAGCGAGCGATAGGGCAACGGGCGCGGCAAGCTTCACGATCATGGCAACGAACCTTCCCGGTCACTGATTTCTGCAACGCTTCCATCGCGCCGGCGTTCCGTTCAGCGTTCGAGGTGCGCCAGCACTTCGTAAGCCAGCACGGCGGCGGCGACGGCGGCATTGAGGCTGTCCGCCCGACCGCGCATGGGCATCGTCACCCTCAGATCGCAGGCCGCTTCATAGGCTTCGGGCAGGCCTTGCGATTCGTTGCCGACCAGGATGAAGCATGGCGCGCGATAGGGCGCCTCGCGATAGCCGATCGCATCGCGCAGGCTGGCGGCGACGAGCTGGCCGGACTGGCCTTCCGGCCCCGCGCGCAGCCAGAGGAGAAATTCGTCCCACCGGGCCAGGGCCAGCTTCTGGGTGAAGATCGCACCCATGCTGGCGCGAACGGCTTCCACCGAGAAGGGGTCGGCGCTGTCGTCGATCAGGATCAGCCCGCCCGCGCCCACGGCATCGCCGGTGCGCAGCATCGTGCCGAGGTTGCCCGGATCGCGCAGCGCCTGGGCCACCAGCCAGATCGGCGCGGCGTTCCGGTCGAGATCGGCGAGCGCGGTGTCGAATTCGGCGAAGACGCCCGCCACGGCCTGCGGATTGGCCTTGCCGGTGATCTTCGAGAGGATGTCCGCGCTGGTTTCCACGATCTCGCCGCCCGCGCGCTCCACCTCGGCTTCCAGCGCGGTGAGCAGCGGATGCGGTTCGCGCCCCGCGGCCATGACCAGCATTTCGGGCACGCGGCCGGTCTCTCGCGCATCGGTCAGCAGGCGCAGCCCTTCGGCGAGGAATTTGCGCTCACGCTTGCGGTGCTTCTTGTCCCTCAGCGAGCGCAGGTACTTGACGGTGGGATTGGAAAAGCCGGTGATCGTGCGGCGATGGGGCACTGGCTGCTTTCCTTCATTTCCATTCGCGGCGAATCAATCCTCGCCAAAGCCGCCTTCGACCATCTCCACCAGTTCCGCGAGCCGCGCTTCGGCGTCCTCGCCGGAAACGATCAGTTCCACGGTATCGCCGCGCGCGGCGCCCAGCATCATCAGGCCGAGTATCGAACTGCCGGCCGCGCAATGGCCGTCCTTCTTCACGCTCACCTCGCAGCCGGTCATCGCCGCGACGGTGGTGACGAACTTGGCACTGGCGCGGGCATGGAGCCCGCGCTTGTTGACGATGATGATTTCCCGGCGCGCCTCTCCCAAGCCGGCCCTCCCCTTACTATGCCGTCCGTCAGGCTTCCTGCCCCAGGAATTCGGAGGCGATCGTGATGTAGTTGCGCCCCGCGTCACGCGCGGCGGCGGCGGCGGCGGCGATGTCCATATCCTTGCGCGCGCCGGCGAGGCGGATCAGCATCGGCAGGTTGATGCCGGCGATCACCTCTATCTTGCCCGGCTTAAGCAGCGAGATGGCCAGATTGGACGGCGTGCCCCCGAACAGATCGGTCAGGACGATGACCCCGCTCCCGGAATCGACCTGCTTGATCGCCTGGGCGATTTCCTTGCGCCGCGCCTCCATATCGTCATGCGGGCCGATGCAGACGGTCGCGATGTCACGCTGCTGCCCGACCACATGCTCCATGGCGTGGACGAACTCCTCAGCCAGATGGCCGTGAGTAACCAGGATCATGCCGATCATTCTGTGTCGGAACTCATCGCGGGCCGCATGGGGGAACGCATCGGGCGTCCGGTCGAATGGCGAGAAAGGTTCACGGCTGATGCGGCCCCTCGATCATTTCGGCAGCGCGTGACCCCAGGTTGCGGTGCAGCACAGTGGGCGAAAACCCCGCTTCACGCAAGGCCTGCGCGATCCGTTCGGCCACGAAGACCGAACGATGCCGCCCCCCGGTGCAGCCGAAGGCGATGTTCACATAAGTCTTCCCTTGCGCGGCGTAGTGGGGAAGCAGTTCTATCAGCAAAGCGCGGATTTTCTCGAAGGCCGGGGCGAACGCGGGATCGCGTTCGATATGCGCGCCCACGCCTTCGTCGCTGCCGGTCAGGGGGCGCAGCTTCGGGTCCCAATGCGGATTGTCGAGGAACCGCATGTCGAACACCAGATCCGCGACCGGCGGCATCCCGCGCGCGAAGCCGAAGCTGGTGACCGTGACGGTCATCTCGCTCGGAGCGTTGGGGGCGAAGTGTTCGCGGATGCGCTGCTGCAAGTCGTTGCCGCTGAAATGCGTGGTGTCGATCAGCACATCGGCCCAGCGGCGCAGCGGGCCGAGCAATTCGCGCTCCGCAGCGATGCCGTCGGCCACCGGCCGGTCCTGCGCCAGGAAATGGCGCCGCCGCGTCTCGTTGAAGCGGCGTTCCAGCTCATGCCCGGCGCAATCGAGGAACAGGGTGTTGAGCACGATGTCGTCGCGCGCGGCCAGCTTCCCGGCCCGCTCTATCACCTGGGCCGGAACGAACCCGCGTGTGCGGCAATCGAAGCCGATCGCCAGCGCCTGGGCCTGCGGTTGCGCATCGTGGCCGATCAGCCGCTGAAGCAGGCGAATCGGGAAATTGTCGATCGCTTCCCAGCCGAGATCTTCCATCTCGCGCAGCGCGGTGGTCTTGCCGGCCCCGAGCATGCCCGTGACCAGCAGGATACGCTGTCGGTTATCGGGAGATTCGCTCGCCATGTCGCCGATGTGCCGCCGCTCACCGCAAAAGGGAAGAGGCCCGCTCAGCGCATCCCGTGAAGGGCCAATGCCCGTTCGGCCCGCAAGGCCAGCACGGGACTGTCGGGCCACAGGCGAATCAGCGGCAGGCGCATGCCAGCAAGGTCGATCGCCTCCGCCGTTTCGACGAAGCGCGGCGCTTCGCCATCCAGCCTGATCACCAGCGAAACCGGCGCCGCCTCCGTCGCCAGGGTGACGATGCCGACATTGCGGATTTCCAGCAGCCCGGCGATCGCCGGCGGCGGCAGCGCCCACAGGCGGCCGTCGCGCCGTTCCAGCATCACGCCGTCATCCCCCACCAGCGCCGCGCCGCGATCGATCAGCGCCAGGGCCAGGCTGGACTTGCCGCTGCCCGGCGGCCCTTCGATCAGCAAGGCCGTTCCGCCCAGCGCGACGCCGGTTGCCCGGTAAGGCTGGGCGGTCATGCCGCCGGCAGTTCCAGCACCAGGCAGGCGCCCTGCCCCCCGTCCGCCCGCTCGGAGACCCACAGCGAGCCATCGTGAGCCTCCGCGATCGTACGGGCGATGGCGAGGCCGAGGCCGCTGTGATTGCCGAACCCTTCCGCTTCCGGGCGGAGCGAATGGAAGCGCTTGAACACTTCCTCGCGCTCGCTTTCGGGAATGCCCGGGCCTTCGTCGCAGATCGCCGCCTGCACATGCGCGCCTTCATGCCGCACCGATGCCGTGACCGTGCCGCCCGGCGGGGAGAACGACACGGCGTTGTCCAGCAGGTTGTCGACGATCCGTTCGATGCGGATCGGCACGCCCCGCACCAGCGCGGGGCGGCCGCCATGCTCCACCATGACCTTGCGCCCGGCATTGAGCCCGCGATCTTCCCGCGCGCTGACGACATTCTCGATCAGCGCGGCCAGATCGACCGCCTCGAAGATCGCCCGGCTGAGTTCCGCGTCGATACGGCTGGCTTCGGCGATTTCGGTGACCAGCCGGTCGATCCGCCGCACGTCATGCGCGGCGACATCGGTAAGCTGCGCGCGCAGGAAGGGATCTTCCACCTTGGGCAGCGATTCCAGCGCGCTGCGCAAGCTGGCGAGCGGGTTCTTGATCTCGTGCGCGACATCGGCGGCGAAGGATTCGACCGCATCGATCCGCTGGCGCAGTGCCGCCGTCATGTCGGACATGGCGCGGGCCAGCACGCCGATCTCGTCACCGCGCTGCTGCATCCGGGGCACTTCCACCTCGCGCTCTCGCCCTAGCCGCACTCTCACGGCGGCGCGGCCCAGGCGGCGCAGCGGTTCGATGATCGTGCGCGCGAGATAACGCGAGAGGACGATGGAGACGAGCAGCGCCAAGGCGATGATCGTCAGCAGAGAGGTGCGGGCATCGCGCACCGCCTGGGTGATGTCGGCAGCGTTGCGCGTGGTCAGGAGGGTGACGCCCTTGAGGCCCACCGGCGCGGCGGCGGTGATGACGGGCGTGCGGTCAGGCGCGCGGCGCAGCTCTATCTGGGTGAGGCCCTGTTCGCGCGCGCGGACGAGTTCGGGCCAGGCGCTGGCATCCTCGTCCAGCGGTTCGACGTAATCCGGCGGCGCGCTGGCGCCGACGAGGAAATCGACAATGCGATCGAGTTCGCGCGCGAAATCCTGCGGAAACGGCGCCGCTTCGGGATCGCTGAGCTGGAACGAGGGCTTGTCCAGCTTGAAGCTGTCCGCCTGGAGCCTGCCCTGGCCATCGTAGAGGCGCAGGCGCATGTGCTGTTCCTTGCCGATCTGGATCAGCAGCGCTTCCTGCCTTTCGCGCGAGGCGCCGGCCAGGGCCTCGGCCGTGATCTGCGCTTCGATGCGCGCCAGGTTGTAGCGTTCCGACAGCAGCTGCCGGCGATAGGAATCGAGGAAGAACAGGCTGCCGGCGAGCAGCATCAGCGGGATCAGGTTGACCGCCAGGATGCGCGCCGTGAGCGAAGTGTCGGACGGAAACCGGAACCGCCAGCGGCGGCGGCCGTGATCGTCGGCGGGGGCCGTGCTCATGCCCTAGCCATCGGAGAAGCTGTAGCCCGCCCCATAGAGCGTGGCGATCGCATCGAAATCCGGATCGGCGGCGCGGAACTTGCGGCGCAGGCGCTTGATGTGGCTATCGACCGTTCGATCGTCCACGAAGATATCGTCGGGATAGGCCGCGTCCATCAACTGGTTGCGGCTCTTGATCACGCCCGGACGCTGGGCCAGCGCCTCGAGGATGAGGAACTCTGTCACCGTCAGCGACACCGGCCGGCCGGACCAGGTCACCTGGTGACGCGCCGGGTCCATCGTCAGCCGGCCGCGCTCCAGCACCGGGCCTTCGCCGGGGGCCTGCACGCCCGGATCGCTTTCCGCGTCTCTCGGCGCCGCGCGGCGGAGGATGGCGCGGATGCGGGCTAGCAGCAGCTGCTGGCTGAACGGCTTGGAGATGTAATCGTCAGCCCCCATGGCAAGGCCGGCGGCCTCGTCCTGCTCCTCGTCCTTGCTGGTCAGAAAGATGACCGGAAGATTCGAGCGTTCGCGCAGGCGGCGGAGCAGTTCCATCCCGTCCATGCGCGGCATCTTGATGTCGAACACGGCAAGGTCCGGCGGATTATCGACCAGCGCTTTCAGCGCCCGCTCCCCGTCCGAATAGACGCGGGTGGCATAGCCTTCCGCCTGCAGGGCGATCGACAGGGTGGTGAGGATGTTCCGATCGTCATCCACCAGCGCGATGCTGCGCTGGGGTTCGCCGCCGGTGGGCGGCGCGGCTTCCGTTTCCGCCATCAGTTCACCCGATCGAGGCACACGCTCATGAGCGCGAGCCGTAACGCGTTCCCTCGCATGAGACAATCGGAGCCGGCGCGAGCGGCGCGCAAACGCGCGAAACACGGCACTTTCCCGCCGCGTCATGTGTTTGACGGCGGCACACCCGGCGATTATTCGCTAGACTAACGTTGCGGTGCAGCCATGCTGGCCGCCACGCCTCCACCCCCGTTCGAGGGAGACCTTGCAAAGTGACCGTTCCGCTTTCCGTTCCGCTTTCCGGCCAGGGCATTGAAACCGGCGCCACCATCCAGGCCAACCTGGGCACCGCAGCGCTGGTGGAAGAAGCGGTGCGCCGGGGCGAAGGCCTCCTCGCCGCGCACGGCCCGCTGGTGGTGGAAACCGGCAAGCACACCGGCCGCAGCGCGAAGGACAAGTTCATCGTCCGCGATGCGGAAACCGAAAGCACCGTGTGGTGGGGCAAGGTCAACGTGCCGATGACGCCCGAGCACTTCGCCAACCTCAAGGCGGATTTCCTCACCGCGCTGGCGGGGAAGGACACGCTCTACGTGGCGGACCTGTTCGGCGGTTCCCAGCCGGAGCATCGCGTGAACGTGCGGGTGATCAACGAGCTGGCGTGGCACAACCTGTTCATCCGCACCCTGCTGGTGCGGCCGACCGAGCAGGAGCTGGCCGGTTTCACGCCCGAATACACGATCATCGACCTGCCGAGCTTCACCGCCGATCCTGAACGCCACGGCTCGCGCAGCGAGACGGTGATCGCGGTCAACTTCTTCGAGAAGCTGATCCTGATCGGCGGCACCCGCTATGCCGGCGAGATGAAGAAGAGCGTGTTCGGCATCCTGAACTATCTGCTGCCCGCCCGGGGCGTGATGCCGATGCACTGTTCGGCCAATATCGGCCCCGACGGCAAGACAGCGGTGTTCTTCGGTCTTTCCGGCACCGGCAAGACGACGCTTTCGGCCGACGCCAGCCGCACCTTGATCGGCGATGACGAGCATGGCTGGTCGGACACGGCGGTCTTCAATTTCGAAGGCGGCTGCTACGCCAAGATGATCCGCCTTTCCGCCGAGGCGGAGCCCGAGATCTACGCCACCACGAAGATGTTCGGCACCGTGCTGGAAAACGTAGTGATCGATCCCGATACGCGGGAACTGGACCTCGACGACAACTCGCTGGCCGAGAACAGTCGCGGCGCCTACCCGATCGAGTTCATCCCGAACGCTTCGGAAGAGAACCTCGGCCCGGTGCCGGCCAACGTGGTCATGCTCACCGCCGATGCCTTCGGCGTGCTGCCCCCGATCGCGCGGCTGACGCCCGATCAGGCGATGTATCACTTCCTGTCCGGCTACACCGCCAAGGTCGCCGGCACCGAGATCGGCGTGACCGAGCCGGAAGCCACGTTCAGCACCTGCTTCGGCGCCCCGTTCATGCCGCGCCATCCCAGCGTTTACGGCAACCTGCTCAAGGAACGGATCGCCAAGGGCGGCGTGCAATGCTGGCTGCTCAATACCGGGTGGACCGGCGGCAAGTACGGCGTGGGCAAGCGTATGCCGATCAAGGCCACCCGCGCCCTGCTCAACGCCGCGCTGGACGGCAGCCTGAACAACGCCGAATTCCGCAAGGACCCGAACTTCGGCTTCGACGTGCCGGTGGCCGTGGAAGGCGTGGACAGCACGATCCTCGACCCGCGCGCCACCTGGGCCGACAAGGACGCCTACGACGCGACCGCGCAGAAGCTGGTCCAGCTGTTCGTCGACAACTTCGCCGAATTCGAGGCGCATGTGGACGAAAGCGTGAGAAAGGCGGCCCCGCAAGCGGCGTGACCGAACTTGCCCCTCCCCGAGCGGCTTAGGGGGGCGCTTCTATCTCATTGGCAGCCTTATCGGGCGATAGTGCGGAGAACATCCTGCATTTCGACAATGCACTTTCGCCCTTTAGAGGCTTCTCCCGTATTGTCCTGCGGATCGGCTTCGAAATGTGCACGCATTTGAGCGGATAGGGCTGCAAGCCTCCTGTATCTTTCAGGCCCTAGTTGGGATTCAAGCGCCTTTAGACCTGCGTTTAAAGCAAAAAATTCAGTGGAAATATTTCGATCCGGGAAGTAGCCGGTCTCATCCACTAAAGTGGGCGCACTCAACATCATGCTCCCCAGAAAATCCTGTATCTCACCAATATTTCTCGGGATATAGGGGTCCGGATTTCTGTAGCTCATCCTCGTGGCCTTCCAAATCCTACAAATCAATAAGAAAAGTCTGCCCTCAATCCGGGCGGTTGAGGAACATGCACGCGGCGGCCAGCAGGCTCACCGGCACGGCGATCGGTAGCCACCACTTCAGGAACTGGAGATAAAGCTTCAGCGTGGGCAGGCCGCTGGCCGGGTCGACGTAGATGGCGAGCGGATTGCGCTGGGCGAGGTCGGCGGTGCTCCACAGGGCGGGGAGGATCGAGGCGATCATCGCAACGAGCCAGCCGCCGACGATCCAGCCGCGCTTCATCCCACCGGCCTGCGGGCCCGCAACGCCTGGGCCAGGGTGCCTTCGTCGAGATAATCCAGCTCGCCGCCCACCGGCAGGCCGTGGGCGAGCTGGGTGATGCGGACGGGATAGCTCTCCAGCCGCTCCGCGATGTAGTGGGCGGTGGTCTGGCCTTCGAGCGTGGCGTTCATTGCCAGCACCACCTCGTCGATCCCACCGGCGGCGACGCGTTCGATCAATTTGCCGATGGAAAGGTCTTCCGGCCGCACGCCGTCGAGCGCGGAGAGGCGGCCGCCGAGCACGTGATAGCGGCCGGTGAACAGATGCGCCCGGTCGAGCGCCCAGAGATCGGCGACATCCTCCACCACGCAAAGCTGGCGCGCATCGCGGCGCGGATCGGCGCAGATGCCGCAGGGATCGCGCGTATCCACATTGCCGCACAGGCGGCATTCCACCAGCGTCTCCCGCACGGCGGAGAGCGCTTCCAGCAATTGCACCAGCGCGGTCTCGCGCCGCTTCACCAGCCACAGCACCGCACGGCGCGCCGAACGCGGGCCGAGCCCCGGAAGCCGGGCCAGCGCGCCTGCCAGCGCCTCGATCTCTTGCGATGCCATGGGCCGGGAGATAGGGCCAAGCCGGGCGAAGAGGAAGGGAGCCCATGCGCATCGTCTTCATGGGCACGCCCGATTTCGCCGTCCCGACCCTCGCCGCGCTGAGCGAGGCAGGCCATGCCGTGGCCGCGGCCTATACCCAGCCGCCCCGTCCTGCCGGGCGCGGCAAGCAGGCGCAGAGTTCCCCTGTGCAGCGCTGGGCCGAGAGCCACGGAATCGCGGTGCGCCATCCCGAGATCTTGCGCGACGTGGAAGCACAGGCGGATTTCCTGGCGCTGGAGGCCGATGTCGCGGTGGTGGTGGCCTATGGCCTGCTGCTGCCCACGCCGATCCTCGATGCGCCGCGCCACGGCTGCCTGAACGTGCACGCCAGCCTCCTGCCCCGCTGGCGCGGGGCGGCGCCGATCCAGCGGGCGATCCTGGCGGGCGATTCCATCACCGGCGTGACGATCATGCGGATGGAGCGCGGGCTCGATACCGGGCCGATGCTGGCCAGCGCGCGCGTTCCGATAGAGGACAAGACCAGCGGCGAGCTGCACGCGGAACTGGCCGAAATCGGCGCGCGGCTGCTGGTCGATACGCTGGCCCAGCTCGACCGGCTGAAGCCGGAGGCTCAGCCGGAACTGCGCGCCACTTACGCGGCCAAGATCGCCAAGGCCGAAACGCGGATCGACTGGGCCAAGCCCGCCGAACGGATCGAGCGCGAGGTGCGCGCTTTCGCGCCCTTCCCCGGATCGTGGTTCGAGCTGGACGGCGAACGGATCAAGTTGCTGCGCGCGCATGTGATCGGGGTGAACGGCGCGCCGGGCACAGTGCTGGACGATCGCTTCACCGTGGCTTGCGGCGAAGCGGCGCTGCGCCCGGCCACGCTCCAGCGCGCGGGCAAGCCGGCGATGAGCGCGGAGGATTTCCTGCGTGGGAAACGGGTGCCGGTGGGAACGGTGCTGGTGTGAGCGAATCGCACCCCTTTCGTCATCCCCGCGAAAGCGGGGCGCCAGTCGCGTCTGTTGCGCGGGGAAGAGCCGACTGGGTTCCCGCTTTCGCGGGAATGACGAGGGTGGGTAAACGCTCAGTGGCGGGCGCAGAATGACCCGCTTTGCCCTCACTCTGGAATTCGACGGCGGCCCGTTCATGGGCCTGCAACGGCAGGACCATGGCCCTTCGGTGCAAGAGGCGGTGGAGCGGGCCGTGTTCGACGTCACCGGCGAAACGGTGACGATGCACAGCGCCGGGCGCACCGATAGCGGCGTGCATGCGCTGGCAATGGTCAGCCATGTGGATGTGGCCAAGGCGCTGACGCCGTTCCGGCTGATGGAAGCGCTCAACGCCCGCCTGCGGCCGGCGCCGATCGCGGTCCTGGCCTGCGAGGCGAAGGCGGAGGACTGGCACGCGCGGTTTTCCTGCGTGGGGCGCCGTTATCTCTATCGCATCCGCAATCGCCGCGCGCCGCTGACGCTGGAACGCGGGCGCGCCTGGCATGTCGCGCGGCCGCTCGACGCGGAAGCGATGCATCGCGCGGCCCAGGCGCTGGTCGGGCGGCACGATTTCACCACGTTCCGTTCGGCCCATTGCCAGGCGAAAGAGCCGGTGAAGACGCTCGACCGGCTGGATGTGCGGCGCGAAGGCGAGCTGGTGCTGATCGAGGCGGAAGCGAGGAGCTTCCTGCATCACCAGGTGCGCTCGATGGTCGGCACGCTGGCGCTGGTCGGCCTGGGGCAATGGCGCGAAGAGCAAGTGGCCGAGGCGCTGGCCGCGAAGGATCGCGCTGCGCTGGGGCTGAACGCGCCGGCGGAAGGGCTCTACTTCGTCGAAGCGCGCTATCCCGAATAGCTTGCGTCGCTTACTCAAATCCGCTCGTACTGAGCTTGTCGAAGCACCGCTTTTCCCTTCACGCCGTGCTCAAGGAAAAGGACGGCCCTTCGACAAGCTCAGGGCGGGCGATGTTGGATCGAATCAGGGAGTCGGCTGAGGTTGCGGCGCCGCTTCCACCCGCTCCCGATTGCGGGGCTGGGTTTCGATCCGCAGCCCGTCGCGATCCAGCCGCACGCCGATGGGCACGCCCTCGATCTCGCCGGAAATGACCGCGCCGCCATTCCCGACATTCAGCGTGGCGCCGCTGTCGCCCAGCGGAATGGCTTGCAGGTCCGGCACGTCCTGCGGCTGGACCGGCCCGCTCGGGTCCGGGCTGGGCGTGGGGCTGACCGGGCTGACGGGCGCGCGCTCACCAAGGGCCTGGCTCATGAAATCCTTCCAGATGCGCGCCGGCACGCCCCCGCCGTGGACGCCGGCGAGCGGCGAATTGTCGTCATTGCCGACCCACACGCCAACGACCAGCCCGCCGGCATAGCCGACGAACAGGGCATCGCGGTTGTTCTGGGTGGTGCCGGTCTTGCCGAAGTTGGCCGCCTGCAGCATCGCCGCGCGGCCGGTGCCGTTGTTGATCGCCTGGCGCAGCATCTGCTCGATCGCGGCATGTTCGCGTCTGGAAAGGCTGGACTTGCCATCGAACAGGCGGCCGAACCAGCCGGGCTCCGCCGCCTTGAACGCGGTCGGTTCCACCGGGAAGCTGTTGCCGGCCACGCCGGCATAAGCCGCGGTCAGCTCTATCAGCGTCATCGTGGAAGTGCCCAGCGCCAGGCTCGGGTCGCCGGCCGCCAGTGGGGAGCGCACGCCGAGATCGCGCGCCATGTCGATCACCGCCTTGTCACCCACCTTGGCCCACAGGCGCACGGCGGCGACGTTGCTGGAACGGGCGAAGGCATCGGCCAGCGTGATAGTGTCGGAATAGGCGCCGCCGGCGTTCTTCGGGCGATAGGAGCCCTGCTCTATCGGGCGATTGTCGATCGCCTCATCCGGGGTCATGCCGCTGCGCAGGGCGGCGAGATAGACGAACAGCTTGAAAGTGGAGCCCGGCTGGCGGCGCGCCTGGGTGGCGCGGTTGAAGGGCGAGGCGGCATAATCCCGCCCGCCGATCATCGCCACGACTTCGCCATTCGGCCGCATCGCCACGAGGGCCACTTGCGCCGAGCCCAGCGGCGCGCGCGCGATCGCCCGGCGCGCGGCGGACTGGAGGCGGGAATCCAGCGTGGTGCGAATCGTCTGCCGGGCATAGCTCGCCTCGGTCAGCTCGCGCGCCTGCGGCAGCGCCCAATCGGCGAAATAGGTGCCGGTGGGCAGATCGTTCTTGATCCGCACGTCCACCTGCGGGGTCCGCACGGCGCGGGCCTGCGCCGGCGTGAGATAGCCCGCCTCCACCATGGCATTGAGCACCATGCGCATGCGCTTCTCGGCCCGCTCGGGATTGTCGGTCGGCGCGAAGCGCGACGGGGCCTGGAGCATCCCCATCAGCATCGCCGCCTGCGGCAAGGTGAGGTTTTCAGGCTTGCGGTAGAAGTAATGCAGCGAGGCCGCGCGCAGGCCATAGACGTTGTCGCCGAAGTAGGCGTTGGACAGATAGCGTTCGAGGATTTCGTCCTTGGTCAGCCAGGCTTCCAGCCAGAAGGCGATCAGCGCCTCGCGCGCCTTGCGGGTCAGGTTCTGTTCGGCGCTGAGGAAGGTGAACTTGGCGAGTTGCTGGGTGATCGTGCTGCCGCCCTGGGTGCGCCCCGTGGTGAGATTGGTCCAGGCCGCGCGGGCGATGCCGCGCGGGTCCACGCCCCAATGGCTGTAGAAGCGCCGATCCTCGATTGCCAGCAGCGCTTCGACCACATGCGGCGGCAATTCGGAGACTTTTACCGGCTGGTCGATCTCCGCCCCGTTGCGGGCGATCGGCGTGCCGTCCGCGGCGAGCAGGGTGAGCTGGGGCGGCGCGATCGGACGGAGTGACTTGGAAAGCGGCGCGGTGATCGCCAGCCACAGCACCAGCAGCACGAGCACGGCGGCGAACCCCGCCAGCCCGCGCTTGATCCACCACCAGCGCGTGCGCCGGCCCGGCGCGCCAGGCGGCGGTGCCTGTCCCCCCTCGCCCCCATGCCAATAGCCGACATCGAGATCCTCCGCCGGGGGATCGTAGAGCGGCCCGTGCGAGATCCATTCCGTGGGCCCTGCCGGCTCGGAAACGCGCGCACCGCCCCAGGGCAGGCGCGGCCGGCGCGCGGGCCTTTGCTTTCCTTCCATCCCTTCGAACGGCCCATGCATGACTTTGTGTATTAACCTAACAACACAGCAATGGCGAGCCTCTTTGCACGGCGCCCCTTAACGCAAGCCGCATTATGTTGACTCTCGTTCGGCCGACTACCACATTCCGACCATGACCATGCTTCCGGCCAAATCCTTCGGGCACCGCGGCGGCCAACTGCTCGCAGGCCATTAGCCCCGAGCTCGCATCCTTTTTTCAGGCTGGGCTCGGGGGCACCCGGAAGAGGCAATGGGACAGTCCGCACCTGTGCGGACCCCGTTTTTCAGGATTTCGAGCCATGCAAGCTGAACCGGCGGACCAGGTCCGCCCACCTATCGTTCTTACCGACGCCGAAGCGGAGGCGCTGACCGCACTCGCCCTCGCCGCCGAGCGCCGATCCCCCGCCGTGAGCGAAATGCTGCTGGAAGAGCTCGAGCGCGCGCAGAGCTGCAGCGCGGAAGATCTGCCCGAAGATGCGGTGACCATGGATTCCCAGGTCACCTTCGTGGACGAGGCAAGCGGGGCGACTCACGTCGTCCGGCTGGTCTATCCGGGCGACGCGGATTCGGAGAGCGGCAAGATATCGATCCTGACCCCACTGGGCGCGGGCCTGATCGGCCTGCGTGTGGGCCAGTCGATAAGCTGGCCCAACCGGGCGGGCCAGCACCGCGACCTGCGGATCGTCACCGTGGAACAACCCGGCAAGCCGGCGCCCTGAGCCATGGAGCATGCTGAATGGAGAGCCTATCACGGGCACTTCATCGTGGCGCGCAAAGCCGGCCTGTTCGGACGCCGACGCTATGAAGTGTGGCGCGCCGGCGAGGCCGTGGCCAGCTTTCGCGATTCGATCAAAGCCGAACTCTACATCGACGCGCTGACGGGGCGGTGAGTGCCAGAGGGCGGCGCTGCCCCGTCATCCCGTGAAAGTGGGGCAATCGGCGATAGAGCGCCGCCGGGGGGTAGCAACCATCGGCGGCCACAAAACCTCGTCATTGCGAGCGTAGCGAAGCAATCCAGAGCGCATTGCACTGCCGCCCTGGATTGCTTCGCTACGCTCGCAATGACGATTCAAGGGTTGGCTGGAGTCCGACCGGGTCTTTGTTTCCGCCGGGTTGGCGAAGGGGGAAAACCCCCTCCGGTGCCTGGCTCAGGCTTTGCCTACCACGCTTTCAGGCAGGTCCACCCCGAACACGCGCTGGTAGTATTCGGCCACCAGCATGCGTTCCGCCTCGTCGCACTTGTTGAGGAAGGTGAGGCGGAAGGCGAAGCCGGTGTCGCCGAAGATCTCTGTGTTCTGCGCCCAGGTGATCACCGTGCGCGGGCTCATCACCGTGGAGATATCCCCCCGGATGAAGCCCTGCCGGGTGAGATCGGCGACGCGGATCATGTCGGCGGTGAGCTTCGGATCGAGCCCGGTCTTCGACTGGACGATCTGCTGTTCGGCCTCTGCCGGGAGATAGTTCAGCGCGACGACGATGTTCCAGCGGTCCATCTGGCCCTGGTTGATCGTCTGCGTGCCCTGATAGAGCCCGCTGGTATCGCCCAGGCCCACCGTGTTGGCGGTGGCGAAGAGGCGGAAATACGGGTTGGGCCGGATCACGCGGTTCTGGTCGAGCAGGGTGAGCTTGCCTTCGGTTTCCAGCACGCGCTGGATCACGAACATCACGTCCGGCCGGCCCGCGTCGTATTCGTCGAACACCAGCGCCACCGGGTGCTGGAGCGCCCAGGGGAGCAGGCCTTCGCGGAACTCCGTGACCTGGAGCCCGTCACGCAGCACGATGGCGTCACGGCCGATCAGGTCGATACGGCTGATGTGGGCATCGAGGTTGATGCGGATGCATGGCCAGTTGAGCCGCGCCGCCACCTGTTCGATGTGAGTCGATTTGCCGGTGCCGTGATAACCCTGCACCATGACCCGCCGGTTGAAGGCGAAGCCCGCCAGGATCGCCAGCGTGGTTTCGGGATCGAAGACATAGGATTCGTCGATATCCGGCACGCGTTCGTCAGCCTTGGAAAAGGCCGGGATCTTCATGTCGATATCGATGCCGAAGGTCTCGCGCGCATCCACTTCGCGGTCGGGCGCGGCCAGGATGGTTCCGTGGCTGGCGGGGGGGCTGCTCATCTCGTTCATTGCGTGCCGCTGCCTAGACGCGCCGCCCGGCCGCTGCAACAAGCAAAGCCCGCAAGTGTGACAGGTGTGACACGGAGAGGACGACGTATGAAGATCTACGGGTTCCCCTTATCGCCGTTCGTGCGCAAGGTGGTGGTGGCGGTGAAGGAAAAACGGCTCGACGCCGAAGTGGTGCCGAGCAATCCGAGCGATCCGGACGCGGAGTTCCTGGCTGCCAGCCCCTTCGGCAAGATCCCCGCGTTCCGCGACGGCGATTTCGCGCTGGCGGATTCCACCGCGATCATCACCTATCTCGACGCCAAGTATCCGGAACCGGCGCTGCTGCCGGCGGCGCCCGAGGCGCGCGCGAGGGCCGTGTGGTTCGAGGAAGTGGCCGATACGGTGCTGACGCCCACCGGCGCGCCGATCGTGCTGAACCGCTTCCTGCGCCCGCGCCTGTTCGGCACCGAGGGCGACGAAGCTGCGGCGCAAGCGGCCGAGGAAGCGCTGGCCAAGCCGCTGGCCTATCTCGAAAGCGTGGCGACCGGCGAATGGCTGGTCGGAGCGGAGTTCACCGTGGGCGACATCGCGGTCGCCTCCACCGTGCGCACGCTCGGTTATACCGGGTGGCGGCTGGACGACGCCGCCTATCCGAACGTGGCCGCCTGGTTCGGCCGCGTCCAGCAGCGCGAGGGGTGGAAAGCGGCGGTCGCGACGGAAGACCGGATCATCAGCGCGGCGGGGCTTTAGGCGATCTTCGGCGGCAAGGCGAACAGGGCCACGAAGCGTTCGGCCAGCGCCCTGTCGCCGGCCAGCGTCACGCCGGCCCGCTCCGCCTCGGGAATCGGCTGCTTGCCGTAGAACACCCGCAAGAGGGGCAGCGGCGCAGCGGCTTCGAACCACAGGTCCGCCCCGCCCGCTTCCTCCACCCGGCGCACCGGCATCTGGCCGCCGCGCAGTTCGGCAAGGAAGCTTTCGCCGCCCACGGTGAAGCCGACCGTGGCATCGAAGGCGTGCGCCGCCGCGTGATCGATCATCGTGCGCAGGCTGAGCATGAAGCTGACCGGCGAAAGCGGAAGCTGGGGATTATGTTCGGGCGAGCGCGCGGCCCAGCGGCCCAGTTCCTGGATCGCCGGTTCGGCGAGATAGCCCCAGGCCGTCAGTTCATAGACCTGCGTCGCGGCGGGCGGCGGCAGCTTGCGCCGGACCAGCACCCCCGCCTGTTCGAGGCTGGCGAGCCGTTCCGTCAGCACCTTGGCCGAGATTCCGGGCAGGCTGGCGCGCAAGTCCGAAAAGCGCCTTCCGCCGAGCATAAGTTCACGCACGATCAGCAGGGACCAGCGTTCCCCGATCAGTTCCATGGCGAAGGCCGTGCCGCAGGCATCCTGATACCACTTGCCGTGTTTTTCCTGCGACTCGGTTTCTTTTTGTAACTTCATAGTTGCTTTTAGTAACTCCATAGGGCAGCAAACTCAAGCGCCGATTCGCGGCACCCAGCACCGGGGAAGAGGAATGCTGAAATGAGCGACAAGATGATCTTCGTGAACTTGCCCGTGACCGATCTGGCGCGATCGATGAAGTTCTATGAAGCGGTGGGTTTCACCAACAACCCGATCTTCACCAACGAGCAGGCGGCGGCGATGATGTGGTCGGACCAGATCGTGGTCATGCTGCTGAGGCACGATTTCTGGAAGACCTTCACCAGCAAGACGATCCCCGACGCGCATGACAGCGCGCAAGTGCTGCTGTGCCTGAGCCAGGACAGCAGCGACGATGTGGAAGCGATCGTGAGCAAGGCCGTGACGGCCGGCGGCAAGGCCGATCCGACCCCGAAGCAGGATCTGGGCTTCATGTACGGCCGCAGCTTCGAGGACCCCGATGGCCATATCTGGGAAAACGCCTGGATGAACATGGACGCCGTGGCCGAAGGCGAAACCTTGGCCGAGCAACCGGCGGGCTGATCGCCCCGGCGGGAAGAGGAGACACGCGATGGCATCGTTTGCCCCAAGCTCCACCCCCGGCCCGGCATCGGCTTCGCTATGGACGGGCCGGGTGCTCAGCGGGCTTGCCGCCGTATTCCTGCTGGTGGACGCCGGCACCAAGCTGGCCCTGCCCGGCCTCGTCGCGGCCCAGAGCCCGGAGATCGGCTGGTCGCTGGACCCGGGGACGATGCGCATGCTCGGCATGCTGCTGCTGGTGCCGACGCTGCTCTATGTCTGGCCCCGCACCAGCGTGCTCGGCGCGGTGCTGATCACCGGCTATCTCGGCGGCGCGATCGCCACCCACCTGCGGATCGACAGTGCGCTGCTCACCCACACATTGTTCGGCGTCTATCTGGGCCTGATGGTCTGGGGCGGCCTGTGGCTGAGGCATCCGGCGCTTCGCTCCGTCTTTCCCTTCGACACGCGAAAGGATTGAACGATGCCCGAGGCAATGCCCCGCCCCGTTCTGACCGCCTTCGACTGGGTGCCCGATTTCGCCCGCGGCGTGGTGCGCGACTTGCGCGTGCGCTGGGCGCTGGAGGAAATCGGCCGGCCCTACGCGACCGAGCTGCTCAGCGCGCGTGACCCGCGACCCGAAAGCTATCTGGCGTGGCAGCCGTTCGACCAGGTTCCCGCTTTCGCCGAGGGCGACCTCAAGCTGTTCGAGACCGGGGCGATCCTGCTCTATCTCGGCGAGCAGGACGAGCGCCTGCTGCCGGCCGATGCGCAGGCCCGCTGGAGCGCGATCGCCTGGCTGTTTTCCGCGTTGAACAGCGTGGAGCCCTTTGCCACGCGGATCGTCGTCTATGACTTGCTCCACAAGGACGAGGACTGGATGCCGCCGGCGCGCGAGGCCGCGCTGGGCCTGTGCCGGCAGAAGCTGAAGCGCGTGAGCGACGCCTTGGGCGAGCGGGACTGGCTGGCCGGGCCGTTCTCGATCGCGGATATCGCCATGGTCACGGTGCTCAACACCCTGCGCCACACCCGTATCGTCGCCGAATATCCCAAGCTCACCGCCTACAAGGCGCGGGGAGAGGAACGGCCGGCGTACCAGCGCGCCCTGGCGGCGCAGCTCGCCGATTTCGAAAACGAGCCCTCGCGGGCAGCCTGAGGAGAAAGGCCATGTACGTGAATGGATACGTCCTGCCCGTGTCGGAAGGCAGCAAGGACACTTATCGGGCCATGTCCGAGATCTACTGGGACCACGCCCATAAGCACGGCGCGCTGGAGCATGTGGAAGCCTGGGAAGCCGACGTTCCCGACGGCAAGGTCACCGACTTCCGCAAGGCCGTGGACCTGGGTGAAGGCGAGAAGGTCGTCTTCTCGTGGGTGATCTGGCCCGACAAGGCCACCGCCAAGGCGTTCGAGGCGCAGGACATGGACGCGATGATGGCCGATCCACGCATGAAGGAACTGGGCAGCGACATGCCGTTCGACGGCAAGCGGATGATCATCGGCGGGTTCGAGCCCATCGTGGACGAGGGGCGCTTCGGCGGCGGTCGATATGTCGACGGCTTCGTGGCGCCGGTGCCGAACGGCAACCGCGAGGCTTACCGCGAGATGGCGGCCAAGGCGGCCCAGGTGTTCCTGGATCATGGCGCGACGCGCGATCTGGAAGCGTGGGGCGTGGACGTGCCGCGGGGCAAGCGGACCGACTTCTACCGTTCGGTCGATGCCCAGGACGATGAAAACGTGGTCTTCTCTTTCGTCGAGTGGCCGGACGAAGCCACCCGCAACGAAGGGTGGAAGAAGGTCATGGAAGACGAGCGGATGGCTCCGGACAAGGACAACATGCCGTTCGACGGGCAGCGGATGTATTGGGGCGGGTTCGCCCCGATCCTTTCGAAAGGCGCCTGAGCGATGGCCGGAATACCGATCTGGTATGAACTGATGGCCCCCGATCCCGACGCGGTGCGCGATTTCTATCGCGCGGTGCTGGGCTGGGAAATCGCTTCCACCGGCGCGCCGGTGGGCGGCGACAACGATTATCGCGCGATCCGGCGCGGTGACGGCGGCATGGCCGGCGCTGTGCTGAAGCTGAGCCAGGACATGATCGCCCATGGCGCAAAGCCCGGCTGGGTGCCTTACTTCCATGTGGAGGACGTGGGCGCCGCCATCGACAAGGCCAGGGACCTGGGCGGGCAGCTGTGGATGGGACCGCGCACCATAGAGGTCGGCACCATGGCCATGCTCGGCGATCCGCAGGGCGCCGCCTTCTATGTGATGGACCCGGTGCCGCCGCGCGGCCAGCCCGATGCCAAGAGCGACGCGTTCCAGCCGGATACGCCCGGCCACTGCGCCTGGAACGAGTTGGAGACCACTGACGAGCCCGCCGCCACCGCGTTCTATACCGCGCTGTTCGGCTGGGGGGCGGAGCAGGCCATGCCGATGGGCGAAAAAGGCCATTACCGTTTCATCACCGCGGGCGAGGAGCGGCTGGGCGCGATCAATCCGTGGATGGCCGATTACATGACGGTCGGCTGGCTGCCCTATTTCGCCGTGGCCGACATCGATGCCGCCCGCGCCGCCGCGGAAGCGAGCGGCGGCAAAGTGACCAACGATATCCACGAAGTCCCCGGTGGGGGCTTCATCTTCAACACGATCGACCCCGCCGGTGCGCCGGTCGCCTTCGTGGGCCCGAGAGGAACATAGCCATGGCCATCAACAAGACGCTCGTCTGCCTGTGGTACGAACGCGATGCGGAAAGCGCCGCGCGATTCTATGCCGAGACTTTCCCCGGCAGCTCCATCGGCAAGGTCCACCGATCGCCGGCCGACAACCCTTCCGCGAAGGAAGGGGAACCGCTCACCGTCGAGTTCACGGTGCTGGGCATCCCTTGCCTGGGCCTCAACGGCGGGCCGCATTTCAAGCAGAGCGAGGCGTTCTCGTTCCAGGTCATCACGGAGGACCAGGAAGAGACCGATCGTTACTGGAACGCCATCGTCGGCAATGGCGGGCAGGAAAGCATGTGCGGCTGGTGCAAGGACAAGTGGGGCGTTTCCTGGCAGATCACCCCGCGCCTCCTGGCCGAGAACATGGACCAGCCGGACAAGGCCCGTGCGAAGCGCGTGTTCGAGGCGATGATGACGATGAAGAAGATCGACATCGCCGCGCTGGAGGCCGCCGCCGAGGGTACGCAGGCCAAGGTTTGAATCCCATGCTCGTCATTCCCGCGAAAGCGGGAGCCCAGCGAACGAAAATGCGCGTGAAGCGCTCAACGGCCCTGGAACCCCGCTTTCGCGGGGATGACGAAAAAGAGTGGAAAGATAGTGGATGCCACGCAAGCTTACCGCGGCGGTGTTCGTCTCGCTGGACGGAGTCATGCAGGCCCCCGGCGGGCCGACGGAGGACCCCACCGGCGGCTTCCGCTTCGGCGGGTGGACGGCGCCTTTCGATGACGAGAGCGGGCAGCGCTTCATGGCCCCGCTGTTCGAAGGCGAACACGACCTGCTGCTGGGTCGGCGGACTTACGACATCTTCGCGGGTTACTGGCCCTATCACCAGGACGTGCCGGTCGGCGCGGCATTCCAGCGGGTGAACAAGTTCGTCGCCACCCATGCCGACAGGCTGCTCGAATGGGAGAACAGCCACCGCCTGAAAGGCGAGCTGCCGGAAGCCGTGGCCCGGCTCAAGGCGAGCGAGGGGCGCGATGTGCAGATCTGGGGCAGCAGCACGCTCTATCCGCCGTTGCTCGCCGCGGGGCTGATCGACCAGATGACGCTGATCATCCACCCGGTCCTGCTCGGCAACGGCAAGCGGGTGTTCGGCGGCGGCGAAAAGGGGCGCGCTGCGCCGCCGGGCAGCTATCGCCTGACCCGCCATGCCGTGTCGGACACCGGCGTAATCGGCGCGAGTTATGAACCGGCAGGCGAAGTGCGCACCGGAAGCGTGGGGCCGGAGGGCGAGCCGAGCAAAGCCGAACTGCGCCGCCGCGAAGCTATCAAGGAGGGAAGCTGGTGACACTCGCACTCTATGGCCATCCGTTCTCGTCCTACACCTGGAAGGCGCAGATCGCGCTTTATGCCAATGAAACGGCATTCGAGTTCCGCCCGGTCGCCCCCGATCACCCGGACAACGCGGCCTTCGTCGGCGACGCGCATCCAGCGGGCAAGTTTCCGGTTCTGACCGACGGCGGGATCACGGTGATCGAGGCGACGGCGATCATCGAATATCTCGCCGTGCATCACCCCGGCGCCGCGCCGCTGATCCCGAGGGACGAAGGCATGGCGGTGGCCGCGCGGATGCTGGACCGGGTGTTCGACAATTATGTGATGGGCAACATGCAGCGTGTGGTTGCCGCGCACTTTGCCGATCGGGACAATCCCTCGCTGGGGCTGAGGGATGCGCCCGATCCGGCCGAGGTCGAAGCCGGCAAGGCGGGCTTGCAGCGGGCCTATCGCTGGCTGGAGCACTGGCTTTCAGCCAATGTGCTGACGCCCCACGTCTCGCTGGTCAGCTGCGCCGCCGCGCCGTCGCTGTTCTATGCCGACTGGGTGGAGCGGATCCCCGATCACTGCCCGCGCCTGGCCGCCCTGCGCGCCGAACTGCTGGCCCTGCCCGCGGTAAGCCGCTGCGTGGAGGAAGCCCGCCCTTATCGCGCCTACTTCCCGCCCGGCGCGCCCGACCGCGACTGAACTTTTCACGAGAGGATCCTGCCATGAGCGACAATCGCGAACTCAGCGTCACCCGCTTCATCGAGGCGCCGCCGAACGCGGTGTGGTCGGCCATGGTCGATCGCCAGGAAGAATGGTGGTGCCCAAAGCCGTGGCGCGCCGAGATCGACCACCAGGATCGCCGTGCGGGCGGCCGCTGCGAGATGACGTTTTACGGGCCTGATGGGGAGATCATGCCGCAGAACGGCATCTACCTGGCGTATGAGCCGGGCCGCCGTTTCGTCACCACGGATGCGGTGGTGGGCGACTTCGAGCCGGCCGGCCCGTTCATGATCGGCATCTGGGAAATCGAGCCCGAAGGCCGCGGCACCCGCTTCACCGCCCGGGCGCGCCATTGGACCGACGAGACCCGCCAGCAGCACCAGGACATGGGCTTCGAAGCCGGCTGGGGCGTGATGGCCGATCAGTTCAAAGCGCTGTGCGAGAACGTCAGGGCGGAGGCATGACATGACCGATCCCTTCCCGCGCATGGCCTTCCCCAACGAGAGCGCCGCCTATCGCGAGGCGCGCAATGCGCTGCTCGATGCGGAGATCGCGCTTCGCCGCCAGACGGAAGCGGTGGCCGAGATGCGCCGCGCGCTTCCGCCCGGCGGGGAGGTGCCGGAGGACTATGTCTTCGAAGGCATCGGCGCGCATTTCCGGCCCGAACGGCTGCGGCTTTCCGACTTGTTCGGGGACCATTCCACGCTGCTGCTCTACAGCTACATGTTCGGGCCGGAGCGCGACGTGCCCTGTGCCGGCTGCACCCACCTGCTCGATTCCCTCGACGGCGCGGCGCGGCATGTGACGCAGCGCGCGGCGTTCTATGTCGTGGCCCGATCGCCGATCGCCCGGCTGGCCGCCTGGGCGCACGCGCGCGGCTGGGATCATCTGCGCCTGCTGTCCACCGCCGGGAACGCCTATCCCGCGCAATACTATGGCAACACCGCGTCGCTGACCCCGGCGATGCGTGCCGAACGCGGCTACAAGCCCGGCGAGGACTGGGACGAGCCGATGCTGAACGTGTTCCACAAGGACGGGGGCACGATCAGGCATGTCTGGGGCAGCGAGCTGGTCTTCGCCCCGGAAGACCCGGGGCAGGACCATCGCGGCCTGGACACGATCGACCCGCTGTGGGGCCTGCTGGATACGACGCCGGAAGGCCGGGGCGCGGAGTTCTTTCCCAAGGTGGATTATTGACGCGGGCCGGTTGATTCCGACCCACATGTTCGCTTAATGTTCTCCACCAGCGGAGGATTTGCCATGGCCGAGTATACGTTCTTCTTCAATCCGATGAGCCGGGCGCAGATCGCGCGCTGGGCACTGCACGAAGCGGGCGCCGATTACGAGCCGGTGTTCGTCGCCTGGGACGCCAAGCCCCGCGCGCTGCTGGATGCCAATCCGATGGGCAAGCTGCCGACGATCATCCATCACCACGGCGGGCATGATCACGTGGTGAGCGAGGCGGCGGCGGTGTGCCATTACCTGGCCGAGATGTCCGCGCCCGAACTGCTGCCGCGCCCGGAAGAGAAGGCGGATTATTTCCGCTGGCTGTTCTTCGCCGCCGGGCCGCTGGAGCAGGCGGTGACCAGCAACGCTTTCGGCTGGAAACCCAATGAGAAACAGGAAGTGGCGCTGGGCTTCGGCAATTTCGAAAGGACCATCGGCACGCTGGAATCCTGGTTCGCGGCGCATGACCATGTGTGCGGTCCGCGCTTCACGATGGCGGACGTCTATGTCGGCAGCGCGGTGGACTGGGGCCTGCAATTCGGCACGATCCCGGCGCGGGACAGCCTGACGGCCTATGCCGAACGGTTCAGGGCGCGCGATGCCTACAAGGCGGGCAAGGCGATCGACAACGCGCTGATCGCGGAGATGCAGAAAGGCCAGGGATGACTTACACCAGCAGTTGCCATTGCGGCGCGCTCAGCGCCACGGTGGACGAAGATCCGCCCACCAAGGGCATGACGTGCAATTGTTCCATCTGCCGGCGCAAGGGCAACATCCATCATTTCACCACGGCGGACAAGGTCAGCCTCGTGCGCCCGGCGGGGCAGGCCATGGAATACACCTTCAACAAGCATGCGGTGCGCCACCAGTTCTGCGCCACTTGCGGCTGCGCGCCCTTCGCGGAAGGCAAGGGGCCGGGGGGCGTGGCCATGGTGGAAATCAACCTGCGCTGCGTGCCGGGCCTGGACCTCGGCACGCTGGAGATCACCGAGTTCGACGGCGCTGCGATGTAGCTCAGGCGAAAGCCGCGGCTCCCCGCAGAAGCTGGTAGGCTTCCACCACCCGTTGCAGCAGCGCCTCGTGGCTGCGGTCCCCGCCGTTGCGATCGGGATGATAGCGGCGGACGAGCACCGAATAGCGCTTGCGAAGCTCGGCGCGGTCTGCCTGGAGGCCAAGGCCCATGACCGACAGCGCTTCCCGTTCGCGCGCGGTGAAACGGGCGGCCTGTTCGCGTGAGGCCTGGCGGGCCTGGGCGCGGCCGCGTATCTCCGAAGCGCGCGCGCCGATCGCATCGAGCGGATCGTCGAAATCGGCCCAGCGCGGCATGGCGCCGGCACCGGGGCGGAAGGCGCGCGTTTCCCGTTCCCACCCGGCGATCGGCGATTGCGCGGCGAGGATCTCGTCGGCCGTCATGCCTTCGAACCAATCATACCCGGCATTGAATTCGCGCACATGATCGAGGCACAGCCAGCGCCAGTCCCCCGGCCCGTCGAAGCTCGGCCCCTCACTGCCTGGCGCGCGGTATTCACCGGGTTCGCTGCACCCGGGCGCGGCGCACTGGCGCCCTTCGCTAGGGTATCGGCCGTGGAACTTCTGAGGGCGCATTCGATCTCTAATGGTGATAGGCGGCGCGGATGAAAACCCCCGGAGACGACCGATGAGCGGAACGATCGCACGAGAAATCGAAACGCTGCTCCAGCATGCCTTCCTGCCCACGCGGCTGGACGTGATCAACGACAGCGCACGGCATCATGGCCATGCCGGCGATGACGGCAGCGGCGAATCCCACTTCACCGTGGTCATCGAAAGCGCGGCCTTCGCGGGCCGTAACCGGGTGGAGCGCCAGCGCATGGTCAACCGCGCGCTGGGCGACATTCCGGGGCAGCGAGTCCACGCCCTGGCGATCCGCGCCTTCGCACCGGGAGAAACGGCGTGAGCTATCAGCTGTGGTATTGGCCGAATATCCCCGGACGCGGCGAATTCGTGCGGCTGGCGCTGGAAGCGGCCGAGGTGGATTATGAGGACATGGCGCGCGAGCACGGCGCCGAAGCGCTGATGGAAGACCTCGGCAGCCGCCGCGGCATCCGGCCCTTTGCCCCGCCCTACCTGGTGCACGGCGATCTGTGCATCGGCCAGACGGCGCATATCCTGGCCTATCTGGCCGACCGGCACGATTTCGGCGCGGGCGAGCTGGAGATCGACCTGCAACTGATCCAGCTGCAGCTCGACGTGACGGACATCGTCGCCGAAGTCCACGCCGTGCATCATCCGGTTTCGGCCAGCCTCTATTACCAGGATCAGATGGACGCGGCCTATGAAGCGGCGCAGAACTTCCGCGACCACCGCATTCCCCGGTTCCTCGACCATTTCGAGCTGGCGCTGGAAGAGAACGGCGGCCCCTTCATGCTGGGTGACCGCTGGACGCACGTGGACACGTCGCTGTTCCAGCTGATGGAAGGGCTCGACTACATGTTCCCCAATCGCATGGCCGAGCTGGACTATCCCCGGCTGGAGCTGGTTCGCGGCGCGGTGACGGACATCGACGGCGTGGAAGCCTATCTTGCATCCGACCGCCGGCTGGAGTTCAATGAGGACGGCATCTTCCGCTACTATCCGGAACTGGACAGCGAATGAGCATCCTGCAGACGGTCACCCCCGTCACCCACGATCTCGGCGGGTTCCAGGTGCGCCGCGCGATCCCCAGCCCGACCCGGGCGATGGTCGGGCCGTTCGTATTCGTCGACCAGTTCGGCCCCGCCCGGCTGGCGTCCGGCGAAGGGATGGACGTGCGCCCGCATCCGCACATCAACCTGGCCACGGTGACCTGGCTGTTCGAAGGCGCGATCGACCATCGTGACAGCCTGGGCACCTTTTCCACCATTCATCCCGGCACCGTGAACCTGATGACGGCCGGCAAGGGCATCGTCCATTCGGAGCGCAGCCCGCAGACGGAGCGGGGCGGCGGCCCGGCGCTCTACGGGATGCAGACCTGGCTGGCCCTGCCCGAGGGGCGCGAGGAGCTAGACCCCGCGTTCGAGGCGGTGAGCGACATCCCCGTGATGGAGGATACCTGCGTGAAGGCGCAGGTCATCATGGGCGAGCTGTGGGGCAAGCGCGCGCCGACGACGACCTATGCCGAGACGATCTATGCCGAGATCGACCTGGGCCCGGCGGGCGCGATCCCGATCGACGGTTCCGCCAGGGGCGGGGCCGACGAACGCGCGGTCATGCTGGTGGGCGGCGAGGCGAGCATCGACGGCCTGCCGCTCGATCTCTATGCGCTGGTGCTGCTGAAGCCGGGCGAGACGATGACGCTGCGCTCCGACCGCGGGGGCAAGGTCATGCTGATGGGCGGGGAAGCCTTCGCCGATCGCCGCTATGTCTGGTGGAACTTCGTCAGTTCCAGCCGCGAGCGGATCAACCAGGCCAAGGAAGACTGGCAGCAAGGGCGCTTTCCCAAGGTGCCGGGGGACGAGGTGGAGTTCATCCCCCTGCCGCGCAAGCCGCTGACCGTCAGCTATCCCTAGCGCCGCCCGGGGACCACGATGCCCGAGGAGGAACCGGCCGATCGCGGCTCGCTTCTGCGCCATCATGCGGGCGGGCCGACGCCGGTCACCTACCTCGAGCTGTTCTTCGATCTCGTCTATGTCTTTGCGATCACCCAGATTTCGCATCTGCTGCTGGGCGAGCTGAGCTGGCGGGGGCTGGCGCAGGCGGCGATCGTGTTCGCGGCGGTGTGGTGGGTGTGGATGTACACCACCTGGTTCGCCAACTGGGCCGATCCGGAACGGGTGCCGGTGCGGATCGCGCTGCTGCTGGTGATGCTGGCAAGCCTGATCATGGCGGTGGCCCTGCCCCGCGCCTTCGACGGCGGCGCGCTGGCCTTCGCCGGCGCCTATGTGGCGATACAAGTGGGCCGCACCGTGTTCCTGGCGGCGATCATGCGCCGGGCCGAAGGCGAAAGCGGCCGCAACATGATGCGCATCGCGATCTGGTTCATGGCTTCCGGGCTGCTCTGGATCGGCGGCGCCGTGCTGGCCGAAGGGCCGGCGCGCATGATCTGGTGGATCGCGGCGCTGGCGATCGAATACGCGGGGCCGGCGGCGCTGTTCTACGTGCCCTTCCTGGGCCGTTCGAGCGTGCGCGACTGGACGATTTCCGGCCACCACATGGCCGAACGTTCCGCCTTGTTCATCATCATCGCGCTGGGCGAGGGAATCGTCGTGACCGGGGCCACCTTCGCCGGCGAGCCGATGACGTCCGGCAATATCGCCGCCTTCCTGATCGCCTTCGCCGGATCGGTGATGATGTGGTGGGTCTATTTCGACGTGGGCGCCCGGCGCGGGGCCGAATTGATCGCGCATCACCCCGAACCGGGACGCGTCGCGCGCAATGCCTATACCTATCTGCATATGCCGATCGTGGCCGGGATCGTGGGAGCGGCGGTGGCGGACGAACTGCTGCTGGCCCACCCGCACGGGGCCGCCGCGCCGGCGCTGGTCGCCTTCCAGTGCGGGGCGCTGATCGTATTCCTGCTGGGGCTGGGGTTCTTCAAGCAAGTCGCCAGCCCGCATGGCCGGTTCCCGCTTTCGCATCTCGCCGCCCTGGCCCTGCTCGTTCCGCTGGCGCTGGCCGGCTGGATGGTGAAGATTCCGGCGCTGGCGCTGGGCACGCTCACCGTCGCGGTGATGATCCTGGCGGCGGTTTGGGAATGGGGCTCGTTCCACGGCGGCTGGCAGGAACGGATCGCCCGTTGGCGCGGCCGGGAGCCTGGCCCGGAATCATGAACCGGCCGGGCGCGGGGCCCAGCCGGTTCGGGAAGAGGAAGACTTCAGGCGATTACTTCACGGAAGCCGGCGCCGCATTGACGTTGATGCCCTGGCTGGCAAGCTGCTCCACGCCCGAAGTGATGGCGGCGTTCTTGCATTCCTGCCAGGCGGCCATGCCCTTCAGATCGCGGGTATCCGGGCGGGCACAGACGGTGGCGGCGCCCGCTTCGAGCCGTTCACCCAGCACATGCGCGCCGGTGGCCGAGGCGACATCGAGATCGCCGAAGTAGATTTGCGTGGATTCCTGCGCGGCGGCGGGGACAGCGGCGACAGCAGCGGCGACCGCGGCGATGATGGCAAACTTTTTCATGACCAGTTCCTTTCGTGTTCGGGTCGCTCTGTGGCGATGACACCCAACTAGGACCTGTTCGTCGCAGGCTTATGTCGCCCGCCCACCAAATTGCATGAAATTGTATGGCGCCTGTTACGCAGCTTAATGCCAGATGACCCAGGCGCCATGCGGATGCGCTTCGGCAAGGTTCACGGCTGTTTCGCCGTGCGGCCAATAGCGGATCGACAATTCGTGCCTGAACGTCTCGCGATTGGTTTCCAGGCGAATCCAGGCCAGCGGCCGCTCTGCCGTGGCGCGGGAGCCGGCCTGTTCCATCGCCGTGGTGATCGCGCGGCGCGTGCCCTCGGGCAGGTACTGCCACATCACCGAATGGAACAGCACGCGGGTGACGCCGGCCTGCTGCGGCATTTCCAGCCGCTGTTCCACGAAAGCGCCCGCATCGTTGCGCTCAAGCAGCGGGGGCTGATGTGCGGCGAGGCGGATGGCCGCGTCGATGCGGGCCATCCGCTCTTGCGCGTCGGCCCAGACATAGGCCTTGAGCCGCAAGGCCTCCGCCGGATCGCACAGATCGACCGGCGCCCGGTCGCAGCCGCGGATCGCGACGATATCGACCTCGCCCGCCGGCGGCGGGGGGCCGCGCCATTCGGGCTTGAGCCGCATGGGCGAATCCGCCGGGCCGACCTCTACACCGCCGAGATCGTAGCGATAGCGCTCCATCATCGTGTTGACGCCGGCGCTGGCGCCGATCTCGTTCATCTCGAAGCGGGGGCCGAGGCGCTGGGCCAGCCACAGCAGGCCGCCCATGATGCTGGACGATCGGCCCGCCTCGTTGGTCTGCGGCGGGCTGTCGAGCCAGGGCACCAGCCGCGCGTCCCAGTCCACCGCCACGGCGGCGACGGTCGCGTCCACCAGAGCCTGATCGGTCACCTGCCCGGCATAGACCGGCGCCAGCCGCGCCTCCGCGCCCGAGAGATGCAGCCAGTGGAGCCCGCCCGCGATCCTGAGCGGCAAGGCGTCTTCCAGCACAAAGCCGGGCCAGGTGGCCATGCGCCGGGCGAGTTCGGTCCGCGTATCGAGGATCGCCATGGTGGCGCGCACGACGCGGCCGGTGATCGGGGCATCGGCCTTGTCGGCATGATCGGCCTGCCAGACGATGCCGTCACGCACATCGGCCGTTTCCATGACCCGGTTGCCTGCCATCGCCGTTGCCCTTTCTCGTCCGCTTGCCTACACGGCGCGCGCCATGGCTTGTGCCCTCACCCCTTCCCCGCTGACCTTCGCCGTGCCCAAAGGGCGCATCCTGGACGAGGCGCTGCCGGTGATGGCGCGTGCCGGGCTGGTGCCGGAAAGCGCCTTCCACGACAAGGGCAACCGCGCGCTGAGCTTCGCCTGCGAAGGCGGCGAGACGCGGATCATCCGCGTGCGCGCGTTCGACGTGGCCACCTTCGTCGCCTTCGGCGCGGCACAGGCCGGCATCGTCGGCTCCGACGTGATCGAGGAGTTCCGCTATTCGGAGCTGTACGCCCCGGTCGATCTCGACATCGGCCATTGCCGCCTTTCCGTGGCCGAGCCGAAGCAGGGCAGCGAATACAAGGCCGGCAATGCCAGCCACCTGCGGATCGCCACCAAGTATCCCAACATCACCCAGCGCTGGTTCGAGCGGCAGGGCATCCAGGCCGAATGCATCAAGCTCAACGGCGCGATGGAACTGGCGCCTTCGCTGGGCCTGTCGATGCGAATCGTGGACCTTGTTTCCACCGGCCGCACGCTGGCCGATAACGGCCTGGTGGAAACCGACACGATCATGCCAGTCTCCGCCCGACTGATCGTCAACCGCGCCGCGCTGAAGACCGAACCGCGCGTTGCCGCGCTGGTGGAACGGTTCCGCGCGCAAGCCGAACGCCCTTCGACAAGCTCAGGAGCCGCCTGATGCTGCGCCTGTCCACCCGCGATCCCGATTTCGAGCGCAAGTTCGCCCGCCTGGTCAACGATCGGCGCGAGAGCGAGGACGACGTGTCGCGCGTGGTCGCCGATATCCTGTCCGAAGTGCGCCAGCGCGGTGACGAGGCGCTGGCGGAATATACCCAGCGCTTCGACAAGCACAAGCTGACCGAGGAGGGCGACTGGCGCATCGGGGCCGAGGCGTGCGAGGCCGCCTTCGCCGCGCTCGAGCCGCGCTTGCGCGAGGCGCTGGAACTGGCGGCCGCGCGCATCCGCGCCTATCACCAGGACCAGCTGCCGCGTGACCGCGATTTCACCGACGAGGCCGGCGTGCGCCTGGGCGCGCGGTGGCGGCCGGTGGATGCCGCCGGGCTCTATGTCCCCGGCGGGCGGGCGGCCTATCCGTCCTCGCTGCTGATGAATGCCATTCCCGCCAAAGTGGCCGGGGTGGAGCGGCTGGCGGTCGTCACCCCGACGCCGCGCGGCGAGGTGAACCCGCTGGTGCTCGCCGCCGCGCACCTGGCGGGCGTGGACGAGATCTGGCGCGTGGGCGGGGCCCAGGCCGTGGCCGCGCTGGCTTACGGCACCGAGCGGATCAAGCCGGTGGATGTCGTCACCGGCCCCGGCAACGCCTGGGTGGCGGAAGCCAAGCGCCAGCTTTACGGCGTGGTCGGCATCGACATGGTCGCCGGGCCGAGCGAGATCCTGGTCATCGCCGACGGCAAGAACGATCCCGACTGGATCGCCGCCGACCTGCTGAGCCAGGCGGAGCACGATCCGTCCGCGCAATCGATCCTCATCACCGACGACGAAGGCTTCGCCGGCCAGGTGGAGGATCGGGTGGACGTGCAGTGCACGATGCTTTCGACCGAACGCGTCGCGCGGCAGAGCTGGGACGCCAACGGCGTGCTGCTGGTGGTGTCCGACCTGTCCGAAGCCCCTGCCCTCGCCAATCGCCTCGCCGCAGAGCACGTCGAGCTGGCGGTGGACGAGCCGGAGGCCCTCTTCGCCCAGCTGCGCCACGCAGGCAGCGTGTTCCTCGGCCGGCACACGCCGGAAGCGGTGGGCGATTATGTGGCCGGCCCCAATCACGTGCTCCCCACCGGCCGCCGCGCACGCTTCGCCAGTGGGCTGTCCGTGCTCGACTTCATGAAGCGCACCAGCTTCATCGCTGTCAGCCCCGATGCGCTGGCCAAGATCGGCCCCGCCGCCGTGGCGCTGGCCGAGGCGGAGGGCCTGCCGGCCCACGCCAAGTCCGTCGAACTGCGCCTGGCATGAACAGCCCCCCCCGATCACGCTCGCGCGCTGCCGCCCGCCTCGCCGCGGTTCAGGCGCTCTATCAGCGCGAGATGGAAAAGACGCCCATCGCCCGCCTGCTCAACGAGTTCCACCAGCACCGGCTGGGCCGCGAAATCGAGGACGCGCAATACATCGAAGCCGAAGTCGATTTCTTCGACGACGTGGTGCGCGGCGTGGATGCGCGGCAGGAAGAGATCGACGCCCGCCTGACCGAACGGCTGGCGCAGGGGTGGAGCCTGTCCCGGCTCGACAAGACCATGCTCCAGATCCTGCGCGCCGGGACTTACGAGCTGCTGGCACGGCCGGACGTGCCGACCGGCAGCGCGATCAGCGAATACGTCGATGTCGCCCACGCGTTCTTCGACGCGCGCGAGGCGAAGTTCGTCAACGGCGTGCTGGACGCGGTAGCGAAGGCGGTGCGCTAGGGCCGCCGGCGATGAGCGGGGAAGCCGCCTTCATCGGAGCGCTGCGCGCCCTCGCCACGCACCCCGCCGCGCGCGGCCTGGTCGACGATGCCGCCGTGATCGAGATTGGCGGCGAGGCGCTGGTGCTGACGCATGACATGATGGTGGAAGGCGTGCACTTCCTGCCAGGCCAGGACCCGGAGGACGTGGCCTGGAAGCTGGTTGCGCGCAATCTGTCGGACCTAGCCGCCAAAGGGGCGCAGCCGATCGGCGTGCTGCTGGGCTTCATGCTGGGGGAAGACGACCGGCGGTTCGTGGAAGGGCTGGGGCAAGTGCTGGGTGAATACGGGGTGCCGCTGCTGGGCGGCGACACCTCTTCCGGCGGGCCGCCCCGGGCCCATGGCCTGACGGCGGTCGGCCGCGCGAGCCACAAGCCGGTCCCCTCCCGCGCCGGGGCGCGGCCGGGCGATACGCTGTGGCTGACAGGCGCGCCGGGCGCCGCCATGCTGGGCTTCGAGGCCCTGCGTGACGGCAGCGGCGCGGACAGCGCCGCCTATCGCCGTCCCCGCCCCCGGCTGGCCGAGGGGCAGGCCCTCGCCCCGCTCGCCAGCGCCATGATGGACGTATCGGACGGCCTGCTGCTCGACGCCTGGCGGCTGGCCGGGGCAAGCGAGATATCGCTGGCGATCGACAGCCGCGCCGTGCCCATCGCCGCGCCCGAGAGCCGGCGGCTCGACGCCTTGCGCTGGGGCGACGATTACGAGCTGCTGTTCACCCTGCCCCCCGGCACGGAGCCGCCGGTTTCGGCCACGCATATCGGCATGGTGGAACCGCGGGGCTTCGCGCAGCTGTTCCTGGACGGGGAGCCGCTGGTGAACAGCGAGGGCCTGGGCTGGCAACACGGCGGGCCGTAGCCCTCTTCCCTTGCGGGCGGGGAGGCAGCAGCGGAGGTGGTGCTGGAGTAGTATCGCCCAGCCCCCCAGATCGTCATTGCGAGCGTAGCGAAGCAATCCAGGGCGGCCGGGCGATACGCTCTGGATTGCTTCGCTGCGCTCGCAATGACGAGAATCTCGCAATGACGAGAGCAGGTTCAGTGCGCGCTGCAATCCACGCCGCGCGCTTCGAGCACTGGCTTCATCTCGAAATAGGCCTTCTTGGTCAGGTGCATCGGGATGTTGGGATAGAGGTGGTGGACCAGGTGGAACTCGATCCACATCGACAGGAAGCTGCCCACGCTGCTTTTGAAAATGCGCGTGTTGTCATAGCGGCCTCGCCCCGTCTGGGGGTGGTGCGTTTCCCAGCTGAAGAACACATGCGTGTGGATCAGCGCCAGCCAGCGCGGCAGCCACCAGACCATGGCGATCTCCATCGCATAGCCGGCCAGCGCCATGCCGATGAAGAACAGCGTGCCGGCCAGCTGGACCAGCGCGGTTTCCTTGAGCGCGCGCCTGGCTTCGGGCGTGCCGACTTGTTCCAGCATCACTTTCTTGATGTGGTGCGCCTGCGCGGTCTTGCCGGGCTGGCGGTTCAGCCACGCCTTCCACAGCGCCGCGCGCAAGTTCGGCGCGCCATCGGGATAATCCGGATCGCGCAGCGGATCGTTGGGAAAGCGATGGTGCTGCAAATGGGTGGCGCGGGCGATGCTGAAGGGGAACATCAGCGGGACCATGGAAAGCTGGCCGGTCAACTCGTTCCAGAACCACCCCTTCGTGCCCTTGCGGCCGATCGTCGAATGCATAGCCTCATGCGCGGTGACATAGCCGGCCGTGGCGATGAGGTAGGATACGATGAACGCGGCCCACAGCGGCACGATGCCGAGCATCGTCAGCGGAAAGAGCGAGACCCACAGGCCGAAGCCGAGCAGCGTGGCGACGACGTATTTCCAGCGGATCGCCTGGCCGATGGCGTAATACTTCTTCGCGATCGCCTTTTCCTGCCGCAGCAGGTCCACCCGCACGTGCTTGTCCAGCTCGCCGCCCCTGCCCAGCGGGAAGGCCGGCGCATCGGGCGAAAGCGCTTCGGCCGCCGGGCCGGGCGCGAGGCGAAGCTGCTCCGTCAAATCCAGCGTCCGCGCAGCATGGCGTAGAGGCCCCAGGGCGCGCCGATCAACAGGCCGAAGGCGATGCGGCTCATCCCGAAGGGCGCTGCCACGTCCCAATAGGCCATGGTCTGCGCGATCAGCGGGGCGATGAAGCCGATCCCGAACAGGAACGGCATCACGTAGAACAGCTTCCTGAGCGCGAGTTCCATGCGGTGCGTCCTTAAAGCGAAGAGGTATCGACCCCGCGCTGCGCCAGGATCGGCTTGAGCGCGAAGTACGCCTCTTTCGTGCGGTGGTTGGGAATGTTCGGATAGAGGTGATGGACGAGATGGGTTTCCATCCCCATCGAGAGCACGTGACCCAGCCGGCTCTTGAACACCTTGGTGTTCTCATAGCGGCCGGTGCGCCCTTCGCGCGGGTGATGCGGCGCCCAGCTGAGGTAGAAGCGGATGTAGCTGAGGCCCACGTGGCGCGGCAGCCACCAGATCAGCGCCGCCTCGATCGCATAACCGCCCCACGCCATGGCGAAGAGCACGGCCATGAACAGGAGTTGCAGCTTCAGCGTGTCACGCAGCGCCTTGGCCGCTTCCGGCGTACCCATTTCGGCCAGGATGCGCTTGTAGGCATGGATGGAGCCGTCCACGCCCGGCTGGCGGTTGTACCACGTCTTGTACCACGCCTTCAGCGCGCTGGGCGCCTCGTCGCTGTAATCCGGGTCCTTCTGCGGATCGTTGCAGTGATAATGATGCTCCAGGTGCATCAGCCGCGCCATGGAGAACGGGAAGACGATCGGGATGGTGGAGACCTTCCCCACCCATTCGTTGATCCAGTAATGCCGGCTGTTCGGGCGGGCGATGTTGGAATGCATCGCCTCGTGACTGGTGACATAGCCGCCGGTGGCGAAAATGCAGCTCAGCACGAAAGCCAGCGGCAGGTTCAGCCAGTGCATCACGGCCAGCGGGAAGAAGCTGAGCCACACGGCGAAGGAGCCCCAGGCGGCCACGACATAGAGCCACATCCGGCCGCCCATGAACTGCCGGGCCACGGCGATTTCCTGCTTTCGCAGATCGCGGCGGACGTGCCGATCGAGCCCGTCGGGGCCGAGCAACGGGATCGCCGCGCCGCCCGAGGAACGAGCGCGCGCGTCATGTTCCGCGCCTTCGCGCGCGAGCAGATGGGCTTCTCCAGCCATTCCGTTCAACGCCATGCGACCCCCTGAAACGGTCCCCAGACCGCCTTACGCGCCGTTATAGTAAACAGGGTTAACCTCGCATAAACCATGAAGAACGGCAAGATTCCGTGCTTCGGCGTCACATTTCGGGGCGCGGGCGCGCCCCGCGCGGGCGCGCGGCTTTTAAGCTTGCGCCTGTTCGGCCCGCCCTATAGCCATCAGGGTCTGCGCGGACCCGGCGCCACGATCGGGCCGCGCATTCTTCTGAGAGGATGAGGAAGGGGGAATGTCCAGGTCATGGATCTGACACAGGTAGCCATCGGGCTGGGTTTGCTGGCCATCGTTTACGGCTTTTTCACCAGCCGCCAGGTGCTCGGCGCACCGGCCGGCAATGCCAAGATGCAGGAAATCGCCGGCGCCATCCAGGAAGGCGCGCAAGCCTATCTGAAGCGGCAATACACCACCATCGGCGTGGTCGGCATTGTCGTGGCCGTGATCGTCGCGGTGTTCCTCGGCGTGACCAGCGCGGTGGGCTTCGTGCTCGGCGCGGTGCTGTCGGGCGCGGCCGGGTTCATCGGCATGAACATCTCGGTGCGTTCCAACGTCCGCACCGCGGCGGCGGCCGAGAAAGGCCTGCAAGCGGGCCTGACCATGGCTTTCCGCGCGGGCGCGATCACCGGCATGCTGGTGGCCGGCCTGGCCCTGCTGGCCATCGCCGTGTTCTATTACGTGCTGACCCAGGTGCAGGGCATCCCGGTGAACGACCGTGAAGTGATCAAGGCGCTGACGGCGCTGGCCTTCGGTGCCTCGCTGATCTCGATCTTCGCGCGCCTCGGCGGCGGCATCTTCACCAAGGCGGCCGACGTCGGCGCCGATCTCGTCGGCAAGGTGGAAGCCGGCATCCCGGAAGACGATCCGCGCAACCCCGCCGTGATCGCCGACAATGTGGGCGACAACGTGGGCGACTGCGCCGGCATGGCCGCCGACCTGTTCGAAACCTATGTCGTCACCGTGGGCGCAACCATGGTGATGATCGCGCTGCTGGTGAAGACCGCGGGCGACCTGCTGCCGAACCTCATGGCCCTGCCGCTGTTCATCGGCGGCGTGTGCATCGTCGCCTCGATCATCGGGACCTATTTCGTCCGCCTGGGCAAGTCGAACAATATCATGGGCGCGATGTACAAGGGTTTCGGCCTCACCGCCGTGATCTCCGCCGTGCTGATCTGGTTCGCCATCAGCTATGCGCTGGGCGGGATGGAAACGGATGTGGGCGGCTATACCGGCCGCACGCTGTTCTACTGCTCGCTGCTGGGCCTGGTGATCACCGGGCTGATCATCTGGATCACGGAGTATTACACCGGCACCAATTTCCGCCCGGTGCGCTCCATCGCCAAGGCTTCGGAAACGGGCCACGGCACCAACGTGATCCAGGGCCTGGCCGTCAGCCTGGAAGCCACGGCGCTGCCGACGCTGGTTATCGTCGCCGGCATCATCATCGCCTATCAGCTCGCCGGCCTGATCGGCATCGGCTTCGCCGCCACGGCGATGCTGGCGCTGGCCGGCATGGTGGTGGCGCTGGACGCCTATGGCCCGGTGACCGACAATGCCGGCGGCATCGCCGAAATGGCCGGGCTGGACGATTCCGTGCGCGAGAAGACCGATCTGCTCGACGCGGTGGGCAACACCACGAAGGCCGTCACCAAGGGCTATGCGATCGGTTCCGCCGGCCTTGCCGCCCTGGTGCTGTTCGCGGCCTATACCACCGATCTCAGGGAATATTTCCCGTCGATGGTGGTCGATTTCAGCCTTGAGAACCCCTATGTCATCGTCGGGCTGCTGCTTGGCGCCCTGCTGCCTTACCTGTTCGGCGCGATGGGCATGACGGCGGTGGGCCGCGCGGCGGGCGACGTGGTGATCGACGTGCGCGACCAGTTCGCCAACGATCCGGGCATCATGGCCGGCACCAGCCGCCCGAACTATGCCCGGACGGTGGACCTGGTGACCAAGGCGGCGATCAAGGAAATGATCGTGCCCAGCCTGCTGCCGGTGCTGGCGCCGATCGTGGTCTATTTCGTCATCAGCCTGATCGCCGGGCGCGAGAACGGCTTCGCCGCGCTGGGCGCCTTGCTTCTGGGGGTGATCGTCGGCGGCCTCTTCGTGGCGATCGCCATGACCGCCGGCGGCGGCGCGTGGGACAATGCCAAGAAATACATCGAGGACGGCCACCACGGCGGCAAGGGCTCCGAAGCCCACAAGGCGGCGGTGACCGGCGATACCGTGGGCGATCCCTACAAGGATACGGCAGGCCCGGCGGTGAACCCGATGATCAAGATCACCAATATCGTGGCGCTGCTGCTGCTGGCGGCGCTCGCGGCCGGCTAGGCCGCCTCGCCGACACGCGAATGACCCCACCCGGCCCTGGTCGGGTGGGGTTTTTCTTACCCGACCACCGCGGCGCGCCGCTGTCCCGCATCATACGAAACGGCGTAAGCCTTTCACGCCAGGAGTTTCACGGCGGCGGACGCGTGGGCATCGGACGCCGCCCCTTACCGGCCAGACTTCGATCCCGGGCAGCCCGGACGGTGGCCGGCGTGCAACAGGGGTGCGGCAATCCCTGGCGCTTGCCATGCCCCGCGTCCGGTCTGAACCTGAACCGCGGTTGACTGGTGGCATGGTGGCGCGCAAGGCACGGGGATGGCCACGCTCGTTTCGTCCCAGCCCACGCCCGAACAACTCGTTGCCGATCTGATCCTGCTGTTCGACCTGGAAGGGCGCGGGGGAGACAAGTTCATCGGCCGCCGTCAGACCGAGGGGACGGGCCGGGTGTTCGGCGGCCAGGCCATCGCCCAGGCCCTCGTCGCCGCGCGGCGTACCGTGCCCGACGATCGCCACACCCATTCGCTGCATGCCTATTTCCTGCGCAGCGGCAGTGACGAATTTCCGATCGAGTTCCGCGTGAAACGCGATCTGGACGGGCGCAGCTTTTCCAATCGCCGCGTCGTCGCCAGCCAGCAGGGCCAGCCGATCCTCAACCTGATCGCTTCGTTCCAGAAGCCGCAGGAAGGCCTGCACCATCAGTTCGCCGAGATGCCCGATGTCCCTCCGCCCGAGGATCTGGAGCCGGAGACGGCGGTGCGGCGGCGCTTTGCCGAAACCATGCCCGAAGGCCTGTTGCGCAACCTGATGCTGCGGCCCCGGCCGATCGACGTTCGTTCGGTGGAACTGCGCAACTGGCAATCCCCCGGCAAGCGCAAGCCAGTGGCGCATTGCTGGTTCCGCACGGTGGCCGCGCTGCCCGACGATCCGCCGATCCACCGCGCCGTTCTGGCCTATGCCAGCGACTTCCAGCTCCTCTCCACCGCGATCCAGCCGCACGGGCTCAGCTTCCACATGGGGCAGATCAAGGCCGCCAGCCTGGATCACGCGGTGTGGTTCCACGACGCCTTCCGCGCCGACGAATGGCTGCTTTACGTGACGGACAGCCCCTGGTCGGGGCTGGCACGCGGGTTCGGGCGCGGCCAGATATTCACCCGTGACGGGCGACTGGTGGCCAGCGTGGCGCAGGAAGGCATGTTGCGCGAAGTGAAAGCGGCCAGGTAACCGCCCGATCACCCGTTCGGGTGATAGAAATCGTAGATCGCGCGCGCGACCCCTTCGCTCACGCCGGGCACGCGCATCAGGTCTTCCAGCGCCGCCGCCCTGACTTTTCCCGCCGTGCCGAAGTGCAGCAGCAGCGCCCGCTTGCGCGCCGGACCGATGCCGGGGATTTCGTCCAGCGGCGAAGCGGAGATGGCGCGACTGCGCTTGGCCCGATGCGCGCCGATGGCGAAGCGGTGCGCTTCGTCACGCAGGCGCTGGAGATAGAACAGCACCGCCGAATTGACCGGCAGCGTCTTCTCGCGCCCATCGGGAAAATGGAACACCTCGCGCCCTTCGCGCCCGTGGTGCGGGCCCTTGGCCACCGCGATCAGCGGCACGTCTTCGATGCCGAGGTCTTCCAGCGCCTCGCGCACGGCGCTCATATGTCCCCGGCCGCCATCGATCAGCACGAGGCCCGGCCACTGGTCGGAATCGCGATCGGGGTCTTCCTCCTGCACGCGGGCGAAGCGGCGCGTGAAAACCTCGCGCATCATGGCGAAATCGTCATTGGTCTGCGCGGCCCTGATATTGAACTTGCGGTACTGGTTCTTCCGGAAGCCTTCCGGCCCGGCCACGATCATCGCGCCGACTGCCTTCGTCCCCTGGATGTGGCTGTTGTCATAGACTTCGATCCGGCGCGGTTCTTCCGGCAGTTCGAGGAACTCGGTCAGCTCGCGCAGGATCTTCGCCTGAGTGCCGCTTTCCGCCAGCCGGCGATCGAGCGCTTCGACGGCGTTGCGGCTGGCCTGCTCTATCAGGCGCCGGCGCGTGCCGCGCTGGGGAACGCTGATCTCCACCCGGTGCCCGGCCACCTCGCACAAGGCCAGTTCCAGCAGCTCACGCTCCGGCAGCTCACGATCCACCAGGACCATGCGCGGCGGCGGCACTTCCTCGTAGAACTGGGCGAGCACCCGGGCGAGCACCTCATCCTCCTCCACCCCTTGCGTATGGCTGGGGAAGAACGCGCGGTGGCCCCAGTTCTGCCCGCCGCGCACGAAGAACGCCTGGATGCCCACTTGCCCGCCCTTGGCCGCCAGCGCGAAGATATCGGCATTGCCCACGCCTTCCGCGTTGATCGCCTGCGTGCCCTGAATGAACGTCGCCGCGCGCAGCCGGTCGCGCAGCATGGCCGCCCGTTCGAAATCGAGCGCTTCGGCAGCGTCCTGCATCGCGCCTTCGATCTTCTTCTGCACCGCGCCGGACTTGCCGCCGAGGAAATCCTTCGCCTCGTGCACCAGCTCGGCATAGGCGCCCTTGTCGATGCGCCCGACGCAAGGGGCCGAGCAGCGCTTGATCTGATAGAGCAGGCATGGCCGATCGCGGCGGGCAAAAAAGCTGTCGGTGCAAGACCTTAGCAGGAATAGTTTCTGCAGGGCATTAATCGTAGTGTTGACCGATCCGGCGCTGGCGAAGGGGCCATAGTAATCGCCCTTGGCCTTGCGCGCGCCGCGATGCTTCATGATCCGCGGGAAATCGTGATCGGCCCGCAGCAGGATGAAGGGGAAGCTCTTATCGTCGCGCAGCAGCACGTTGTAGGGCGGGCGAAAGCGCTTGATGAGCTGCGCTTCCAGCAGCAGCGCCTCCGCCTCGCTGTTGGTGGTGACGATCTCCATGCCGCGGGTCTGACTGACCATGCGCTGGAGGCGGGCCGGCAGTGCGGCGATCTGGGTGTAGTTCGCCACACGGTTCCGCAGCGCCCGCGCCTTGCCGACATAGAGCACGTCGCCCCGCGCATCGAGCATGCGATAGACGCCCGGCCGGGGCTTCAACGTTCGCACCACTTCACGGATCGCCGCCAGCCCCGCTTGGATATCGGGCTGCGCCGAGCCTTTCAGTGAAAAGGTCGCCTGTTCTTCATTGAAGCGTTCGGCGCCCTTGGGATGAGGCGGGGATCCGGCGGGAGTGCGGGCCATGCCAGCGCCTTAATGCGCACGACCGCATCCGTCATCCCATGTGCGACCGGGACGGACACGGGGCCGTTTGGAGCGGGCGGCTAGAGAACACTTGGTTAATCAAGGCCGGTCCCGTAGATATCCACAGGATCGCACACAGGCGATTCGCGATCCGGGGGGATCGGTTGATGACTCTGGACAGCGTGGGCCATGCCTTTTCGGCCAGCCTGCATGACATGGACGAGGCTGACCGCGCGCGCGACGAACATCCCGCCGTGGTGCTTCAGGATCTGGAACGGCGCCGGCGCTGCCCGGCCCAGGTCATCGTATTCGCCAATGAAAAGGGCGGTGTCGGCAAGTCCACGCTGGCTTTCCATTGCGCGGTCGCCCTGGCGCATGGCGGGGCGCGGGTCCTGGCCCTCGATTGCGACCGCCGGCAACAATCGCTGCATAAGCTGTTCGAAGCACGCGGCGGCACGGCGCGGACGCTGAAGATCGCCCTGCCCACCCCCCGATACACCGTGCTCGCGCGGCAAAGCGGCGCCATGCTGATCCAGGAGATGGAGCGCCTGGGCGGTGACTGCGATTTCGTGCTGATCGATCTCGCCGGCCACGATTCGCCCACCGCGCGGCGCGCCATCGCGCTGGCCGACACGATCGTGACGCCGATCAACTGCTCGCCCGCCGATCTCGATGCGCTGGGCTCGATCAACCCGGTCACCGGCCGGCTGCGCCACTCCGCGCCTTTCGCCGATGTCGTCATCGCGCTGCGCGAGGAGCGGCTGGCGCGCGGCGGCTCCGCGTTCGACTGGGTGGTGGTCAAGAACCGCGTGCGCCACTGCGAGCATCGGCTGCTCGCGATGGTCAACCGGAACCTGGGGACCATGGCGGAGCGGCTGGGTTTCCGCGCCCTGGCCGGCCTGACCGAGCGAGTGGGCTATCGCGACCTGCTGCCCTTCGGGCTGACCCAGCTGGACCTGCGTTTCATCCCGGACATCGGCGCGCCCCGTTCAGCCAACTTGCGCGAGTTGCGCGAGCTGATCGAGGGCCTGCACCTGCGCCTGCCCGCCAGTGTGGCGCGGCCGGTGCGGGGCATGAAGTCGGAAGCCCCAGTGCTGGCCCATGCGGCGGAGAACTATCGCAAGGCCCTGCGCGATTCGGCCGCGCCATCGATGGTGATTGGCGGCTCCTGACAGAGGCGCGTGGCCATCCCGGCTCGGGCCGGGATGGCGCATTGGGCGTCAGAACAGCTTGCGCAGCTGAAGCGAGAACGAACGCCCGATCGGATCGACCAGATAGGGCTGATAGCGCAGCGGCACGGTGCCGCTGCTGTCCGTGATCCGCTGGCGCGCATCGAACAGGTTGTCCACGGAGAAGGTGATGCGCGTGTTCTTGAACAGCGGCACCTTCTCGGTCAGCTCGGTGCGCTGGTTCAAGTCGGCGAACAGGCGCAGGTTGACCGTGGCATATTCGGCGAAGAACAGGTCCTCGCTGCCCGGCATGGCCGAACCGTTGATCCGCGAGGAACCTGTGTAGCGGGCGTTCACATTAGCGCCGAAGCCGGCATAGAACAGGCCGCCGTTGAACTGCACCGAATGGCGCGGCTGCCCGCCCGCGACCGCATCGCCGCCGAGCAGGTCAAGCAGCGGCCCACCTTCCGCGATCAGTATCTCGCTCTTGATCTGATAGCTGTAGTTGAAGTTCAGGAACCAGCGGCCGCGGCCATCCTGGCTGCCCCCGCCACCGGGGCCGCCAGGGCCGCCGAAGCCACCCGGCCCGCGAGGCCCGCCGCCGCCCGGAGGCGGACCGCCGGCGAACCCGCCCGGACCACCTTCGCCGCCCGGCCCCCCCGGACCGCCCGGCCCGCGCTGGCGGCCGAAATCGGCGCTGCAGAAGCGCGTGCGCAGCTGCGCCATGCGTTCCGGATCGATCTTGCCGTCGGGGCCCTTGAGGCGTTCCAGCATCTGCGGCGGAAGGCCCGCGAGCTGCGCCTCGGTGATCGCCGGCGGCGTTTCGCCAGGCTTGCCGCACATCGTCTCACGCATGGCGGCAAGACGTTCGGGATCGAACTGCGGGCCGCCGTTGTTGCTGCAGATGTTCGTCCGCACTTCGGCCCAGCGTTCGGCGTTGATCGTGCCGTCCGGATTCCGCAGCCGCTCGAGCAGCTGTTCGGGCAGGCCGGCGAGATCGGCGGCTGTCGGCACCGTATTGGCCGTTTCTGGCGTGCAGAAGCGCATGCGGATCTGTTCGAAGGCCTGCGGGTTGAACTGCCCGCCGCCTTGTGGGCCAGGCCCGCCCGCCGGCCCCTGGCCGCCGTTCGCGGGCGCGTTGCCGCCCTGGACCGCCTGGCGCATCAGCGAGAAGGGATTGTTCGACTGCTGCGCCGCCGCCGCTTCCGGGCGCGCCTTGCCGAACGGGCCGGTGAAATTGAGCCCGAATTGCAGCCGCTGCGAGTCCTGCCGCGCGAAAGTCACCGGACGCTGATCGACCTGGGTGATGCTGCCGGTGACGGGATCGCGCACCACGCGCCCCGGGAACGCCGCTTCGATCGTCGGCGTGAGCACCGGGAAGTTCGAGGCGACGTCTTCCGCATGGCTCTTGTTGAATTCCACCCGGATGCGGGCCTGCTGGATGGCGGAAGTGAACTCGGGCAGTTCCCAGTCCACCCCGATGCGCCACTCCTGCTGGCTCTGCGCCGGCAGCGAAGCGTTGCCGCCGCTGATCACTGTGGCGAGCACGGTTTCGCCGCGCGTCAGATCGTAGATCGGCACGTTGACCGTGGCGATTTCGGGATTGCCGAGCTGCGACAGCGATGGCGCCTGGTCGCGCACGACGCGGTTCACCCGGAAATTCAGCCGCTCCGTCGGGCGCCAGTTGAAGCCGGCCGACCAGTCGGTCAGCGTGCCGAAATCCGAAAGATGATCGACACCGCCCGAAAGATTGAGGTTGAAATCGCCGATCGCGGCGCCGAAATCCTCGCGCCGGCTGGTGATCGGGATGCCGACATTGACGCCCGCGTTGGCGTTGCCGCGCTTCAGCGAGGTTTCCAGGTTCGCGTTGCGTGTGTCCCGGCTCTTGATGTTGGTATAGTCGAACCCGCCATCGAACGTCAGCGACACTTCGCCGCCCGGAAGCAGGACCGGCCGGCCGTTCACGGTGATCTTGGTATTGGCGGTGTCGGACCGCGTGTTGGCGCGGTCATAACCCGGATCGGGCAATTCCGGCAGCGGGCCATCGAGATCCAACGTACCGGCCGCCGCCGCGGCGACGAGAGACGAGGTATCGGCGCGGCGCCCGATCAGGCTGCGCGTGTCCGCCCGGTTGGCGTCGAGCGTGCCGTTGATCTGCCAATCGCCGATCCCGGTGTTGAGCGTGCTGCCGAAGGAATAAGTGGTGGTGCGCCGGTCCACCGTGAGGGGATCGTCCGCGCCGAATATCCGCAACCGGCTGTCGCGCTCGCCCTCCTCGTCCTCGGGGCCTTGCAGGACCACGGAATTGAGTCCCTGGTAGCTCAGGCTGTCGCTGCGTTCGAACGCGGCGTTGAGGCTGAGCGAGGTGCCCGGCGCAATGCGGGTGGCGAAGTTGCCCGTGGCCTGGATCCCCGCGGAATCGCTCACCAGGCTGCGATATTCGGCCGGATCCGGATCGCCCGGGACCACCGGCACGATGGACTGGATTACGCCCCGCTCGGCCTCGGTCAGGACGCTGGAATTGTTCCAGTCGAGATTGAAGTTGATCCGGGATTCGCCAACCAGCTGAAGATAGGTTCCCTGGGCTTCCTGAGTGGAATAGCCACCGTCCCACGGCTGGCCATACTGCGCCTCAACCTCGCGGCTGGAATAGTTGCGCTTGAGGACGAAGTTCACCACCCGCTGATTGGGCGAATAGCCGTAGCGCTGAGCCACTTCCTCGGGGAATACCTCGACCTTGTCGATCGCCTCGGGCGGGTAGGAACGCAGCTCGCGGAAGCTGGAAATGCGCACGCCGTTGACCAGGATCACCGGGAACCCGCCGCCGCTGCCGGTAACGTTGGAGCCCAGCGCCGTGATCAGGTCGGAAATCGAACCCGAGCCATAGGCGGCGATATCCGCTTCATTCAGTTCAAGCACCGGCGGCACCGGCGTTTCCACCTGGCCGCGCAGCGTCTGGGCGATGACGAAAATCTCGTCATCGGTGATCTCGTCAGCGGGGGCCGGTGCGGCGGCCGGCGCCGGTGTGGGCGCAGGCGCGGCGTCTTGTGCGCTGGCCAACACCGGCAAAGCGAACGAGAGCGCAACGGACAGGGCGAGCAGGCTGGCACAAGGGCGATTTCGCACTTTAGTTATTTTCCCTCATTTCAAGATCGACCAGCCCCCATGGCGCGCTCAATCGCTGCAACGCTGTAACGAGGCAAGCCGCGAAGCGTATTAAAATGTCGCAGATGGACGCGCCTTGTCGCTGTTCACTGCCGCACGCTGAAGGGGGCCTGAACCGTCCCCGCTTTCCTTTTGCTTCTTCACACGCTATGGGCCGCGCCCTGCGCACGCTCAGCTAAAGGAAACGATTACTGCATGGCCAAAGAAGAACTCCTCGAGATGCGCGGCAAGGTGGTGGAGTTGCTGCCGAATGCGATGTTCCGGGTCGAGCTCGAAAACGGTCATGAAGTGCTTGGCCACACGGCCGGCCGGATGCGCAAGAACCGCATCCGCGTGCTGGTGGGCGACGAGGTACTGTGCGAGCTGACGCCTTACGACCTGACCAAGGCGCGCATCACTTATCGCTTCATGCCCGGCCGGGGCGGCCCGGGGCCGCAATAAGCGGCGGGCGTGAACAGCCCCTCGAACGATCCGGTCCTCGTCCTCGCATCGGCCAGCCCGCGCCGGCGGGAACTGCTCGCACGGCTGGGGATCGCGCCTTCGCGCGTGGTTCATGCGGATATCGATGAAACACCGCGCAAGGCCGAGCTTCCCCGGCTCTATGCCGCGCGCATGGCGCGCGAGAAGGCGCTGGCGGCAGCCGATCCCACGGCGCACCTGCTGGCGGGCGATACCGTGGTCGCCGTGGGCCGGCGCATCCTGCCCAAGGCGGAAGACGAAGCGACCGCGCGCGCCTGCCTGAAGCTGATGTCCGGCCGCCGCCACCGGGTGTTTTCCGCCGTGGCCCTGCTGGCACCTGACGGTTCCCTGCGCGAACGACTGAGCGAGACCCAGGTGCGCTTCAAACCCCTCTCCGAAGCGGAAATAGGTGCCTATGTCGCCGGCGGCGAATGGCGCGGCAAGGCCGGCGGCTATGCGATCCAGGGCGCGGCCGAAGGGCTGATCGCGTGGATATCAGGCAGCCATTCCAGCGTCGTCGGCCTGCCGCTGTTCGAAACGCGGACCCTGCTGAAGAGCGCGGGGTTTTCCCTTGGCTGAATGGCTGGTCGAGGAAGGAATCGCCGAACATCGCGCGATCCGCCTCGATGGCGAAACCATTGCCGAAGCGCGGGTCCACTGGCCGGGCGAACTGCTGGCGGGAACCGTGGCCGAGGGAGTGCTGGTCTCGCGCGCGGCAGGCTCGCCGCGCGGCACGGCGCGCTTTCCGAGCGGGGCGGAAGCCCTGGTGGACCGGCTTTCCCCTTCGGCGGCCGAAGGGTCCCTCATCCGCCTGGAAATCACCCGGCCCGCGCTGGCCGAACAGGGCCGGCGCAAGCTCGCTCGGGCACGGCCCACGGCCCGGCCCACGGCCTCGCCGGACCTGGTCGCGCAGCTGCGCGCCGAAGGCCATGCGGTGCGGACGGTCCGCCGTTTTCCGGCTTGTGATTGGGACGAGCTGATCGCCGAGGCTTTCGCGGGAGAAACCAGCTTCCCCGGCGGCGCGCTGCAATTCAGCCCCACGCCGGCGATGCTGCTGGTGGATATCGACGGCACGCTCGCTCCACGCCCTCTGGCGCTGGCAGCGGTGCCCGCGCTCGCGTCCGCGCTGCGCCGGTTCGACGTGGGCGGATCGATCGGTATCGACTTCCCCACCTTGCCGGCGAAAGCCGATCGCAAGGCGGTGGACGAGGCGCTGGCCGAAGCTCTCGCACACTGGCCTCACGAGCGCACGGCGATGAACGGCTTCGGCTTCGTCCAACTGGTGGCCCGGCTGGACCGGCCATCGCTGCTGCATCGCGCCGCGTTCCATCCGGCGGCCCTGGCCGCGCGGCTGGTGCTGCGGCGCGCCGAAGCGCTGGAAGGGGCCGGCGCGATCCTGCTCACCGGCCACCCGGCCGCGGAAGCCGCGCTTTCGCCCGATAGCCTGGCACAACTGGCCCGCCGCACGGGCCGACAGGTGCGCTGGGCACCGAACCCCGCCCTTGCACTGGAGGTCCCGCAGGCCCAACTCGTGCCTCTATGACCCCTCGCCCTTGCCCGATCTGCCGAAAGCCGCGCAGCGCCGAATTCGCGCCCTTCTGCTCCGCCCGTTGCCGCGACCGCGACCTGGCGCGGTGGTTCAGCGAAGGCTACGCCGTGCCCGGCCCACCGGCCGATCCGGAAGACATCGCGCGCGAGGACGGGTAAGCCCCCGGTTCGCCGGGCAAGGCGCCGATTAGCCCCTTGCCAAGCGCGGCCCCCTTCGCCATAGGCGCCCACTCCAACCGCCCGAGCGCCCGCCAAAGGGTGCGCCCGGACGCCTGCCCAGGTAGCTCAGTTGGTAGAGCATGCGACTGAAAATCGCAGTGTCGGTGGTTCGATTCCGCCCCTGGGCACCATTCCTTCCAATCCGAACCCCCTGATCACACAAGCGCTGGCGGCGGCGTGAAGCCGCCCGTCTGCCGCTCGGCGCATTGGGCGAAGGTGATGGTTGTGAGGTCTTCGGAATGGGGGCCGATGATCTGCAATCCGGTGGGCAGCGCTTCCACCTGGCGGCCGGTGGGCATCACGGTAGCCGGCAGGTTCGCAACCAGGGCCAGGCTTTGCCAGGTGAAATCCAGATAAGGCGCGGGCTCGCCGTCGATCGTCACCCGGCGGAACAGCTGGTCCGAATGGACGCCGCTCCCTTCCGCCATGTGCGGGAAGGCGACGACCGGCACGGCCGGGCAGATCAGCAGGTCATAAGCCCCGAAGAAGCGCCGCCATGCCTGGAACAGGTGCTCCCGCCTTTCGGCGAGGTCGAACCATTCGCCCAGCGACGTGCGCATGTAGCGGGCGAGCCGGGCCGCTATCCCGGTGTCGTCCTGATCCGCCAGCCGTTCGAAAGCCTCGGCCTCTTGCGGCGCCGGCGCGCCGACGATGGCGAACAGGACTTGCAGATAGGTTTCGTAGCTCTCGCGCGGGTCCACCGGCAGCGCCACTTCCTCGATCCGGGCGCCCGCGTGGCGCAAGTCGGCGATATAGCTTTCGAGCGCGGCCCGATAAGCGCCGTCGACGCGATAGGCCTCTTCGCCCATCCACACGCCCACGCGGAAATCCTCCAGCCGGGCATGGCGCGCCGGCATCAGGGGCTTGTCCGCCAGCACGCCCAACAGCAGTTCAAGATCGCCCGCGCTCCGCGCGATCGGGCCGGCGACGCCCAGTTCGGGCTGGCTCAACATGCCCGGCGGCGGCGGGATGTGGCCGCGCAAAGGCACGGCGCCGTAAGTCGGCTTGTGGCCGAACACGCCGCAGAAATGCGAGGGGATGCGGATCGAGCCGCCGATGTCGCTGCCCAGTTCGAACGCGGTGAACCCGGCGGCGACCGCCCCGGCCGCGCCGCCTGACGATCCGCCGACCGTCCGGTCGGGATTCCAGGGATTGCGGCTCAGGCCATAGACGGGGTTGAACGACTGCCAGTCGCTGGCCCCGGCGGGCAGGTTGGTCTTGCCGAACACATTCGCACCCGCCTGGCGCAGCAGGGTGACGGCGTCGGCGTCCCTATCCGGCCGATGATCGCGCAAGGCCTCCAGGCCACAAGTCGCCGGCATTCCAGTGACTTCGAACGAATCCTTGATAGTGATCGGCAGGCCCGCGAGCCGCCCCATCGCCTTGCCCTGCTTGCGCCGCCGATCGAGTTCCGCCGCGTCAGCACGTGCGCGATCGCGATCGAAGGCGACGACCAGGTTGTAGACCGGATTGAACCGATCGATCCGCGCCAGATAAAGCTCGAGCAGTTCGACCGCCCCAATCTCGCCCCTGTCGAGGAGGCGCAACTGCTCGGTCGCGGAGGCAAAGGCGATTTCGACATCGGACATCTCGGTCTCCCACTCAGGGCCGCGCATGTCAGGCGGCGTTGCCGCCATGACTGCATTTTCCCGAGGCTTTGCCAAGAGTGGCCGGTGCCCGGCGCCTTTACGGTGTGGCGGCCGGCTCGATAGGGGGTGTCGCGAGCACGCTGTCCGCGCCGAGCGCCCGATAGAGTTCCACCCGGTTCAGCACGGCGGCGAGCAGGACCGCCGTTTCCTGGCGCCGGGCCGTGTAGAGGCTGCGCTGCGCATCGAGATTGGAAAGGAAGCTGTCGATCCCGCCGCGATAGCGGGCTTCGGCCAGGCCGGCGTTATCCGCGGCGGCATCGCTATTGGCCCGCGCCGCGCGCAGCCGCTCGCCAATCGTGCCTTGCACGGCCAGGGCATCGGCCACTTCGCGGAAGGCGCTCTGGATCGCCCCTTCGTACGAGGCGAGCGCGGCATCGCGCTGCGCCTGGCTGACGGCCACGCCGGCGCGGCGGCCGCCGGCGTCGAAGATCGTGTACGTGGCATTGGCCGCGGCGCTGGCGCCGAACGCGTCGCCGCTGAACAGCGAACCCAGGGCATCGCTCGCCAGGCCCAGCAGGCCCGTGAGCGAGACGCGCGGGAACAACTGCGCGCGGGCCACGCCGATATCGGCATTGGCCGCGCGCAACAGGTATTCCGCCTGGACGATGTCCGGCCGGCGCAGCAGCACCGAGGAATCCGTGCCCGCCGGCAAGGAAGCGATGGAGGCGAAGACTTCGCCGAGCCCGGCCGGGAGCAGCGCGGGATCGACCGGGCCGCCCACCAGCAGGCGGATCAGATTTTCATCCTGCGCGATCGCGGCGGTCTGCGCGGCCAGATCGCCCTCGGCGGTCGCCAGCACCTGTTCCGCCTGGCGCAGATCCGTCCGCGGCGCGATGCCGCCTTCGAGGCGCGCCCGCGTCAGTTCGACGGAGCGGCGCGCATCATTGGCGGTATCCTGCGCGATCGCCAGCAAGTCCCGGTCGGCGGCATAAGCGGCCCAGGCATTCGCCAGATCGGCGACCAAGCCGAGCCGCACCGTCCGCGCGCCCGCTTCGGTGGCGAGCGCCCGCTCACGCTCGGCAGCGGTGGCATTGGCCAGGCGGCCGAACAGGTCGATCTCGAAGCTCGACAGCCCGCCCTGAAGGGCATAGTCCTGCGTATCGTTCCCGCTGCCGTCGATCCGATAGCCGGCCGAGGCCGTGGTTCCGATCGCCGGGAACTGCGCGGAGCGGACGACCCGCACTTGCGCGCGGGCGGCGGCCACGTTCGCTGCCGCGACGCGCACGTCGCGGTTGTTCTCCAGCGCCTGGGCGATCAGGCCCTGGAGCCGCACATCCCGGAAGATGTCGCGATAGGAGACCTGCGGCAGCGCGGCCTCGCTCTGCGCGAGATAGGCGTCGCCTTCCGGCCAGGACGCGGGGACCGGCGCTGTGGGGCGGACATAGGCCGGGGCCATCGAGCAGCCGGAGAGGGCCAGCGCCGCGAGCGCGGTGGGAAGGAGCCTGCTCAAGCCGTCGCCTCCGGCTCTTCATCGTGGTCGAAGCGGGCGTGCAGGGCATGCAAGGCCTCGCGCGTGCCGCGGCGGACGATGACGAAGAACAGCGGGATATAGAACACCGCCAACAGCGTGGCCGTGAGCATGCCGCCGATCACCGAAGTGCCGATGGCGATGCGGCTGTTGGCCCCCGCCCCGCTCGCCAGCGCCAGCGGCAGCACGCCGAAGATGAAGGCGAAGCTGGTCATCAGGATCGGACGCAGGCGGATCCGCGCCGCGCGCATCGCCGCGTCGATCACCCGGGCGCCTTTCTTCTCCTCCTGCTCGGCGAACTCGATCATCAGGATCGCGTTCTTGGCGGCGAGGCCCATGGTCGTGAGCAGGCCGATCTGCAGGAACACATCGTTCTGAAGCCCGCGCAAGGTCACCGCGAAAACCGCGCCGACCAGGCCAAGCGGGATCACCAGCAGCACCGCCACCGGAATCGACCAGCTTTCGTAAAGCGCGGCCAGGCACAGGAACACCACCAGCAGCGACAGCGTGTAGAGCAGCGGCGCCTGGCCCGAGGAGACCCGCTCCTCGTAAGAGGCGCCCGACCAGGCGACGCTGGTGCCGGGGATCTGCGACGCCAGCTGTTCGATTTCGGCCATGGCCTCGCCCGAGCTTACGCCCGGGGCCGCCTGCCCGGAAATGCTGAACGCCGGCACGCCCTGGAAGCGGCTATTGGTGCTGGGCATCGTGGACCAGCCGATTTCCGCGAACGAGGAAAACGGCGCCATCTGGCCATCGGACCCACGCACGTACCATTGCGACAGGTCCTCCGGCCGCGCGCGATAGGGCGCATCGCCCTGGACATAGACGCGCTTGACCCGGCCCTTGTCGATGAAATCGTTGACGTAGCGCCCGCCCCAGGCAGCTGAGAGCGTGGAGTTCACGTCGCCGGTGCTGAGCCCCAGCGCGCTCAACCGCTGGGCATCGACGTCGATCTTGAGCGTGGCGATCTCGGGCAGGTCGCTCATGCGCACCTGGCTGAGCTTCGGATCCTGGCTCGCCAGTTCGATCAGGCGATCGCGCGCGTCGGCGAAGTCCTCGCGGCTCATACCGCTGGAGTTCTGGAGCTGCACGTTGAACCCGGACGTATCGCCCAGCCCGCGAACGGCCCCGGGCACCAGCGTGAACACTTGCGCATCGCGCAGGCCGCGGAAGGCCGCCGTCGCGCGCTGCGCGATCGCATCGGCGGTATTTTCCGGGCCGATCCGTTCGTCCCACGGCTTGAGATTGACGAAGCCCTGCCCGGTGTTCTGCCCGCCGCCGCCACCGCCCGCGACGAGGAAAGAGGACCCCACATTGTCCTTTTCCACCGTGGTCAGGTACTTTTCGATCATGTCGCGCACTTCCAGGGTGCGCGTCTGGGTGGCGCCCGTGGGCAGGCGCCACTGGACCTGCACCCGCCCCTGGTCCTCGCCGGGGATGAAGCCGCCGGGCAATCGCAGGAACAGCACCGCCAGCAGCGCCACGATCACCGCGTAGATCGCCAGGAACAGCCACTTGCGCTCCGTCACCGTGCGGACGCTTGCCGTATAGCGCCCGACGAGCCGGGCGAAGCCGGTGTTGAATCCGTCCTGCGCGCGGTGGAACGCGTTCGCCACGGCGGGGAAGCGCCGCGTCAGCCAGGGGGCATCGGGATGATCGCGCGCCACCTTGGGCTTGAGGAGGTTCGAGGTCAGCGCCGGGCTGAGGATCAGCGCCACCAGGACCGACAGCGCCATGGCGGAGATGATCGTCAGCGAGAACTGGCGGTAGATCACGCCGGTGGAGCCGCCGAAGAACGCCATCGGCAGGAACACGGCCGACAGCACCAGCGCGATCGCGATCAGCGCGACCTGCAGCTCGCTCATCGATTCAACGGTGGCGTCCTTGGCGCTCATCCCCGGGTTTTCTTCCATGAGCCGCTCGACGTTCTCGACCACCACGATCGCGTCATCGACCAGCAGGCCGATCGCCAGAACCAAGCCGAACAAGGTCAGCGTGTTGATCGTGAACCCGGCTATATAGAGGACGCCGAACGTGCCCAGCAGCACCACCGGGATGGCGATCGCCGGGATCAGCGTCGCCCGCCAGCTTTGCAGGAACACGAACATCACGATGATGACCAGCACCATGGCCTCGACCAGCGCCTTCTCCACCTCGCTGACCGAGAGGCGGATGAAGGCCGTGGCATCGTTCGCGTAAGCGTATTCCAACCCGTCGGGCAGATTGCGGGCAAGCTCGTCCATCTTGGCCTTGACTAGGTCGGATGTCTTGAGCGCGTCGGCCCCGGGCGCCAGCGAGACCGACATGCCCGCACCCGGATGCCCGTTCATCTGCAAGATGATGCCATAGCCTTCGGCGCCCATTTCCACGCGGGCTACATCGCTGACCCGCACGGTGGAGCCGTTGGGCAGCGTCTTGACGACGATGTCTCGGAATTGCTCGGGCGTTTGCAGCTTGGACTGCGCGGTGATCGTGGCGTTGAGCAGTTGCCCCTGCGGCGAAGGCAGGCCGCCCAGCTCACCGGCGGCAACTTCCGCGTTCTGGCTGTTGATCGCGCTGATCACGTCGCTGGGCATCAGCGAGAATCCCGCGAGGCGCTGGGGATTGAGCCAGATACGCATCGCGTGGGGCGAGCCGAACACGTTCACATCGCCGACGCCTGGCACGCGCGCGAGCGTGTCCTGGATATTCGAGGTCAGATAATCGGAAACGTCCTGGTACGATCGGGTATCGGTCACGTCGTAGACCGCCACCAGCAGCAGCGAATCCGAGTTCGACTTGGTGACCCTGACGCCCTGGTTCTGCACATCGGCCGGCAGGCGCGAGATCGCGGACTGGATCTTGTTCTGCACCTGCATCTGGGCGATGTCGGGATCGGTCCCCTTGGCGAAGGTCACCGTGATGCTGGCTTGCCCGCGCGCGCTGGAGGAGGAGCTGAAATAGAGCAGCCCGTCGATGCCGGTGAGCTGCTGCTCCAGGATCTGCGTAACGCTGTTTTCCAGGGTCTCGGCCGAAGCGCCCGGGTAGCTGGCGCGGACATTGACCGTGGTGGGCGCGATGTCGGGATACTGTTCGATCGGCAGCGAGAGCAGGGCGCCGAGGCCGCCCAGCATCACCACGATCGCCAGCACCCAGGCGAAAATCGGCCGATCGATGAATATCCGCGACATCGCCCGCTCAGTTCCGCCTGGCCGCCGCGCCTTGCCGTCCGTTTCCACCGGCGGGCGGGGCGCCCACACGCTCCGGCGTGTCCGCCGGCACCGGGCGGACCGCGGTATCCTGCTTCACGTTGGCGAGGCCCTGGACGATGATCCGGTCACCCGCCTGGAGGCCCGAGGTGACCACCCAGTTGGTCCCCAGCGTCCGTTCGGCGGAGACCTTGCGCCGGGCGGCCTTGTTGTCCTTGCCCACCACATAGACGTAAGCCGAACCGTCGAAATCGCGCTGCACGCCCTGTTGCGGCACCAGGAACGCGTTCGGCTGCACCGCCTGTTCGAACACAGTCTTCACGAACATGCCGGGCAGCAGCAGCCCGTCCCGGTTGGGGAACGTCGCCCGCATGGTGACGGTGCCGGTGCGTTCGTCCACCGTCACATCGGCGAATTCCACCTTGCCGGTATAGGCATAGTCGCTGCCATCCTCGAGCTTGAGGCGCACCGTGGTGCTGCCCGCCGAGACTTCGCCGGCCCGCAGCTGGCGGCGCAGTTCGGTCAGGTCGGCGCTGGATTGCTGCATGTCGACATAGATCGGATCGAGCCGCTGGATCACCGCCAGCGGATCCTGCTGGCTGGCGCTGACGAGCGCGCCCACGGTGAACAGCGAACGCCCGATCCGCCCGCTGATCGGGGCGCTCACCGTGGCGTAGCGCAAGTTGATCCGCGCGGTATCGAGCGCGGCGGCGTTCTGCGCCACAGCTGCGCGGGCCACGCGCGCCTGCGCGACGGCATCGGTGTAATCCTGTTCGGAGATCGCTTCGATTTCGGCGAGCGGGCGATAGCGGTCGGCCCGCGCCACGGCCGCTTCCGCGCTGGCGCGGGCGCTGGCGAGATTGGCTTCGGCCTGGTTTACCGCCGCGCGATAGAGGCTGGAATCGATCTGATAGAGCGGCTGCCCGGCGCGCACGTAGCTGCCTTCGGTGAACAGCCGCTGGCGGATCAGCCCGTTGATCTGCGGCCGCACCTCGCTCGTTTCATAAGCCACCGTGCGGCCGGCGAGCGTGACCGACAGGGGAACCGAGGTAGGCTGCACCACGACGAAACCCACCTCGGGCGCCTGGGCATTGCGATTCCCGCCACCGCCGCCGGAACACGCCGCGAGGATGAGGAGGAGACTGCAAAGGCTGCCGCGCAGAACAGCCGCTTGCCGATTGAACATGTCAGACCGTGCCTAGAGACCCATCGGATTGCGTGGCCTTTCAGCGAAGTGCGCCCACAGCACAAGGCCGACGCGCTTCGACGGGACAATTTGCGACAATTAAGCCCAAAAGAGGGCTCGCACGGCCGCCGCGATTTGTCGAGGGTGTGGCACCGGTGTGTCGGCGCCTCCGTGGCCTAACCCGGATTCGTCATTGCGAGCGACGCGAAGCAATCCAGGGCGCATTGCGGTGCCGCCCTGGATCGCCTCGTCGCTACGCCCCGCGCAAGGGCGCGTGTTTCAGCTGTTAGAAGCGCAGGCCGAGGCCCAGGGCCACCTGGTGGCGGTCGGAACCGATGCCGAGCGTGGGATCGCCTTCCCCGGTGCCGAGGCGATAGGAACCCTTGCCGTAATCGCTGTAGATGTATTCCAGCTTGCCATAGAGCGACTGGGTCAGCCCCACTTCCACGCCGCCGCCGACATGGAAGCCGCCGCGGCTCTTGGAAAACACGGCGATCGCGCCGGGTTCCTCGTCATCGTTGTCGGTCACGTCGGGATCATAGGCGACCTTGAACTTGCCGTTGGAATAGCCGCCCTTGACATAGACCAGCGAGGACTGGCCGAGCGGCACGCCGGCACGGGCGCCCACGGTGAACGTCCGCCCGAGATCGGAGCAGGCGAGATCGTCCTCGACCAGCATGTTGCAGACCTTGCTGTCGGAGAAATCCGCGCCGGCATAAGCGCCGATCACCAGGCCCGAGCCGATCTGCAGATCGTATCCCAGCTCCACGCCGTAAGTGATGCCGTTGTCGTCGTCGGAGCCGGTCAGGAACTCGGGGCTCGCGGCGTCTTCATCGTCGAAATCGCGATTGGGAATGGTGGCCTTGGCGCCGACCTGTTCCCAGGCAGCGCGGCCTTCGATGCGGAAGCCGGAAAGGTCTTGCGCATATGCGGGGCTGGCAAGGGCCGCCAGGGACACCGCGATCATCACTGGATACTTCATTGTCACTCCTTCTTTGCCTGGACGGGCCGATCGCGAGGTGCCCTTTCCCCCTTGCGATCGGCTTTCCACTGCAATGACGGAGCCCTGCCCCAGTCGCCTTGATCGATACGCGGCGCCTTCGTCCGGCGATCAGTGCATGGCGTGTTCCGCCTGCGCCGGCCTGATCGTGAGAATAGGCGCCGGCGATTCCAGCTCGTGCCATTTCGCCGGATCGGCCGGCACGGCGGTCCATTCGTTCCTGCCTTCGGCACAGGTCTGCACGGCGGGGAAATAGAGCGCGCCCGGCGTATCGGGCAGCTTCATCATCAGGCCGAACTGGTCGAACTGATCGGCCGGAAGCTCGCCGGTCCAGGTCACCGCCGAAACCCGCTCGCGGATCATCGCCCCGCCCTCGCCCGGCACCGGCCGGGCCAGTGGCACGCGCTCGATCGCCAGCGTCCAGCCGGGCTTCGGCTGCGGGCGGACGGTGAGCAAGGTCTCGGGGATCTCCACCCGCAGCGAGATGGTGGCCGAATCGCCGCAGCCGTGGCTGACACGGAGGAAGCCCGCGTAGTAAGCGCCCGCCTGCCCCTCCGGCTCCGTGAACACGATGTGGCCCCAGGCGGGCGCCGAAACCGCCAACGCGGCCATCGCGATTATCCTGCCGATCATTGTCCCGATCCCCTTTCTCATCTCAGAACCCTACCCTGACGCCGCCGAAAATCGAGCGGCCTTCACCGGGAAAGAACACCGCGGTGCTGGCCGTGCGCGCGTCGGTCACCGCCGCGAATTCCGCCGTATAGGCCTTGCCGGTGAGATTGCGGGCATCGACGAACAGTGTCGCCGGCCCCAGGCCGATGCCCGCGCTGACATTGAGCAGGGCGAAGCCCGGCGCCTTCAGCGTATTGGCGTAATCGACCCATGGGGCCTTCATCCGCCAATCCACGAAAGGCTCCACGAACAAGGCATGCGGGCCGTCATAGCGCAGCGAAACGCGGTATTGGTGTTCCGGCGCCACAGGCAGGCGATTATCGCCGTAAAGCGGATCGTCGACGAAGCGGAAATCCGACCAGGCGTAAGCCTGCCTCAGGCGCAGGCGGCCCTGGCCATTGTCGAGCAGGGTCCAGTCCAGGCTGGCTTCGATGCCCTGGTGCCGGGTCTCCTGGGCGTTGAACACGCTTGCCGGCAGCTCGGCTTCGGGCAGGTAGCTGAGCAGTTCGCCATGCACTTCGGTGCGGTAATAGGTCAGGTCCCAGGCGAAGGCGCCGGAGCGGCCGCGCGTGCCGATCTCGGCCGTCCACGCGCGCTGCGGATCGAGCGGCACGAAAAGCTGGCCGGAGGTGTTGGTCTGCGTCAGCGCGCCGAAATGCGGCGGCTCCACCGAACGGGTGTAGTTGGCATAGACCTGCACATCCCCCCGTTCGAACAGCAGCCCCACGCGCGGGGCGAACCAGTCATAGCTGGCCGCGTCGCTGCGGCCGGCCAGCACGTTGTCATAATCGCGCGTGGCCCGGCCCCAGGACCCGCCCGCGACCAGTGCCAGTTGCGGCGTGACGAAGAACCGGCCCTCCGCAAAGAGATCGAGCCCGCTGGCATCCTGCACCGCATCGCCGATGCGCGGGCCATTGGCGCCGCCCGAGTTGACGAACAGATCCTGCCGCGTGCCGCCCTGCCGGTAGTAAGCGCCGAAGAACAGATCGGCGCGGTGGCCCGCCAGTTCGCCGGCTAGGTCGAAGCGGCCGAAGGCGCCCTGCGTATCGGTGTCCTGGTCGATCACGATGGAGATCGGGTGATGCAGGTCACTCTGCGTCGCATAGACGCCGCCTTCGAACACCAGTGCATCGCTCAGGCGCAGGCGCGTCTGCAAGCTGCCCCGGAACACGTCGAGATCGCGCGCCTGCCGGCGGGCGACGACGCCGGCCCCCGCGAAACGCGGGTTGTTCAGCGCATCGTCCAGGGAAAGCGCGCCCGGCACGCCCTGGCGAATGGTGGCCGCATAGCCGATCGCGCGGATCTCGCTGTCCTCGCCGAAGGAATAGCCCAGGTTCAGCGTGCCGCGCGCCTGCCGGCTGCGTTCCTGCTGGCGGTAGCCATCCGAGCGGAAGGCGTTGACCCCGGCGTAGAAATCCAGCGCGCCCGCCGTGCCCGAGGCATGGCCCTGCCCGCGCCAGCTGTCCCACGACCCGGTTTCGGCGCGCAGGCCGAACGGCGTTTCCGCCGTCCTGCCGTTGGGGGTGACGAGATTGACCGCCCCGCCGAGCTGCGCCCCGCCGAAGCGCAGCGCATTGCCGCCCTTGTAAACTTCGATATAGCGCGCGCCGAGCGGATCGATCTTCTGGAAATCCGAGAACCCGTCCGCATCGGCGAAAGGCACGCCGTCCTGCGCCAGCAGCACGCCGCGCTGGTGATAGCTCTGATCGAGGCCAGAGCCCCGGATCGACAGGCGCGATTCCTCCCCATAGCGCTTGTTGGACAGCACGCCCGGCACGTCGCGCAAGAGATCGGGCAGGCCGATCACGGCGCGATCCTCGTATGTCTCCGCCGCGACGACCGAGACCGAGCCGGGCGTGCGGGAAAGGCGCGCGCGGGCATCGGCCACCACTTGCGGATCGCCGGGATCGGCCCTGCCGGTGACGATGATCGGGGGTTCCCCGCCGCCGGACTGGGCGAAAGCGGGAGTCAGGGGAGTTATGGCGGTCCCTGCCAGCAGCAGGGCAAAAGCGAGCTTGTTCACGGCTTGTCCATCCTTCGCGCCAGGCCGCGCAGGGCGGCCGGGCCTTGATCTGAAAACGCGGGTCCGCCGGCACGCGGCGGACGGATCAGATGCGCGAAGGCGGCCCGCGAAGCGGCGGACGCAAACGCCCGGCTTGGGTCAGGCGAAGCGGAGCGGCCTCGGCCAGCCACAGCGCGAGGATGAAGGCCAGCGCAAGCGCCAGCGCAACGGGCGGAACCGCCGTCAGGCCCGGTACGGTCAGATCGGCGAAGGCGCATTGCTGCGCGGCGTCCTGCTTGTCTCCGTGGGAGTGATCGTCACCATGTCTGTCGACCAGCACGATCATGGGGCCTTGCCCGGTGCAGATGCTGATCGCGATCTGGTCCTGCCCGGCGGTGACCATGTAGCCCTGCGGCACGAAGGCGCGCATGGCCAGCGCCGCCGCGAGCAGCAGCCATAGCCAGGTACGGGAACGATGCGCGCGGATCACGCGCGAGGCGCTAGAGGCCAAATCCGGGTGGTGCAAGCGTTCCGAGCCAGGCCACCAGCGCGAGCACCGCCAGCCCAAGGGCGGCCTCCCAGGCCAGGCTCCGCCGCACCGGGCCGAGCGGCGCCCCCTCCGCCACGGCGGGCGTATGGCGGTAACGATTGGCCGCCGCCAGCGCCAGCATCGCGGCGAACAGCACCAGCTTGGCCAGCAGCACGCGGCCATAGGCCGAGCGGACGAGATCGGCGATATGATCGGGGCCGATCAGGACCCAGGTGTTCGCCAGCCCGGAAAGCACCAGCAAGGCGATCAGCGCCGGACCCAGCGCGGAGAAGGTCCGCAGCGCCGGATGCAGTTGCGCCCGCCCCGCTTCGCCGCGCGCCAGCAGCACGAAGGCGGCCAGCGCCCCCAGCCATGCGCAGGCGGCCAGGACATGCAGCACATCGGCCGCCAGATGCACCCCGGCCAGCGGCCCCTCGCTCGCCGCCCCATGCCCCATCCAGCCAAGGCTCGCCGCCGCAACGGCCCCGGCGGCCGCCACGGCGGACCACCTCCACCGCCCGCGCGGCAGGGCGAGCAGCAGGCCAAGAGCGAAGAGCGCCGCCACGGTGCGCACCAGCGCCGCCTTGCCGAAGGCCATATAAGTGACGACCGCGCCCAGGCTCTCCCCCGTCAGCCAGCCGGCGAAGACGCTGGCCTGGACGGCGATCGCCGCCGCCGAACCCACCGCCAGCACCGCCGCCGCGCCGCCCACCATGGCGCGCGATCCGCGCGGGCCGGGCGATCCCGCCGGCAGGGCGTAAACGAAAAAGAGCGGCACCCCGAACAGGAGCGCCGCCCCGGCATATTGCAGGAACCTGACGGCGAGCACCGCCGCATCGAGCATGTCAGCCGACCTTGAAGGCGACCTCGCCCGTCATCTTGTGGCCGTCGCTTCCCGCCGCGGTCCACTCGATCTTGTAGGAACCGGCCGTAAGCGGCTTTTCCAGCGTGCCGACGATCTGCTTGCCGTCACGCGACACCGCCGTCTTCACCGGCACTTTCATGCGGTGATCGGGCATCGTCAGCTCGAACGTAGAGAAAGTGGGCACCAGGCGTTCGCTGAACGTCAGCGTGATCGCCTTCGGCGCCGCCTTGACAGTCGCGCCGGCGGCCGGATCGGACTGGACCAGATGGGTGTGGGCCAGCGCCGGGCCGGACGCGGCCAGCGCCACGGCGGCCCCCAGCGCCATCCAGCGGGACAATGATTTCATCGCTTTCATCGATATGACTCCCTTGCGGATCGCCCCATATTCGCCCCCGGCGGCTGCATCCGGCCTGAACCGGGCCGAATCCCGCGCTGCTGCCGACCGGGCGCCGGTGATGCCTCGCTCTGTCCCTTCATCCATGGAAGAACAACATCCAGATGGCCATCGCCACCATCATCACGTTCTCCAGCAGCGAGACGAAGCCCAGCGGAACCCGGCTCGACCCGCCGACGCAGGCGCATTTGAGCTCGCGCTTCTCCACATAGACCGCGTAGAACACCGAGACGCCGCCTACCGTGCCGATGAACAGCGCAATCGGGATCGACAGCCAGTTCAGCGCTCCCGCCACCATCAGCACCCCGGCCAGCGCCTCGGCAAAGGGATAGACGTAGGCGTAAGGCACCCAACGCCGCGCCAGGAGGTCATAGCCCAGGAACATGGTGGCGAAGCGATCGACATCCTGCAGCTTGAGCATCGCCAGGATCGCCATGGAGAAGGCGATGAACCATTCGCCCGCGTGCACGGTGAAAAGCGAGCCCGATGCCGCGAAGCTCACCGCCAGGGCCAGTGCCGCGGCGATCGCGAAGACCGCCAGCACCGGAACATAGCTCACCGCGTCCGGATCGGCGACCTTGAGGCCGAAGGACCGGCGCAGATCGTCGTACCCGCCCACCCGCTCGCCATCGATGAAGGTCTGCGGCGTGGTCTTCACCTGATGCTGCGCTTTGAAAGCATCGACCTCCTCACGAGTCGTCAGCCAGTGATCGTCCACCGTAAAACCGCGGCTTTCGAGAAGATGTCTTGCCTTGAGGCCGTAAGGGCAGACATGCTTGGGCATGACCATGCGGTAAAGCACCGCGCGCTTGGCTTGCTGTTCCATGCGTATCACCATACATCCCGTACCGTAGTACGGAGTCAACCATGAATGCGATGACCATTTCCCAGCTTGCGCGTAGCGCCGAAGTCGGCGTGGAAACGGTGCGCTATTACCAGCGGCGCGGGCTGCTGCCCGATCCCCGGCCGCATCGCACCGGCCTGCGCGGCACCCGGCATTACGGGCCGGACGAAGCGCGCCGGCTGCGCTTCATCCGATCGGCCCAGGCAGCCGGCTTCACGCTGGAGGAGATCGCCGAGCTGCTGCGCCTCGACAGCACGGGGGACCGCCCCCGCGCGCGCGAACTGGCCCGTGGGCGGATCGCCGCGCTGGACGAGCGCATCGCCGAATTGCGCAAGGCGCGCCGGTCCCTCGCCCGCCTGGCTGAGGAATGCACCGCCGGCGAAAACGGCCCCTGCCCGATCATCGCCTCGTTCGAGGGCAGCGCGGAACGATGTCGGTCGCGGGAGCATCCCACCCCATGAAGCGCAAGGCCGTTCTCGTCACCGGCGGCGCACGGCGCATCGGCGCGGCGATCGCCCGGCGTTTCGGCGCCGCCGGCTGGCACGTGGTGATCCACTGCTGCCGCTCTTACGCCGAGGCGCAGGCGCTGGCCGGTGAACTGGGGCACGCCGAAGTCGTCCGCTGCGATCTGGCCGACGTGGGCGCGGCCACGGAGATGATCGAGGATCTGGCCGAACGGCTGGGCGACTGGCGCGCGCTGGTCAATTCGGCCTCCGTGTTCCGGCCGGACGCGGCGGACCAGCTCGATCTCGGCGTCAACTGGGAAGCCTTGCAGGTCAACGCGGTGACGCCGGCATGGATGGCCCAGCTCTATCTCCGCCTTGCCCGATCCGATGCCGGGCGGCGAGTGATCCAGGTGACCGACCAGAAGACCCAAAACCCGAACCCGGACTTCTTCAGCTATACGATGAGCAAGCACGCGCTGGCCGCCACGGTGCCGATACTGGCCATGGCGGCGGATGCGCGGGATCGTGTCTTTGCCCTGGCGCCCGGCGCCATCCTGGCCAGCCATGACCAGAACGAGGCGGAAGCCGAGGTCTCCCACCGGATGAACCTCTTGAGGCGGCGCACCACCGTTGCCGAAGTGGCTGAAGCGGCCTTCTTCCTGGCGACCGGGCCGATGGCGAGCGGGCAGACGCTGTTCGTCGATTCCGGCCAGCACCTGCTGTCACAACCGCGCGATGTGATGTATCTCGCCCGCGAAGGAGAGGCCGCACGATGAAGCGCCACGCGATCAGCACCCGCATCTGGCACTGGCTGAACCTGCTCAGCGTGGCGATCCTGTTCATGTCGGGGCTGAACATCTCCAACGCGCATCGCCACCTCTACTGGGGCCAGGCGGGCTTCCAGCCGCACGAGGCCTGGTTCCATGTGATCCGTTTTCCCGGATGGGCGACGATCCCCAATTACTACAGCCTCGCCGCCGCGCGGGACTGGCACGTGGTGTTCGCCTGGATCTTCTCCCTCTCGCTGTTGCTGTTCCTGATCACGGCGCTGCTCAACGGGCATTTCCGACGCGATCTCGCCGGTCGGCGAGAGGACTGGCGCCCTTCCGCCATAGGGGCCGACGTGCGCAAGCACCTGCGGCTGGATTTCGCGCCGACTGAAGGCAAGTACAACCTGCTGCAAAAGGCGGCCTATGCCGTGGTGATCTTCATCCTGCTGCCGCTGATGGTCCTCACCGGCCTGACGATGAGCCCCGGCATGGACGCCGCCTGGCCGTTCCTGGTGGACCTGTTCGGCGGGCGGCAGAGCGCGCGCTCGATCCATTTCATCGTCGCCTGGGCGCTGCTGGCGTTTTTCGTGCTTCATGTGGTGCTGGTGCTGCTCAACAAGCCGCTCAAGAACCTGGGCGACATGATCGGTGGAGGGCGTCTCGATGAAACGGCGTAATGTCCTTGCCGGCCTTGGCGCGCTGATTACCGGCGGCTGCACCAAGATCGGCCAAACCGAATGGTTCGGCGATGTGGTGGACGGCGCGGAAAAGCTCAGCCGCGGGGCGCACCGGATGCTTGGCGCGCGGCCGACCATGGCGCGCGAGTTCTCCGTAGCCGACATTTCCCCCTACTTCCGGGGCAACGGCAATACCGAGATCGATACGGATACCTATCGCGCGCAACTGGCCAGCGGCTTTCCCGACTGGCGGCTGGAAGTGCGCGGGCTGGTCGATCGCCCGCTGAGCCTGTCGCTGGAGCAGATCCGCGCCTTGCCCCAGCGCACCCAGATCACCCGGCACGATTGCGTCGAAGGGTGGAGCGCGATCGGCCAGTGGACCGGGCCGCGCCTGTCCACGATCCTGGGCCAGGCCGGGCTCAAGCCGCAAGCCAAGTTCGCCGTGTTCCGCTGTGCCGACAGCTTCGGCAAGGCGCCGTATTACGAAAGCTGCGATCTCGATGATGCGCTGCACCCGCAGACGCTCATTGCCCACCAGCTCAACGGAGAGCCGCTGCCGGAACGCAACGGCGCGCCGCTGCGCCTGCGGATCGAACGCCAGCTGGGCTACAAGCACGCCAAGTACCTCACGGCGATCGAGCTAGTGGACAGCCTCGACGGCATCGAAGGCGGCGGCGGCGGCTACTGGGAAGACCGCGGCTATCAGTGGTACGCCGGCGTTTAAGCCGGATAGCGTTCGAACGAGTTCCGCCAGCTCAGGCCGATCATCTCTTCGAGCACGCCCAGGTCGATATCGGCCAGCTTGTTGACGTAGAGGCAGCCTTTCCCACGCCCATGCTTGCCCAGCCGTGCCAGCAGCGGCGCGAACTGCGCTTCTTCCGCAGGCGTCCCGCAGCTCAGGTAAAGAGAATGCCTGGCCTTGCGCGGGGAGAAGGCGGTGCGGCACATCGTCACCCGGCGGCCGCTGTCATAGACAGTGGCATATTCGCCATATCCCACGATCGAGGGGCCCCACATTACCGGCTCCACCCCCGTGACCTTGCCGAACAGCGCCGCGAGAACCTCGCCCTCGTGGCGCTTCGCGGCAGGCTCCACCCGCCCGAGGAACTCGCTGACGCCGATCCGCGTCGGCTGGGTCTTCGCTTCGGCCATGGCGCCGATCTAGCCAAGGTTAGGCAAGGCGGGAAGACGGCGGATGAACGATTCCCGCCAGTTGTCGCGCCGGGACGCGGGCGATAGGCTGCGTCGCCCGATCCAAGCCGAAGCAGGTCGCATGCCTCCGATACCCTTCCGGTCCACGCTTGCCCGCCTCGTGCTGCTTGCCGCCCTGCTGGTATGCTGGAGCGATGCCGCGCTGGCGCAAGTCCGGGTGGAGTTCCACAGCTTCAACGGCTCGTTCTTCGGCTCACGCTTTCCGCATACGTTCGTGGTGTTCGAAGGCACGCTGGACAGCGGAGAGCGGGTTCATTCGAACTACGGCTTTTCCGCCAAGACGGTGAGCCCGGCGGTGCTGGCGGGGCCGGTGGCGCATGTCGTCTATTCGGAAAAGGAGAAGTACCTCAAAAGCACCAATGTCCACTTCACGATCGACGTGCCAGATGCGACCTATCGCCGGATGATGCAGGAAGTGATCGCCTGGCGCGATGCGCCCGGCAAATACTATGACCTGGATACGCGCAACTGCATTCATTTCGTCGGCCGCCTGGCGGAACTGGCCGGGATCAAGGTGGATTATCCCCACGATCTGCTGCGCAAGCCCAAGGCCTGGCTCAACCATATCGGCGATCTCAACCCGCAGCTGCACGCACGGCCCATTCCCTGACGCCGGCCCCCGCAAGCGCAGCACCGTTGCCGGAGGCATCGCCGCCTGATAACCGGCGCGCGAATCCCAGCGGAGCTTCGAATGTCCGACATCAAACGGGTCGTCCTCGCCTATTCGGGCGGCCTCGACACCAGCGTGATCCTCAAGTGGCTGCAGGTGACCTACAACTGCGAGGTCGTCACCTTCACCGCCGACCTCGGCCAGGGCGAGGAGCTGGAACCGGCGCGCCGCAAGGCGGAGCTGATGGGCATCAAGCCCGAACACATCTATATCGACGACCTGCGCGAGGAATTCGTGCGCGACTTCGTGTTCCCGATGATGCGCGCCAATGCCCGCTATGAAGGCGACTACCTGCTGGGCACCTCGATCGCCCGGCCGCTGATTTCCAAGCGGCTGGTGGAGATCGCGCATGAGACAGGCGCCGACGCGGTGGCCCACGGCGCGACCGGCAAGGGCAACGACCAGGTCCGCTTCGAGCTGAGCGCCTATGCGCTGGACCCGAATATCAAGGTTATCGCGCCGTGGCGCGAATGGGACCTGACCAGCCGCACCGCGCTGATCGCCTGGGCCGAACAGCACCAGATCCCCGTGCCGAAGGACAAGCGCGGCGAAAGCCCGTTCTCCACCGACGCCAACCTGCTGCACACCTCCAGCGAGGGCAAGGTGCTGGAGGACCCGTGGGAGGAAGTGCCGGACTATGTCTACAGCCGCACCGACAATCCCGAGGATGCGCCCGACCAGCCCGAATACATCACCATCGACTTCGAGAAGGGCGACGGCGTGGCGCTCAACGGCCAGGCGATGAGCCCGGCCACCCTGCTCGCGGCGCTCAACGACCTCGGCCGCAAGCACGGCATCGGCCGGCTCGACCTGGTCGAGAACCGCTTCGTGGGCATGAAGAGCCGGGGCATGTACGAGACGCCGGGCGGCACGATCTATGCCGCGGCGCACCGGGGCATCGAATCGATCACGCTGGATCGCGGCGCGGCGCACCTCAAGGACGAGTTGATGCCGAAGTATGCCGAGCTAATCTACAACGGCTTCTGGTTCGCGCCGGAGCGGGAGATGCTGCAAGCGGCGATCGACCTCAGCCAGCAGAAGGTGAGCGGCACCGTGCGGCTGAAGCTGTACAAGGGCCTGGCCCAGGTGGTCGGCCGCAAGAGCGCGGACAGCCTCTATTCCGAACGCCATGTGACGTTCGAGGACGATGCCGGGGCTTACGACCAGCAGGATGCGGCGGGCTTCATCAAGCTCAACGCCCTGCGCCTGCGGCTGCTGGCGCAGCGGGACCGGCAGGGAGGCGCCTGAGCGCAGGCCCTGCTTCCTGCTTCCGGAAAATCCGCCCGTTTGCGGTGAACGGTTGACTTATCCACCCTTGTCCACTGGCATTCCGGGCAAAGGTGGATAACTGGCCTGTTCGGCCGTTGCCCGAATCGGGCGCCGCATGCATCCTTCACTTGTCGATACGGGGATTGGCCCTTCCGAGACAAAGGCCGAAAGGCCAGCGGCGGAGAAGGGATTTCGGAACCGCTTCGATGCGACGGCGAAAGCCGCGCGGTAGAGGGATGGAAGGAAAGCCCCAAGGGTTCGCCCAAGGCGCAGACCATCCAGACCGTGAAGCCGCGAAGGCGCAAAGTCGACAGGCCGGACTTTCAAAAGTTCATGCCGATGGCAAAGCCGGATCTTCGGACGAGGCGGAACCGATCGAGGCAAGAATGGATGACACCCGGTCGCGGTGCCGCCAGGCAGCTCGGAACGGGTCCTCGCGATCGTCCGATCTCCAGCGGAACCGGCGCCGGCGCGAGCGCCGGGCGACAGAGACGCTGCCTTCGGGCAGTATTGAAGACGCCGGGCGTCAAGCACCCCTTCGGGGGTCCACACGCCGGTGAGAGTGGGGTCGGCCGCAAGGCTGGCCCCATTTCTCTTTGGGCGGGTTCGATTGCGGGCGGGTTCGATTGCCCTCGGCACGGACTCTGTTTCCTCTCGATCCCGGCTCATTCTCCTCCTGGCGCGCTTCGTCACCCTTTGCCCAAGCGGGCGGTTTTTCGTCGGCCTGGGGCCATCACGTCCTTGCCCGCCCTGCCCGCGCCTTGCGGTCACGCGGCGAATCGGGGGCCGGAGGTGAATCGCCCGACGGTATGGTTACCGGCCGGACGAGTCCCGACGAACTGTGGCCAAACCGGGGCAGAGTGACGGCGAACGGGTATCGCCGGCCGGGCCGCTCCCCTACCACGCGGCCGACGAACATGGTCGACGGGAGTACCAAAACCATGACGCTGCGTGTCTCGATCGCCGCTGCGCTTCTGTTAGGCGGCTCGATCACCGCGGCCTTCGCCGCCAGCGACGATACCGCCGCCACCGTGGCAGCGTCCGCCCAGGTGGACCCGGCCGAAGCGGATGCCTCGCTGCCACGCTTCACGCCGTCCGAGGACGACACTTCCGAAGCTACCGAGGAGGCCGACGCCGCTATCGCCGAAGACCTTGGGTCCGGCATGGCCAGCTGGTACGGCACCGACTTCGCCGGCCGCAAGACGGCCAGCGGAGAAGCGTTCGATCCCGGCGAATATACCGCCGCGCACCGCACCCTGCCGTTCGGCAGCCGCGTCCGCGTGAGCCGGGGCGGCAAGTCGGTGGTGGTGCGGATCAACGATCGCGGGCCGTTCCACGGCAACCGCGTGATCGACCTTTCCCGCGCCGCCGCGTCCGACCTGGGCCTGGTCAGCGCCGGGAGCGGGCAGGTGCAGCTGGCGCTGCTGGACTGATCCGTTCTTTCCGTCCTTCGGCAAGCTCGGGGATGAGCGGCCTGGAAGGGCCCGCTCTCCCCACCCATTCAGGATAGGCGGATCAGGCGAAGCCCGGCCGGCTCCCCAGCGGCCGGGCTCCTGGGCGCGCCATCAGCCGGAAAGCTGACCGCGGAGCGCGCCGTTCGGAAATTCGGCGGTGTGCACGTTGACGTAGTATCCGGCCGGATTGCTGACGATCGCCTGGGCCAGATCGGCCGCGATCGGCTGGCAGCCGCTGCTGGAGCCGCCGACGGGCGGCTGAAGCGTCGCCACCGGGTTCCCCGCCGCACCGGCCGCGCCGACATGGACATGCGCCGCGGTGGGGGTGCCGATGCCGTAGACATCGAAGAACATGTAGCACAGCTGCCCCTTGGGCGGATCGACCACCACGGTGACCCGGCCGCTGCCCTGGCCGTTGCCGGGCCCCGGCACTTCGGCCCAGCTGGTGAGATTGGCGGAAAACGGAACCCCGGTGTTCGGCGGCGCCGGGGGCCCGCCGAACTGGGCTGCGGCCGGAGCGGCCAGCGCGAGAGCGCCAAGGGCGGCAGTCGCGGCTTTTAGCGGGAAGCGATTCAGGAACGTGCTCATCGTCTCTTTTTCTCCCTCGTTGGTCACGCGAGTGACAAGGGCACTATGAGCGATTGCGCCGGTGGTTTCCACCATGCTTGTTTCCGGGCGATTTTCCGGCCCCGGGTTGACAGGTGTGACACAGTGGCCGGCGGGCATGGATTTGATCTCGTAAGGCAGATCCGGGGGCACGCGGTCCGGCTCGTCTTCCTCCGGCTGGCCGGGGTCAGGAGAGGACGCGTCTCCGCAATCGAGAGCGGGGACAGGCCCTCCCCCGGCCCCTCCCGCAAGCGGGAGGGGGGTATGGGGCCGGCCCTCTCCCTCGTCCTGGCCCTCTCCCTCGTCCTGGCCTTCGGCTTCCTGCTCGGCCGGCTCCACGATCGCGCCGACGCGGGCGAGCGAGCCGTGATGCCAGGCGTCCCAGGTCTCGGCGGCTTCCTCGCATAGCTCTTCCGCCAATTCCGCCTCGGCCTCCAGGCGGGCCTCGCGATCGGTGCCATGCTCCACTTCGAGCAGGTCCATCGCCAGACCGCGATGATAGGCGAGGTATTCGGCGCGCGTGGGCGGCAGATCGCGCGGCGCGGCGGGATCGGGCCAGGGGCCGCGCGCCTCGTCCACCGCCTCGGCAAAGCCTTCGGGCACCGGCTGGCCGGCATAGCGGGCGAGCAATTCGTCGAACCGCCCGGCCCGCGCCACGGCGCCCGGGTCCGCCTCCACATGCCGGTCAACCCGCGCGAGATGGGCGAAGAGGAAGCGCGGATCGTGCCGCACGTCATGCCCGACCAGCTCGCCATGATACCAGACGGCGACCTCCACCCCGTCGAGCGCGCGGGTGGCCAGCACCTGCTCGCCATAGCGCCGCGCATGGACAAGCGCCGCATCCCACAGCGCGGCGAAGGCGGCATCGCGCCGCCGCGCGCGATAGGCGGTCTCATGGCTGACGTTCACCAGCGCCGCCGCCGCGCGGGCGTTGCCGTTGAACGCGAGATGATCGAGGAACCGCACGCGCCGCTCCAGCGTGAACACCGTGCGGCGGCCAAGCGCGGCGGCGGGATCGGCCACGCCATGCTCCGAAGGAAGGCCGAGATCGCGCGAGAGCGGGACCCAGCCCCGGCCGGGGGTGCGGGGATGCTCCCCGATTTCGTCATTACCGATGAAAGCCTGGGCTTCGGTTGCGTGTTGGGAGCGAGCCGCGCCACCGTTGCATGGGGTGTTTTCGCAGGCGGCGCTGGGAAGACCGAAGCGGTCGGGGGACGGAAAGGACATCGGTTCTGCTCCATAGGGAACGAAGGGAGAACCGATCTCTCTATGCGCAATCGGGAGCTGTAGGAAAACGGGTTGTTGCGGCTCACCTCTTGCCGCCAGCATTCTCAATCGCCTTGAGCAGCGCGTGCTGGCGGGCGCCGGGGCGAGAACCGGGCCGCATATTTCAAAACGGGTTTCGCACCTGTCACCGTAACCCGATTGACCAACCCCACCCTTGGCGTCACCTTGCCGCCAGCGTCCGTGAGGGACGCGCCCCAAAGGGAGAGTACCCCCATGATCAAGCTGACCGCCGCCTTCGCGACCGTTGCCCTGCTGGCCGGATCGCCGGCATTCGCCCAGACGGCCCCGGCCGGTGTCAAGGCGACAGCCGACGGCTTCAACGATGCCAAGGACATGCCGCTCTACACTTACGCCAGCGACACCACGCCGGGAAAATCGGCCTGCAACGGCCCCTGCGCAACGGCGTGGCCGCCCCTGGTCGCCAGTGCCACGGACAAGGACGCGGGAGACTGGACGGTCGTGACCCGCGACGATGGCAGCAAGCAGTGGGCTTACAAGGGGAAGCCGCTCTACACCTTCGCCCGCGATACCGCAGGCCAGCCGGCCACCGGCGTCAGCCCCGCCTGGCCGCGGGCGAAGCCGTAGGGTTACGGGGCAGCCGCCAGACGACGGCATAGGGCCTCACGCGTCATCGGACTTTGCACCGCGCTTGGCGTGATGGGCGCGTAGCGCGGCGAACACGTCCGCCTGCGGGATCGACGGCGCGGGATCGCCAGCGCTTCCTCGACGCGGGCTTTGAGGGTTGCATCCAGTGCCCCCGGCGCCCGCTGGCGCCCCATGCTGGCGAGCGGCCCGAGCCTGATGGTGACAGGCTCGGCGGAACGGGTGGGCATGGTGAAATTATATGACAGTGTCATAGGGGGCGCAAGCCGGTGGCGTGTCACTAAACCGGAATTCCGAATTGGTATACTGTCCCCTGGAATTGGTGTCCCCAACTTCCGAGCAAGACGGTTCAGGATTTCGGCACTATTAACTCGGACGCTTGCCAACACCCTCGCTATCACACAAAGATGCTGCGAGGAGGGGTCACCAAATGCCAACGTATCCTGGCTTCAATCAGAACTTTGAGCTCGAGAAATATCCGCCCACGATACGCAACGCCTTGCGTCGAGTTGCTGACACCTTTTACGTGACGCGATCCTTTGACGTCGAGAAAGTCGACAATAGCTTCTACTACGCTGCTCTAATTCGACCAACCGACGAATCATCGGTAGTTCTGAATACGCAGAGGGAATTACTAATATTATTTTCAGACTATGACACATTTGAAGTGCGAACATTAGAGGCATACAACCTTTTTTACGATCTAGTCGGGTCAGCCCGCGTCGATAAGACTATTAGATTTCTTATCAGCAGCGACCCAGACGTTGAGCGGGCCATTCGACTGTACCTTGAGCAACATCCCGAGTACCCGGTCATCGTTCCGCTTACGTTTGATCAACTGGAACGTCGGACAAATCCTCTCATTTCCGCCGTTAGACAAAACTATCACATCAGAGATCTATTCGGCTTCCAGTCCCCACTTCGAGAAGAACACTTCTTTTTCGGCCGTTCACAAATCGTTTCGAGCGTCATTGATCTCGCGAAATCAGGACAACACTCAAGTTTGTTCGGCCTACGGAAAAGCGGTAAGACCTCGACAATCTATGCCATTGAGAGACGCTGTCGACCGAGCGAATTGAACGTCCACACGTTCGATTGCCAAGACTTAGTTATCCATGCTCGCCGATACGGTGAATTGCTCGTTCACCTCGTGGAACAAGTCAGACTGCGGACCAATCTGAAGACACTGCAGCGGCCTACCGTTATGGAAGGAGCAGAAATCTCAGAGTGGTTCAAAAATGCGATGAACCAAACGCTGAACGCGCTACAGTCCAACTTATTGCTGATTTTCGATGAGATCGAAAACATTTCTCCAGGAACAGCCGCGTCAGATCACTGGCGCGCCGGCAACGATCCAGTGTATTTCTGGCAGGTAATCCGTTCCTTTGCGCAAACGACAAAGAAAAGGTCGTTGTCTGTATGCTTGGTTGGAACAAGCCCTTATATTTTGGAGGAGTCGAAAATTAATGGGATCGACAATCCCGCGTATTTGTTGGCACAAAAGCGGTTCATTCCCAATCTAGATTTCGATGAAACCAGAGAGATGGTCGCACGTTTGGGCTTCTTCATGGGACTAGATTTTGATGCAGCGGCCGTCTCAAAACTTCACCTGAGTTACGGCGGCCATCCATTTTTTACTCGGCAAGTCTGCAGCAAAGTGCACCAATTGACCACGAGTCAGAGGCCTAAGTCCATTCCTTTGGCTCGCATTGAGCAGGCCCAGTCCGAGTTTGCAGGACAGCTCGAGTCATACCTCTACGAGATAGTTTTCAATCTAAAGGCGTACTATCCGGCAGAGTTTACGTTGCTTAAATCTCTCCTCTCTGAGGATAAAATTGAGTTTGGAGAATACATAAGAGAGGCGCCGGAGTTAGTAGATCACCTGCTCGGATATGGCCTTGTCGTAGCCCGGGATGGCGTGGCGGAGATCGCCTTTGACGCTGTTCGGAAAGCAGTCCTTCAAATAGAGCCTGACGAACGTCTCATTGACCTGGAGGGTCGCTGGGCGGAATTGTGCATTCGGCGCGGCAAGATCGAACAAGGCCTGCGGACTACGCTTCTTATATGGGCTCGCGGTATCGAGCCAGTCGATTGGTCGATGGCTCTCGAAAAGCAGCTATCGAAGAAGCGCTTTGAGGCGCTGCGGAGCCATGATGCTCGGTTTCTCCTATCAAACTCCACGTCGCCGCTTTATCTGACCGACTTAATCGCACTACTCGGGAATGAGCGGGTGTTGCCATATCTAGGAGTCCGAAGATCACAGATTCGCGCGGGTCTCAATAAGGTCAACGATTTCAGAGGAGATGCGCACGCGAAAAATATTTCGGACGAAGAATTCGCCGCCGCTCAGAGAACATTTGAAGAGCTGGAAGACGAATTCGTTGTGGAATAGTAGGAGCCCTTCACGGAAGGCGGACAGGGCGCGGGCCTGGACGAGCATGTAGGGCGCGCCGCCGACGCATATGGCCCATGTGGGAGCCGACTGGATCCTCGCTTTCGCGGGGATGACGAAGGGGGGACGTGCGGCGGTGAGGAAGGGATACCGGGAAGGCGACGAATGGTGGGTGAGGACGCCAGCCCCCTCCACCATGCTGCGGTAGCCCCTACCCGCTAGTCACTTGAATCCAGAGTTCGCCGCATAAGTTCGTCATGCTGAACTTGTTTCAGCATCCATCGCGCCTCCGGTAGAGTGGTGTGGGAGGAGAAATGGGCCCTGAACCAAGTTCAGGGTGACGATACCCGATTTTGCGAACTTCAATTCCACCATACCAGCGGGAAGGATTTATTCGGCCGCCTCCCGCGCCCTTCGGCTGCGCTCAGGGGAGCCCTTCTCCAGCATCGGCCGCAGGTACTGCCCCGTGTAGCTGCGCGGTTCCGCCGCGATCTGTTCCGGCGTGCCTTCAGCCACGACTTCCCCGCCTCTCACGCCGCCTTCCGGCCCCAGGTCCAGTATCCAGTCGGCCGTCTTGATCACGTCGAGGTTGTGTTCGATCACCACCACGGTGTTGCCCTGGTCCACCAGGCGGTGGAGGACTTCGAGGAGTTTGCGGACGTCTTCGAAGTGGAGGCCGGTGGTGGGTTCGTCCAGGATGTAGAGGGTCTGGCCGGTGGAGCGGCGGCTGAGTTCCTTGGCTAGCTTCACCCGCTGGGCCTCGCCGCCGCTGAGGGTGGTGGCTTGCTGGCCGACCTTGACGTAGCCGAGGCCGACTTCGTTCAGCATGTGCATCTTGTCGCGGATCGGGGGGACGGCCTTGAAGAATTCCTCCGCATCCTCGATCGTCATGTCGAGCACGTCGGCGATGGAGAGGCCCTTGAACTTCACTTCCAGCGTCTCGCGGTTGTAGCGGCGGCCGTGGCATTCCTCGCAAGTGACGTAGACATCCGGCAGGAAGTGCATCTCGATCTTGATCAGGCCATCGCCCTGACACGCCTCGCACCGGCCGCCCTTGACGTTGAAGCTGAAGCGGCCGGGCTTGTAGCCGCGCGCCTGCGCTTCAGGCAGGCCGGCGAACCAGTCACGGATCTGGGTGAAGGCGCCGGTGTAGGTCGCGGGGTTGGAGCGCGGGGTGCGGCCGATCGGCGACTGGTCGATCTCGATCACCTTGTCGCAGTATTCGAGGCCGGTGATCTTGTCATGCGGGCCGGCGATGATGCGGGCGCCGTTGAGCGCGCGGGCGGCGCCGGCGTGGAGCGTGTCGATGGTGAAGCTGGACTTGCCGGAGCCGGAAACGCCGGTGACGCACGTGAAGGTGCCGAGCGGGACACTGGCGGTCACGTCCTTGAGGTTGTTGGCGCGGGCGCCGTGGACGGTGAGCGTGTGGCCGTTGCCCTTGCGGCGCTTGGCCGGAACCTCGATCGCGCGGGCGCCGGTGAGATAGGCGGCGGTGAGGCTGTTGGGATTGGCGAGGACTTCCGCCAGCGTGCCCTCGGCCACGACTTCGCCGCCGTGGACGCCGGCGCCGGGGCCGAGATCGACCACATGGTCGGCGGCGCGGATCGCATCCTCGTCATGTTCCACCACGATGACGGTGTTGCCGAGATCGCGCAGGCGCTTGAGCGTTTCCAGCAGGCGATCGTTGTCGCGCTGGTGGAGGCCGATGCTCGGCTCGTCCAGCACGTAAAGCACGCCCGACAGGCCGGAGCCGATCTGGCTGGCGAGGCGGATGCGCTGGCTTTCACCGCCGGAAAGGGTGCCGCTGGTGCGATCGAGATTGAGGTAATCGAGGCCGACATTGTCGAGGAAGCCGAGCCGCTCGTTGATTTCCTTGAGGATGGCGCGGGCGATCTGGTTCTGCGTTTCGGTGAGCTTTTCAGGCAGCGCCAGGAACCAATCCTTGGCGCTGGTGACCGAGAAACGAACCGGAGTGGCGATATCTTCCCCCGCCACCTTCACCGCCAGCGCCTTGTCGTTGAGGCGCTTGCCGTGGCAGGTTTCGCAGGGCTGCGCCGTCTGAAAGCGGCTCAGTTCCTCGCGCATCCAGGCGCTATCCGTTTGCAGCAGGCGGCGGTTGAGGTTGCCGATGACGCCTTCGAACGGCTTGGTGACGGTATATTCCTTGCGCCCGTCCTTGAACGTGAGCGCCACGGGCAGGCCGCCCGTGCCGTGGAGCACGATATCGCGCTGATCCTGGGCGAGCTGGTTCCACGGCGTGTTGAGATCGAAATCGTAGGCCTTCGCCAGGCTGGCCAGGACCTGCATGTAATAAGGCGACGGCGGGTTGGACTTGGCCCAGGGAACCACGGCGCCCTGCTTGAGCGACAGCGCCTCGTTCGGGACGACGAGCTGGGGATCGAACAGCTGCTTTTCGCCCAGACCGTCGCACGTGGGACAGGCGCCTTGCGGGGCGTTGAAGGAGAACAGGCGCGGTTCGATCTCCTCGATCGTGAAGCCGGAGACCGGGCAGGCGAACTTTTCGCTGAAAACGATACGGTTGGGGGGGAGGCCGGCGCCTTTGAGGCCTCCCTTGCTCCCCTCCCCTTCAGGGGAGGGGTTGGGGGTGGGGGTTGTGCGGCTGGCGGTGACATTCCCCACCCCTAACCCCTCCCCTGAAGGGGAGGGGGACTTGGCCAACACCTCCGCCACGGTCGTATCCGCGAGGTCCACGTAGGCCAGCCCTTCGGCCAGCTTGAGCGCGGTTTCGAAGCTGTCGGCGAGGCGGGTTTCGATGCCTTCGCGCACGGCGAGGCGATCGACCACGACTTCGATATCGTGCTTGTACTTCTTGTCGAGCGCGGGGGCCTGCTCGATCTCGTACATCTCCCCATCGATGCGCACGCGGGTGAAGCCGGCTTTCTGCCATTCGGCCAGCTCGCGCCGGTATTCGCCCTTGCGGCCGCGCACGACGGGGGCGAGCAGGTAAAGCCGGGTGCCTTCGGGCAGCGCCATGACGCGATCGACCATGTTGGACACGGTCTGCGCTTCGATCGGCAAGCCGGTGACGGGGCTGTAGGGCACGCCGACGCGGGCCCAGAGCAGGCGCATGTAATCGTAGATCTCGGTAACGGTGGCGACCGTGGAGCGCGGGTTGCGGCTGGTGGTCTTCTGCTCGATCGAGATGGCGGGACTGAGCCCGTCGATGTGCTCGACATCGGGCTTCTGCATCATTTCGAGGAACTGGCGGGCGTAGGCGCTGAGGCTTTCGACATAGCGCCGCTGCCCCTCGGCATAGATCGTATCGAAGGCGAGGCTGGATTTTCCCGAGCCCGACAGGCCGGTGATGACCACCAGCGCATCGCGCGGCAGATCGATGTCGATACCCTTGAGGTTATGCTCGCGCGCGCCGCGAACGCTAATTTTGGTCAGCATACGGTGCCCCTATGCTGAATCGTTTTCGTGAGGGCCATGGAGGGCGTGTTCCGCAAATGTTCGCAAGGGTCAAGAGGCCGGGCGGCGATGCGAACAATCTGGGTGGCGGAAGGCGGAATCGCAATGGGGCGTATAGCTGGCCGGACAGTGGCAGCTTGCCGCCCAATCAAAACACGGGGAATCCCTTAAGACATTCCATATAAGTAATTTCAATTAATAATTGCGGAGTTCTATAAGAAATAACACATAATACATTTTGCATATGTCAAAGTTAATTTAATCAGAAACTTAATATCAACACCATCCGCACTCCTGGAAGGAGAGCGTCATGGCTTACAAAAAACGCATGAAGTCAGCATTCGGACTGGTTTCCATCACGGCCCTGGTTTCCGCCGGCACCAGCATCAGCGCGCCCGCGCATGCGCAGGCGTTTTCTTCGGTCGTCGATGTCTGTTCCGGGGTGAGCCTGCCGCGATCCGAGGTCACCGACCTGCTGGGCGCGGTCCTGCCCCCGATAGTCACGCCCATCCAGGGCACCGTGAACAACGTTCTGGGCGTTGTTTCCGTCATTCCGATTGTCGGGACGCTCTTTCCCGATCTCAACATCGACGTGACGACGATCCTGAACAACGCATCGAGCGGTGCGCCGCTGTCGCTGCAAGTGGTCGACAACAACGGCACCATTCTGGGCGCCGCGGACGACTGCAACAACACCGCGGACGGCTATACCCTGAATACCGAAGGCGGAATTTCGATCGGCGGCAATGCGATCACCGGCCTGGGCGCCAATGGCCAGGCGGCGAGCGCGGCGGAGCTGGACGCGATCGCGTTCGGCAACAATGCCTCCACCCTGGCCGGCGCCACCGGCGCCATCGCCCTGGGTTCCAACGCATTGGCTTCGGCGGCGAACAGCGTGGCGCTGGGCGCGGGATCGGTGGCCGATCGCGGCGCGCAAGTGGCCTATACCGCGCCGGGCCTTACCGGCACGTTCGATTCCGTGGGTTCGGTATCGGTCGGCTCCGCCGGTAACCTGCGGCAGATCACCAATGTCGCCCCCGGATCGGCCGCGACCGAGGCCGCGACGGTGGGCCAGGTGGAAGGCGTGCTGGCCGCGGTCACCGCGCTGGATGCCCTGGCCATCCAATACGACGACGCCACGCAGGCTGCCGTCACCTTCGGCGGCGCGGGCGGAACGACGCTCTCCAATGTCGCCGACGGCACGCTGAGCGCCGGTTCCACGAAGCGGTGAACGGATCGCAGCTGTTCGCCACCAACCAGGCGGTGACGGCGAACACGGCGGCGATCGCGACGAACACCGGCAACATCGCCAAGAACACCGCGAATATCGCCACGAACACCAGCGACATCGCGGCCTTGCAATCCACCGCCGTGCAGTATGACGACGCCAGCCAGGCGAGCATCACCCTGGGCGGCGCCGGCGGCACGACGATCACCAATGTCGCGGACGGCGCCCTGAACGCGGGTTCCACCGACGCGGTGAACGGATCGCAGCTGTTCGCCACAAACCAGGCCGTGGCGGCGAACACCGCCGATATCGCCGTGCTGCAAGGCGATGTGGCCACGAACACCGCGGATATCGCCACGTTGCAGACCGGGCTGGCGGGCGTGACCGCCGATGTCACCACTTTGCAGGCGGATGTCGCGACCAACACCGCCGACATCGCGGCGCTGCAAGGCTCCACGATCCAGTACGACGATGCGACGCACACGAGCCTGACGCTCGACGGCGCGGGCGGGACGACGATCACCAATGTCGCGGACGGGACGCTGAGCGCCGGGTCGAGCGACGCGGTGAACGGATCACAGCTGTTCGCTACCAACGAGACCGTGGCGGCCAACACCGCCGACATCACCAATCTGGACGGGCGGGTGACGGTGAACGAAGGCGATATCACCGATCTCAAGAGCCGGGCCACCAGTAGCGAAACGAATATCGCCACGCTGCAGACCGATGTCAGCAATGTCGATGCGCGGGTGACGGTGAACGAAGGCGCGATCACGGTGCTGCAGACCCAGATCGCCAATGTGCCGGTGCATTATGTGGAGGACGCCGCGCCGGGGACGCGGAGCGCAGTGCCGACCGACACCATTGCCCTGGCGGGCGTGAGCGGCGGCACGGCCAAGCTGACCAACGTGGCGGCGGGTGCGCTGTCGGCAAGCTCCACCGATGCCGTCAACGGTTCGCAGCTTTACGCGACGAACCAGCGCGTGGACCAGAACACCACCGACATCCAGACGATCACCAACAACCTTTCCGGCAGCACGGTGGTGGCCGTGCAGTATTCCAATCCGGACAATCCCACCGTGAGCAACGGCGGCACCCTGACCAATGACGTGACGCTGGTGGGCGCCGACAGCACCGCCCCGGTGGTGCTGCACAACGTGGCCAACGGCACGCGCGCCAACGACGCGGTGAACATGGGCCAGTTCCAGGCCGGGCTGAACGACGTGCTGGCGGATTCGATGGCCTATACCGACCGCCAGCTTTCCACCCTGGCCTTCAACCTGGAGAACCTGAGCCACGACATGCGGCGGATGCGCGAAGACGCCTTCGCCGGCACCGCCAGCGCGATGGCGGTGGCGGGCATCCCGCAGACCATGGAAGCCGGCGGCCGGATGGTCGGCGGCGCGATCGGCTATTACCGGGGGGAGACGGCCTTCGCCCTGGGCGCATCGTCAACCTTCAACGACGGGCGCGGTGTGGCCAAGGTGGGCGCGACGCTGGACGGGCGCGGCCACGGAGGCTTCTCCGCCGGGGCCGGCTTCAGCTTCTGATCCCCCCCATCAGCCGAAGACCCCCGGAGCGGCGGCGGACACCCCGCCGCCGCTCTTCTTTTCCCGGGATCGACAGGGCTCCACAGGCCCCATCCGGCTTTCTCGAAATGCTGGAAGGGGAACGGAACCGCTCTTTCACCGCCACGTTTTCCCGAGGTGGGGAGCGGTACGATGCACGCGGGCTTCCCCCCTCCGGCCCCCGCGCACCCGGCCGCTTCTCACACACTGCGGAAAAAATGGAGCGCTGTCATGGCAAACGGATATTTCATTCCCTGGCGCCGTGGCCCCATCGGGGCTTCATCGCTGGGCGGTTCACCCCTGTTCGACCTGCACAGGCAGATGAACCGATTGTTCGACGACCTGATCGGAGGCGACGGCCCGTCGATGCCTTCGCAAAGCACGGCGGGCGGCACCGGGTGGCCGCAGATCGAAATCGAGCAGCAGGACGACCGTGTCCGCGTGGTGGCCGAGCTGCCGGGCGTGAAGGAGGACGACATCGACCTGAGGATCGAGGACGGCATGCTCACCCTGGCGGGCGAGAAGCACAGCGAGCGCAAGGAAGACAACGGCTATTCCGAGCGGAGCTATGGCCGTTTCGAACGGCGCATTTCGCTGCCGTCCAATGTCGATGAAGACAAGTGTTCGGCCGATTTCAGCAACGGCGTGCTGACGATAACCCTTCCCCGCACCGAGGAAAAGGCGCGCGGGCGGCGCATCCCGCTGGGCGCGGGCGGCGATAAAGGAGGCCGCACGATCGAAGCGCAGAACGACCGGGAAGAGAACGACCGGGACAGGGGTTCGCGGCAGCAGGCGGCCGAAGAGGCCGGACGCAGCGGCCAGGCGGAAGACTGGCAGCCCGAGAACCAGCAGAGCTGAGACCCTGATCGGACAACAGCGGCCTTCGCGGACAAACGCCCGCGAAGGCCGCCGATCGCAAGGAGGAACATGCCATGGCAGTGACTGCAACGGCGGACGGCGCCCCGGCCGCCAAAGATCCCGGCATCGATCCGGGCACCGGAACCCCGCGACGCGACGACCTGCTGCGCCGCAACTGGGGCTGGTTCGTGGCGCGCGGCGTGCTGCTGATCCTGCTGGGCATCCTTGCGGTGGTGGCGCCCGGCCCGGCGCTGCTTGCCTTCGCCACGGTGTTCGCCGCCTTCAGCTTCGCGGACGGCGTGCTTGCGGTGATCAGCGCGGTGCGTGGCGCGCGCGACAAGTCGGAGCACTGGGGGGCGCTGCTGTTCTCCGGCATCGTGGGCATCGCGGTGGGCGTGCTGTTCGTGTTGTTCCCGCTGCTGTCCACTTACGCCTTCGCGTGGGTGACGGTGGTGCTGGTGGCCGCCTGGGCCGTGCTGATCGGCGTGCTGGAGATCGTCACCGCGATCCGTCTGCGGCGGGAGATCGAGGGCGAATGGCTGCTGGCGCTGACCGGCGTGCTGTCGGTGATCCTGGGCCTGGCGCTGGCGACGATGCTGGCGATCATGCCCGGCGTGACGGCGCTGTCGGTGGCCTGGCTGATCGGCATCTATGCACTGGTCGCCGGCCTTTCGATGACCGTGCTGGGCTTCCGCCTGCGGCGGCGGGCGTGATCTTCCGAACGGGCGGCGCAGCGCGTACCAAAGTCCGATGCCGCACCGCCTGTTCGTCGCCATCCGTCCGCCCGCCCCGGTGCGCGATGCGCTGATCGACGCCATGGAGGGCGTCGAGGGGGCGCGGTGGCAGGACGAGGCGGCGCTGCACCTGACGCTGCGCTTCGTGGGCGAGGTGGAGACGCCTGGCGCGAACGACTTGGCCGGGCAGCTTTCGCGGATCGCCTGGCCGCCGTTCGAGCTGCGCGTGGCCGGCGTGGGCGCGTTCGAGCGGAAAGGCTCTCCCCATGCGATATGGGCGCGCGTGCCGGGGGACGCGGCGCTGGACGGCTTGCGCCAGAAAGTGGAGCGGGCCTGCGAGAGCGCCGCACTGGGGCGCGAAACCCGCCGCTTCACCCCGCACATCACCCTCGCCCGGCTCAATCGGTCCGCCGGGCCGATCGGCCCGTGGCTTGCCGCGCGGGGTGACCTGGCGGCGGGGCCGTGGAGCGTGGAGGACTTTGTCCTCTATGAAAGCCACCTGGGGCACGAGGGGGCGCGTTATGAGGCGGTGGAGGTCTATCCGCTGAGGCGCGGCTAGTGGTTGGCGGGCGAGGAACCGGCTGGGTTCCCGCTTTCGCGGGAATGACGAAGGGAGGAGCGGAGGGAGGCTCCAAGGCGGCGGGGTTGTTCCGGGGGCCATCCAGCCGCTAAGGCGGTTTCTATTGTGACTATTGCGCCTGACGGCGCCAGGAGATGACCGGATGATGATACGCCTGTTCGCCGGCGCAGCGATCGTTGCGATGCTTTCCGCTTGCGCCAGCGTGGAAGGAGGCCCCGTGTCCACCGCAAGCGCCGCCGTGCCCAAGGCCAGCGGCTATTTCGCCCAGGCCAGCGCGCTGCCGTTCCACGCGCCTGACTTCACCAAGATCAAGGATGCGCAGCTGCAACCCGCGATTGAGCAGGGCATCGCGATCAAGCGCGCGGAGATCGAGGCGATCGCCAACAATCCCGCGCCGGCGACGTTCGAGAACACGCTGGTGGCGATGCAGCGCGCCGGGCAGATGCTCAACCGCGCGCGCGGCGTGTTCGACCAGCTGGCCGCCGCCAACACCAACGACACGCTGGATGCCGCGCAGGCCGCGCTGGCGCCGAAGCTGACCGAGCTGGATGACGCGATCTACCTCAACGACAAGCTCTTCCAGCGGGTAAAGGCGGTCTATGACGCGCGCGCGGCGGCGGGCATGACGCCCGAGGACGCGATGCTGCTCGAGACCACTTATGCCGATTTCGTCCACGCCGGGGCGCTGCTGGACGCGGCGCAGAAGGCGCAGCTCATGCAGATGAACAGCCGCATCGCCGCGCTGGAGACGCAGTTCTCGCAGAAGCTGACCGAGGCGACCGCCGCCAAGGCCCCGGTGTTCGACACGCGCGAGGCGCTGGCCGGGCTGAGCGACGACGAGATCGACGCGGCGGCGAAGCTGGCGGCCGAAATGGGCCAGCCGGGCAAGTTCGCCCTGGCGCTGGTCAACACCACGCAGCAGCCGATGCTGGTGAGCCTGACCAATCGCGAGACGCGCCGGCGCCTGTTCCAGGCCAGCGTGAACCGCGCTTCGGGCGGGGACGCCTATGACCTGACCGGCACGATCGAGGAACTGGCCGACCTGCGCGCCAGGAAGGCCGCGCTGCTGGGCCTGCCGAACTACGCCGCTTATGCGATGTACGATCGCATGGTGCGCGAGCCCGCGGAGGCGATCAAGTTCATGCGCGATTTCGTGCCCGCCGTCGCCGCCACGCAGGCGCGCGAGAAGGCGATGCTGGAGGAAATGGCCCGCGCCGACGGGGTGACCGCGCTGGAACCGTGGGACTGGGGCTATTACGCCGAGAAGGTGCGCAAGGCGCGCTATGACCTGGATGAAAACCAGCTCAAGCCCTATTTCGAGGTGTGGAACACGCTGGAAAACGGCGTATTCCATGCGATGGAGCAGTTTTACGGCGTCACGTTCAAGCGCCGCACGGACCTGCCGACCTATCACCCGGACATGCGCGTCTATACCGTGATCGACAAGGACGGCGGCGAGCTGGGCCTGTTCTATGCCGATCCCTTCGCCCGGCCGAACAAGCAGGGCGGCGCCTGGATGGGCAATTTCGTGGAGCAATCGCACCTGCTGGGCAACAAGCCGGTGATCTACAACTCGCTCAACGTACCGCCGCCGCCAGCGGGCCAGCCGGCGCTGATGACGTTCGACGAGGTGACCACGATGTTCCACGAGTTCGGCCACGCCATGCACGGGTTCTTCGCCGACCAGCAGTATCCCGCGCTGTCAGGCACCAATACCGCGCGCGACTTCGTGGAGTTTCCCAGCCAGTTCCACGAGAACCTGGCCACGGTGCCGGCGATCCTGAGCCACTATGCCCGCCATTACCAGACCGGCGCGGTGATCCCGGCCGACCTGATCGACAAGGTGGAAGCGGCGGCGACCTTCAACCAGGGGCTGGGCTTCGGCGAGACGCTGGAAGCGGCGCTGCTGGACATGGAATGGCACGACATCTCGCCATCGGAAAGCAAGCTGAACGCGGCCGCATTCGAAGCGCAGGCGCTGGGCGGCATGGCCCTGGATACGCGGATGATCCCGCCGCGTTATCGTTCGCCCTATTTCCGGCATATCTGGTCGAACGGCTATGAGGCCGGATACTACAGCTATATCTGGACCGAGATGCTGGCGCATGACGCGTGGGACTGGATCGAGACCCATGGCGGCGTGACCCGCGCCAATGGCGACCATGTGCGCGAGACGTTCCTGGGCCAGGGGCACACCAAGGACTATGAGGTGATGTACCGGGATTATGCCGGGCACGATCCGCGGGTGGAGCCGATGCTGAAGGCGCGTGGGCTGACGGGGGTGGGAGGCGAGTAGGCGCCCGCTCGGGCGATCCGCGATGAGGGGGTAAGTTTAACAGGCCCTCCCCCGGCCCCTCCCGCAAGCGGGAGGGGGGCTTCCGGACGGCACGGCTGCTGTCCAGCATTGGCACGGGGCCGACGGCGCGGATGCGGGGCGGGCCTGTCTCCGGTAAGGGATGGGCGCCATGGCCTGCCGAACCTGCGCGAAACGGCAGGTCTACCGCCGGCGGACGCGTTGGGAACGCCCTTCCGCGACCGTTCGCCGGCGGGACCGAAGCCGGACCGCCGGCGGGGGCAGCCATGGTAAACGGCCCCATGGTAAACGGGTGGGCCCTTTGCGGAAACCAATCACGCATACTTCGGCTTAGGGCCGATCCGGCATGGCGGCGGGATGACGATCCGTTTCGCCGCGCCGCCGGATCGGCGCTTTCCCCGCCTGAGCCCGCAGCAAGTCCGCGAGGCGCGCAACCTGCGGGCCAACGATAATGACAACGGCGGCATCCATGCGGGCGATGCCATGCTCCACGCCGCGCTGCGCCATTTCGCCGAGCATGGCCTGGCGGCGGCGCAGTGGGCGCGCCAGCACGCCGAAGCGGCCGGCTCTGCCGGCGATCGCCAGGCCTATCTCTGGTGGCTGGAGATCTGCCGCGCGCTGGACCGGCGCATGGCCGCCGAACTGGACCTTGGCGCGCGGGTCTGAGAGGGTTCCGGCCAGACCCGGGGAGTCCCTGGAAGGCGCGGGAATTCGCGCATAATCAAGCTTAACCAGTCGGGAACCACTTGCCGCTAAGGCCTAGAGCCAAGGAGCGGTGTGATCAAACGCCTGGACCATATCCTGCACGGTTATTTCTCGCGCGATGCGCGCGACGACCGGGTGCGCGCGAAGCTGGTCGAGACGCTTTACACCCAGCCCGCCAGCCTAGCGATCGGTGCGCTGTGCGGCATGTCGGTGGCGACGACCGCCGCCTGGATGACCGCCAATGTGTGGATCTGGCTGGCGGCCGGGGCGCTGAACCTGGTGGCGCTGGCCCGGATCGTCCTGTCGCACTGGCTCGCGCCGGGCGGGAAGCGCCGTTCGGCCCAGGTGCTCGAACGAGTCTATGAAGCGGGGGCGTTCAGCTATGCCCTGCTGACCGGGACCATCGCCGCCCTGACGATCTTCCTCGACGCCGATACGCATGTGCAGGTGCTCGCCTTCGGCTATGCGCTGGCATACGGCAACGGCATCTCCGCCCGCAACGCCGGGCGGCCGTTCATCGCCATCGGCCAGCTGGTGCTGACCGTGGTGCCGGTGCTGATCGCCAGCTTCGCGGTGGCGACGCCGCCGCTGATCGTGCTGGGCGTGACCACCACGCTGATGATCTTCGCCATGACATCGGTGACGATGACGGTGTTCCGTACCCTGAAGGAACAGATCTTCGCCGCCGAAGCGAGCGCGCAGATGGCCGAGCGGATGAGGGAGCTGGCCCGCACCGACGTGGTCACCGGGCTGGTCAACCGCGCGGGGCTGAACCACGACATGGTGGAGATGCTGATGGTCCTGCCGGAGGAGCGCAAGCTGGCGCTGTTCTGGCTGGACCTCGACCGGTTCAAGGAAGTCAACGACACGCTGGGCCATCCGATCGGCGACAAGGTGCTGGGCGAAGTGGCCGGGCGGCTGCGCTCCGCCGCGCCCGAGAGCGCCACCGTGGCCCGCTTCGGCGGCGACGAGTTCATCGTGGTGGCGCAGGTGGCCGACCGCGCCGAAAGCGAGCGGCTGGCCCAGGCGCTGGCCGACGCGATATCGCGCCCGGCGCGGATCGAAGGCCACCGGATCGACGCCGCCGCTTCCATCGGCGTGGCGCTGCTGCCCGATGACGGGCCGGACATGGACACCCTGACGCAGGGGGCGGACCTGGCGCTTTACCACGCCAAGGTCGGCGGGCGGAACCAGATCTGCTTCTTCGACAATTCGATGACCCGCGAGCTGGTGCGGCGCAAGGAGATCGAGGCGGAACTGCGCGCGGCGATCCAGCGCGACGAGCTGTCGATCTTCTTCCAGCCGATCGTGGACCTGGAAACCGGCCGCATCCGCACGTTCGAGGCGCTGGTCCGCTGGTTCCACCCGGAAAAGGGCGAGCTGCGGCCCGACGAGTTCATCCCCGTGGCCGAGGAGACCGGCGTGATCATCACGCTGGGCAACTGGATCACCGCCCAGGCGGCCAAGGCCTGCGCCGGCTGGCCCGAGGACGTGACCATCGCCGTCAACCTTTCGCCCGCGCAGATCAGGGCGCCGGGGGCCGCGCTGGGCATCCTGAGCGCGCTGCGCGACGCCGGCCTGGATCCCCGCCGGCTGGAACTGGAAGTGACCGAAAGCCTGTTCCTGGACGACGACGCCAATACCGCGCGGTTCATCGACGATCTCGCCAGCGAAGGGGTGCGCTTCGCGCTGGACGACTTCGGCACCGGCTATTCCTCGCTGGGCTACATCCACAAGTTCCCGTTCAAGAAGATCAAGGTGGACCGCAGCTTCGTTTCCGGCCCGAACATCGGCCGCAAGAGCGATGCGATCATCCGCGCGGTGGCGGAAATGGGCGCGACCCTGGGCATGGACATCGTGGCCGAAGGGCTGGAAACGATCGAGCAGGTCCAGGCGGTGCGCGCCGCCGGCTGTACCCTGGGCCAGGGCTATTACTTCAGCCGGGCCGTGCCCGATTACCTGGCCGCGATGCTGCTGTCGCAGGAAGCGGGACGCGACGGCAGCGAGCGGCTGGTAGGATAGAAGTGGCTGGCGTGGCTTTGTTTTCCGGCCCGCGCTGCGTCATTATCGCTATTGCAAACTGTTATCATAAATACTTGGCAACATCCGGCTTTTCGCGGTTGCAAAGGCGAAATGCCCGGCCTACCTCCGGGCCGTTCACGCAGAGCGCCTTCCCCGCGCGGGCCACGGGTGAGGCGCCATCCACCAGCCCCGCGTTGCCCGCACTGGCTTGAAGGATACGGCTGACCCCATGGCTCGGAAAAAGATCGCGCTCGTCGGCGCCGGCATGATCGGCGGAACTCTCGCTCATCTCGCAGCGAAGAAGGAACTGGGCGACATCGTCCTGTTCGACATCATGGAAGGCATCCCGCAGGGCAAGGCGCTGGACCTCAGCCAGTGCGGTCCGATCGAAGGCTTCGACGCGAAGATCACCGGCACCAACGACTATGCCGATATCGCCGGGGCGGACGTGGTGATCGTCACCGCCGGCGTGCCGCGCAAGCCGGGCATGAGCCGCGACGACCTGCTCGGCATCAATCTCGGCGTGATGAAATCGGTCGGCGAAGGGATCAAGGCGCACGCGCCCGACGCCTTCGTGATCTGCATCACCAACCCGCTCGACGCGATGGTCTGGGCGCTGCGCGAATTCAGCGGGCTGCCGCACAACAAGGTGGTGGGCATGGCTGGCGTGCTCGACAGCGCGCGCTTCGCCACGTTCCTGGCGTGGGAATTCGGCGTCTCGGTGCGGGACGTGAACGCCTTCGTGCTCGGCGGCCACGGCGATACCATGGTGCCGGTGACGAGCTATACCACCGTTTCGGGCATCCCGGTCGACGACCTGGTGAAGATGGGCAAGGCGAGCAAGGATGCGATCGACGCCATCGTCCAGCGCACCCGCGGCGGCGGCGGCGAGATCGTCGGCCTGCTCAAGACCGGCAGCGCCTATTACGCGCCGGCAACCAGCGCCATCGCCATGGCCGAAGCCTACCTGGGCGACCAGAAGCGCATCCTGCCGGTCGCGGCGCACCTGACCGGGCAGTATGGCGTCAACGACCTCTATGTCGGCGTTCCGGCGGTGCTGGGTGCGGGCGGTGTCGAGGAAGTGATCGAGATCGCGCTCGATAGCGAGGCGAAGGCGAACTTCGACAAGTCGGTCGATGCGGTGAAAGAGCTGCTGGTGGCGTGCAAGGGTATCGACAACTCGCTGGCATGAAGGCGGCGCCGATCCCTGGACCAGCTTCGTAGCATGCGAGGCGGCGGATAGATGTTCGGACGTCCGCGCACTGTTTCGGAGAATTAAATGAGCATCCTCGTCGACAAGAACACCAAGGTCATCACCCAGGGGATGACCGGCGATACCGGCACGTTCCATACCCAGCAGGCGCTGGATTACGGCACGGCGATGGTCGCCGGCGTGACGCCGGGCAAAGGCGGGCAGACGCATCTGGGCCTGCCGGTGTTCGACACCGTGGCCGAGGCGAAGCATGCCACGGGCGCGACGGCTTCGGTGATCTATGTGCCGCCGCCGTTCGCGGCGGATTCCATTCTGGAAGCGATCGATGCCGAGGTGGAGCTGATCGTCGCCATCACCGAGGGCATTCCGGTGCTGGACATGGTGCGTGTGAAGCGGGCGCTGAGCGGCAGCAAATCGCGGCTGATCGGGCCCAACTGCCCCGGCGTGCTGACGCCCGGCGAATGCAAGATCGGCATCATGCCGGCCAACATCTTCAAGCGGGGCAGCGTCGGCGTCGTCAGCCGGTCCGGCACGCTGACTTACGAGGCGGTGTTCCAGACCACGCAGATCGGCCTGGGCCAGACCACGGCGGTCGGCATCGGCGGCGACCCGGTGAACGGCACCAATTTCATCGACGTGCTGGAGCTGTTCCTGGCCGACGAGGCGACCCGTTCGATCATCATGATCGGCGAGATCGGCGGCAGCGCCGAGGAAGACGCCGCGCAGTTCCTGAAGGACGAGGCCCGGCGCGGCCGGCGCAAGCCGGTGGTCGGCTTCATCGCCGGCCGCACCGCCCCGCCGGGCCGCCGCATGGGCCACGCCGGCGCGATCGTTTCGGGCGGCCAGGGCGGCGCCGAGGACAAGATCGCCGCGCTGGAAGACGCCGGCGTGCGCGTCGCTTCCTCGCCCAGCGAACTGGGCACGACGCTCGATGCCCTGCTCAAGGAACTGGCCTGACTCTCCACAGTTGGTGTTCAAGGATCGTCCCGATGGGTAACCAAGCGCAGAATTTCCTTCCCGAGATCACCGACCAGGATGGCCCCCAGCCCGGCCCGAGCTGGGCCAGCCCGCGCTGGCCGCTGTTCGACGACGGTGGCGACGACCTGACGCAGGCGCTGGATCCCACGGCGATGAAGCTCGTGGTGAAGGACGCCTCCGCCAAGGCCGGCCGCCTGGTGGACGAAGAAACGATCGAGCGCGCCGCCGGGGATTCGATCCGCGCGATGATGCTGGTGCGGACTTATCGCGTGCGCGGGCATCTGGCCGCCGATCTCGACCCGCTGGGCCTTTCGCAGCAGGAAATTCCCGCCGACCTGACGCCGGAGTACCACGGCTTCGCCGGCGAGGCGCTGGACCGCCCGGTCTATCTCGGCGGCACGCTGGGGCTCGAATGGGCGACGGTGCGCGAGCTGGTCGGCATCCTGCGCAAGAATTACTGCGGCCATGTCGGCATCGAATACATGCACATCGCCGATGTGGAGGAACGCCGCTTCCTGCAGGACCGCATCGAGGGGCCGGACAAGGTCATCACCTTCACCCCCGAGGGCAAGCGGGCGATCCTGGCCGCCGTGGTGCGCGGGGAGGAATACGAGAAGTTCCTCGGCAAGAAATACGTCGGCACCAAGCGTTTCGGGCTCGACGGCGGGGAATCGATGATCCCGGCGCTGGAAGCGGTGATCAAGTACGGCGGCCAGTTCGGCGTGCGCGAGATCATCTACGGCATGGCCCACCGTGGGCGGCTGAACGTGCTGGCCAACGTGATGGCCAAGCCTTACCGGGTGATCTTCCACGAGTTCTCCGGCGGATCGGCCAATCCCGAGGATGTCGGCGGATCGGGCGACGTGAAATATCACCTCGGCACCAGCACCGACCGCGAATTCGACGGGATCAAGGTGCATATGAGCCTGGTCCCCAACCCCAGCCACCTGGAAGCGGTCGACCCCGTGGTGCTGGGCAAGACCCGCGCCCAGCAGGCGATCCATGACGATCTTTCGCGGCACGAACATGTGCTGCCGGTGCTGATCCACGGCGACGCGGCCTTTGCCGGGCAAGGCATCGTGTGGGAATGCTTCGGCTTTTCCGACGTGCCGGGATACGACATCGGCGGCTGCATCCATTTCGTGATCAACAACCAGATCGGCTTCACCACCAGCCCCCAGTTCGCCCGATCATCGCCCTACCCGTCCGACGTGGCCAAGGGCGTCCAGGCGCCGATCCTCCATGTGGACGGCGACGACCCGGAAGCGGTGACCTTCGCCTGCAAGCTGGCGATCGAATACCGCCAGCAGTTCAAGCGCGACATCGTGATCGACATGTGGTGCTATCGCCGCTTCGGCCACAACGAGGGCGACGAGCCGAGCTTCACCCAGCCGCTGATGTACCAGGCGATCCGCCGGCATCCGCGAGTGAGCGAGCTTTACGCGCGGCGGCTGCTGGACGAAGGGGTGATCGAACCCGGTACGGCCGACAGCCTGCGGGCGGAGTTCCAGGCGCTGCTGGAGGCGGAGTTCGACGGCGCGGCAAGCTACAAGCCCAACGAGGCCGACTGGTTCGGCGGGCGCTGGAGCGGGCTGCACAAGCCGGCCGATCCGGAAACCGCGCGGCGCAACGTGGACACCGCGATCGACCGCAAGCTGTTCGACAGCCTGGGCCGGACGCTGACCACCGTTCCCGACGATCTCGCCATCCACAAGACGCTGGCCCGGGTGATCGACGCCAAGCGGCAGATGTTCGAGACCGGCGAAGGCTTCGACTGGGCCACCGCCGAAGCGCTGGCTTTCGGCAGCCTGGTGACCGAAGGCTTCGGCGTGCGGCTTTCGGGCCAGGATTCCGGACGCGGCACGTTCAGCCAGCGCCATGCCATCTGGGTGGACCAGAAGACCGAGCGCAAATACATCCCGCTGACCACGCTGCCGCACGGCAAGTTCGAGGTCTATGACAGCCCGCTTTCCGAATACGGGGTGCTGGGCTTCGAATACGGCTTCGCCTCGGCCGATCCCAAGACGCTGGTATGCTGGGAAGCGCAATTCGGCGATTTCGCCAATGGCGCGCAGATCATCATCGACCAATACGTGGCGGCCGGCGAAGCCAAGTGGCTGCGGGCCAACGGCCTGGTACTGCTGCTGCCGCACGGATACGAAGGCCAGGGGCCGGAACATTCGTCCGCCCGCCTGGAACGGTTCCTGCAGCTGTGTGCCGACGACAATCTCCAGGTGTGCAACATCACCAGCCCGGCGAATTATTTCCACGTGCTGCGCCGGCAGATGCTGCGGCCGTTCCGCAAGCCGCTGGTGATCATGACGCCCAAGAGCCTGCTGCGCCACCCGATGGCCCGCAGCAGCGCCGACGAGTTCACCGCCGCCAGCCATTTCAAGCGCATCCTGTCCGACCGCATGGACATCGCCGACGCCAAGGTCCGCCGGCTGGTGCTGTGCAGCGGCAAGGTGGCCTATGACCTGATGGAAGCGCGCGAGGAGGCGGGGCTGGAGGATGTCTCCATCGTCCGCCTGGAGCAGCTCTATCCCTTCCCCGGCGAGCCGCTGGCCGCCCGGCTGGAGCGTATGACCGGCTTGCGCGAAGTGGTCTGGTGCCAGGAGGAGCCGCGCAACAACGGCGCCTGGTTCTTCGTCGAAAGCAAGATCGAGGAAGCGCTGTCCGCCGCCGGCCACAAGGGCATGCGGCCGAGCTATGCCGGGCGCTGCGCGGCCGCCTCTCCGGCAACCGGGCTGGCCAGCAAGCACGTCCAGCAGCAGAACGCCCTGGTGGCGGAAGCCCTGGGGCTGAAGGCGTGAGCCGCTTCCCGTCATGTCCCCTCCTTCGTCATCCTCTCAATGGGATCGGATAAAATGGCCGTTGAAGTGAAAATCCCCACGCTGGGCGAATCGGTGACCGAGGCGACGATCGGCGAATGGCTGAAGAAGCCCGGCGATCCGGTGAAGCTGGACGAGCCGGTTGCGAGCCTGGAGACCGACAAGGTCGCGGTCGAAGTCCCCTCCCCCGTCGCGGGCGTGATGGGCGAGCAGAAAGTCCAGGTGGGCGACACGGTGGCCGTGGGCGCGGTGATCGCCACGATCGAGGACGCGCAGGCCGCCGGCGAGACCACCCAGGTGGCCGAACGGCAGCAGGCGCAGCCCGCCGACCAGGCCCCGCCGGCGCCCGCCCCGGCATCCGGCCCAGCGCCGGCCCCAGCACCGGCCCCAGCACTGGCCGACGACACCGACCACACCACCACGCTTTCGCCCGCCGTGCGCCGCGCGGTGCTGGAGCACGGAGTCGATCCGACGCAGATCAAGGGCACCGGCAAGGACGGCCGCCTGACCAAGGAAGACGTGTTGGCCGCCGCCAAGGCCAAGGAAGCCGCCCCGGCGCCTTCCACCAGCGAGGCCGCCCCTGCTCCCTCCCCCGCCCCGGCCGCGAAGGGTGAGCGGCGCGAGGAACGGGTGAGGATGACCCGCCTGCGCCAGACCATCGCCCGGCGGCTCAAGGGCGCGCAGGAGGAGGCCGCTCTCCTCACCACGTTCAACGATTGCGACATGAGCGCGGTGATCGAGGCGCGCGATGCCTACAAGGAGCTGTTCGCCAAGAAGCACGGCATCAAGCTGGGCTTCATGAGCTTCTTCGCCAAGGCCGCCTGCCTGGCGCTGAAGGACGTGCCGAGCGTCAACGCCCGCATCGAGGGCGACGAGATCGTCTATCACCAATACGTGGACATCTCGGTAGCGGTCAGCGCGCCGAACGGCCTGGTGGTGCCGGTGGTGCGCGATGCCGACGCGATGAGCTTCGCCGAGATCGAACAGGCGATCGCCGCCTTCGGCCAGAAGGCGAAGGACGGCACGCTGACGATGCAGGACATGGCCGGCGGCACCTTCACCATCAGCAACGGCGGCGTGTTCGGCAGCCTGATGAGCACCCCTATCGTCAACCCGCCGCAAAGCGCCGTGCTGGGCCTCCATCGCATCGAGGACCGTCCCGTGGCGCGCGACGGGCAGGTGGTGATCCGCCCGATGATGTATCTCGCCCTCACTTACGACCACCGCCTGATCGACGGGCGCGAGGCGGTGACCGCGCTCAAGATCATCAAGGAAGCGATCGAGGATCCGATGCGGATGCTGATCGACTTGTAAGGGGCGATCCAATGGGGATGATCATCTACCTCCGGCGAGCAAGCCCGTCCGATATCGCGCGCTTCACTGCGGACGCATCGGGTTGGGAAGAGTTTGCTTTCGAGGAAGGTGAGGACCGTCTCGACCTTATCGACTTCGACAAGGCGTGGCACGCTCTGCACTTCATGCTGACAGGTGGGGCCGACAATACCGAGAATCCCTTGGGCATCCTTGCCCAGGATGAAGAGAAATTCGGGGCAGACGAAAACGGATTCGGCGGCTTTGCCGTTATTTCACCTGAGCGGATGAAGGCATTCGATCTCGCCCTTAAGGAACTCGACGATCAAACCCTCGCATCGCGCTACGATCCGGTGGCGATGGACGCCAACGACATTTACATGGCCGATGTCTTCGCCGACGATGGCGACGAGGCGTTCGAATATGTGACGCAAGGCGTCCCCGACCTGCGGCAATTTGCATCGCGTTGCGCCCAGTCGGGCGATGGCGCACTCCGAATACTCAGCTGACCGAGAGAATTGAGATGGCCGATTTTGATTACGACGTGCTCGTCATCGGCGCCGGCCCTGGCGGCTATGTGGCGGCCATCCGGGCGGCGCAGCTGGGGCTGAAGACGGCTTGCGTGGACAGCCGGGAAACGCTCGGCGGCACGTGCCTCAACGTCGGGTGCATTCCGTCGAAGGCGATGCTGCACGCTTCCGAATATTTTGAGGCGGCGGCCGGCGGCGCCATGGCCAAGCTTGGCGTGGAAGTGACGCCCAAGCTCAACCTGGGCGCGATGCACGGCCAGCGGCTCGATGCGGTCAAGCAGCTTACCGGCGGGATCGAGTTCCTGTTCAAGAAGAACAAGGTCACCTGGCTCAAGGGCCTGGCGACCTTTCAGGACGCGCATAGCGTCAAGGTCGGCAAGGACACGGTTACGGCGAAGAATGTCGTCATCGCCACCGGCTCCTCCGTCACCCCGCTGCCGGGTGTGGAAGTGGACAATGCCAAGGGCATCGTGGTCGATTCCACCGGCGCGCTGGAGCTGGCTTCGGTGCCGAAGAAACTGGTGGTGATCGGCGGCGGGGTGATCGGGCTGGAACTGGGCAGCGTCTGGCGGCGCCTGGGCGCCGAAGTCACCGTGGTCGAATTCCTCGACGCGCTCTTGCCCGGCATGGACGGCGACGTGCGCAAGGAAGCCGCCAAGCTGTTCAAGAAGCAGGGCATGGACCTGCGCCTGTCCACCAAGGTCACCGGCGTCACGGTGAAAGGCAAAAAGGCCACGCTGACGATCGAGCCCGCAGCCGGGGGCAAGAGCGAGACGCTGGAAGCCGATTGCGTGCTGGTTTCGATCGGCCGCCGGCCCAACACCGAGGGACTGGGCCTCGATACCATCGGCCTGGCCACCAATGCGCGCGGGCAGATCGAAACCGACGGCGAGTTCCGCACCGCGGTGGACGGCGTCTGGGCCATCGGCGACGTAATCCCCGGCCCGATGCTGGCGCACAAGGCGGAGGACGAAGGCATCGCCGTGGCCGAGAACATCGCCGGGCAGACCGGCATCGTGAACCACGCGGTGATCCCCAGCGTGGTCTACACCATGCCCGAGATCGCCGGCGTGGGGCTGACCGAGGAGCAGGCGAAAGAAGCGGGGCACGATGTGAAGGTCGGCAAGTTCCCGATGCTGGCCAACAGCCGCGCTAAGACCAATCACGAGCCCGACGGCTTCGTGAAAGTCATCGCCGACGCGGCGAGCGACCGCGTGCTGGGCGTGTGGATAATCGCCAGCGTGGCCGGCACGATGATCGCCGAAGCCGCCCTGGCAATGGAATTCGGCGCCACCAGCGAGGACATCGCCTATACCTGCCACGCCCATCCGACGCACTCCGAAGCGCTGAAGGAAGCGGCCATGGCGGTGCAGGGCAAGCCGATCCATATGTGAGCCATCGGACTTGTCCCCCGCCTTGCCCGGAGCTGGGCCAAAGCCTATATGTATGATATTGTCATACAGGAGGCAGCCATGGCGGCTCGCGCCAACAAGCCGATAAGCGTAACCCTCGGTCCTCTCGCAGAGCGCGCCGAAGCGCGGGTGCGTTCGGGGGATTATGCCTCGATCTCCGAAGTGGTCCGAGCCGGCCTGCGCGCCCTCGATCGCGAGGAAACGCTGCTCGAGCGGCTGTTCCCGCTGGTCGACGAAGCTCAACCCCAATGGATCGCCTATGTCCGGGAGAAGGTGGAGGAAGCGTTCGCCGATCCACGTCCCTCTGTGCCGGCTGACGAGGCTTTCGACCGGCTGGATGCCCACATAGCGGAATACAAGGCCCAACGTGGCCTATAGGATCGTCTTCACGCCCCGCTCGCTGGAAGACCTGAAATCGAACTTCACCTACGTCGCGGATGCGGCCGGGATCGACGTGGCCCTGGCGCAGGATGCGCGGATCAGGGCAGCTTGCCGCTCCCTCGCCGACTTTCCTCGCCGGGGCCGCGGGCGCGACGAGATTCGCCCTGGCCTGCGCTCGATACCCTGTGCCCGCGCCTTCATCGTTTTCTATGCCATTGATGAGAACGAGGTGCGGATCATTCGCGTGCTCCATGCCAGGCGTGAAATCGCCACCGCCTTCGAAGACGAGTAGGAGAACCCATGCCCCTTGCGCCTTTTCATCTCGCTTTCCCGGTCCATGACCTTGAAGCCGCGCGCCGGTTCTGGGGCGGTGTGGTGGGGTGCCCCGAGGGGCGCAGCAGCGAGGGGTGGATCGACTTCGATTTCTATGGGCACCAGATCGTCGCCCATCTCGCGCCCGGCGTGGCGGCGGCCGGCGGTTCGGGCGTGGTGGACGGGGACGATGTCCCGGTGCCGCATTTCGGCGTGGTGCTGTCGATGGAGGAGTGGCACGCGCTGGCCGCGCGGCTGGGGGACGCGGGCGTGACCTTCGCCATCGAGCCGCATATCCGCTTCAAGGGCCAGGCGGGCGAGCAGGCGACGATGTTCTTCCGCGATCCGAGCGGCAATGCGATCGAGATCAAGGCCTTTGCCGACCGGAGCCGGCTTTTCGCCACGGATTGAGACCGGGGCCGCCCGCGATCGAATCGGGGCAGCAATTCGCCGCGCATTGATCTAGCGTGCGGCCATGGTGCCGCCGGCCGACCTGCCTGTCCTGCCTCCGCTGCTCGACCTGGGCGGCACGGCGGTATTCGCGCTGACCGGCGCCCTGCAGGCGGCGCGCCTGCGGCAGACGTTCGTGACCATGAGCTTCTTCGCGCTGCTGACCGGCGTCGGCGGCGGCACCCTGCGCGATCTGCTGATCGGGATGCCGGTGTTCTGGCTGCGCGATCCCTGGGTGATCCCGGTGGTCATGGGCGTAGCCGTGATCGCCTGGTTCACCCCGCGCCGGATCTGGGAAGGGCACCTGCTGGAATGGGCCGATGGCGCCGGGCTGGCGGCCTTCGCCGTGCTGGGCACCGCCAAGGCGCTCGCCGTGGGCGTCGCGCCGGTGCCGGCGATGGTGCTGGGAGTGGTGGCCGGATGCGTGGGCGGCATCATCCGCGACGTGATCGCCGGCGTGCCTTCGATCCTGATGCGGCCGGAACTCTATGTGACCGCGGCGGCGCTTTCGGCCGTGCTCTATGCGATGGGGGTGGCGATCGGATGGCCCTCGGCGCCGGTCGGCGTCTTTGCCGCGCTGGCCGGCTTCGCCCTGCGCGGCGCGGCGCTGAAATGGAAACTGGAGCTGCCGGCCTATTCGCGAACGACATGAGCCGGCCTGATACCGGGCCCCCACCGCTGGCGGGAGCCCGGATCGGGATCGCGGATCAGAGGCCGCGAATGCCGCTGTAGTCGATATCGACGACCCGGCCGTTGCGCACCTTGCAGGTGAACTTGCCCGAATCGTAGCCGGCGTAGCGATCGTTCCAGCCGCGATAATCGTTGTTCCAGCCGCGGCCGTAACGCGAATCGCCCCGGCGCCATTCGCGCCCCATGGTGTTGACTGCGATGCGGCCCTTCACCGTGTAGCCATCGCGCTTGCGATCGATGTTGCGGATGTCAGTCACCTTGGCGTTGCCGCGCCACGAATAGCGGGCAGCGTTGCGTTCCGCGGCATAGACGCACTGTTCGACGGCCGTGCGCGGATTGCCGGCGCGGTTGTCATAGCGATAGTCATAGCCATTATAGCGGTTACCCCGGCTGGCCGCCGAAGCCACCGCGGCGATCCCGCCGATGATCAGCGCGCCGGCGATCACATCGCCCACGTCGACTCCGTTCCGGTCGCCGCGGCCATCGCGGGGTGCCGCCGAGGCCGACATCGACGTCATCGCCATCGCGCCAGCCGCGACGGTTCCGACCAGGGCCTTGGTAAGGGTCTTCATGACACGTTCCTCTCATTCGGAGCGGAGCGACGTGCTCCGGCACGAGTCATAAGCTAGGTCCTTCGCGCTGTGGTGACGCTGAATGGAGCGGTTAGCATTTGTTCATGAAAGTGGTTACTTTTGTGAACATCCGATGGCGGTCGCAGAGGTGGATAATACCCGAACCCTTCTTCGTCATTCCCCGGAAGGCGGGAACCCTAGAGCCACGTTCACCAAATACTCGTCATTGCGAGCGTAGCGAAGCAATCCAGAGCGATGCAACGCGGCCCTGGATTGCTTCGCTACGCTCGCAATGACGATTCAAGGATAGGGACGATCAGGGGGTAGGTGATCACAGCTTGGGGCGTAGCAGCGTGACAGAGCCGGCCGGGTTCCCGCTTTCGCGGGAATGACGAAGAGAGGCGGGTTCTGCGAGCGCCGGTGCTTATTCGCCGGGCTTCAGCCCCGTCCATTGTGCCAGGAAGGCCAGGACGTCGGCCGCTTCCTCGATCGCCTTGTCGGTCGGCTTGCCGGAGCCGTGGCCGGCGCGGGTTTCGATGCGGATGAGCTGCGGCTTCGGCCCCAGGTTCGCCGCCTGGAGCGCGGCGGCGTATTTGAAGCTGTGGCCCGGGACCACGCGGTCATCGGTATCGGCGGTGGTGACGATCAGCGCCGGATAAGGCGTGTTCGCGCGGATGTTGTGATAGGGCGAATAGGCGCGCAGCACCTTGAAGTCCGCTTCCTTCGAGGGATAGCCGTAATCATCCACCCAGTATCGGCCGGCGGTCCAGCGGTCGAAGCGCAGCATGTCCATCACGCCGACCTGGGCGTTGCCGGCGGCGAACAGGTCCGGCCGCTGGTTGACCACGGCGCCGACCAGCAGCCCGCCGTTGGAGCCGCCCTGGATCGCCAGCCCGCCGGCCGGGGTCACGCCCTGGGCCTTGAGGAATTCCCCCGCGGCGATGAAATCATCGAACACGTTCTGCTTGTTGGCCAGCCGCCCGCTATCATGCCACGCCTTGCCGTATTCGCCGCCGCCGCGGATATTGGCCAGGGCGAACACCCCGCCCGCCTCGATCCACGCCAGCCGGCTGGCGGAAAAGCCGGGCGTCAGCGAGATGTCGAACCCGCCGTAGCCATAGAGCAGCGTGGGCGCCGGCCCGGTCACGTCCTTGCGGCGCACGATGAACAGCGGCACCCGCGTGCCATCCTTCGAGGCATAGAACCGCTGTTCGACCGCGATCGTCTCCGGATCGAAGGCCAGCTTCGGTTCCGCGAACACCGAGGTCTCCCCCGTGGCGGTATCGAGCCGATAGACGGTGGCCGGGCGGTTGAAGCTGGTGAAGCTGTAGAACGTCTCCGGATCGCCGGGCTTGCCGGTGAAGCCGGACACGCTGCCGATCCCGGAAAGGGCGATCGGCGCCAGTTCCTTTCCGGCCAGGTCGAACGTGCGTGCGAGGGAGCTGGCGTCTTTCAGGTAGGAGACGATCAGCCGCTGGCCGACGATGGAGGCGCCATCGATCGGCTCTTCCCGTTCCGGCACCATGTCCACCCAGGTGGCGCCGGGAATTTCCAGGTTGAGCGAGACCACCTTGTAGCGCGGCGCATCCTTATTGGTGGCGAACCACAAGGTGCCGTCGATACCGTCGATCAGGCTCCAGGCATTGTCGAAGCCGGTGACCAGCTCGCGCGTTTTCCAGTGGTCCCGCGCCCGAGCGGCGAGGTCGATCGCGCGCACTTCATAGCGGGCATCGGTGCCGATGGAGCTGGTGATGACCGCCCAGCGCCCGTCGCTGGTGACACTGGCGGAATGGCCGTAGTCCTTGTGATCGGGCGTGGCATAGACCAGCTCGTCGGCGCTTTGCGGCGTGCCGAGACGGTGGAAATAGACCGCCTGATCGTAATTCAGCGCCTGGAAGTCCTTGCCCTGCTCCGGCTCCGGAAAGCGCGAATAGAGGAAGCCTTCCTCACCCACCCAGGCGAGATCGGTGAACTTGGCCCAGCGGATCTCGTCCGCCAGCGGCTGGCCGCTGCCCACGTCGAGCACGCGCAGGATGCGCCAGTCCGTGCCGCCATCCTGCACGCTGTAAAGCAGCTTGGAGCCATCGGGCGACGCCTTCCACGCATCCAGCGCGGTGGCGCCGTCCGCCGCCCAGGTGTTCGGATCGATCAGCAGGCGCGGCGTACCGTGCAGCCCCTCGCGCACATAGAGCGGGCTCTGGTTCTGGAGGCCGGTGTTGCGGGTGTAGAAATAGCGACTGCCGCGCTTCACCGGGGTGGAGAACCGCTCGAAATCATAGAACTCGCCGATCCGCTTCTGGAACCAGGGGCGTGCGGGCAATGTCGCCAGATAGGCATTGGTGACGGCGTTTTCCCGCTCCACCCAATCGGCCACTTCCTTGTCGCTGCGCACGTCGTTTTCGAGCCAGCGATAGGGATCGGCGATGCGTTCGCCGAACAGCGTCTCCACCACAGCGTCGCGGCGGGTTTCGGGATAGTGCACGGTGGCGGTGTCCTGAGCTTGCGCGGAAAGGGAAAGCATGGCCGCATAGACAGATGCGGCGAGGACGGGAAGGCGCATGGAGCACTCCGGAAACGCAAAAGGCGGTTGCAGCTGTAACCGCTGCATCCGCCTTTGCAAATCGGGTGAGCTGGGAAGGAGGGAAGCCCCCCCTTCGTCATTCCCGCGGAAGCGGGAACCCAGTCGGCTCCATCGCGCTGCTACGCTCTGGATCCCCGCGTTCGTGGGGATGACGAAAATAGAGGTAGCAAGTAGGGTGGAAGAAAGCCTTACGCTTCTTCCAGTTCCTCGTTCATCACCGGGCCGCTGTCCTGGCCCTTGGCATCCACGTCACGGTCGACCAGTTCGATGATCGCGATCGGTGCGGCGTCGCTGGCGCGGATGCCGGCCTTGATGATGCGGGTGTAGCCGCCCTCGCGGCCGGCGTAACGCTCGGCCAGAACCTCGAACAGCTTCTTTTCCTGCGCTTCGTCCAACAGCCGGCTGTGCGCCAGGCGGCGGTTGGAAAGGCCGCCACGCTTGGCCAGCGTGATCAGCTTTTCCACATAGGGGCGCAGTTCCTTCGCCTTGGGCGTGGTGGTCTTGATCTGCTCGTGCTTGATGAGGGCGGCGGCCATGTTGCGCAGCAGGGCCGTGCGGTGGCCGGACTTGCGCTGCAACTTGCGGCCGGAAATGCCGTGCTTCATATCGATGCTCCGTTCGTAAGGGGCCCGTATCAGGTAGCCCGGTCCAGGCGGCTGTCAGGGTCGCCGCCATCACCCTCGTCGAAGGCCCGCGCCAAAGCCCATGGGCCGCGAAAAGTCAAGCACGGCGCTCAAGGCGCGGCTGCGGCATCGCCGGCTTCGGGCTGGCGGCCATTCTTGGGGCCGCCGCTTTCATCCTCTTCCTGTTTATCCGCGTTCGTTTCGATGGCTTCCATCGCTTCGGACAGAGCCGGATCGAATACCGTGGCGAACGCCAGGCCGATCGAGAGCACGGCCCCGGCCATTCCGCCCTTGTTCCGCTGCGACCGCCTGAGAGCGCGGAGCGTTCCGGGAAGAAGCGCCAAGATCGCCAGAAAGACCCCGGCGGCGATCAACCCTTCAGGCGCAAACACCGGGATCAGTGCCGGCGCCTCGCCGGCGTCATGATCCCGCTTCCATCATGCTGGAAACGTCGCCGGCCGCTCCGCCCGCGCCTTCACGGAACGGGTTGATGAACAAGTGTTCCACCGGCACCCCGAAGTGAGTGGCCAGCTTGTAGGCGAGCGGCAGGGAGGGATCATACTTGTCCGCCTCCACCGCGTTGATCGTCTGGCGCGTGACGTCCACCGCATCGGCCAGTTCGGCCTGGCTGAAGCCGCGCGCCTTGCGCAATTCGCGCAGGCGGTTCCTCATGCCTCGCCGCCATGGTGCCGCAACCGCCAGACGATCCAGAAAAGAACGAAGCCTGCCACCTGGCCGGTGATCACCAGAAGGGCGCCTTTCATCAGGATCGATTGCGTGCCGCTGAAAGCGATGATCCCCACCAGCGCGGCGGCCGCCCCCGCGGCTCCGCCCCAATACCAGCCGAAATACTGCGCATCGCGCTGCATCGGATCGAGCGAGCGCCACCACGGGATCGTCGCGAAAATCGCCAAGGCGAAGACCAGGACGAGCCCGCCGAGGATGACGAAGGCCGGCAATGCCGTCCCCGAACGTGCCAGCACGCCCCCGGCGACGCCGGCAGCGATCGACATCGCGAGCACGAGCAGGCCGATCTTGCGCTGCTTTCGTTCAAGGCTGGATTTCATCGACACATTCTCCAAGATGTAAAATATCTTGGACAAAACACGCGGTTTGTCAAACTATCTTTACATTTTGAAGCGAGGAGCACGGCTCGACAACGAAAAAAGGGCCGCCCAGACGGACGGCCCTCGTTCTCGATCTGGATCCCGCTCACGCGGGGATGGCGATAGCTGGCCGGGTTAGCCGAGCAGTTCCTGTTCCAGCTTCTTGGCCATTTCCTCGATGTTCTCCGGCGGCCAGCCGGGGATGTCCATGCCCAGGCGCAAGCCCATGCTGGAGAGGACTTCCTTGATCTCGTTGAGCGACTTGCGGCCGAAGTTCGGCGTGCGCAGCATCTCGGCCTCGGTCTTCTGGACCAGGTCGCCGATGTAGATGATGTTGTCGTTTTTGAGGCAGTTGGCCGAACGCACGGAAAGCTCCAGCTCGTCCACCTTCTTGAGCAGGTAGCGGTTGAGCTGGTTGGCGTCGCTTTCTTCCGGCTGCGCGGCCACGCCGATCATCGTCGGCACGGCCTGCGGGATGCCGTCCTCGAAGTGGACGAACAGCGTCAGCTGGTCCTGCAGGATACGGGCGGCATAGGCCACCGCGTCTTCCGGGGTGACCGTGCCGTCCGTCTCCACCGTGATGGAGAGCTTGTCGTAATCCAGTTCCTGGCCGACGCGGGCGTTCTCAACCTTGTAGCTGACCTGCTTGATCGGCGAATAGAGGCTGTCGATCGGGATCAGGCCGATCGGGGCATCGACCGGGCGGTTGGACACGGCGGGGACGTAGCCCTTGCCGGTATCGGCCGTCAGCTCCATGTTGAGCGTGGCGCCTTCGTCCAGGTGACAGATCACGAGATCCTTGTTCATCACCTCGATATCGCCGGATACCTGGATGTCGCCGGCGGTAACCGCGCCGGGGCCCGTCTTGGCCAGCGTCAGGCGCTTGGGCCCTTCGCCTTCCATCTTCAGCGCGATCTGCTTCACGTTGAGCACGATATCGGTGACATCCTCGCGCACGCCGGCGAGGCTGGAAAATTCGTGCAGCACGTTCTCGATCTTCACCGAGGTGATCGCGGCACCCTGAAGGCTGGACAGGAGCACCCGGCGCAGCGCGTTGCCGAGTGTCAAACCGAAGCCGCGTTCAAGCGGCTCGGCAACGAAAGTCGCCTTGCGCTTGCCGTCGCCGCCGCTCTTGACGTCGAGGCTGTTGGGCTTCTTCAGTTCCTGCCAGTTCTTCGTGTTGACAGACATGGACTTCCCCTGGAGGTTAGGTTCGGACGGCATCGGCCGCGGAGCGCCGTAGCGCCGCGGCCGATGCGAATTCTTGTTCGGCGGCCCCCTGACGGGGGAACCGCCGGCAGGGTTCGATCAGACGCGGCGGCGCTTGGACGGTCTCACCCCATTGTGCGGGATCGGCGTCACATCGCGGATGGATGTGATGGTGAAGCCCACGGCCTGCAAGGCCCTGAGCGCGGATTCCCGCCCGGAGCCGGGGCCCTTGATCTCCACCTCCAGCGTGCGGACGCCGTGTTCGGCGGCCTTCTTGCCGGCGTCGTCGGCCGCGACCTGGGCGGCATACGGGGTGGACTTGCGGCTGCCCTTGAAGCCCATCATGCCGGCCGAGGACCAGCTGATCGCATTGCCTTGCGCGTCGGTGATCGTGATCATGGTGTTGTTGAAGCTGGCGTTGACGTGAGCGACGCCGCTGCTGATGTTCTTGCGTTCCCGCCTGCGGATCCGCTGTGGTTCGCGTGCCATATGGTATCTACCTGTCTAAAATCCAGAGGAAGCCGTTCGCGCAGCCTGCCCGCCATGGGGCTGGCGAAAAAGCGAAAGCTTACTTCTTCTTCCCGGCGATCGGCTTGGCCTTGCCCTTGCGGGTGCGCGCATTGGTGTGCGTGCGCTGGCCACGGACCGGCAGACCCTTGCGATGCCGGAGGCCGCGATAGCAGGCGAGATCCATCAGACGCTTGATATTCATGGCCGTGTCACGGCGAAGATCGCCTTCCACGGTATAATCGGCGTCGATGGTTTCGCGGATTTGCAGCACTTCCTGATCCGTCAGGTCCTGCACGCGGCGGCTTTGATCGATGCCCAGCTTGTCGGCGATCTTCTTCGCCGTGGCGGGGCCAATACCATGGATATAGGTGAGCGCGACGATCACGCGCTTGTTGGTGGGGATGTTTACCCCGGCAATACGAGCCACTTAGTTCTCCATGCTCCACAGGGGGTTGGCGCTACTTGCCGGCCGGCGGGGCGCACCCCCTATCTCATCGCGGTGCTCAATCGACACGGGCGGCGCCTTGCCACGGCAAAACGTCCGGTTGACAGGCACTGTGTGGCCTACCCGCCGAACTGCCCCGCATTGTCGAATGAATGGCGCGCTTACGGCGAATCGCTTCCGCCGTCAACCGCGAAACGCGGAAAAGCCGGCATCGGCCAAATCCGCGGGCCGCCAGCGATCCATGCGCCAAGGACTACACCAAAATCGCCGGTCCGTCAAAGTCGACGTAGGGCCACGCCGCAGGCTTTGCCCATCCGGCCGCCACGGCCGGGCGGGCAAACGCCGCCGCGCTCAGGCCTTGGCCAGAATCGTTTCGATCGCCCCGCTCACCGCGTCGATCGGGGCCATGCCGTCCACCCGGCTGACGATCCCCCGCGCTTCGTAGAGCGGCAGGATCGGCGCCGTCTTGGCGCGGTATTCGACCATGCGCGTGCGGACGGTTTCCTCGTTATCGTCCTTGCGGCGCTTGAACGTGGTTCCGCCGCACTTGTCGCAGGTGCCCAGGAGCTTGGGCTGCTTGAAATCGTCGTGATAACCTTCGCCGCAGGTGGCGCAGGTATAACGGCCGACGATGCGGTGGACGAGCTCGTCCTCATCCACCCCGATCTCGATCACCCGGTCGAGCTTGCGGCCATGCTTCGCCAGGATCGCATCGAGCTGCACGGCCTGCTCGGCGGTGCGCGGATAGCCGTCGAAGATCACGCCCACGCCGGGGGCCAGGGCCGCCAGCTCGGCATCGATCAGCGCGGAGACGATCTCGTCTGAGACAAGTTCGCCGCGATCCATGATCGCCTTGGCTTCCAACCCCACCGGCGTCTGCGCGGCGACGGCGGCGCGCAGCATGTCGCCGGTCGAAAGCTGGCGCATTCCATGACGCTCCACCAGGCGGGCGGCCTGGGTGCCCTTGCCCGCCCCCGGAGGGCCCAGCAAAATGATATTCATCGCATTCCCCCTGGCGACCGATCCGAGGCGGCCGGCCTTGCGGCCCGCCACCGCGCGATCAGCGCAACCGGCCTTTCAGCTTGGCCTTCTTGATCAGGTCACCGTACTGGTGCGCCAGCAGGTGCGACTGGATCTGGCTGATCGTATCGACGGTGACATTGACCACGATCAGCAAGCTGGTGCCGCCCATGATCATCGGCAGGCCGGCTTCCTTGAACATGTATTCAGGGATCACGCAGACCAGCGTCAGGTAGATGGCGCCGATCACGGTGATCCGCGTGAGCACGTAATCCAGATACTCCGCCGTGCGCTTGCCGGGCCGGATGCCGGGGATGAAGCCGCCGTTCTTCTTCAGGTTCTCCGCCGTCTCTTCCGGGTTGAAGACCACCGCGGTGTAGAAGAAGGTGAAGAACAGGATGCCGGCCGCATAGAGCGTCATGTAAAGCGGCGCGCCGTGCTGCAGATACTGGTTGAGCGTCTGGATCACCGCATAGAACTTGCTGCCCGTGGACACCGAGTTGCCGGCGAACTGGCTGATCGTCAGCGGCAGCAGCAGCAGCGAGCTGGCGAAGATCGGCGGGATCACGTTGGCGGTGTTGAGCTTGAGCGGCAGGTGGCTGCGTTCCGCCTGCATCATGCCCTGCGCGCTGGCCCGCTTGGGATACTGGATCAGGATCCGCCGCTGCGCGCGCTCCATAAAGCACATGAACAGGACGAGGCCGATGATCACGGCGAAGAAGGCGACGATCACGAAGGCGCTGATCGAGCCGGTGCGCCCGCCTTCGAACAGCTGGGTGGCGAAGGTCGGGAACTGGGCCACGATGCCGGCCATGATGATCAGCGACACGCCGTTGCCGATGCCCCGGCTGGTGACCTGTTCACCCAGCCACAGCAGGAACATCGCCCCGCCGATCAGGTTGATCACCGCCATGATGCGGAAGCCGAGGCCCGGATCGATCACGGCCTGAAGGCCGCTCTGCGCGCCATAGGCCTCCAGCCCGGAAGCCAGGAACCAGCCCTGCACGGCGCAGAGGAAAACCGTGCCGTAGCGGGTGTACTGGTTGAGCTTCTTGCGCCCCGCTTCGCCTTCCTTCTTCAGCGCCATCAGCGTGGGATGCAGCGCCGCGGCAAGCTGGATGACGATCGAAGCAGTGATGTAGGGCATGACGCCGAGCGCGATGAGACTCATCCGCTCCAGGCTGCCGCCCGAGAAGGTGTTGAACAGATCGAGGATGCCGCCCCGCGTCTGGTTGTAGAGCGTTTCCAGGATCAGCGGATTGACGCCCGGCAGCGGCACGAAGCTGAGGAACCGGAACACGATCAGCGCGCCGACCGTGAACCAGATGCGCTGCTTGAGCTCGGTCGCCTTGGAGAAGTTGGCGAGGCTGAGATTGCTCGCGAGATTGTCGACGCGTGATGCCATCGGTGATTATTCGCCTCGCCTTGCAGGGCCGGGCGGTAGTGAGCCCGCCCCCTCTTCAGGTCAGCCCATATAGGGGCCGGGCGAGGAAGCAAGAACCCCCGCCCGGCAAAACTCGGAGATTATTTGGAAGCGCCGGCCTTGGCCGAGCCCTTCTTGGCCGCCGCGAGCGCCGCCGGATCCTTGGCCACGATCACTTCGACCGAGCCGCCGGTCTTCTCGACCGCCGCCTGCGCGCCCTTGGACGCGCCCGCGACCTTGAACGCCAGCTTGGCAGTCAGCTCGCCTTTGCCCAGCAGGCGCACGCCGTCCTTGCCGCCACGAGCCACGCCCGCCGCCTTCAGCGCCGCATGATCGACCACTTGCTTGGCATCGAGCTTGCCGGCATCGACCAGTTTCTGCACCTGGCCCAGGTTGACCTCGGCATAGTCCTTGCCGAACGGGTTGTTGAAGCCGCGCTTCGGCAGGCGCATGTGCAGCGGCATCTGGCCGCCTTCGAAGCCCTTGATGGCCACGCCCGAACGGCTCTTCTGGCCCTTCTGGCCACGGCCGCCGGTCTTGCCCTTGCCCGAGCCGATGCCCCTGCCGACCCGGATACGGGTCTTGCGGGCGCCGGCGTTGTCGCGGATGTCGTTCAGTTTCATGTCGTTGCACTCGCTTTCGCTATGTTCGCGCTTGTGGGTTGCCTGTCCCCTGACGGGAAAGGCGGGGCACGTCCAGTCGAACATGCCCCGTTCCAGCCCCTCCCCCGAAAGGGAGAGGCTGTTGAGATCAATCGACCACCGCCACCATGTGCGGCAGCTTGGCGATCGCGCCGCGCACTTCGGCGGTGTCTTCGAGTTCGACCACCTTGTGCATCTTGCCGAGGCCGAGCCCGACGAGGATCTTCTTCTGCGCTTCGGGCCGGCGGATCGGCGAGCCGATCTGCTTGATCCGGATGGTCTTCTTGGTTTCCTTGGCCATCGTCATCACTCCGCGATCGCATCGGCGGCGGCCTGAGCCTCCACCTCGCTCGCGCCGCCACGGCCGAGCAGATCGGCCACCTTCTTGCCGCGCCGCTGGGCAACGGACTTCGGCGAGAACTGATTGCCCAGCGCTTCGAAGGTGGCACGGATCATGTTGTAGGGATTGGACGTGCCGATCGACTTGGACACGACATCAGCCACGCCCAGGCTTTCGAACACCGCGCGCATCGGGCCGCCGGCGATGATGCCCGTGCCCGGAGGAGCCGTGCGGACGTTCACCTTGCCGGCGCCGAAGTGCCCGTTCACGTCATGATGAAGGGTGCGGCCCTCCTTCAGCGGCACGCGGATCATCTTCTTCTTGGCCGAAGCCGTAGCCTTGGTGATCGCTTCCGGCACTTCGCGGGCCTTGCCGTGGCCGAAGCCGACGCGGCCCTTGCCGTCACCCACCACGACCAGCGCCGCGAAGCCGAAGCGCTTGCCGCCCTTCACCGTCTTCGAAACGCGGTTGATGTGGACCAGCTTCTCGATCAGCTCTTCGCCGTCATCGTCGCCACCACGGCCGCGACGGTCATCGCGATCACGGCCACGGCCGCGCCCACGGCCATCGCCGCTGCCACGCCCGCCGCCGCGACCGCCACGACCGCGATTCTCACGCTGGGCGGGGGCTTCGCCGCCCGCAGCCTCGGCAACGACGCCGGCCTCGGTTTCGGGGGTGTTGTTTTCGTCTGCCATCATCAGAACTCCAGCCCGCCTTCGCGCGCGGCATCGGCCAGCGCCTTGACGCGGCCATGGAACAGGTAGCCGCCGCGATCGAACACGACGGTGGTCACACCGGCCTTCTTCGCCGCGGCAGCGATATCCGCGCCCACCTTGGCGGCGGCATCGACGTTGGCGCCGGCCCCCTTCACGCCCAGGGTGGAAGCCGCCACGAGGGTGCGGCCCTGCGCATCATCGATGATCTGCGCGTAGATGTGCCGGCCGGTGCGGTGGACCGACAGCCGGGGACGCGAGCCGGCCCGCTTGCGAAGCGTGGTGCGGACGCGGCGGCGGCGGCGTTCGAACAGGGAGAGCTTGGCCATCTTACTTCTTCTTCCCTTCCTTGCGGAAGATGTACTCGCCGCGATACTTGATGCCCTTGCCCTTGTAGGGTTCGGGCTTGCGCCAGCGCCGTACCTCGGCAGCGAACTGGCCGACCGCCTGCTTGTCGATTCCGCTGACTTCGACCGTGGTCTGATCAGGCGTCTTGACCTCGACCCCTTCCGGGACATCGAGTTCGACATCGTGGCTGTAGCCGAGCTGCAGCTTGAGCTTGCGGCCCTGGGCCTGCGCGCGATAGCCGACGCCGGTGATCTCCAGCACCTTGGAAAAGCCCTCGGTGACGCCTTCGACCAGGTTAGACACCAGCGTGCGCTGCATGCCCCAGTGGCTGCGGGCGGCCTTGCCGTCATTGGCCGGCTCGACCGAGATCGAACCGTCTTCCAGCTTGTAGTTCACCAGTTGCGACAGGCCCATCGAAAGGGCGCCCTTGGGCCCCTTCACGCTGAGCGTGCCGTTGCCGATCTCGGCGGTCACCCCGCTGGGGATCGCCACCGGCCGTTTACCGATGCGGCTCATCAGAACACCTCCGCCAGCACTTCGCCGCCGACGTTCTGGGCGCGCGCTTCGGCATCCGAAAGCACGCCGCGAGGCGTCGAGACGATGGTGATGCCAAGGCCGTTGCGCACCATCGGCAGCTCACGGCTGCCCGAATAGACGCGCCGGCCCGGCCTGGAGACGCGAGCGACGTGCTTGATCGCCGGCTCGCCTTCGAAATACTTCAGTTCGATCCGCAGCGCCGGGTGCTTGCCCGTCGAGTCCTCGGTGTAGCCGCGGATGTAACCTTCGCGCTGGAGAACCTCGAGCACGTTGGCGCGCAGCTTCGACGCCGGCGACAGGACGGAATCCTTCTTCGCCTGCTGGCCGTTGCGGATGCGGGTGAGCATATCACCCAGGGGATCGGTCAATGCCATTGTCTAGATCCTCACCAGCTCGACTTCGTCAGGCCCGGGATCAGGCCCTTGTTGCCAAGATCCCGCAGCTCGATCCTGTTGAGGCCGAACTTGCGATAATAGCCGCGCGGGCGGCCGGTGGTGGCGCAGCGGTTGCGCACGCGGGTGGGATTCCCGTTGCGCGGGATTTCCGCCAGCTTGAGGCGCGCGATCAGACGCTCGCTATCGTCGAGCGCCTTGTCGTCCGCGATCGCCTTCAGCTTCGCGTACTTCGCGGCATACTTCTTCACGAGCTTCTTGCGACGCTCGTTCTTGTTGATGGAACTCAGTTTCGCCATGGACTTAAGCTCTCCTGAAGCGGCCCTCAGGCCGCCTCCTTCTCTTCGGCCTGCTGATCGGCCGGGAACGGGAAACCGAACAGGCGCAGCAGCTCACGCGCTTCCTCGTCGGTCTTGGCACTGGTGGTGACGATGATGTCCATGCCACGCACCTTCTCGATCTTGTCGTAGCTGATCTCGGGGAACACGATCTGTTCCTTGAGACCCATCGCATAGTTGCCGTGGCCATCGAACGACCGGGGGTTGAGGCCCCGGAAGTCGCGGATACGCGGCATGGCGACAGTCACCAGGCGATCGAGGAACTCGTACATCCGATCGCGGCGCAGGGTGACCTTGCAGCCGATCGGCATGCCTTCGCGCAGCTTGAACTGCGCGATCGACTTCTTCGCCTTGGTGATCACGGGCTTCTGGCCGGCGATCAGCTCCATTTCCTCGGCAGCGGTCTGGACCTTCTTTTTGTCCTGGCTCGCCTCGCCGACACCCATGTTCAGGGTGATCTTCTCCAGCTTCGGAACCTCGAGCGGGTTCTTGTAGCCGAACTTTTCGGTCATCGCCTTGGCGATGCGCTCGTCATAGGCCTTTCTCAGGCGCGGGATGTACTTGTCAGCCATCGATCGTTTCCCCGGACTTGACGGCCACGCGCACCTTCTTGCCGTTCTTCTCCTCGAAGCGGACACGGGTGGGCTTGCCGTCCTTGGGATCGGCCACGGCGACCTTGCTGATCGCCATCGGAGCGGGCGCGCGGTCGATGCCGCCCTGCGGGTTCGTCTGGCTGGGCTTGCGGTGACGCGCGGCGACATTGATGCCATCCACCACCACCTTGCCCACCTTGGGCAGGACCTGGGTCACCTTGCCGGTGCGCCCCTTGTCCTTGCCCGAGAGCACGACAACCTGATCGCCCTTCTTGATCTTCGCGGCGGCCATCACAACACCTCCGGAGCAAGCGAGATGATCTTCATGAACCCCTTGGAGCGCAGCTCGCGCACCACCGGGCCGAAGATACGGGTGCCGATCGGCTCCTCGTTCTTGTTCACGAGCACCGCGGCGTTGCTGTCGAAACGGATCACGCTGCCATCGGGGCGGCGGACATCCTTCTTGGTGCGCACGATCACCGCGCGGTGAACGTCGCCCTTCTTCACGCGCGCACGCGGCTGCGCCTCCTTGACGGAGACGACGATCACGTCGCCGACGGACGCGGTCCGGCGCTTGGAGCCGCCCAGCACCTTGATGCACTGGACGCGCTTCGCGCCGCTGTTGTCCGCGACGTCGAGATTGGACTGCATCTGGATCATCGATCCGGTTCCTTCTCAATGGCTTGCCGGAACGTGTCCGGTAGTTCCAAAAATGCTACTCAGGCGCTTGACCTGTTTCAGGCGTTGCCCGCGGCTTCGACTTCGAGATCGGCCTCGATCGCCTGCCCCTTGCTGGCCTGCACGCGATCCAGCACCCGCCACGACTTGGTCTTGGAGAGCGGACGCGTCTCCTCGATCCGGACGGTGTCGCCGGCCTTGAACTCGTTGGCCTCGTCGTGCGCGTGATACTTCTTCGAGCGACGGATGATCTTCCCGTACAGCGGGTGCTTCACCCGGCGCTCGACCTTCACGGTCACGGTCTTGTCGGTCTTGTCGGAGACGACGGTCCCGACCAGGATGCGTTTCGGCATCGCTTACTCCTCAGGCTTCGGCCGAGACGCGCGCGCGCGCGGTCTGCAGCGTCTTGATGCGGGCGATCTCGCGGCGGACTTCCTTGATCCGCGCGGGACGCTCGAGCTGGTTCGTCGCGGCCTGGAAACGCAGGTTGAACTGCTCGCGCTTCAGTTCGGTCAGCTGTTCGGACAGCTGATCGTCGGTCTTGGCGCGCAGATCCTCGAACTTGGTCTGAGCCATCATTCGCCTCCCAGGTGCGAGAAGTCGCCGAGGCGGGCGACGACCTTGGTCTTGATCGGCAGCTTCATCGCCGCGCGGCTGAACGCTTCCGCCGCCAGCGCGCCGGGAACACCGTCGAGCTCGAACAGGATGCGGCCCGGCTTCACGCGCGCGGCCCAGAATTCGACCGCGCCCTTGCCCTTGCCCTGGCGGACTTCGGCCGGCTTCTTCGACACCGGCACATCCGGGAACACGCGAATCCACAGGCGCCCCTGGCGCTTGATGTGGCGCGTGATCGCGCGGCGCGCGGCTTCGATCTGGCGCGCGGTGATCCGTTCCGGCTCCAGCGCCTTCAGGCCATAGGAGCCGAAATTGAGCGCGGTGCCGCCCTTGGCGTCACCGGAAATCCGGCCCTTGAACGCCTTGCGGAACTTGGTTTTCTTCGGTTGCAGCATGGTGCTTACTCTACCTCAAGCTCATCGCGCCAAAATCAACGAGCGGGCCGGACGCCGGAGGTCTGAGCCTCCATCATCAGCCGGTCCTGCGCCATCGGATCGTGGCCGAGGATCTCACCCTTGAAGACCCAGACCTTGATGCCGATCACGCCATAGGCGGTCAGCGCCTCGGCCTCGGCATAGTCGACGTTGGCGCGCAGCGTGTGCAGCGGCACGCGACCTTCGCGATACTGTTCGACACGGGCGATCTCGGCGCCGCCGAGCCGGCCGCCGCACATGATCTTGATGCCTTCCGCGCCAAGACGCATGGCCGACTGCATCGCCCGCTTCATCGCGCGGCGGAACGCCACGCGGCGCACGAGCTGATCGGCAATGCCCTGAGCGACGAGCTTGGCATCGATCTCCGGCTTGCGGATCTCGACGATGTTGAGCTTCACTTCGCTGTCGGTAATCGTCGCCAGCTTGGCGCGCAGCTTCTCGATGTCCGCGCCCTTCTTGCCGATGATCACGCCGGGGCGCGCGGCATAGATGGAGATCCGGCACAGCTTGGCCGGACGCTCGATCACCACCTTCGAGATCGCCGCCTGCGGCAGGTTCTCGACGATGTACTTGCGCAGCTCGATATCTTCCTTGAGCAACTGCGCGTAACCGCGCCCCTCGGAGTACCAGCGGCTGTCCCAGGTGCGGTTGATCTGCAGGCGCAGGCCGATCGGGTTTGACTTATGACCCATCGATCAGGCCTCCTCGACTTCGCGGACGACGATGCGCAGCCGGCTGAACGGCTTGAGAATGCGCGTGGACTTGCCACGGCCGCGCGTCGCGAAACGCTTCATGGTGATGGACTTGCCGACCGAAGCCTCGGCCACGACCAGCGCGTCCACGTCGAGGTCGTGGTTGTTCTCGGCATTGGCGATCGCGCTGGCGAGCACCTTGCGGGCATCGCGCGCCATCGCCTTCTTCGAGAAGCTGAGGATGTTCAGCGCCTCTTCGGCCTTGCGGCCGCGGATCAGACCGGCGACGAGGTTCAGCTTCTGGGCCGAGCCACGGATCGTGGTGCCGACGGCCAGCGCCTCGTTTTCCGCGACGCGGCGGGGAGCTTTCTGCTTGCCCATCAGCGCTTACCCTTCCTGTCGGCGGCGTGCCCCGGAAAGTTGCGCGTGGGGGCGAATTCGCCAAGCTTGTGACCAACCATGTCCTCGTTGACGGACACGGGAATGAACTTCTGTCCATTGTAGACGCTGAACGTCAGGCCGACGAACTGCGGCAGGATCGTGCTGCGGCGCGACCAGGTCTTGATCGGCGCGCGGCCACCCTTGTCCTGCGCATCCTCTGCCTTCTTCAGCAGGTGCAGATCGACGAACGGACCTTTCCAGACGGAACGAGCCATTATCGTTACCTCTTCTTCTTCGCGTGACGCGAACGGATAATCATCTTGTCCGTCTGCTTGTTGTGGCGCGTACGGGCACCCTTGGTCGGCTTGCCCCACGGGGTCACCGGATGGCGGCCGCCCGAGGTGCGGCCTTCACCTCCGCCGTGCGGGTGATCGACCGGGTTCTTGGCGACGCCGCGCGTCAGCGGCTTCACGCCCATCCAGCGCTTGCGGCCGGCCTTGGCGAAATTCTGGTTCTGGTTGTCCGGGTTCGACACCGAACCCACCGTCCCCATGCAATCGGCCCGCAGATAGCGCTGCTCGCCCGAGTTGAGGCGGACGATCACCATGCCGCGGTCGCGGCCGACGACCTGCACGTAAGTGCCGGCCGAACGGGCGATCTGGCCGCCCTTGCCCGGCTTCATCTCCACATTGTGGCAGATCGTGCCGACGGGCATCTGGCCCAGCAGCATCGCGTTGCCCGGCTTGGTGTCCACGCGCTCGCCCGCGATAACCTGGTCACCCGGGGCCAGGCGCGTGGGGGCGAGGATATAGGCCAGCTCGCCGTCCTCATACTTGATGAGCGCGATGAAGGCGGTGCGGTTGGGATCGTATTCGATCCGCTCCACCGTGGCCGCCATGCCCCACTTACGACGCTTGAAGTCGATATAGCGGTACTTCTGCTTGTGGCCGCCAGCCATGCCGCGCGAGGTGACATGCCCCTTGTTGTTGCGGCCGCCCGTCTTGCGCTTGCCTTCAGTCAGCGCCTTGACCGGCTTGCCCTTGTAGAGGGCCGAGCGGTCGACGAGAATAAGGCCGCGCCGGGCGGGGCTCGTCGGGTTGTAGTGCTTGAGTGCCATGGTATTCTAGCCTCAGATCCCGCTGGTGATGTCGATCGCATCCTGGCCTTCGGCCAGCGTCACGATCGCCTTCTTCACGTCAGTGCGCTTGTAGGGCAGGCCCTTCCAGCGCTTGGTCTTGCCCTTCTGGACGATGATGTTCACGCCCGCGACCTTGCGGTCGTAGATCGCCTCGATCGCTTCCTTCACCTGCGGCTTGGTCGCCGTGCCGGCCACCTTGAAGACGACCGCGTTGTGCTCGGAAAGCAGGGTGGACTTCTCGGTGATGTGCGGCGCGAGGATCACGTCGTAGTGACGCGCGTCGGTGTGCTGCTTCTTAGCCATTGAAGCGCGCCTCCAGCTTTTCGACCGCGGCCTTGGTCAGGACCAGCGTGTCATGCTTCAGGATATCGTAGACGTTGGCGCCCACGGCCGGCAGCACGTTGACGCCTGGCAGATTGCCGGCCGCCTGCCTGAAGGCGCCGTCCACCGCATCGCCGTCGATCACCAGGACCTTGCCGTTCCAGCCGTTCTGGCCGAACGCGGCGGCGAGCGCCTTGGTCTTGGCATCCTTGAGCTCCAGCGAATCGATGACCACGAGGCCATCCTTCGCCTTGGCGGAGAGCGCCATCTTGAGGCCCAGCGCGCGGACCTTCTTGTTGAGCGACTGTTCGAAATCGCGCAGCCGGGCGCCGTGCGCCTTGCCGCCGCCGATGAACACCGGCGCGCGGCGATCGCCGTGGCGAGCCGTGCCGCCGCCCTTCTGGCGACCCCACTTCTTGCCCGTGCGGGCGACGTCAGAGCGCTCGCGCGTCGGGCGGGCGGTGCCGCGCCGGTTCTCGAGCTGCCAGGTGACGACGCGATGGAGGATGTCGGCGCGCGGCTCAACGCCGAACACGGCATCGTTGAGCTCGATATCGCCGGCGGCCTTGCCGTCGAGCTTCTGGACCTTCACCTTCACGGATCAGCCCTCCTTGCCTGCGTCCGCTTCGGGCGCATTGCCCTCGGCGGGATTGTTCTCTTCACCCACGGCCGGGGTGGTCTCGTCACCGGCGCCGGCCTGCTGTTCCTCGAGGAGCCGGGCTTCCTGCTCCGCGGTCAGCTGGGTGCTGTCCTCGTGCTCGGCAGCCGCTTCGACCATGCCGGCCGGGGCCTCCTGATGCTCGGGAGCGGTGCTCTTCCTTTCGAGGATCGCGCCGGGGAACGGCGCGCCTTCGGGCATCGGCAGCTTCACCGCGTCGCGGACCAGCAGCCAGCCGTTCTTCGCGCCCGGGACCGAACCCTTGACGAAGATCAGCCCGCGGGCGGCATCCGTGCGCACGACTTCCAGGTTCTGCTGGGTGCGCTGGCGATCGCCCATGTGGCCGGCCATCTTCTTGTTCTTGAAGACCTTGCCGGGATCCTGCCGCTGACCGGTGGAACCGTGCGAGCGGTGCGACACCGACACGCCGTGCGTGGCGCGCAGACCGCCGAAGCCCCAGCGCTTCATGGCGCCGGCAAAGCCCTTGCCCTGCGTGTGGCCCGATACGTCGACCATCTGGCCGGCAATGAAGTGTTCCGCGCTGATCGTCGCGCCGACGGGAAGCAGGCCTTCCTCGCTATCGAGGCGGAATTCGGCGACCTTCTTCTTCAGCGGAACCTGCGCCTTGGCGAAATGTTCGCGCTGCGGCTTGGCAACGTTCTTCTGCTTGGCCTCGCCCGCGCCGACCTGGACCGCGACGTAACCGTCACGATCGGCAGTGCGGTGGGAAACCACCTGGCAATCCTCCAGCGCCAGAACGGTGACCGGCACATGGCGGCCGTCATCCTGGAACAGGCGGGTCATCCCGACTTTCTTTGCGATCACGCCCGTGCGCATGATCAGACTCCTTCAACAGAGGCCTGCCGGACCATCCGACAGGCTTGCCAGCCCGATTGTCATGCATCGCCCCGCCCGGGCTGAGTTGCCTCCACAAGCGCGGAGGCGAGACGGGGGACGCAGCCCGGCAGATCGCCGGCGGTATCCCTTGTGTCCCGATCAGCGGCCATATCAACCACCGATCAAGGCCCCTGCTTTCACCGGGGGCCAAAGACAGCCGGCTTTAAGCCAGCTTGATTTCGACGTTCACGCCGGCGGCCAGATCGAGCTTCATCAGCGCATCGACCGTCGTGGCGTTGGGCTGCACGATGTCGAGCAGCCGCTTGTAGGTGCGCACCTCGAACTGCTCGCGCGACTTCTTGTCGATGTGCGGGCCGCGGTTCACGGTGAACTTCTCGATACGCGTCGGGAGAGGAATGGGGCCCCGGATGAGTGCGCCCGTACGGCGCGCCGTGTCCGCGATCTCGCCAGTCGCCTGGTCGAGCACGCGGTGATCGAAGGCCTTCAGGCGAATACGGATATTCTGAGCTTCCATGTCCTACTACCGATGCGAAAGAGCCAAGGATGACTGCCCCGAAGCGATCCGGGGCGGATCATCCAAAAAACAAGAGACCGCCCTGCCCGCCGGTATCTGCCCGGCTGTGGGGCGGCCCCTCGAAAATCCCGGCCGGCAGGGACGAATCCCCGCCGGCGATCGGGCCTATATTACTTGGTGATCTTGCTGACAACCCCCGAACCGACGGTGCGGCCGCCTTCGCGGATCGCGAAGCGCAGGCCTTCGTCCATCGCGATCGGCGCGATCAGCTTGACGCCGATCGTGACGTTGTCGCCCGGCATGACCATCTCGGTGCCCTCGGGGAGGATCACTTCGCCGGTCACGTCGGTGGTGCGGAAGTAGAACTGCGGGCGATAGTTGGCGAAGAACGGCGTGTGACGGCCACCTTCGTCCTTCGACAGCACGTAAACCTCGGCACTGAATTCGGTGTGCGGCGTGACCGAGCCCGGCTTGGCCAGGACCTGTCCACGCTCCACGTCGTCACGGCCGGTGCCGCGCAGCAGCGCGCCGATGTTGTCGCCCGCCTCACCGCTGTCGAGCAGCTTGCGGAACATCTCGACGCCGGTGACGGTGGTCTTCTGCGTGTCGCGGATGCCGACGATCTCGACTTCGTCGCCAACCTTGACGATGCCGGTTTCGACACGGCCGGTCACCACGGTGCCGCGGCCGGAGATCGAGAACACGTCTTCGATCGGCATCAGGAACGGCTTGTCGACCGGGCGCGCCGGCTGCGGGATGTACTCGTCCACCGCCTTCATCAGCTCGCGGATCGAGTTCTCGCCGATTTCCGGATCGCGGCCTTCGAGCGCGGCCAGGGCCGAACCCTTGATGATCGGAATATTGTCGCCGTCGAAATCGTAGGAGCTGAGCAGCTCGCGCACTTCCAGCTCGACCAGCTCGAGGATCTCGGCGTCGTCGACCTGATCGACCTTGTTCATGTAGACGACCAGCGCCGGCACGCCGACCTGGCGGGCCAGCAGGATGTGCTCGCGGGTCTGCGGCATCGGGCCGTCGGCCGCGTTCACCACCAGGATCGCGCCGTCCATCTGCGCCGCGCCGGTGATCATGTTCTTCACGTAGTCGGCGTGACCCGGGCAATCGACGTGCGCATAGTGGCGGGCGTCGGTCTCATACTCGACGTGCGAGGTCGAGATGGTGATGCCGCGCTCACGCTCTTCCGGCGCCTTGTCGATGTTGCCGAAATCGACGGGAGCGCCCTGAACCTTGGTGATCGCCGCGGTCAGCGTGGTCTTGCCATGGTCGACGTGACCGATGGTGCCGATGTTGCAGTGCGGCTTCGTCCGCTGGAATTTTTCCTTGGCCATTTCCTATAACCTCTGTTCTTCGAATCTACGCTGGTGGGAAACGGGGCGGACGCCCTGAATCAGGCGCCCGCCCCTAGACGCTCGGCCTGCCTTAGGCAAGCTTCTCCTTGACTTCGGCCGCCACGTTCGCGGGCACTTCGTCATAGTGCGAGAACTGCATCGTGTACTGCGCGCGCCCCTGCGTGAACGAACGCAGTTCGTTGACGTAGCCGAACATGTTGGCGAGCGGGACGATCGCTTCGACGACCTGCGCGTTGCCGCGGCTGTCGGTGCCCTGGATCATGCCGCGCCGGGAGTTCAGGTCGCCGATCACGTCGCCCATGTACTCTTCCGGCGTCACCACCTCCACCTTCATGATCGGCTCGAGCAGCTTGATACCGGCCTTCTCCGCGCCTTCGCGCATCGCGCCCCGGCCGGCGATCTCGAACGCGATCGTCGAGGAGTCGACGTCGTGGTACTTGCCGTCGATCAGGCGGATCGTGAAGTCGATGATCGGGAAGCCGATCAGGTAGCCGCTGGCCGCCTGCTCGCGCATGCCCTTCTCCACCGACGGGATATATTCGCGCGGGATGTTGCCGCCCTTGATCTCGTCGATGAACTCGATGCCCGAACCGCGCTCGCCCGGAGCCAGCGCGACCTTGACCTCGCCGAACTGGCCGGAGCCGCCCGACTGCTTCTTGTGGGTGTAGCTGAGCTCCACCGGGCGGGCGAGGCTTTCGCGATAGGCCACCTGCGGCGCGCCGACATTGGCCTCGACCTTGAATTCGCGCTTCATGCGATCGACCAGGATGTCGAGGTGAAGCTCGCCCATCCCCTTGATGATCGTCTGGCCCGATTCATGATCGGTGGAGACGCGGAACGAGGGATCCTCCGCCGCGAGACGGCTGAGGGCGACGCCCATCTTCTCCTGGTCGGCCTTGGTCTTGGGTTCGACCGACAGTTCGATCACCGGCTCGGGGAACTCCATCCGCTCCAGAATGATCGGGTTCGCCGGATCGCACAGCGTATCGCCGGTCGTCGTCTCCTTGAGGCCGGCCAGGGCGACGATATCGCCGGCATAGGCCTCTTCGATGTCCTCGCGGTTGTTGGAGTGCATCAGCAGCATGCGGCCGATCTTCTCGCGCTTGTCCTTCACCGAGTTCAGGACCGAGCCCTTGGAGAGCTTGCCCGAATAGAGGCGGGTGAAGGTGAGCGAGCCGACGAACGGATCGTTCATGATCTTGAACGCCAGCGCGGAGAACGGCGCGTTGTCGTCCGACGGGCGGCTGTCTTCCTCGTCGCTGTCGGGCTTGACGCCCTTGATCGCCGGCACGTCGACCGGGCTCGGCAGATAGTCGACAACCGCGTCGAGCAGCGCCTGCACGCCCTTGTTCTTGAACGAGGAGCCGCAGAGCACCGGCACGAACGCCTGGGACAACGTGCCCTTGCGGATCAGCTTCTTCAGCGTGGCGACATCGGGCTCCGTGCCTTCGAGATAGGCCTCCATCGCCTCGTCATCCTGCTCGACGGCGAGCTCGACGAGCTTTTCGCGATATTCGGCCGCCTTGTCGGCCATATCGGCCGGGATCTCGACGTAATCGAACTTCGCGCCCAGGCTTTCGTCATGCCAGATGATCGCCCGGTTGTTCACCAGGTCCACCAGGCCCTTGAAATCGGACTCGGCGCCGATCGGGAGATAGAGCGGGGCAGGCACCGCGCCGAGACGATCGATGATCGTCTGCACGCAGTAATAGAAATTGGCGCCCGTGCGATCGAGCTTGTTGATGTAGCACATCCGCGGCACGCCGTACTTTTCGGCCTGGCGCCACACGGTTTCGGACTGCGGTTCCACGCCGGCGACGCCATCGAACGCAGCCACGGCACCATCGAGCACGCGCAGCGAGCGTTCGACTTCGATGGTGAAGTCGACGTGACCGGGAGTGTCGATGATATTCAGGCGGTGTTCGGGGCCCTGGCCGTCCTCCGCCTGCCAGAAGCAGGTGGTCGCGGCGGAGGTGATGGTGATGCCACGCTCCTGCTCCTGCTCCATCCAGTCCATCGTGGCGGCGCCATCATGCACTTCGCCGATCTTGTAGGACTTGCCGGTGTAGTAGAGGATGCGCTCCGTCGTCGTCGTCTTGCCGGCGTCGATGTGCGCCATGATACCGAAATTGCGGTAGCGCTCGATGGGATGGCTGCGTGCCATGGGAAATTCCTCGGATGTAAGGGGGCGCCCCGTAAGGCAGCCCCCATATGGTAACCAATGTTACCGATTAAAGACGGCTTACCAGCGGTAGTGCGAGAACGCGCGGTTGGCGTCGGCCATGCGGTGCGTATCCTCGCGCTTCTTGACCGCGTTGCCGCGGTTGTTGGCCGCATCCATCAGCTCGCCCGAAAGGCGGGCGGACATGGTGGTTTCGGCGCGGCCACGGGCGGCCGAGATCAGCCAGCGGATGGCGAGCGCCTGGGCACGCTCCGGACGAACCTCCACCGGAACCTGGTAGGTGGCGCCGCCGACACGGCGCGAGCGCACTTCGACCGCCGGGGAAACATTGGCCAGCGCATCGTGGAACAGCGCGATCGGATCGGCCTTGGCGCGGCTTTCGACCGTCTCCAGCGCGCCATAGACGATCTTTTCGGCGACCGACTTCTTCCCGTCGAGCATGAGGTTGTTCATGAACTTGGACAGGACCTGATCACCGTACTTGGGATCGGGCAGGATTTCCCGCTTCTCGGGACGACGACGACGTGACATCGGATTATTCCTTTTGATCACCCGGCCGGCTGCCCTTCCCAATTTCGTCACCCTGAACTGGTTTCAGGGTCCATCGGGCGGTTGGCTCGGCCTTATGAATTCCTAGACCTGGGCTTGCGGCACCCTGGATCCTGAAACGAGTTCAGGATGACCTGACGCCTGCGGCCGCCAGGTCACTTGGGACGCTTGGCGCCGTACTTGGAGCGCGACTGCCGGCGGTCCTTCACGCCCTGCGTGTCGAGCACGCCGCGCAGCACGTGGTAGCGCACGCCCGGAAGGTCGCGCACACGGCCGCCGCGGATCAGCACCACGGAGTGTTCCTGCAGGTTGTGGCCTTCGCCCGGAATGTAGGCGATGACTTCGCGCTGGTTGGTCAGGCGGATCTTGGCCACCTTGCGCAGCGCCGAGTTCGGCTTCTTCGGCGTGGTGGTGTAGACGCGGGTGCAGACGCCGCGCTTCTGCGGGTTCTGCTCCATGGCCGGCACCTTGTTGTTGTCCGGCTTCGGCTCGCGGCCCTTGCGGACCAGTTGGTTGATCGTCGGCATTGAATTCTCTTCACCTTGTCTGCCGATCCGCAGGGCGGAAAGCCGGTTCCAGCTTTCCCCGAAAGGATCGGTGCCGTGCCACCGGACCAGGGCGAAGGAATGAGGATCATGCGCGAGTGCCGGCCGCAACCGGTGCATTCGCCGCACGAGCCTGAAACGCTCCACCCGCGCCCATCGAGCACCGGGTTACTTTGACGGCTGCCCCAAAAACGAAAACACGCGCTTCCGCTTCAACAGAGACAAGGCCCGCGCGAATACGAAGGCCCCAGGGACATCTCCGGCAATGTTCAGCTCTATCTACCCGACGCCGGGCTTGGCCCTGACTCCGGATGGGCGCGCCCTTAAGCGCGATCGGGCGCGAGGTCAAGCAAAGGGCGGGTTCGGCGGCAAGGCGCCCTTGCCGGCCGGCGGATGGAGGCCCCCGGCGTCAGAGGTTCTTTACGTTTTAACCCTAAACGTCAGCCACCCAGCACCTGAGAAAGCACCGCCCCCGTGCGGAAGACACGAGCCAGCCAGACTCCGGGATTCAATGCGCGCGTCCGCGACGTGATCGCTGCCGCCGCCGTGGCGCTCGCCCTGCTGCTGACCAATACCACCGGGCCGCTGGACCAGATCCTGTGGACCGCGCAGGCCCGCATCCATGCCTTCAAGCCATCGGGCGAGATCGTCTTCGTCGGAACCGACGGCGAATTCGGCGACCATCGCTTCCCCCAGAGGCGGCGTGAACTGGCGCATGCGCTCGATCGGCTGGCCGATACCCAGGCCGCGCGCGTCTATGTCAATTTCGCCTTCGAGCGCCCTTCCGACGCCGCCGCCGATGCCGAGCTTCGATCGGCGATGCAGCGGCTGGGCGACCGGCTCTATCTGGTGCAGAGCTACGAAACCGATGTGAACGGGGTCGACCGGCGGCACCAGACGATACCGCAGATTGCCGCCGGCATTCGCCAAGTCGGCGAAGCGACTTACTTCAATTACCTTGGCTATGCCTGGGACATGCCGTTCACCATGGCCGGGCACGGCAGCGACCTGCCCAGCTTGCCGGCATCGATGGCGGGCGTGACGGGGCCATCGGCCGAAAGCTTCCCTGTCAACTACGGCTTCCGGCGTTCGGTGATACCCAGCCTGAGCCTGGACGACGTGGCGACGGGCGAGATCACGGCCGACACCCTTGGCCGGGCAGTGGCGGGGCGCGTGCTGCTGATCGGCAATGCCGATCCATCAGGGCGCAATTCGGCCGGCATACCCGGCTATACCAATGTGCCGAAGCCGCTGGTGCAGATCTACGGCGCGGAAACGCTCAAGGCCGGCCTGACCGGCCGCGTGGGCGGCTTTCCCGTCCTGGCGTTCTGCGTGCTGGTGCTGTGCCTGGCGTCGAGCCGGCCGCTCGGCCGCCTGGCCCGCCCCGCATCGCTGGCGCTGTTCATCGCCCTGCCCGCCGCGATCATCGCGGCGGCTTTCGCCGGCGTGCGCATCGAGACGGCGCCGAGCTTCGCCTTCCTGGCGGCCTACGCGCTGCTGAGAGCGCTGAAGACGTGGCGCAACCACCGGGCCCTGGTCGATCCCGAGAGCGGCCTGCCCACCTTCGCCGCGCTGGAGGCGGACAAGACGGTCGCCGATACGCAGCCGACGATCGTGGTCGGCAAGATTCACCGGCTGGGCGACGTGAAGCGCACCCTGCCGCAGGAACTGCATAGCGAATACCTCAACCGCATCGTCGAACGGCTGCGGCTGAACACCCCCGATCAGGCCTTCTATATAGGGCTGGGGCAATATCTCGCCTGGTGCGTTCCCGAACGCGACTTGCGCCTGATCAGGGACCACCTCGAAGGCTTGCGCGCGCTTCTTTCGGCCCCGCTGATCGTCGGCGGCGAGCCGGTCGACGTGAGCATGACCTTCAGCATCGACACCAGCCCTTCGCCCAGCACCGCAAAGCGGCTGGCCTCTGCCGTATCGGCCGTCGAGCAGACGTCCGAGGCGCACAATCCGATCGCCGCGACGCAGATCGAAAGCGACGAGGACCTGCTGTGGAGCATCTCGCTGCAGGCGCGCATCGACGCGGCGATGGAGAACGGCGAGATCTATCTGGTCTATCAGCCGAAGGTCCTGATCGAGACGGGCGACATCGTGGGCGTGGAAGCACTGGTGCGCTGGGACGATCCGCAAAGAGGGCCGATCGCGCCCGACCTGTTCATCCGGCAATGCGAGAGCGCGGGGCGCATGCTGCATCTCACGCGGTTCGTGCTGCGCGAGGCATGCCTGGCGGGGAAGGACTTCGAAGCCGTGGAGCGCATCCTGCCGATCGCGGTCAACATTTCCGCCACGCTGTTGCACGATTGGGCGATCGTCAACACGCTGCGCGAAGTGCTGGCCGAAACGCGCTTCGACCCGGAACGCCTGACGCTGGAGATAACCGAGACCTATCGCATCTCCAGCTTTGAGACCGCCGGCGCGGTGATGGCGGAGGTTTGCGCCCTGGGCCCGAAGATATCGATGGACGATTTCGGCGTAGGCGCGGCGAGCTTCGAGGCCCTGCTGCGCCTGCCCTTCGGCGAGTTGAAGATCGACCGCCTGTTCGTTGCGCAAGTGACCCGCGACAGCAAGGCGCGCGAGATCGTGAAGAATGTCCTCAAGCTGGGAAAAGATTTGCGAATCATCGTGGTAGCCGAAGGGGTGGAAGACGGCGCCACTTTGAGAATGCTTAAGGAATTAGGCTGCGTGGTGGCCCAGGGCTTCGGCTTGTTCCGCCCTATGCGCGCCAATGATATCCTTGAAATTCAACAGCCTGCCTCCAAAGGCCGGCAGAAAGCATAGTTAACACTTTACAAATTTTCTTGGTTAACGGATCGTCGGGCCCCCAGCAATCGTGTGGAGGTTCCGTCATGCTGTTCGCCGCTGCCACTTACGCCAGGATCGGGTTCGACATTTGGGACTGGCTCTTCGGTGGCCATACGGGCTGATCGCCCAGACCCGACAGATATTCGGGAGGCGCCTTCGGGCGCCTTCTTTTTTGTCAGGCATGCCGCATTTGCAGACGCGTCGAGCCGCCTTCCGGGCCGCGCCGCTTCGCAACATCGGACATAGTCAACGCAGTACTGGTCAGTGCCCGCAAAGCGTTCTAGACGTCGAGGCAAACACAGGGAGAGGAGCCCTCGAATGACCCGCCGTAAGATACCGTTACGTTCCCTTCGATCCGGCATGATCGCCGCGGCATCCGTACTGGCAGCGGCCACGTTTGCCTTCACCACGCCGGCCGCCGCGCAGCAGCGCCCGGCCGATCCGACCGTCCTGCCGCCGGTGCCGACGGACTATGTGCCGCCGAAGACCCCGTGGGGCGATCCGGACATCAGCCACACCTATCAATACGAATATATCGGCAACACCCGCATCCTGTTCCAGCGCCCGAAGGAATACGGCAACCGTTTCTGGCAGACCCCGGAAGAGCATGCCCGCCGCGTGGAAGCGGCCGAGCGGTCGGACGCCAGCTACTCCGCAGCTTCCGAACGCGGCATCGGCACGTCCGGCACGGAAGGCCTGGCCGACTGGGTGAAGACATCGCCGTTCGCCTGGCGCACGTCCATGCTGGTCAGCCCGGCCGACGGGCAGCTGCCGCCGTTCACCCCCGCGGCCCAGGCGCTCTACGAGGCCGGTCGATCGGGCTGGGTGCCGGGCATCGAATATGATTGGGTCAGCGATTTCGACAGCTGGGACCGCTGCGTCACGCGCGGCTTTCCGGCGTCGATGTATCCGTTCCGCTACAACAACGGCATCCGCGTGTTCCAGGGGCCGGGCTATGTGTCGATCCAGCTGGAAATGCTGGGCACCCGCGTGATCCGGCTGCGCCAGCCGGGCCAGGAAGCGCAGCACGTGCCGGCGCCGGTCGAGGCTTACCTCGGCAACAGCATCGGCTGGTGGGAAGGCAACACGCTGGTCATCGAGACGACCAACATCAAGAGCGGCGACAGCGCCACGCATGACGCCTATGCCCGCAACGGATCGCCGCTGAACCTGGCGATCCCGGCCACGCCGCCGTTCAACACGATCCCGACCAGCAAGCAGGCCAAGACGGTGGAGCGGCTGACGATGACCGGCCCGAACAGCCTGGTGCATGAACTGACCTATTCGGATCCGGAAGTCTGGACGCAGCCATGGTCCACCCGCATCGAGTGGATCCGCGACGACGACTACGAATTCTTCGAATACGCCTGCCATGAAGGCAATCGCATGCCCCGCGACTATATCAGCGCGTCGCGGGCCAAGCGGGCAGCCATCGCCGCCGGCACGCTCGACCCCAACATCCCGGACGATCGCGCGCAGTGGGCGCAGATCTTCGACCGCGACCCCGCCGTGGCTCCGGCACAGGGTGGACCGGGCGGCCGGCAGGGCGGCCCGCCGCCGCGGTCGCGCGACTGATTGAAGTGATTGAAGCAGGGCGGCCGAACCAACAGGTTCGGCCGCCCTTTTCGTTTCAGGCTTCCCCGCCGAGGAACGCCACCAGCGCCTTGACCTTTTTCTGCCGCCATTGCGGGCGCGGGGCGACGAGCCAGTAGGCGCGGCGCCCTTCCTCCGGGCCATCGAGCACCTTGAGCGTGCCCGCCTCTATCGCTTCCTCGCACAGCAGCAGGGGAAGCAGGGCCTTGCCCAGCCCCGCCAGTGCGGCGGCAAGCGCCTGGCCGGCGTTGCCTGCCTGGATCACCGGTTCGACCCCTTCGGGCAGTGGCACGCCGGGCCAGGCAATCCATTCGTCGGGCGCGCCTTCGGCGGCCACGGTCACCCGCTGCGCCGGGGCGAGCTGGACGCCTTCCAGTTCATCCGGCCCTTCGACGAGACGGACCGCGACATCGAGATTGGCCTCGGTGAAATCGACCTCGTCCCCGCCGATCAGCTGATAGCGCACTTCGGGGTTGGCGCGGCGGAAGTCAGCCAGGCGGTGCGCCAGCCATTGCGCGAAGAACTCACGCGGGGCGGCGATGGTATAGAAATGGCTCGACTGGCCGGCCTGCATGGCCTGGACCGCTTCCTCGAAGCGCAGGAAGCCTTCGCGCAAGGGATCGAGCCCGGCGATCGCCTCGTCAGTGAGTTCGAGCCCCTTGGAGGTGCGGCGGAACAGGACCACGCCGAGCACGTCTTCCAGCGCGCGGATCTGCTGGCCGACGGCGGCCGGCGTCACCGCCAATTCGTCCGCCGCACGGGTGAAGCTGAGATGGCGGGCGGCGGCGTCGAACACGCGCAAGGCGTTCAGGGGGAGGTGTGTGCGCTTCATGGCGCGTCCGTTTAGGGCCTGGACCGTTGACCGGCAACCTGCCGCCGATTTTCGCGCGACGTGCGCCGATCAGGGACACGGGCCGCGCGGGCCAGGCAGGACGCGCCAATCCATTTGCAATTCATATCGCGCCGACGGATAGCGCCGTCCAGGCGAGGGCCCCGCAAGCGGGCCCACGGCACAGTGGAGAGGGCCGGTGCACCAGGTGCGGGCGGGGATGCTTACGGGGTACGCCGAGGTCGCCGGATCGGTCGGCCTCGACGGGCCGCGCATGCTGCGGGAAGCCGGCTTCGCCCCCGAATCCCTGGCCGATTCCGAAAACCGTCTCCCCGCCGGGCCGGCCATTCGGCTGCTCGAACGATCGGCCGAGCTGTCGCATTGTGACAGCTTCGGGCTGCTCATGGCGGAAAAGCGCAGCTTCGCCAGTATCGGTCCCGTCAGCCTGCTGCTCGAACACCTGCCCAACTTGCGCGAGGTGCTGCGCACCTGCGTGGCCTATCGCCATCACTTCAACGATGTGGCGGCGCTGTCGCTGGACGAGGCCGACGGCGCCGAGCTGATCCGGCTCAACGTCTTCCCCGGCTTCTGGAGCGTGCAGACGATCGACCTGTTCACCGGCCTGACTTATCGCATGCTTCACGACGCCTCTCGCGGGCACTGGCGCCCTTCGGCTGTTCACGTCATGCGCAAGGCGCCGCGCGATCTTTCGGCCTGGCGACGGGTGTTCCCGGTCAAGACGGAGTTCGAAAGCGATTTCAACGGGCTATCATGCTCGGTGGCATCGTTGCTCGAGCCCAATCCGCTGGCCGCCGAGGAGATGGCCCGTCATGCGCGCCGGTTGCTGGCGCTGGTGCCGCTCGATTCCGGCCCCCACCCGGTCAGCGAGCGCGTGCGACGCTCGCTGAGCGTGCTTCTGCCGGCGGGGAAGATAACCCTTCCCCAGATGGCCGCGCACCTGGGGATGAGCCGGCGCGGGCTGCAAAGGCGGCTGGAGGAAGAAGGCTACCAATTCGGCGAGTTGCTGAGCGGTGTCCGCAGCGAGCTGGCGACCGCCTACCTGGCGAATTCGGCGCGGCCGATCACCTCGGTGGCCGAACTGCTGGGCTATGCCTCCCCCAGTTCGTTCACCCGCTGGTTCGCGCGCGCCTATGGCCTGCCGCCGCAAGCCTGGCGCGCGCTGCATGGGAGCGACCCGCCGATCGCGCCACCGCCGGGCGCGCTACGCTCGCCATGACGCTTCAGAGTTAGGCGATCATGCTCCAAGGCGCGGCTTCGCCTATTCGCTGCTGCCTTCGGGATTCTTCTCGAAGTTCTGTTCGCGGAATTGGGCGAAGCGGGGGCTGGTGGAACGGATATTGGCCCAGAGCAGCGTGTTGCCTTCGTGGCAGGCGTATTCGAACATCTTGTAATCGTTGTTCCGCACCCACGGATAGCCGATCTTGAACGGGGCCGTCAGCACCACCGGATCCTCCACCCAGGCTTCGTAATAAAGCTTGCCTTCGCCATAAGGCGTGAAGTGTTCCACGATCTTCATCGACGTGCTGGTGGGGATCCCGGCCGCGCCGTTGCTGGGGCCGACGATGGCCATCGGCGAAAGGCCGTTGAAGTTCGTCGTCTCCACCACCAGGGTATTGCCGTCCCAGTGCCCGCGCGAGCTGCCGAGCCAGGTCTTGAGGCCATCGGCCAGCTGCGGCCGTCCGTCGAGCGGGATGAACCGCTGTTCGTGGATCATCTCGAAATCGATGACCACCCAGCCCGGCGACTGGAAGATGCGCACGCCGTTGTTGTAGGGAAACGGCAGCATCGTGGCCGGCATGCCGCGCGTGATGCAACGATCGAGCGAGTTGAAATCCTCGCGCCGTTCGAACACCTCGCCGTTCCAACTGCTCTTCATCCCGGCCTGGAGCGCCTTGCCCTGCTCCGTAAGCGGAGGGATGCGCCCGGTTTCCGCCGGTTCGACGATCAGCGCGGTCTGGCGCAGCGCACTGCCATATTCGAACCAGTTGCCCGAACCGAGCTTGTTGCTGGCATCCTCTCGATCGGCGCCCCCCTCCACCTCGGCGGCGTCGGTCACGGCCTTGGCATATTCCTCGTCGGTCATCAGCAGGCGATTGCCGTATTCCGGCCGCCGCTGCATCGGGGTGCGGCCGACCGCATCGAGCGGATAAGTGCCGCGCAGATCGGGATCGCCCCATTGCGTCTTGGGCACGGTCCAGCCCGGTTCGGGGGCCGGCGGCTTGCCGACCGTTTCCTGCGCGGCGAGCGGCGCCATGGCGACAAACGCCAATGCCGCCGCCGCGGCGACGAACCCCTTCCTGCCCATTTCCACTCTCCCCGTTGTTATTTTTTCAGCCGGTGGCGGAGGCCGGTGCCGCGAGAGGAAAGAACGGAATCGCGACCTCGAACGGCACGCCCGCGCCATCGGTGAAGGTATAATGTCCTTCCATCGAGCCCATGTTGGTCATCAGCTCGCAGCCCGAAACATAGTCATGCGTCTGGCCGGGGCCGAGGACCGGCGTTTCGCCGACCACCCCTTCGCCGTCGACCAGGTTGACGATCCCGCGCGAATCGGTGATCCGCCAGTGCCGCGTGTGGAGCTGCACCGTGTCTTCGCGGTGGTTCTCGATGCGGATATGATAGACCCAGAACCAGCGCCGCGCCTCTATGCGCGAATGATCGGGCATGAAGTTGACGGCCACGCGAACCGTGACGCCCCGCGTCATCGCCGCGTGCTGGAACAGGTTGGCGAGAACATCCTGCATGACCGCGAGCCTAGCCGGTTTGCCGCCTCGGTCAAACCGGATGCGGCGAACCGCGCGGCGGCCGATCAGTCCTCTACAGGGGCGCGGGCCAGCACGGATCCGGAGCAGGTCAGCGTCCAGCGCACCCCTTCGGTCCGGTAATCCAGGTCCACCTGCGCATCGAGATTGTGCCGGGGCACGTCGCGGATCAAGGTGGTACCGAAGCCGGTGTGATCGGGCTGGCGCACCGGCGGGCCGCCGCTTTCGTGCCAGGCGATCACGAAACCGCCGGCGGGGCATTTCCAGCTGATCCGGACATGGCCGCCTTCCGCCGAAAGCGCGCCGTACTTGAGCGAATTGGTCGCCAGCTCGTGAATCGCCATGCCGATCACTTCGGCGGCGCGGGGGACAAGCGCGCACTCCGGCCCTTCGGCCCGCACTTCGCCGAGAGCGCCGTTCAGGAAAGCCAGCTGGCGTTCGACCAGTTCGGCGGCGGGCACTTCGCGCCAGGCCCGCTGCACCAGGATATCCTGGTTGACGGCCAGCGACCTGATCCGATCCTCGAACCGGGCAATGAACGAGCGATCCTCGCTCGCCGAACGGCGGGCCAGCGCCTGCACGGTGGAGAGCAGGTTCTTGGAGCGATGATTGACTTCCATCATCAGCAGCCGGATCTGCTCTTCCTTCTCGCGCTGGTCGGTGACGTCGGTATTGGTGCCGAACCACCAGGCGACGTTGCCGTCTTCCCCAAGCAGCGGCTTGGCGCGGGACAGATACCAGCGATATTCCCCCTTGCGCCCACGCAGGCGGAACAAGTCCTCCCAGCTCGTGCCCTTTTCGATCGCCTGGGCGAAGGACGCAAAGACACGATCCGCTTCCTCCGGGTGGAGCACCCGGTCCTTCAGGCTATGGACGATGTCGGCTTCGCTGAGGCCGGTGTAATCGTAGAAGCGCTGATTATACCAGACGATGCGCCCGTCCGCGTTCGCCACCCAGACGAACTGCGAGATCGTTTCGGCAAGCGCACGGAAGCGTTCCTCGCTCTCACGGATACGGCGCTGGCTTTCGAGAAGAGGGCCGGCGTCGCGGGCGATCTTGCTGGCGCCGACGATCGTCCCCCGGCTGTCGCGCACGGGAGAGACGGTGATCGAGACATCGATCAGGCGCCCATCCTTGTGGACGCGCTTGGTGAAGAACTGGCCGATCCGTTCGCCCGCGCGAATCCGCGCGAGGATGCGGTCTTCTTCATATTGCCGGTCGGAAGGCAGCAGCCGGCGGATGGACTGGCCGTGCATTTCCGCCGCCGTCCAGCCGAACAGCCGCTCCGCCGCGGGATTCCATGCCATGACCACCCCGCTCGTATCCTTGGCGACAATGGCGTCGTCGCTGGATTCGACCAGGGCCGCGTAGAAATCACGCAGATCGCTCCAGGATGGAGTCCCCTCGGCTGGTGTCATGGACGCCGCGATGGCTCGCCGACGATCTGCCAGTTCTCCCCTGCGTGGGAGAGCCGGGATTGCCAACCGTGCCAATAGCGGCCTTCCAACTGGCGCCAGCGGCAGGCGAAGACGTTCGCTTCGCCCGAGATCGCCTGGCAACCGATATGGACGAGCGCGAGAGGCGCGACCGGCATGCCGCTGTACCGTTGAAGCGCGGCGGCCAAATTGTCACGATCGGGCGTGGGCGTGGCGGTGCACGCGCCGGCAAGCAGAACCAAGGCGATCCCCGCCCGCTTCACAACCCCGCCCTGGCGAACGCCTGATCGAGATCCTCGATCAGGTCCGCCGGATCTTCCAGCCCGACATTGATGCGAAGCATACCTTCGTCCACTCCCATTTCGTCGCGGGCTTCTTCACCCATGTTGGCATGGGTGCTGCTGGCAGGGTGACACATCAATGACTTAGCATCGCCGATATTGTTCGAAATGTCTATCAGCTGCAGCGCGTCGAGCACGCCGTGGGCCTGCTGGCGGCCGCCATTGACCACGAAGCTGAAGATCGGCCCCGCGGCGTCCATCTGCTTCATCGCCAGTTCGTGCTGCGGATGGCTGGGAAGGCCGGGGTGGAGCATGTGCGGCACGCGGCTTTCGACGAAACGGCCGACTTCGAGGGCATTCTCGCTCTGGCGCTGGGCGCGCAGCGGCAAGGTCTCCAAACCCTTGAGCACGACCCAGGCATTGAACGGCGAAAGATTGGGCCCGGTATTGCGCTGGAACGGCAGCAGCACGTTGTCGATCCAGTCACGGCTGGCGCAGACCGCGCCGGCCAGCACGCGCCCCTGCCCTTCCATCAGCTTGGTGGCGGAATAGGCAACCACGTCCGCCCCGAATTCCATCGGCCGTTGCAGGGCCGCGGTGGCGAAGGCGTTGTCCACCACGCTGATGATGCCGTGCGTCCGGGCGAGGCCGCAGACGAAGGCGAGATCGACCACGTCCAGCGTGGGATTGGCCGGCGTTTCGAAGAAGAATACCTTGGTGTTGGGCCGGATCGCGGCTTCCCATTCGGCATTGACGCGCGCATCGATCACCGTGGTTTCGATGCCGAAGCGCGGCAGCAGGGTATCGACCAGCCAGCGGCACGATCCGAACGCGGCGCGGCCGGCGACGACATGGTCACCGGTGCGCAGCTGGCACAGCAGAGCGGTCGTCATCGCCGCCATGCCCGTGGCCTGGACCCGGCAGGCTTCCGCCCCTTCCAGCGCCGCGATCCGTTCCTCCAGCATCGCCACGGTGGGGTTCTGCAGCCGCGAATAAGTCATGCCTTCGGCCGTGCCGGCGAACCGCGCGGCCACGGTGGCGGCATCGTCGTAAGTATAGCCCGAGGTGAGGAATAGCGCCTCGCTCGTTTCGCCCTGTTCCGAACGCCAGGTTCCCGCGCGCACGGCCTTGGTGGCAGTGCGCCATTTGGAGGTCACTGCGCGATCGGTTCCGGTGGTTTTCTTCATGAGCGAGCGTCTAGGAGCGCGAGCCGCCCCGGCGCAACGAAAAAGCGGGGCGCCAGGGCCCCGCTTTCCATTCCCTGCGTTCGGCGATGCCGGCCTAGGGGCTGGTGGGAACTTCATTGTCATCGTCGTCGATGATGACGAAGGCGATCAACGCCGCCACGGCAGCCGCCGCGATCAGCGGCAGAAGGACGCCGCCGCCGAGTTCTTCCGAATCCCCGGCGATCGGCGCAGGCGCGCGAGCGGGCGCCGCTTGGGCCGCCACGGGCGCCGCCACGAGCATGGCCGCGGCAGTGGCAAAGGCCAGATTCCTGATCATCCACGCTTCCTTTCACGCTGCGACCCCGATCGGGTCAGACCATTTCCGCAACGCAGCATGGCGGGTAAGGTTCCAGCCGTCTTGCCTGGCATCGCGGCTGATCCTATCGAGCGCACGGATGAGCCCGCTTCCCGAGAAATCCCCTTCGCACCCTCGGGATCCGGTCGGATGGACCGTCGCCTTCACGGCGCTGTTCGCGGCCCTGATCGCGGTACGGCTGACGATCCCGTCGCTGCCGTTTTTCGACGAGATCCATTATCTGCCGGCGGCGCGCACCGTTCTGGACCTGTCGCACCCGCTCAACCGCGAACATCCGCCGCTGGGCAAGGAGCTGCTGGCGCTGGGGATCGCGCTGTTCGGCGATCGCACGCTGGGCTGGCGGATCATGCCGGCGCTGTTCGGGGTACTGGCGTACTTTTCCGCCCTGCGCGCGCTGTGGTTCGCCACGGGATCGCGCTTCGCCACGCTGGCTTACGGCGTGCTGCTGGCGACGGGTTTCGGCCTTTTTATCCAGTCGCGCATCGCGATGCTGGACGTGTTCATGATCGGCTTCACCATGGTGGGCCTGTGGATGTGCGCCGGCGCCATGCGCGAAAACGAGACGGCGCGCTGGCGGCTGGCGATCGGCGGGATCGCGCTGGGGCTGGCGGTGGCCTGTAAGTGGAACGCGGCGCCGGTGGCGATGCTGCCGGGCCTCGCCTTCCTGGCCATACGCGCGCGCGCCGCGGGCCGGCACCTGCTGACCGGGCATCGCTATCCGCCGATACGCGGAATGACGCTGATCGAGGCCGGCCTGTGGCTGGGCCTGCTGCCGCTTGCGGCCTATTGCGCGGCCTACTGGCCGTTCCTGCTGTACGAGAAAGGCTCGATCGCGCCGAGTGGCCTGCTGGCGCTCCATGCCAAGATGCTCGAATTGCAGGAGCAGGTGGTCAAGCCGCACACCTACATGAGCGTGTGGTGGGAATGGGTGCTGAACTGGCGGCCGATCTGGTATTACTACGAAGTCGGCGACGGGGCGCAGCGCGGGGTGCTGATGATCGGCAACCCGCTGACCATGCTGGCCGCACTGCCGGCGCTGCTTTGGTGCCTGTGGGCGGGCATCCTGCGCCGGCGGAACGACGCGCTGGCGGTGGCCCTGCTCTATCTCGCGGCGATCGGCCTATGGGTCATCGCGCCCAAGCCGGTGCAGTTCTACTATCACTACCTGCTGCCGAGCTGCTTCCTGCTGGCGGCGCTGGCGCTGGCGCTCGACTCCCTGTGGCAGCGCGGCTGGCGCAAGCTGGCGCTGGGGGTGCTGGGCGGATCGATCGCGATGTTCGTGGTATTCTGGCCGATCCTCACCGCCGCGCCGCTGGCGGGGCCGGCATCGTTCGAGTTCTGGGCGTGGTTGCCTAGTTGGCGGTGATTTTTTTTGGGCGCTCGCAGAGGCGCGGAGGCGCGGAGAGACAGCGTTTGCGGCGAAGCCGCTCTCAATAGCCGACCTCGCCATTTGCCAAACTGCTGAAGATCGAAAGCGGCTTCGCCGCCGGCACAATATCTCCGCGTCTCCGCGCCTCCGCGAGCGCCAAACTTACTTGAACCGCCCCCAGACGAAGCGGCTCGACAGGGCGTAGTTCCACACCGAGCCGACGACGATGCCGCTGAGCGCGGCGGGGTAGGTGTGCATCCCCATGCGCACCAGGACGGCCGCGACGCCGACATTGGCCAGCAGGCCGACCGAGCAGGTCAGCGCGAACTTGAACCAGCCGCGCAGCAGCGGGCCGGCGCCTTTGAGCCGCTGATCGGCATACGTCAGCGAATTGTTGAGCACGAAGTTGAAGCTCATCGCCACCAGCGCGGCGAGAGTCTGGCCGATCTCGAAATCGGTGATCAGGTGATCGCGGAAGCTGCCGCCGACCGTGGCGAGGAAAGCCGAGAGTACCGCCATGTGCACCAGCACGCCCATCGCGCCGATCGTGCCGAACAGCGCGAAGCGGGTGGGGATGATGCGCCCGAGCCACTTGTCGTAGAGCCCGACGAGGAACTCGAACACCACCGTGCGGTCGAGCTTGCTTTCGCCGGCGGCGCGCGCGCCGAAAGCCATGGGGAATTCCTTGACCACAAGCGGCCTTTCCACCGTCGCGAGGATATCGAGCAGGATCTTGAAGCCGATCCCGGAAAGGCGGTGGGCGTCGTTCAGCACCGTTTCCGTGCGGAGCATGAAGAAACCGCTCATCGGATCGGTCAGGGTGACTCCGGTAACCTTGCGGGCCAGCCGGTTGGCCAGGGCAGAGGCACGTTCGCGATCGGGGCGGTTCCACGCCTCCATGCTGGCGCCTTCGACGAAGCGCGAGGCGACGGCGATGTCGCACTGGCCCGAGCGGACCGCGTCCAGCATCGCCGGGAGCAGGGCCGGATCGTGCTGCAAATCGGCATCCATGACCGCGACGATCGGCGCGGCGGTGGCGCAAACCCCTTCGATCGCGGCGCTGGCCAGGCCGCGGCGGCCGAAGCGCTGGATGACCCGGATGCGCGGATCGGCGCGGCTGATCGCGCGCACGGCGTCAGCCGTGCCGTCATGGCTGTCATCATCGACGAAAATCGCTTCCCAGCCGGACGGGCCGAGCGCCGCTTCCAGCCGCCGCACCATCGGCGCGATATTGGCGGCTTCGTTGAACGTGGGCAGGACAACCGCCAGCTCCAGCGGGCGCGAGGCCGCGGTCAGCGCTTGTTCCAGCGACGAATGGCTCATCTCCATGAACCGGGCGGGTAAAGGAGAAGGGTGACCATCGGGTTTACGCCGGCTGCTGGCGGCCTGGGCCGCTTAGAGCCGTTCGACCACTGCCTGGCCGATTTCGCGCGTACCCGCCGCGCCGCCCAGGTCAGCGCCCTTGATGCCGTCGGCCAGCGCCCGCGCCACGGCCGCTTCGACCCGCGCCGCGTCCCCCTCGCGGCCGAAGCTGTGGCGCAGCATCATCGCCAGGCTCAGGATCATGGCCATGGGATTGGCCTTGCCCTGCCCGGCGATATCGGGCGCCGAACCATGGATGGGCTCATAGAGGCCCTTGGTGCCGAATGCCGTCTGCTCCTCCCCCAGCGAAGCGCTGGCCAGCAGGCCGATGGAGCCGACGCACATGCTCGCCTGGTCGGACAGGATATCGCCGAACAGGTTGCCGGTGACGACCACATCGAACTGGCCCGGATTGCGCACCAGCTGCATCGCCGCGTTGTCCACGTACATGTGGCTGAGCGCGACGTCCGGATATTCGGCGCCGACCGCGATCACCACTTCGCGCCAGAGCTGGCTGGTTTCCAGGACATTGGCCTTGTCCACGCTGGTGAGCCGCTTGCCGCGCCCCTGCGCCGCCTTGAACGCCACATGGGCGATGCGGCGCACCTCGTCCTCGGCATAGGACATGAAGTCGAACCCCTGCCGCCGCCCGTCCGGCAGGGTGCGGATCGCCTTCTCGCCGAAATAGACATCGCCGTTCAGCTCGCGCACGATCAGCAGGTCGATGCTGCGGGCGACTTCGGGGCGGAGGGCGGAAAGATCCTCCAGCCCGGGAAACATCGTTGCCGGACGTAAGTTGGCGAACAGGCCGAGCGCCTGGCGCAAGCCGAGGATCGCCTGTTCCGGCCGCAAGTGCCGCTCCAGACCGTCGCAATCGGGATCGCCGACAGCGCCAAACAGGACAGCATCGGCCGCCTTGGCCATCTCCAGCGTTTCCGGCGGAAGCGGGTGGCCGTGGCGCTTGTAGCCCACACCGCCCACGTCGCCTTCCCATAGGGTGAGCCCCGGCAGATCCAGCGCCTGGAGCACGCGGCGCGCCTCCGCCATGATCTCGGGGCCGATCCCGTCTCCGGCCAGGCACGCAATCTTCATGTCAGCATCCGTCCAAGCAATTCACGCAATCGAGCGCGCGCGGCCATAACATCGCCGCGCCGGTCGGCAAGCAGGTAGTGATCGAGCGCGACGGCGAGCCGGTCCATCGCGGCGAGAATCGCGGCGACATCGCCCTCGGGCCGTTCGTCCCCGCCATAGCCCAGCTCGCGCAGGAGCAGCGTTTCGTAAGCCGCCAGCGCCCCGATCCAGCCCCGCGCGGAGGGGGCGTGGCAGACAGCATCGAGCAGGCCGGTCAAGGCCGTGTAGAGCGCCGGATAGGGCTGCCGCTCCGGCAGTGCCGTGGCGGTGAGCGCGCTGGCCCAGCCGATGGCGGCGGCCGGCAGCGGCTCGGCCAGCCACGGCCCGCGGCTTGCGAGCAATTCCAGCCGGGCAAAGGGAAGCTGGCTGTCGGAACGGGCGGACAGATCCAGCGCGACGAGATTGCCGGGGATCACCACCGGCCTCAGATGCCGCCCCCGCCCACCGGCGACATAGCCCGCGACGACGCCATGCTCCTCGGTGAACATCCGCGCGATGACGGCGGTTTCGCCGTGAGCGCGGGCAGCGAGGAGGATGGCCGGAGCGCGGAGGTGCATGGGGGTGGGTTTAGGGTTGTTGGGCGGAGGGGGCAAAGGGGGCGGAAACGTACTGGCCGGCGAGAAACCTCACTTTTCGTCATCCTCGCGAAAGCGGGGAGCCAGTAGGCTCCGTTGCGCAACAAGAATCGACTGGGTTCCCGCTTTCGCGGGAATGACGAAAGAAGGTAGCGCGACGTTTCCCGGTTACTTCCCGGCTTTCGCCTCAAGCGCCGCGATCCGCTCTTCCAGCTTCGCGCAGTGTTCGCGCGCCCGCGCGGCCATGTCCTTGACCGCGTCGAACTCCTCACGCGAGACGAAGTCGAGCCCGCCGAGCGCTTCCTTCATCCGTTCACGCGCGCCGTCACGCGCCTCGCGAGTCATGCCCGCGAGGGTGCCGGCGGCGGCGTTGGCCAGTTTGACGAAATCGGCGATCACGGGGTTTTCGCTCTGCATGGCGGCTATGTGGTCCGCCTCCGGGAGCTTGGCAAGCCGCTAGATTTCGATCCGCTGCACGGCGCTCGACACCTCGGCCCCGTCGAGGGCCTGATTGAGCTGGAGAAACTGCCAGTTGAGCACGGTGGCGAACAGGATCCACGCGAGATAGGGCAGCATCAGCACGGCCGCCGCGCGGCGCACTTTCCATAGCAGCCACACGGTCACGATCACCAGGACGTCAAGCGCAAGGATCACGTAGAGCGCCAGACCGATCTCGTGAGCGCCGAAGAACGTCGGCGTCCAGGCCAGGTTGACGGCGAGCTGGATCACGAAAGCGAGGATCGCCGCGCCGCGCCAGCGCGCGCCCCAGGCGGCGCAGACGAGCGCCAGCGCCAGGCCCATCATCACGTAGAGCACGGTCCAGACGACGGGGAAGGCAATCGGCGGCGGGAAGGTCGCCGGCTTTTTGAGCGCCATGAACCAGGGACTTTCCGCGGTGCTGCCGCCAACCAGCCCCGAGCCGATGCCAAGCAAGACAATCAGGGGCACGAGGAACAGCGCCCAACGGAAATAGCTGGCGCGAAGCTGCGCTGGCGAAGCGAGGCGGTTCATCTGAAGCCCTGTTCCTTCCCTGCGATTCGCGGCGGATAGTGGCGGGGCAAAAGGCCGGGCGCAATCAGCCACATCCTTTATCCCCTTTGCGCCGCAACCAGAAACTCCACATTGCCTTCGCTGCCGGTGATCGGGCTGGGCACGATTCCCAGAATGCGCCAGCCGCCCGCTTCCAGCCAGGCGCGCACTTCGCCGCATACCCGTTCATGCAGCGCCGGATCGCGCACGATCCCGCCCTTGCCCACTTCTTCCCGCCGCGCTTCGAACTGCGGTTTTATCAGAGCCACCAGGGTGCAATGCGGCGCGGCGAGGCGAAGCGGCACCTCCAGCACCTTGGCAAGGCCGATGAACGAGGCGTCGCATACCACCCAGTCGCAAGGCCGGCCGATCAGATCGGGCGTAAGTTCGCGGGCATTGGTCTGTTCCAGCACGGTGACGCGGGAATCCTGCCGCAGCTTCCAGGCAAGCTGATTGGTGCCGACATCGACGGCGAAGACATGCGCCGCCCCGCGCGCCAGCAGGACCTCGGTGAAGCCGCCGGTCGAGCTGCCGATATCCATCGCCACGGCATCGGCGGGATCGAGGGCGAAATGGGCGATGGCATGATCGAGCTTCACGCCGCCGCGCCCGACCCACGGGTGATCGCGCCCGCGCACCTCAATCGCCGAATCCTCGGGCAGTTGCTGGCCCGGCTTGGCCACGCGCGTTTCGCCGGCGAAGACGAGCCCGGCCATGACCAGCGCTTGCGCGCGGGCGCGGCTCTCGGCTAGCCCCCGTTCCACCAACAACTGGTCGATGCGCCTCTTTACCGCCATCGCGGCGGCGATAGGGCCATGGAACCGGGCAGGCCAGCGCTTGTTGGCCCGCCGACTGCCGATTTGCCACAGGAGCCTCCGATGATGCCGACCCGCCGCCCGCATATGACGGCGAGCCGCCTTGCGCTCCCGCCGCTGCTGGCCTGCCTTGCGCTGGCCGGCTGCATTCCCGCGCCGCAACAGACCCCTGCGCCGACTCCGGCGCCGGAGCCGGCCCCGGCGCCGCTTCCGATGCCGAGCCCCACGCAGCGGCCGCCCGAGCCCGCGCCGCCGCCGTTTTCCGGCAACTGGATGGATGCGCCGGTCACGCCGGGGGATTGGAGCTATGCGGCCGGCACCGCGCGGTTCGGCGAACCCGCGGCCGAGCCGCGGCTGACCTTGCGGTGCGACCGCGCGGCGGGCGTGGTCGAGATCGCCCGATCCGGCAGCGCGGCGGCGGCCCTGCCGATGATCATCCGCACCGAAACCCAGGAGCGCAGCGTCGATGCCGTGCCCGCGCCGGGTGCCCAACCGGCCATCGTCGCGCGCGTTCCGGCGCGCGATCCGCTGCTGGATGCCATGGCTTTTTCCCGGGGCCGCTTCGCCATCGAGATCGGCGGCATGCCTTCGCTCTACATTCCTTCCTGGCCGGAAGTGACGCGGGTGATCGAGGATTGCCGCTGACCGGCCACGGCCGGGCGCGAAAGGGTTATTCTGACGGGGAAAAACCCAAATACAAGTCTTGTGTTAACCGGCCCGCCGACTCACATTCACTCCTAGGCCAGCGGTCCACGCCGGCCTGACCGCCGGTGAAACGGCAGGTCTGGCTTCCAAGCGCGAAAGGAGGTGATCCGATGTCTCATGGTTCAGCAGGGAGGTCGGTAACGACCCGCGCGGAGCACTATCGGTAATTGTCTTCTTTCGCCGATAGAGGCTTCGTGAGCGGCTTTTCCGGCCGCTGACCATGTGAAGGGCGGTTCCCCGACGGGCGGAGCCGCCCTTCTCATTTTCGGGCTCGAGGGCTAGGGCGCTGGAAGAGACGGTTTCAACGCTTACCAAATATTACAATTTCTCTTGCGGTTTTGCAATTTTCTAACATAACTGTTTTCGCAAGAGGCAAGGACGAACGACACCATGGCCGACGCGCCCGCATTCGAATTCAGCCGCATCCCCCACCCTGCCCCGGTCCCCGGCGCCACGCGCGCGGAAGCGATCGCCGATCCCGGATTCGGCAAGGTGTTCACCGATCACATGGTGTCCATCGTGTGGAGCGAAGGGCGCGGATGGCATGATGCGACGATCGGGCCACGCGAGCCGCTGAGCCTCGATCCGGCGGCGGCGGTGCTGCACTATGCGCAGGAGATCTTCGAAGGGCTCAAGGCCTATCGGCTCGCCGATGGCAGCCTGGCCCTGTTCCGCCCCGAAGAGAACGCCCGCCGCTTCAATGCCTCGGCACGGCGGCTGGCGATGCCCGAATTGCCGGAGGAAGCCTTCGTCGAAGCGGTGCGCCAGCTTGTGCTGGCCGACAAGGCATGGTTCCCCACGGTGGACGGCGGCTCGCTCTACATGCGGCCCTTCATGTTCGCCGACGAGCCGTTCCTGGGCGTGAGGCCGGCCAAGCATTACCGGTTCCTGGTCATCTGCAGCCCGGCCGGAAACTATTTCAAGTCGGGCGCGCCGGCGGTCTCCATCTGGGTTTCGCGCGACTATACGCGCGCCGCGCCGGGCGGGACGGGAGCGGCCAAGTGCGGCGGCAATTATGCCGCGAGCCTGGTCCCCCAGGCGGAAGCGATCGAGCGCGGGCATGACCAGGTGGTGTTCCTCGACGCCGCCGAGCACAAGTGGGTCGAGGAACTGGGCGGCATGAACGTGTTCTTCGTGTTCGACGACGGCACGCTGATCACCCCGCCGCTGAGCGGCACGATCCTGCCCGGCATCACGCGCGACAGCCTGCTGCAGCTCGCCCGCGAGGAAGGCCTGCGCATCCGCGAGGAACGCTACAGCCTGAATCAGTGGCGCGCCGACGCGGCGAGCGGCAAGCTGGTGGAAAGCTTCGCCTGCGGCACCGCCGCGGTGGTCACCCCGATCGGCCGGGTGGCGGGCGAGGACGGGGAATTCACGGTCGGGTCCGGCGGGCCGGGGCAGATGACCAGCCGGCTGCGCGAGCGGCTCGTCGCCATCCAGCGCGGCACGGCCGAGGACACGCACCATTGGGTCACGCGGATCGGCTGACGCCGCCCGCGGCCCAGGCTATTCGCAGAGCCCCGCCGCCCGTTCGGCAATGGCGCGCAGACCGCGCCCGCACTTGGGCTTGCCCTGCGGTGGCGGCGGCGCGGCCGAGGGGGCGGAGCTTTCGCCGCGCTGGCCGGTATCCGACAAGCCCGGCATCCCGGCCATGATCATGGTATTCGCCGGAAGCGGACCCGGGCGATCCATTCGGGCTTCCACGGGGTTCGGGCGTTCGCCGGGCGCGGCGGATAAGCGAAATCGGCCTGCGAACCATAGGCATAGAGCTGGGTCATCAGCATAGGGCCGCCCGCGGCGCGCACTTCGGCGGGGACGGTGCAGCTGGTCTGGCTGGGGGCCATGACCGTGCCCGCCTGGACCAGCCGGGCGGCGGTGGACGGCGAAATCCAGTCCGACATCGGGCCGCCGAACTGCTGGGTGGAGGACGAGGTCCACCAGACCATGTCGCGCGAATTGCCGCTATCCGCGCCGGCGCCGATGCCCCAGGCGTAGTAGCCGGTCGCCTTCGGCAGCGCGCCCCAGCTCAAGGCCACGGCCCCGCTGGGAAGCTCACGCCCGCTGGCTTGCAGCGGCGGCATGAAATCGTCGGCCAGGGTGAAGGCGATCTCCGGCGCATAAGTGCTGACCACGCGATGCGCGCCGAGCAGCGAGGCATCTGCCGGCACCGGCTTGGCATCCCGGCCATTGGGCCAATCGCCGAATGTCTTGCTATTACCGGCGCTGACGTTCCAGTCGTCGGGCAGGTTGAGGCTTTGGGCATAGAGGCCCGGCGGCACTTCGCCCCGCGCAAGGCGTGAGAAATCGATCACCACCGGCTGGCCCGGCCCCGCATGTTCGCCGCACCCCCAGAACAGGAGCAGGCGGCCCTGCGGCAGTTGCGCCTGGCCGGGCTGCGCCGGGGTATCGTCACGCGGGGCGGACTGGCCGCGCTGCGGCGTCTCCAGCGGCACCGACGTGCCGAGCCGCGCGCCGGCGGGCAGGAAATGATCGGCCTTGGGCGCCCCTTCGGGCGCGCGGCTGGAACCGAGCCGCAGGACAAGCTCATGCGCCACCTGATTGCCGCCGCCGCCGAGCAAGCCCAGCGCGGCGCCGATCCCGCCCCCGCCCCCGCCCGCACCCATCGCCATCATGCCGGACGTGGTGCCGGCATCCATGGTGTAGCGCGCGACGGGCGCCGAACCTTCCTGCGTGAGAGCGGGCGACCCCGCCAGGCCCGCGGCGAGCACCACGAGCGAAACCCCTGCGATCACCGACGGACGCTTGAGCATTGGGAATTTCCCCTTTTCCCCGAAATGCCCGTCCAGAATACCTCACCTTCGCGAAAGGTGGAAGGCTGCGCGCTTCAGGCGGCGTGTTGCGGACTGCGCACCTGGGCCAGCACCAGATCGCTCGCCCGTTCGCCGATCATGATCGCGGTGGCGTTGGTATTGCCTTGCGGGATCGTCGGCATGATCGAGGCATCGGCAACCCACAGGCCCGCCACGCCGCGCAAGGCGCAGTTCGGCCCGACGACCGCCATGGGATCGTCCGCCGCGCCCATGCGGGCGGTGCCGACCGGATGGAACATCGGGATCGTCGCCGCGCGGACATAGTGCCCCAGGCTCTCGCGGCTGGACAGCTCCGCACCGGGGCGAACCTCGCCCGTCACGTCCGCGGCGATGGCCGGCTCGGCCATGATCCGGCGCGCCAGCTCCAGGCCGTCGACCAGCCGCTGCACGTCGTCCTCGTGGCCGAGCAGCAGGTGCTCGATCAGCGGCGGCGCATCCGCATCGGCGGACCGCAGGGTTATCCGCCCGCGGGAGCGGGGGCGCATCAGCGCGACGAAGGTGGCCACCGAGCTTTCCTTGCGCAGCGCGAGATTGCCTTTGTCCGTCACGTCGAAGGCGAAGGCGCTGAAGGCGAGCTGGAGATCGGGCGCGGGACAATCGGCGCGGGTCTTCACGAAAGCCTGGGCATGGCCGATGCCGGTGGTGAGCGCGCCGCTGCGCGTAGCCGCCAGCTTGAGCAATTCACGCAAGGCCGCCAGTCCACGCGAATCGTCGTTGAGCGTCCTGGCCGAAACGGCGTTGACCAGGTGGCAGCCGGGATGTTCCTGCAGGTTCTCCCCCACGCCGGGCAAGTCGCGGACAACGGCGATCCCGTGATGGCGCAGGACCTTTTCCGGCCCGATGCCCGAGAGCATCAGCAGGCGCGGCGTATTGAGCGCGCCGGCGCAGAGCACCACGCCGCCACGCGCGGCAAGGGTCCGCACTTCCCCGCCCCGCCGAACGGTGACGCCGGTGGCCCTGCCATCCTCCACCTCTATCCGCAGCACCTGCGCCTCGAGCGCGATCTCCAGGCTCGCGGGCTTGCGCGCGAGATAGCCGGTGGCGGTGGATGAGCGCAGGCCGCCGCGCTGGGAAAGCTGGATGAAATCCACCCCTTCGGCCAGTTCCCCGTTCAAATCGACGGAGCGATCGATCCCCGCTTGCTGCGCGGCCGCGATCCAATCTTCGGTGATGCGATAGCGCGAACGGATTTCGGACACCGAGATCGGCCCACCCTGCCCGCGCCATTCATCCGCGCCGCGCTCGTTATCTTCCAGCCGGCGGAAGTAGGGCAGCACGCTGGCGTAGTCCCACCCCGTGGCGCCGAGTTCGGCCCAATGGTCGTAGTCCCACCGATGGCCGCGGATGAACATCATGCCGTTGATCGAGCTTCCGCCGCCAAGCCGCTTGCCGGCGGGCCAGACATCGGGCCGCCCGCCGACCGAGGGATCGGGTTCGGCCACGTAGCACCAGTCGAACTGCGGCGTATGGACCACGCCGCCCATCAGCGCCGGCACCGCGAGGCGGATGTCCCGGTGGCTCCTGCCGGCTTCCAGCAGCAGGACCTTGAGGCCCCCTTCGGCCAGCCGCGTGGCGCAGGCGAGCCCCGCCGAGCCGCCACCGACGACGATCAGATCCGGATCGCCCTTCACGCGCCGACGCCTTCTGCCCGGGCCATGGCTCCGCGCCCTGGCAGGCGATCGCGATCGTGCGGCGTGGAGAGATCAAGCTCCGGCCCGGCGGCGATCACATGATTCCGGTCGGCCAGGAACCAGTAGCCGTGCTTGATAAGATCGAGCCGCACCGTCGAGGCGATCCCCGGCCATTGGTAAAGCTCGCGCAAGTAGCCGCGCAGCGCCGGATAATCGTCGATCTTCCGCACATTGCACTTGAACGCGTAGTGATAGCCGACATCGAACCGCACCAGCGTGGTGAAGGCCCGCCAATCCGCTTCCGTCAGCCATTCGCCAGCCAGGTAGCGGTTGTGCGAGAGGTGCGCTTCCATTGCGTCTAGCGTGGCGAACACTTCCTGCACCGCTTCGTCATAAGCGCCCTGGGTGCTGGCGAAACCGGCTCGATAGACCCCGTTGTTGAGCGTGGGATAGATCAGTGCGTTCCAGCGGTCGATCTCCGCCCGCAGCGGCTCGGGATAGAAATCGAGCCGATTGCCGGTGATCCCGTCGAACGCGGAGTTCATCATGCGGATGATCTCCGAGCTTTCGTTGTTGACGATGCGGCGCTGCTTGCGGTCCCACAAGGTGGGCACGGTGACCTTGCCGGTGAAATGCGGATCATGGTCCACATAGAGCCGGTGGAGCGGATAGCCGCCCTGCACGGGGCCATCCGGCCCTTCGTCGAACACCCAGCCTTCCCGGGGCAGGCCCGGCCGGGCGTAGGAGACGGAGATCACATCCTCCAGCCCCTTGAGCATGCGGAACGCCAGCGTGCGCGCGGCCCAGGGGCAGACCCAGGCGACCCACAAGTGATAGCGCCCCGCCTCCGCCGGAAACTCCGCCGCCGGATCGGGCGAGACCCATTCGCGCAGCGGGCTTTCGATCCGCCGAAAACGCCCGTCTTCACCGATCTCCTCGGCGGCGGGCGCGGTATCGAGCCATTTGCCGTCGTAGAGCTGCGCCATTCATTTCCCTCCTGATTTCACGCTTCACCCGGTGTGCCGACCGGGGGGTGTTGACACATGTGACACTGTCCTGGCCCGGCCGCCAGAGGCTCCTTCCCCAACCCCGCCGCGCCGGCACGAAAGAAGGGGGTCGGGGATTCGCCGTCCATGCGCCGACATTGGCGGGGTCGGCGGTGGTAGGAAAGGGCCACGGCGGGCTTCCACACGCTGGCCCTGCCCCTCTCTCGTCATTGCGAGCGTAGCGAAGCAATCCAGGGCGGTGCCGCGCGGCCGTGGATTGCTTCGCTACGCTCGCAATGACGAATTGTGGGGGGCGTGCGTTGGGGGCCCTGTGCGCGGGCGACGTGTGTGTGGGGGACGTGTGTGTGGGGGGCGCTTCGAGGATCAGGCGGCCAGCAAGGTCTTCGCCTTCGGGCTGTTTTCCAGCAGCGTCACCAGCGCGCGTTCGTAGCGGCTCAGCCATTTCGTCTCGCGCGGGAGCTTGAGGGTGGCGCGCCATTTACGCTGGCGGGCGACCAGTGCGATCACCGCCGGGTGGATATAGCTCTTGCGGGCCATGGCCGGGGTGTTGCCGAGATGCCGGCCGACTTGCGTGGTCAGCTCCTTCAGCGTCAGCGGGCGCTCGGCCTCCGCCAGCAGGCGCAGGGCGAGCGCGCTGGCATGCCAGGTGCGGAAATCCTTGGCGGTGAAGTGTTCGCCCATCGTCTCGCACAGATAGGCGTTCACGTCATGCGAGCCGACCGGATGCGCCTCGCCATCACCGTTCACATATTGGAACAAGTGCTGGCCGGGCAGATCCTGCATCCGGCGCACCAGGCGGGCCAGCCGCGCATCGTCGATCGTCGCTTCGCGCAGCTGGCCGCTCTTGGCCCTGAAGCGCAGCTTGACCTTGCCGCCCGACACCGCGGCGTGCCGCTGCCGCAAGGTGGTGGCGCCGAAGCTGCTGTTCGCTTTCGCATAGCTTTCATTGCCCACGCGGATCGCGCCGAGATCGAGCAGCCGCACCACGCTGGCGACCACTCGTTCGCGCGAGAGCGAATGGCGGGCGAGATCGTCCGCGACGCGCCGGCGCACCTTGGGCAAGAGACAGCCGAACGCGGCGCAATGGTCGAATTTCGCGGCCTCGCGATGCGTGCGGTAATCGGGGTGATAGCGGTATTGCTTGCGCCCCCGCGCATCGATGCCGGTGGCCAGCAGGTGCCCGCTGGCACTGGGGCAGAACCACGCCTGGACATAAGCCGGCGGCAGGGCGATGCGGTTGAGCCGGTCGATCTCATCCCGATCGGTGATGCGCTGGCCGGCGGGATCGAAATAGGCCCAGTGGCGCCCGGCCTTCTTCCGGGTGATTCCCGGCGCGCCATCATCGACATAATCCAGCGCGGGAGGTTTCACGGCCATTGCCGCGCGGCAACGGGCACGGGCGCTTGCGGTTCCGGCGCGGAGCCGCCATCTGCCGGATTACTGAATCCCCAGAACAGGAGCCCGCCGATGTCCGATGCCTACACGCCGCCCGCAGTGTGGACCTTCGACCCCGAGAACGGCGGCCAGTTCGCGGGCATCAACCGGCCCACGGCCGGCGCGCGCGAGGAGCATGAGCTGCCCGTGGGCACCCATCCGTTCCAGCTCTATTCGCTGGGCACGCCGAACGGCATGAAAGCGGGCATCATGTTCGAGGAGCTGCTGGAAGCCGGCTTCTCCGACGCCGAATACGATGCCTGGATGATCAAGATCTTCGAAGGCAACCAGTTCTGGTCGGGCTTCGTGGACATCAATCCCAATTCCAAGATTCCCGCCCTGGTGGACCGCAGCGGCGCGCAGCCGTTCCGCGTGTTCGAAAGCGGCGCGATCCTGATACATCTGGCGGAGAAGTTCGATTACCTGCTGCCCAAGGCCGGCGCGGCGCGGGCCGAAACGCTGAGCTGGCTGATGTGGCAGATGGGCAGCGCGCCGTTCATCGGCGGCGGCTTCGGGCATTTCTACGTCTATGCGCCCGAACGCTACAAGTACCCGATCGACCGCTACGCGATGGAAACCAAGCGCCTGTTCGCGGTGGCCGACATGCAGCTGGGCAAGACCGAATATCTCGCCGGCGATTCCTACACCATCGCCGATATCGCCGCCTATACCTGGCTCGGCAATCTCTATCACGGGGCCTACAATGGTTCGGACAAGTTCCTGAGTTTGCACGAATATGAGAACGTGGGCCGCTGGACCAGGGCGATCGATGCGCGGCCGGGCGTGATCCGTGGGCGGCTGGTCAATACCCAGGCCCTGCCCGAGCGCCATTCGGCGAGCGATTTCGACGGGGTGGACCCTGAATTGCTGAGCCCGGTGCGCAAGCGCGCCGACGTCTGATCGCGATCCGGCCAGGCAGGAGCCAAGGGCGCATTCGCGCGTTGGGGAAGTGATCCGTTCCATCAGCAGGAAGGAGAACACCCGATGGATCAGGCAACGCGAGAACGACCGGAAGACCTGGGCCACCCGCTGGTCCTTTCCAGCCGCGTGGTCGGCACGCCGGTATACGACCGCGCCGGCACCCGGCTGGGCCATGTGGACGAGCTTTCGATCGAGAAGGAAAGCGGCCGGGTGATCTACGCGATCCTGTCCTTCGGCGGCTTCCTGGGCATCGGCGAGAAGTTCCATCCCGTGCCCTGGCAACTGCTCGACTACGACGTGGAGCAAGGCGGCTTCGTCGTGCCGCTCGACCCGGACGACCTGAAGAACGCCCCCGCCTATGACGACGAGGCGATCCGTGAGCTGGGCGGCCCGGACTATCGGATGCAGGGTGAAGCGATCTACGGTTATTACGGCCGCTATGGCGCCGTACCCTATTGGTAGCGGGCAGCTTTCCTTGCACCCGGCGGACGAGCCGCTATAGGGCCGCCCTGCGCCCCACGCGGCGCGCTTGCTGGGGCGTAGCCAAGCGGTAAGGCACCGGTTTTTGGTACCGGCATGCGCAGGTTCGAATCCTGCCGCCCCAGCCAATACGCAACTAAGTGACTGATTTTGCTGGCTTCACCTCGTGAGGCCTCGAGTCGTTGTGCATGCGATTGTGCCAACGCCGGGGCGGGAGAAGTCGGCGCATGGCGTCCATCCAACACGTCTACCGGCGCGGCCACACTTTTTGGTGGCGGCGAGTTCTCCGTTTGTTCAACGGCCAGATCTTTGATATTCGTATTTCCCTAAGGACCGCCGATCGACAACGCGCCCGAGAACTCGGCGCCGTTCTGACGGCGGCCTCGGGGGGTGTGAAGATGTTGTTGGAAGAGCAGGTAACCCGCAGATCCGATGAGCGGCCGACCGAAGCCGAGCTTCAGGCAATCGCCAAGGCCGAGTTCGAGAACCAGCGGGCACGCTATTGCGATCAGCAGCGGGAGCATCCCCAGCACCGGATGATGCACAGCGCCGCCAATGCGGCCTATGCCGACTACTACCAGCGGATGATCGACACCGGCGGCAGGCCACAGCTTGCAGATGACGAGGAGGCCACGCTTATTACGAGCGGCTATTCGGAGGAGCGGATCGACCGTCTGAAAACGCTCATCGAGCTTCATGAAGGGCAGCCAGCCGTCAAACCGAACACGGCCATCTTCCACCTGCGGCAACTCGGCTTCGAGCCCAACCGGCAACTCGTGGGTATGGTGACGCGAGCGCTCTACCCTGCTTATCGAGATGCGGTCCTAGCCGCCCAAGAGCAGCTCGATGAAATGCTCGGCCGCAAACATGCGCCGAAGGTGGAAACGAGCGAACCTTCGCCGCAACCGGCAGCCGCGCCGGCCGCGCCCGCTGAATGTCCTCCAGCCGTCCTGGACGAGATTACCAACCCGACGTTCAGCGACCTGTGTCGACAAGCGGCTGATAACAAGGAGCTGGACGGCGAATGGTCTTCGAAGACGGCTCGGCAGCGGCGGGCGCTAGGCTTGCTGTTCGAGTTGCTGGTCGGTCCTCGTCGGGTGGCGGAGATCACCCAGGCTGACCTCTCCACCTTCAAGAACAAGCGTCGGCTCATCACCGAGAAGCTCAGCCCGGCATCGGAAAAGGATCGCGAGCGGATCCTCGACCTCGCCGACCGTACTCTGACGCCGAAGGAGCTGAAGGACCTAGAGGGCGGGCCTCACGCGAAAACGATGAATCGGGACCTGACGGGCTTGTCCGCGATCTTCAAGTGGGGAAGGGACAACGGGAAGGCGGTCCCGCCGCTTCGCCCCAATGCCCTGCGGATGAAGCTACCGACGGACACCCGAGCGCGGGACGATCGGCCGCCAACCAGCGAAGCTGATCTCAAGCGTCTCTTCGCGCTGCCCATCTTCACGGGCTGTCTGCCGCACCACGGCGGGAAGGGGCGGCGCGTGTTGAACTGCCGCTTCACGCCTGGTGCAGCCATCGTCCACGACGCGTTCTATTGGGTGCCGCTGCTCGTCAGATATCAAGGCGCTCGCCGGGAAGAGATCTGTAAGCTTCGGCCGCAGGATTTCGACCTTGATGGTCCCATTCCCTACATGCGGGTGGACTTTACCGAGACCGGCCGGATCAAGAACGCCCAGTCGAAGCGCAACCTTCCGCTTCATCCCGAACTGATCCGGCTCGGGATTGTCGAATATGTCCGGGAAGCGGCGACGCGAGGCTACCAGGTTCTTTTTCCTGAGCTTACGCCGACCAACGAAGTCGAGGGCTATGGCGATCAGTTCTACGACCTCTGCTGGGTTCACATGCGAAGGCGCGGCGGCTTGACCACCGAGGCGGATATCCATGGGATGCGTCATAGGTTCAACTCGGATCTGAAGCAGGAGCGCGTGTCGAAGGAATTTCGGCGCGACATGCTGGGCCATGGTGGCGAGGGGCAAACGGACGAGCGATACAGCACTGCGGCTGAACTCATGGTCATGCTCGAGGAGATGAAGAAGCTGCCTGTCGTGACGGGGCACCTTCCGACGGCATCGCTGAATATGCCGCCGAAGCTGATAGTTCGGCCTAATCCCAACATGAGGCGCCAGCGATAGCGGGCCTGTAGGATCAAGGGGCACCGGCAATATCTGATCACGTCTGGCAATGGGGGTCAGCCCCGTCCTGTCCCACCTCTCTGATGCCACCCGGAGGCAAGTCATCTACAGTCAGGCCCGAGGCGGCTGGTCCAGCACTCCCTTGTCGATCGCCATAGGATGGGTCCTTTCCGTTCCATCTTATGGCCCCGCGCACAAAATTACTGGCAGGCCCCTGATGCGCTATGTGCCCGAGATCAGCACCCATCTCGAGGCGGCCCTGATCCGATTGCTGCCGATCGAGCAGCGGTCGCGTGTCGGTTCCGGCCGACATCGTCGTATTCGGAGCGACGCCGGAAGCCAGAAGCCGAGTTAAGCATCATCTTTCATCGGTGGCCGCGTCGACAGGGAACGCATGATCGTCCAAGCTGGACCCATCGCAAAAACAGATGCGATGACGGTCAGCAAATTATCCACGACATGCCAGTGCAAAGCGCCATCCTCGATCGCCTTGATCGACACAAGCCGGGCCTCTTCTGCCTCCAACTCCTTCCGTAAATTCGAGGTCTTACATGTCCGTCGTCAGAACATTTGGCGCATTTCGCGGCGTAGATTAGCGGAGAGCGGGCCTCGTCCTGGGGTTGATATTAAGCGGCGATCTTGTGGTGCTGCAAGCGCCTGTGTTCGATGGTCTTCCGTTTGATCCTTTCACGCTGTTTGATGATGGCTTCGGCTCTACCGAAGTAGGCGTCGGCGGGCGTCACATTGCCGAGACTTTCGTGATATCGGCAGTGATTATAGTGGTCGATGAAGGCCTCGATCTGGGTCTCAAGATCGCCAGGCAGGAAGTAGTTTTCCAGCAGGATGCGGTTTTTGAGGGTCTGGTGCCAACGCTCGATCTTGCCCTGGGTCTGGGGATGCATCGGGGCGCCGCGGACATGGCTCATGCCGTTGGCGCCGATCCATTCGGCTAGTTCCTCGGCGATGTAGCTCAGGCCATTATCGCTGAGCAGCTTCGGTTTGTGGATCACCCTGGCCGACGCGCATCCAGAAGCCTCGAGGGCCAGCTCGAGCGTATCGGTGACGTCGCCGGCCCGCATAGTGGTGCACAGCTTCCAGGTGATGACATAACGGGAGAAGTCGTCGAGCACGGTCGACAGATAGACCCAGCCCCAACCGAGGATTTTGAAGTAGGTGAAGTCGGTCTGCCACATCTCGTTCGGCCGCGTCGTCTTCGTGTGGAAGGCATCGGCCGCCTTGACCACGATGAAAGCCGGGCTGGTGATCAGGTCGTGGGCCTTGAGCAGGCGATAAACCGTCGATTCCGATACGAAGTAGCGCTTCTCGTCGGTGAACCGCAGGGCAAGTTCACGGGGGGATAGCTCGGTCGTTTCCAGCGCCATCTCGACGATCTGGTCCCGGACGTCGTCACCGATGCGGTTCCACACGCGGTTCGGCGCCGATGGCCGATCCTCCAACGCTTCCGGCCCGCCTTCGAGGTAGCGATCATACCAGCGGTAGAACGTTCGGCAGGGAATGCCGAGCTGATCCAGCGTGCGCCTGGCCGGTAGGTGCGACTGCTCGACGATCCTGATGATCTCGAGCTTCTCTGATGCGGGATACCTCATTCTTCGTCGCCCCCATCCGCGATCATACTTTTTTTGAGTAGCCGGTTTTCGAGCGTCAGGTCGGCCACGTATTCCTTGAGGGCGCGGGCTTCGCGGCGCAGGTCCTGCACCTCGCCGGTGGTTGCAGCACGAGCGGTGTCTCCGGCCAGGCGGCGCTTGCCCGCTTCCATGAACTCCTTCGACCAGGTGTAATACAGGCTCTGCGTGATGCCTTCCTTGCGGCACAGCTCGGCGATGCTGTCATCACCGCGCAGGCCTTCGAGCACGATACGGATCTTGTCCTCGGCCGAGAAGTGCCGGCGGGTCTGGCGCCGAATGTCCTTCACCACGCGATCTGCAGGGGCCTTCGGCGCCGATTTCTTCAAGGAGGATTTGGGCTTCATCTTCGTTCCTTCGTCACTACGACGAAGCCCAAATCCTCCTTACATCACAACCTCAAATCTGTACCATTGGTGCTGACGGCGGACACCTCCACGTTCCGCAAGCTCAGCGGAAAGCCGATGTACATCAGAACCGCCAGTCGGATCACCTCGGGTGAAGAATTGAATCTTCGAAACGGACTGAATGGTAACACTCTAGATTTGCGGCTCATCCCGCGCAGTTAGCAGCGACACATCCCGACTGCCGCGTTGCTCTGACAGAACCCGCAGTGGAGACTGGTTCGCGTTGGACTGACAGCACGCTCGAAGCTGATCTATTTCATCGCCTCATCCGGCGCCCAGATATTGTGCGAGTCAATCTGGAGCTTCAGCAGCGCCCGATCAGCCGCGGACCGCGCCTCGATTTCATAGCGCCTCGCGTCATTCGCCTGCCGGCGGGCATAGAGCAGGTCGGCGAGATCGATCGCACCCAGGTCATAGCCGCGCCGCGTTCGAGCTAGTGCATCGTCGGTGCTGCGCGCTGCGGTCTGAGCACTGCGCCACGCCTCGAGCCGCGTCCGGGCATTGGAGAGGTCGGCATTGGCGATAGCTTCGATAGTGCGTTGTATCGCCGCCAGTTCCATGCGTGCGGCATTGGCGTCCGCCGACGCCTGATCGGCCGCCGCACGGCGATAGCCGCCGCCGAGCGGGATCGACATAATCAGCCCTGCTCCCTTCTCCATTCCGCCTTGCTCGCTGAAGACACGGACGCCGAACGACGGATCGGCGATCCGATCGGCCCGGACCCGCTGCGACACGACACCAAGGCGCTGCGCTTCGCGATCCGCCGCGCCAATCTCATGACTGCGTTCGATCACCAGATCGCGCATTACCTCAAGGCTTTGATCCGGCAGCGCCGGGTCGGCCAGTTCTGGTGGTTCGACGGCAAGCGTCAGGTCGGGGAAGGTCGAGGCAAGGATTGCCCGCGCCTGTTCACGAAGCGCGAGCGAGGATGCTTTCTGCGCCTGTGCCTGCGCCAAAGCCGCCAAAGCCTGATCGACATCGAGGGTTGCGGCATCGCGCAACGCCGCGCGTCGCCTGAGCGCAGTCAGAGCCTGCTCCATATCGGCCACCGCCGCGCTGTCGTTGCGATAATGTGTCCCGGCCGTCAGCCAGTCATGCCAGAGGCCGGAAAGAATGAGCGCGGTCTGGTGGCGGACATCCTCCATCCGGTTTTCCGCAACCGCGATCCCCAGGGCACCCGCCCTGCGGTCCAGCGCCGCCTTGCCCGGCAAGCGGAACGCACGGCTGACCGTGCTATCGAACTCGTTGCGCGCACCGAACCCGTCAACGGTGCGGCGCGTATAACTGCCGGCGACCGTCACTTCATGAGTCCCTCGCCGCAACATCTCGCCCTGCGCGCGTGCGGCGGCGATCCGTTCGACGGCGGCTTCGACGCCGGGATAACTATTCAACACGCGGTTGACTTGATCCGCGGGCGGCAGGTCGGCGCGCTGGGCGAGCGCGGGCGTCGTGCCCAGCACAAGGCAACAGGCAAAGGCGATCCTCCGCATCAGGCGATCCTTCCCTGGTCGATGATCGGGCTGGTCCGCCACCGCACCGGCAGTTCCCGCCGCGCTTCCGTCACGGCACGGAGCAAGCCGGGCACGGCATCATCACCGGCGATCAGTTCCAGGGTTGTGCGCTTCAACTCCCCGGAAACCTGCTCGGCCGTTCCGGCATCACCGAAATCACGGCCGCGTACGTTTTCTGCCCGGATATGGATCGGCGCCGGGGATATGGTGCGAATCGCCGCGATCAGCGCCTCGGTGTCGCGGACAGCGCAATGGAGAGTGAACAGGAGGTCAGGCATTTTCGGGGTCTCCGGCGCTTTCACCGAAGCGCTCGAACAGGATCGGCAGCAGGATCAGCGTCAGCAGGGTGGACGTGATGAGGCCGCCGATGACGACGATGGCGAGCGGACGCTGGATCTCCGACCCTGGCCCGCTGGCGAACAAGAGGGGCACCAGGCCGAAGGCGGTGATGCTGGCGGTCATCAGCACGGGGCGCAGCCGCCGCTGCGCGCCGAGCCGCACGGCATCGGCCATGCTCAGCCCTTCGGCGCGGAGCTGCCGGAAATAGGCGACGAGCACGAGTCCGTTGAGCACGGCGAGCCCTATGGCTTGGCGCTGTCCCCCTCACCCTCGCCGATCGCCTGGTACTCCAGCGCGAACGTCGGATCGCAATCGTATGGGAAGACATAGTTCCCCGGCTCGCTTTCCCACTGGATGTAGCGCGCTCCGTTGTTGTCGAGCACTTGCGGGTCCTCGAACCACTGCGTCGCCTTCAGGCGCTTGCCGTCCTCGCTCAGCTTGTACCGTTCGACCATGTGGAGATCGGCGCTGTGATTGAGGCCATTGTTGGTGATCGTCGCGGGCAGAAGATGCGTGGTGTCGACGACCAACTCATCACCCTCCCAGTGGCCGATGGAGTGGCCGACCTTCGAGTGCGGCGCGTCGGCGGGCGGATGAGGGCGCCCGTCCATGAAGATCACCCTGACCTGATCAAAATATTCGTATTTGAAGACGATCAGCTGCGGCGTCTGATAGATTTCGAAGGGGAACGGGCCCTGGATCGAATAGACCACCGAAGGCGCCGCGCAGACCCGCTGCAAGGTCATTTCATCTTCGGGCTTCCATCTCTCCGCCTCGGCAAGGGCCTGGGGCTTGAGCTTGAGGCCACCATATTCGCCTTGTGGAAATTCCACGAAGCCGCTGTCGTCGAGGACCATCGTGTCCGGCGGAAGCTTCGCGATCAGGCCTTCATCGAACGGGTGCTGGTCCCGTTCCAGCGACCAGAACCCGGAAAAATCCGGATGCGCCGAATTCGTCGCTTCCGCCTTGGCGGGCGTGGTCGTCTGCGCGGCGGCCGGGCCGGCAACCATCATCGTACAAAAAAGCAGGCACAATCCTGTGCGGGTCATCTTAATCTCTCCCAACTCGAGCGCCGCGGCGTCCCGACGCAGCCTAGCGCCCCGGGATCGCGGTGTCGTCAGCCCGTGATACCGAAAGGCGCCGATCCGATCCGATTGCCCTGTTCGTCGAAGGCCTGGCGCAGGCGCAGGTAAGGCTTTCCGTCGCGCGCCGCCCAGCCTTCGATGGTGACGACATCGCCCGGCTTGATGATGCTGCGCGACCAGCCGCCGCGCATGAGGACGACAGGCGCGTTCGTCTCGACCCGCCATTCGCGCACCGTGCCGCCTTCGGGCACATCGAGGACGATCGTGCCGTGCGGATTGGCGAACTTGAAGGACGTCACCTTGCCCTTCACCTTAATGATTTTGTCGGGGTTGAAGAACGCCGCAAACGAATGGTGGGCGTAGGCGACGCCCGGCGCGGCAAGCGCGAACGCCGATGCCACTAAGATCAACTTACGGACCATCATCTCACTCCACGAATTAGGGTCGATCACCGCTTCAGGAAGGCTCGGCCGGGATGCGGCCGAGGCCCCTGGGATCGCTAACTCTTAACTCAACAACTTGATTTCACGCGCTTAATTGGCGCTGAACGTGCTCTCACGACTTATGAACCATTCAGAACATACCGTTGTTATTCTTCGCTTCCGCCGGATCGGTGATGTCCTGAATCACGTCCCAATGCTCGACGACCTTGCCGTTCTCGAGGCGGAAGATATCGACAATCGCGCGGCCGAGCGTTCCGGGCTCGCGCACCGAATGCACGTGGAGGATCACGAAATCGCCGTCCGCGTAGGCGTGCTTGATCTCGTTGTGTTGCTTCGGAAACCTGGCCTTCAGGAAGTCGATGAAACCTCTCAGCCCCTCCGCTCCATCGGCTGCGGTGGGATTGTGCTGGACGTACTTGTCACCGAGGTATTTCGCGGCTGCTTCGAAATCCTTGTCGTTGAGCGCCTTGTTGTAGAATTCGATGACGAACCGCTTGTTGTCCTCTTCCCTGCTCTGCTGCGCCGGGCCGGACGCGTGGGTATCGGCCGCGCCGGCCGGCGCGGCGCCCGCAAGGGCCGACAAGAGAAGCGCCATCGCGGCGGTGATCGAAACATGCGGCTTTCGCATTTCGGGTCTCCTTGACTGAGCCCGGGCGCCAGGCGCCCGGGCAAGTACCTTAGAACTTCTTCTTGACGCTGACCGCCCATTCGCGCGGACGGCCGGGCTGCCCGGTGATGAAATCGGAATCGAGCGACGACCCCGAGCTGTGAGTGACGAAGTAGTATTTATCGAAGATGTTGGTCACTTCCGCGGACACTTCCAGATCCTCGTCAGCGTTGCGCCAGGTGAGGCGGGCGTTGGCCAGCGTATAGGCGTCGATCCGGCCGAGGGGATCATTGGCGGCATCGACGTACATATCGCTTTGATAAGACGCGTCGATCCGCGGCGTGAGCGAGCCGGCATCACCCAGCTCGAAGCGGTATTGCGCGCCGATGCTCCACTTCCAGGTCGGCGTGTAAGGCCGGGTATCGCCGAACTGCGGCCCGGTCGGGCTCGTCGGTCCGCCTGCCGCGGGGTTGAGTTCGGTGTACTTGAAATGAAGGTAGCTTGCCGACCCGTCGATCAGCAGACCTTCGACCGGCTCCAGCGTGGTTTCCACCTCGACGCCCTTCATTTCGGCGTCGCCGGCATTGGCGGGCATGGCACAGGGCCGGGCCGGCACGCCGAGGTCCGGGCAGTTGCCCAGTGTAAGCTGGATGCCATTGTATTTGCTGTAGAAAGCCGCGACGTTCACGCGCACGGCACGGTCCAGCCAGTCCGTCTTGAAGCCCGCTTCATAGGACGTGAGCTCTTCCGGCCCGAACTGCTGGGCCTGGGGGGCGAAGAACGGACGCGGATTGATGCCGCCACCCTTGTAGCCGGTCGACACCTGAGCATAAGTCATGATGTTGTCGGACCAGCGATATTGGGCGTTAAGCCGATAATCGAACCGATCGGTCTGGTATTCGCCCGTCACGCCGTTGAGCGCGTTCAGGATCGGATGCGCACCGCCCTCCGGCGTCACACGCAAGAACGTATAGCTCTTGGATTCGTCGGTGTAGCGCAGGCCGGCGCTCAGCGTCAGGTCCGGCAGCGGGGTCCATGCCACGTGCGCGAACACGGCCTTGCTATCCGCCGGCACCGGATCGCGCTGGTAGAATGCCCCGATGGCGCTGTCGCGGAATTCCTGGCGCGCGGTGTAGATCGACTTCTGGTCGCTGTAATAGCCGCCGATCGTATATTCGATCTCGTCATTCGCGCCGAAGGCGCCGTTGAGCCGCAGTTCCTGGCTGAAGAATTCGAAATCGAGGATGCTCAGCCCGAGGTGCTGCGCCAGCGGCGACAGGTCGGAGTCATTGGAGAATTGCGAGGAATAGGTGCGGTAGGCGGTGATCGAGACCAGTTGCAGGTTTGGCGCGATGTCCCATTCGACCTGGCCGGACAGCCCCCAGCCTTCGAACATGAAATCGCCATCGGTGCTGAACGGCGCGAACTGGGCGTTGCCGGGGTTCGAGAAGGTCGAATAATTGCAATAACGGCCGCACAGGAAGCGTGAATCGAGCGCGATCCCGGTTCCCAACGGATCGATCGATGCATTGTAGGGAACGTTGGGGCTGACATAGTCGCCGTTCGAATCCCGCAGCGGAACGATCACGTTCGGCGTCGCCGCACGATCGTCGTACGTATAGTCGGCGATGATGTTGATATCGATATTGGAGGCCGGGCGCAGGCGCAGCTGCCCGCGGACGGCCGAATAGTCGACCTCACCTTCGCGCGCGAGGACGCAGTTGCTGCCGATCGGTGCGATGCGCGGGATGCCGTTGGCCGGGTTGATCGCCGGATTTTCGCCCGCGGGGTAATCGCACCCGAAGTCGCGCCGCTCGACGTAGCCCTTCTGGCGCTTGGAGACGCCGGAAATGCGCGCGTCGACACCATCGGCCAGGTTGAAATCGGCGCTGGCGCGAATATCGAGGCGGTTCCTGCTGCCGTAAGTGCCTGCGACATAACCGGAATTGTCGCCGGAGGGACGCTTGGAAAACAGCTTGATGGCGCCGCCGATCGAGTTGCGCCCGGAAAGCGTGCCCTGCGGCCCGCGCAGGACCTCGACACGCTCAAGATCCAGCAGGTCGAGCACCGAGCCGGTGAGCGTGGCGTAGTAGACATCGTCGACGTAAATGCCGACGCCCGGCTCAAGCGCGGGATTGAAGTCCCCCTGGCCCACGCCGCGGATCGAGGCGACCATCGACGCGCCGAACGCCTGGCCGGCCGGCGCGAGCGTCACGTTGGGGGCCTGGCGCGCCACCTGCGACAGATCGGTCTGGCTGCGCGCCTCGAGCATCGCCGCCGATACGGCGGTGATCGCCAGCGGCGTGTCCTGAAGGTTCTGCTCGCGGAACTGCGCGGTGACGATGATCTCGCCGGAGTCGTTGGGACCGGGCTGATTGTCGGCGGCGGCTTCGGCATCCACCCGCCGTTCGGCCCGCGCCGGATCAGCGGCGCTCTGCGTTTCCGGCGCGACCTGGGCATGCGCCACCGTCGCGATCGAAGCGGCTGCGGCGATCGCGGCGAGCCGGCTTACGGAACGATACAAGTAAGTCTTGACCATGATGGAAATTCCCCTGGATCTCTCTTGTTTTTATGTTGTCACTATTCGATTTATCTGACTGATATTAAATCGCTTATTTTCCGATGGACTGGTAAACCAGCGTCTGAAACTCGCTCAGCATCCGGGCATCGAACGGCGCCTTCTGCATCATCAGGATCGCGACCATGTCCTCCTCCGGATCGACGATGAAGCGGGTCGTCGCCGCCCCGTCCCACCCGAAGGCGCCCGGCGATCCAAGGTTGGCATCGGCAGCCACATCGAGCTGGACCGAGACCCCCAGGCCATAGCCGGTGCCGAAGTTGCCCTGCGCGGGGCCGAGCGTACCGACAGCTGGCGGGAGGTTGTTCGCGGTCATCAGCTCGACAGTCTTCTTGCCGAGGATGCGCGCGCCATCGAGCTCACCCCCGTTGAGGAGCATCTGCGAGAAGCGGGCGTAGTCCGAAGCCGTGGACCACAAGCCCAGCGTGCCGAACGGATGATCGGCGAAGCGTTCATAAGTCGAAGGCCGCATGTCGACCGCCGGGTAGGCCGGCATTTCCTCCGGAACGTCGTGCAGCCGCACGACGCGGTCGCGCTTTCCGTCCGGAACGCCGTAGCCCGTATCGCTCATCTGCAGCGGATCGAAGAGACGCTTCTGCAGGTATTCGGCAAGCGGCATTCCCGAGAAGTATTCGACGAGATGGGCCTGGACGTCGTGGTCGTAGCCATAGACCCACGCTTCGCCGGGCTGGCAGAGCAAGGGCACGCCTCCGATAAGCTCCATCTCCTCCTGCAGCGTATTCATCCGGTTGACCCAGATCTTGCGGTCGAAATAGAGCTTCGCGACAGGGGCGGGCCCGCCCCCTGCGCCGATGCAGGTCGTGTGGCGGAACGCATCCTGGATGGTGGGTTTGCGCTTGGGGTCCGCCAGAAGCATCTCGCCGTCCTTGTTCTCGCCGGCGTAGACCTTGAGATTCTTGAACTCTGGAATGTACTTCTCGAGCGGATCGTCGAGCTGGAACTTGCCCTGTTCGTAAAGCGTCAGGAGCGCGACGCTGACGACAGGCTTGGTCATCGAATAGATGCGGAAGATATCGTCCTTGCGCATCGGCCGCTGGGTGTCACGATCGGACACGCCGAAGCTGACGAAATGGGCGATGCGGCCCTGCCGGGCGATCAGCACGACGCCGCCCGGAATTTCGTGCTTGGCGGCCGCCGCGGCGATCCCCGTATCGAGCCGGGCGAGGCCATCCTTCGAAAGGCCCGCGGCGACCGGGTCGATGGAGGGCAAATCCTTCGCAGCCGCAGGATACAGACCGATGCCCAGCAAACAGGTCGCTGCAAGGCCGAGCGGAACACGATTCCTCTTCATAGCGACTTCTCCCCATTGAGGGCCTCTCTCAAGCCCGATTTTTGATGACTTCCGACATTCGTGCTGGCGGATGCGCGCGCCGCATCGCGGGCCTCGGCCAGCACCCGGTACCGATGCAGCACCGGCTCGGTGTACCCGTTGGCCTGCTCGGTTGCCTCGAAGACCAGCGCGAGCGCCGCCTGGAAGGCCAGGCTCTCCGCTTCGCGGCCGGCCATCGGCCGATACGACGGATCCCCGGCGTTCTGGGCATCGACCTTTGCCGCCATGGCCGTGAACGCCGAATGCACCTGATCCTCGCTCACCAGACCGGCACCGAGCCAGTTGGCCAGCGACTGCGCCGATATGCGCAAGGTCGCCCGATCCTCCATAAGGCCGACATCGTCGATATCCGGCACCTTGGAGCAACCGACCCCCTGGTCGATCCACCGCACCACGTATCCCAGGATGCTCTGGGCATTGGCGCGAAGCTCTGCCGCGATGTCCGTGGCGCGCAGTTCGTCCGGCGAGGCGACCGGCACGATCAGAAGCTCGTCGAGCGACGGCGTCCCCGCCGCCGCGATCCGGGCGTGCTGCGCGGACACGTCGATCAGGTGATAGTGCTGCGCGTGCAGCACGGCCGCTGTCGGCGACGGCACCCAGGCGGTGGTCGCGCCGGCGCGAAGCTGTTCGCCCTTCTGCGCGATCAGGTCCGCCATGCGATCGGGCGCCGCCCACATGCCCTTGCCGATCTGCGCCTTGCCGGCGAAGCCGCAGGCGAGGCCGATCGCAACGTTGCGCCGCTCGTAAGCCTGGAGCCACGCGGCGTTCTTCATCTGCGTCTTGGGGACCATGGCGCCGGCCCGCGTCGAGGTGCGGATCTCGTCCCCCGTGCGATCGAGGAATCCGGTGTTGATGAAGAAGATGCGGTCCTTGAGCGCCTCTATGCAGGCCGCGAGGTTGGCCGATGTCCGGCGCTCCTCATCCATCAGGCCGATCTTCACCGTGTGACGATCAAGCCCGAGCAGGTCTTCAACGGTGGCGAACAGGCGATCGGTGAAACGCGCCTCCTCCGGGCCATGCTGCTTGGGCTTCACCACATAGATCGCGCCGGCGCGGCTGTTGCGATGGGCCCCGAGGCCGTGCAGGTCGTGCATACCGCAAAGCACGGTCACGATGGCATCGAGGATGCCTTCGGGCGCTTCGTCGCCATCGGGAAGGCGAACCGCCGGCGTGGTCATCAGATGTCCGACATTTCGCACCAGAAGCAGGCTTCTGCCGGGCAAGGTGAAGCTCGATCCATCGGGCGCCGTGTAAGCCCTGTCTTGAGCGAGCCGGCGGGTCAGCACCGTGCCGTCCTTGTCGAAGCGCGCCTGCAAGTCGCCGCGCAGGGCCCCGAGCCAGTTTGAATATCCCAGCACCTTGTCGGCCGCATCGACCGCCGCGACCGAATCCTCGAGATCGACGATCGTGCTGGTCGCGGCCTCCAGGACGATATCGGCGATGCCAAGCGGATCGGTACGCCCGATCGGATCATTGCGATCGATCACCAGTTCGATGTGCAGGCCGTGGTGCCGGAAGAGCGCGCTCTCGCCCCGGCGCCCCACCAGCAGACCGGGATCGGCCAGCTCGGGAAGCGCGCCCCGCGCATCGCGCCACGAGCCCTGCTTCAGCGACAGCGCCTCATCGAGGAAGGTCTTCGCCGCATCGATCACCCGGCTTCCGCGCGCCGGATCGTAGCCGCCGCGCGGGATGTCACCGGCAATGGCGTCGGTTCCGTACAGCGCGTCGTAGAGGCTGCCCCAGCGGGCATTGGCGGCGTTGAGAAGATAGCGCGCATTCAGTGCGGGCACGACCAGCTGGGGCCCGGCAATCGAGCAGATTTCCGGATCGATCGCCCCGTTCGCTATCGTGAAGGGGGCGGGTTCGGGCGCGAGATAACCGATCTCTTGCAGGAACGCGCGATGCTCGTCCCGGTCGAAATCGCTCTCTCGCGCGCCGAACCAGGCGTCAATGCGCGCCTGCAGCGCTTCGCGCCGCGCGAGCAGAGCGGCGTTCTCGCCGGCGAACTGGCGGAAGATGCGGGCGGCCCCCTGCCAGAAAGACGTTGCATCGATCCCGGTGCCGGCAAGCGCCCGGCGCTCGATAAAATCGGCCAGCTCCTCGGCGACGAGAAGATCAGCCTTGCAGACAAACGTCATGACACCTCCCCTCCTCTCGCCAAGCCCGGCCCCATTCGGGCCTGGGCGCAATCTTCCGTGGGGCGCCCTTACGGACGCGAGGCCCGCGTCTCCTTCGCCGTGATGAATTCGATGAGCGCCGGCTGTCCGTTCCTGGTCGCCTCGATCCCGCGCAGAATGGCGCCGCGAATGTCGCCCGGCTGGGTCACACGTTCGCCATATCCGCCAAGTGCGCGGGCGAAATCGGCGTAGTTCCCCGAGATGTCGGTCGCGCGGTAGCGTTCGGTCGCCTCGGGCATGATGGGCAGCTCGATCGCCATCGACGCGTTGTTGAGCAGGATCGAGAGGATCGGCAGGCGCTCGCGCACCGCCGTCTCGAAATCCATGCCGGTGAAGCCGATCGCCGCATCGCCCCAGACGTTGATGCACAGCTTGTCCGGACACGCGAGCTTGGCGCCCATCGCCAGGCCCAGGCCATAGCCGAGCTGGGTGGATTTGCCCCAGCCGAGATAGCTCAGCGGCGCCGTGCTCTTCCAGAAGGGGGTGAGCTGGTCGCGTGGGCTGCCCGCGTCATGCGTGATGATCGTCTCGGCGACATCGACGGTTTTCTGCAGCTCCCACAACACGCGATAGGGGGAAAGTGGCGCGTCCTCGCTTTCCAGCAGCGGCAGCCACTGCGCCATCCACTGCGCTTCGACCTCGGCGATTTCGCGGGCGACGGGGGCGGCGTCACGCGGCCCGTCCAGCAATTCGCGGCAAGCCTCCACCAGCATGGAAAGCGTGAGGCGTGCGTCCCCGGCCAGGGCAATCTCGCACGGGACGCATTTGTTGAAATCGGCCGGGTCCAGCGTTGCGTGGATGACGCGCTTGCCCGCCGGCATGCTTACTCCGAATGTCGTCTGGGCAAAGCTGCACCCGATCCCGAAGATGAGGTCCGCGCGATCGAGAAAATGGCGCAGCTGGCCCGGGATCGCCGCCCCACCCGATCCGAGCGCGAGCGGATGGGTTTCGTCGAAGGCACTCTTCCCTTCCAGGCTGGTGCTGACCGGGGCGGCAAGCAGCTCCGCCAGCTCGCGCAATTCTGCATAGGCTTCGGCCCAGTGCACGCCCTGGCCCGCGTAGATAACCGGGCGCTGCGCCTCGACGAGCGCCTGCGCCGCCACCCGCACGGCATCCGGATCGGGCGCGCTGCGGGTCCTGACTACCGGCCGATAGTCGCTCTGATCGCCCGCCTCTTCATCGAGGATATCCCAGGGCATCTCCACCAGCACGGGGCGCAGGCGTCCGTTGCGCAACAGGGTGAAGGCGCGGCGCATGATATTGCCGACTTCGCCCGGCAGCGTGATCGGTTCGGCATGCTTGGTGATGTCGCGCATCGAGATCGTGGCATTGTAGTTGTCCGGCACGTGCGCGATGCGACGGGCGTATCCCTGCGGCAGGACCAGCACCGGAACGGATTCGGAATAAGCCTGGGCCACGCCGCCATAGGCGTTCTCAGTGCCGGGGCCATGCTGCATGGCGAACACGCCCATGTGTTTTCCGCGCGTCAGCCGGGACAAGGCATCGGCCATGTGCACGCCGGTACGCTCCTGGCGCACGATCACCGGGCGGATCCCGATCGCGGCGGCGCTTTCGAGCACCGCGTTGCGCGGGTATCCGAAGATCACCTCTACACCCTCACGGCGCAAGATGTCCGCGATGGCAGCACTTACCTTCATCAAGTCTTCCTCTATTCGAAATGTCGAAACTCGCGCGCGACGCCGGGCTGGCCGGCGCTCGCGGAAAACGGCCCCCGGCCGCATCGTCGATCGCGGATGCGATTGCCCTGACATCCCCGGCCGGCACAGGCCGCTGTCACCCGAATCGAAAGCGCGGCGGCCCGCCCCTGCACGCGCAAGCGGGTCCGTTTCGGCGATGGCACGATCGGCAACGATCCCCGCCAGGTATTCCAAGGCTCCCACCCTCTTTTGTTGGGACGCATGGTGGCACCGGCGCGGCACACTGGGCAGTTGCAAAGTGCGCCGCAGGCCATAAGCTTTTTGCATGAGGCTCGAACACCGCCAGCTCCGCGCGTTTCTGCTGATTGCCGAACTCGGCAGCGTCGGAAGGGCGGCGAAGGAACTCCATCTCACCCAGCCGGCGCTGAGCCGACTGATCCGGGAATTCGAACGCAGCTGCGGCGTTGTCCTGTTCGAACGATACCCGCTGGGCATGCGGCTGACCGAAGCGGGGCAGTCGCTCGTGCCGTTCGCGCGATCCATCCTGCATGACATTGCCCGCGCGGAGGAGACTCTGGGCGTGCTTTCGGGCGCGGGCAAAGGCGTGGTGCGGGTGGGCGCGATTGCCGGCGTCGCGAGACAGATCCTCCCCAACGCGGTCAAGTCGCTCCTCGACCGCAACCTGGATATCCAGGTCTACCTGCTGGAAGGCAGCGGTGGCGAACTCGCGTCGGCCCTGGCGGACGGCTCGATCGACATCGCGATCGCGCATGACGACCTGGCCGACGAAGAAGTGTCCAAGGTGCGGGGCACGCGTTACTTCGATTGCTGCAGCGTCGTGTGCTCCACCGAGCATCCGCTCGCCAAGAAGGCGCAATGTTCGCTGGATGACGTGCTTGGCGCGCAATGGGTCCTCTCACGGCCGGAGGCGACGCCGCGCAAGCTGCTCCAGGAACTCGTGCACAAGGCCGGCCGAACAATGCCCAGCGCCACGGTCGAAACGACATCGCCCAGCGCGGTCGCGGCCTTCGTGAGGCGCACGCATCTTCTCGGCTGGTTGCCGCGCTCGCTCTACGCCGATGAGGAAGAGGCGGGGCAGATCTGCGCGCTCGACGTGCCGCAACTGGCCCTGCTCCGGCGGTATTTCATCTACAGGCGGCGGCGGGGCGTGCTGTCGCCCGCGGCGGCCGCCTTCCTGAACGACTTCAAGATGGTCGCCGAAGAATGAGCGGCGCGCGGGAGATCAGCGGCACGCGGCCCGAGCTGTCCTGCGCCGCCCGCCCGCGCAATGGTTTCGGGCGCCGCCCCGGCCCAGGGCAGGGCGGCGCCCGCACGGTCAATCCTTAGTGATGTCGTAGTCCCGCATGCGCTTGTAGGTGCTATTCATCGACTTGGGCATGCCGGCGTCGGCGACGATGATGCGCTTCTTGATCTTCCATTCGCCGTTCTGCTTCACCAGCAGATCATATTCGCGGCCCATCTCCTCGAACTTGGGCGGGGCGTTGAGATCGTCGCTGATCACGCCGGTCCAGAACATCTTGGCCGTCGCGGTATCGCCATTCACGCGGATTATCGGGTTGGTCAGGTGCATATAGTCCATATGCTCCTTCTCGACGGGGACGGCAGCCTTGGCCTCGTGCCCCTCGCCGCCTTCGGAAGCGCCGGCGCCGTCATAGAGCTTCTGGATTTCCGCGAAGCCGGTGGCCTTCCAGCCGTTCACGTCCAGCAGCGCGTCCTCGGTGAAGAACTTGTCGAACCCGGTATGGGCGCCGGAGCCGAGGTGGCTGTAGTAATCGTACAGCAAGTCCTCGATCGCGATCCGGTCGCGCAGGGCGGTCACTTCCTTTTCCAGCTCCGCATTGCCCTGGTTGCAGCCGGTGAGCAGGACGGCGGATGCCAGCCCCAGAGTCATCATGATTTTCTTCATATCAGTTCTCCCAATGAAAAATCTCAGCCTTGCGGCACGCCCGTTTCGTCACGCACCTTGTCCGACATCCCGTCTTTCCAGCTGCTCCAGCCCGATTGCATGCCGTAGGGCCGCTCCAGTTCCAGCGCTTGGATCTCGTGGATCAGGCCGTCGGTGATCTTGAAGATCTCCACGATGCTCCAGGTGAAGGGCGTGGTCGGGCCGCCGGTCACCGTCCGGCCATCGGGGATGGTGAAAGTGCGGGTGTCGCCCGCCGCGTGATCGAAGAACGCGAACGCGAAGACGAGGCCATTTTGCTGATCTATCGCGACGATCCGCCGGTCGCGTATCCGCGTGACGAAGTGCAGCAGGCCGGATTCGAACGCTTCCCGGCAGGTCCACTGGTTGGACAATGCAGTCGAGGTCTTCGGATCGGGCCGCTTCTCGCCAGCCGGGGTCGGCACGTTGGTGGCGTGCATGCCGTTGGTGTAGCGATCGCAGTCGTCGGCGAAGGGATAGAAGCCCTTGCCGTCGTTTTTCTGGATCGCGGTGAAATAGGCATCCGCGATCCGTGCCAGGTCCTTGCGGGACATCCGCTCCGCCGGTGGGGCGGGCGTGGAGAACGCCTTGCGGGCCGGCGCTTCGTCCATCATCTTGAGCACTTCGGCGTCATGCGTCTCGCGCTGCTCGATCTCGACGATACGGCCGTTCCTGATCTTCAGCCGCACCCCCAGCGCGCCGCCCGCGCCCGCTGGCCCGTCTTCCGCGAACGTGACGATCGCAGCGACCTGCTGGGCCGCCACGTCAGGCACCACGATGGTGAACCGCCCCCGCGCCTTGAACGTGCGCCACAGGCCGTCACCGACCTCCAGATGCTGGCCATTGGCGGTGAAGCGAACGTTTTTCGCCAGCTTCACGGCGGCAGGATCGTGCTTCGCCAGCGCGCCGAGATAGCTGTCCACCCAGCCTTCGAGGCAGGACCGATCGCACTGCTGCGCGCTGGCCGGCTGAGCCAGCGCAAGGCCGCTGGCGGCCAGCAGGGAGGCGGTGAGAATACGAAACGAAGCGTTCATGCGGCGACTCCTTCAATTGCATCGCTGTCCACGGCGGCGAGCCGCCGGACTTTCCAACCTTCCTGCGTCTTCACGGCATCGATCCGCAGCAGGCGAACTTCGGAACTGCGCACCACGCCGCAGCCTTGCGCGATGGCCATGCGGGCTTCGGTGCAATCCGGCAGCAGCCGGCTCTCGCTGCGGATCGTGTGACGCGCGTGCAGCGTTGCCGTGTGCCCATCGGGCGCTCGCTCTATGCTCAGGGACTGGGCGCCGCCGGCACCGTCCAGGCGCTGCACCGCATCGCCCAGCTCGATCCGCGCATCGGGGGTGAACAGGTCTGCGGCCGGCGCGCCCGCGCGGTCCGCGTTGACATGGGCGACGAGGCGCTCGTGCAAGGAGCGCAGCGCGGCCTTGACCTGCGCCTCGCTCAGCTCGGTATAGGCGATGCGGTGCATCTGCTCCTTCGGAAAGGGCGTCTTAGCCATGATGCGCGTTGCGTCCCGTCATCATTCCCTCCCAGGCCCCGCCGACCCGTCCGGCCGCGATGGATAAGACGCGCGAGGCGCCCACATCCTCAGCCGGAATTTGCCAGTGTATCCGCGGCCGGCCGCCTACGATCGGGGATAGGGAGAAACCCGAAAGCGAGAGGCGCACCGGCCAGCGGAAAGCGGCGATCAGAAACCGGTCGGCGCCTCGAACGTCACGTCACGCGCAACGTCGGACATTCCCTGGGCCCATGTGCTCCAGCCGGAATTCATGCCGTAGGGAGAGCGATGGAGGAACGCGTCGATCTTGGAGATCTTGCCCTTCTCGATCTTGAAGATCTCGCCCAGTTCCCACGTCCACGGCTGCACGGGGCCGACCACCAGTTCGCGCCCGTCCGCCGCCTTGAAATGGCGCGTTTCCCCGGCCGGGTGATCGAAGAAGGCGAAGGAGAACACCAGGCCCCGCTCTTCGTCCACGGCCACGAAGCGGCGATCGCGGATGCGGCTGACGAACCCCATGAGGCCGGATTCGAACTGTTCCGTGCAGGTCCACTGATTGGAATAGTTGGACGTGACCTTGGGATCAGGCCGCGTTTCCCCAGCGGGTGTCGGCGCGAGCGTGGCCTGATGGCCGTTCTCGTGCCGCAGGCAGTCCGGCGTAAACGGATAGTCGCCGTGACCGTCGTTTTTCTGAATGCCGGTGAAATACTTGTTGGCCTGCGTCACCAGATCGGCGCGCGACATGCGCTCGGCCAGCGGCACGGTGGCCGTCAGCTTTGGATGGAGCGGCAGGTTGTCGACCAGCCCGTAGGAGTTCTCGATCGGATCGTTGCGATCGCGGATGACGATCTGCTCGATCTCAACGATCTGCCTGTTCTTTACCAGAAGGCGCAGTGCGATCAGCGATCCGCTGAACTTGTCCGGATCGCTGGCGTCTTCCTGGATCGTGCCGAAGAAGCCGATCTGGCCGGCGGCGGGATCGGCCACGAACAGCCGATACTTGCCCTTCGCCTTCATCGAGTTCCACAGGCCGTCACCGATCAGAAGCTGCTGGCCGTTCTCGGTAAACCGCACGTCGCGGGAGATCGGCACCTTGCTCGGATCGTCCGCCGCCACCGCATCGAGATAGCGGATGACGAATTGTTCTAGGCAGGCGCGATCACACGTCTGTTGCTGCTGCGCCGCCGCGCCCGTTGCCAGCAGCGCCGCCGGAACCAGCACCGCTGCGCGCAGCTTGCGGGCAAGCCGGCGGATGCGGCGCGGATCGGCTTTCGGATACAACACTTCGGTCATCTCATCCCCCGTTCTTTATTCGCGGCTTCGCCTCACCAGGCCTTGTAGGTCTTCAGTTCGCCGTCCGGCATGCCGCCGTCGCTGATGACCTTGCGATCGGTGATCAGCCACTTGCCGTCCTTCTTGACCAGCTCGGTCCGCTCCCGCCCGTATTCGGTGACGGCGGGCGGGAAGATCAGCTTTTCCGACAGTACGCTGTACCAGTTGAGCGTGGCGACGGCAGTATTGCCGGTGACCGTCACCTTGAGGTTGGAGAACAGCATGTCGAACCGCCCGCGCGGGATCGCGACGGCCGCTTTCTCCTTGCTGCCCATGGCATCGCCCGCGCCGCCGCCGGCGGCATCATAGAGCGAGCGGATCTCGTCATAACCGGTCACGACCCAGCCGTTCACGTCGAGACGGCCGTTCGGGACGAAGAACGCCCGGAAGTCATGATTATCGGTGCCGATCTGCGCGAAATAATCGACCAGAAGGTCGTTGATCGCCGCGCGGTCCGCCAGCATCGTCACCAGCTCGGCGTTCTTGTCCTGGGCGCTCGCCGGCGCGGCGGAGACACCCGCCAGCGCCATCGCGGCAGCGCCCAGCATGACGGTGATGTTCTTTTGTGTGAATTTCATTTCAGCAACCCTCCACCCTTATGGTCGATCGAGCCGGCGGCGCCGCGAAAGGCGGACGCCGCCGGGCATCGATCGTATCAGAGGCGCGCCTTCGCGCTCAGGTAGAACGAACGCCCGACCACGTCGTAGGGCGACAGCGTGGTTCCGCTCGACGAATTGGTCGGCGTCGCCCCGTAGATTTCGGGGCGGGCGTTGAAGAGGTTGTCGATACCCGCGCCCAGCTCGATCGACGGCGTGACGCTGAAGGTGCCGAACAGGGCCACTTCGTTATGCGCCTTCGCGCCGGTCATGGTCGATCCGCCGCTCGGCGCCGCATCGATCGAAGGCAGATGGAACCAGCGCAGGCCGACCGAGCCGTCACCCCAGATATAGGTCGCGGTGGTGAACAGCTTGTAGTCGTAAGCGAGGTTCTGGGCAGTGCCCTTCAGGTCCACCACCGTGCCGCCGGCGATCGACTGCTGCTTGTAATCCAGCAGGATATTGCCGGACACATTCAGGTTGAGCGCGCCGGGAATGCCGATGCCGAGGTCCTCGAAATCCGCCGTCCAGTCGAACGTGGCGTCGATGCCCGAGGTCTTCAGCTTTCCTTTGTTCACGAAGGGAGCAATGAAGGTCCGGTCCGCGCCGCTACCCGGAGCGCCGCGCACGCCGTCATCGTTGAACGGATAACGCTGGATGTAGGCGCAATAGGGATTGCCCGCGAGCAGGGCTTCGCCCGAGAGGCTGCCCGCCGAGGATGCCATCAGCGGATTGTTCGCCGGATCGAAGCACTGGCCGTAGACTTCGTCACCCGTGGGCTGCCCGATCGCATCCTTCATCTTGATCGAGTAGAAGTCCGCGGTGATCGCAAGGCGGCTGAGCGCGGGGGTGTCGAACGGCGAGCGGATGACCGTGCCGAACGTGATGGTATCCGCCCGCTCCGACTTGAGCGACTTGTTGCCCTGATTGAGGCTGACGCTGAAGCCATAGCCGGTGCCATAGGGATAGAGCGACCAGCGGAAGTTGCTCATGCGCGTGACGTCGATGTTCGGATAGTCATCGGTCGGCTGCGCCACCGCGGTCGGATCGTCCGCCAGCGTAACGTAAGGATAAGCGCCGCTGCGGATCATCAGCGCCTGGCAGGCCACCTGCACGTTGACCTGGTTGGGGTTGCTGGAAAGGTTGCCGTATTCCGGCGTCAGGCCATTGGAGAGATTGGTGCAGGCGTCATGCGACGAGGCGATGCCCGCGGCCAGCGGCGCGAACAGCTCGTAGACGTTGGGCGCGCGGTTGGCGCGCTGGAAGCCGCCCCGGAACCGCAGCCAGTCGGTGACCTCCCAGTCGCCAAGCGCCTTGAAGGTCTCGATGGTGCCGGCGTAGTTGTACTTCGAATAGCGGCCGCCAAGCTCCAGGTTGAAGGTCTTGACCAGCGGCAGATCGCGCAGCACCGGCAGCAGCAGCTCGCCGTAGGCTTCCTTGGCCGTGGTGCTGCCTTTGACCTGGTTGGGAAGCACGATCTGGCCGATCACCCCAAGGCCGGGCTGCTCACCGCTGATCCCGGAATCGGGAACGTAGGAGAACACGTTCTTGCGATAGGACGCGCCGACCGCGAACCGCGCCTCACCCGCCCAGGTATTGATCAGCGCACCTTGCAGGTTCGCCTCGGCGATATCCTGCTTCACATGCGTGGCCGTGTTCAGCTCGAGCGTGATGTAGTTGCGGCAGTCGTCGGAGATGCTCAGCGCATCCACGGAGCTGCCCTGCGGGGACGCGACCTTGCCCTGGGCATCGAAGATGGGGATGCCGCTGGTGCAGGTCTGCGGGTTGAACAGCGCGCCGCTGCTCCAGTTCTGGCCGTAAGGCCCGTTGATCGACGGCGCCAGCGCGCCGCCTTCCTGGGTGCCCGAGATGATCTGCTGCAGGTTGGACAGCGAGATGGCGCCGCTGGGCTGCTGCGACAGGATGCTGGTGCTGCCGTGGGAGCCGTAGATATCCCAGGTCCAATCCTTGATGCCGACCTTGCCGCGCAGGCCCGCCGTGACCTGGTAGAGATCGGTGTTGACCTCGTTCACGATCCGGCCGGCGAAGTTGAAGCCACGCGTGAGCGCCCAGGTGGTCGGGATCGGGGAGACCGCGTTGAGCGCATCCGCAAGCTGGGCGCTGACCGGGTGCCAGTTCGAGGTGTCGGAACCGAAGGTAGGCGAATTCGGATCGTCGTTCGCCGGGTTGTAGGGGACGTTGACGTTCCAGAAGCCGCTGCCGCCCTGGCCGGCCACGCTCTGCACCACGGCCTTGGTGTGGCTGTAATCGCCTTCGACGTAGAAGGTGATGTTGTCGGTGATGTCGTAATGCCCGGCGCCGAAGATCGACCAGCGCGTCAACGGAAGCGTGGCCCAGCTATCGGGATAGACGTAGGTCAGCGTCCGCTTGCCGGTGGGCGAGAGCGCCGAGCTGAGCTTGAGGCCCGAACCGCCGACCAGATCGCCCAGCGGGCCGGTATAGGGTGCGCTCGGGTTCAGCACGTCGTCCGCCCGGAACAGCGAACCGTCGGGATTGATGCTGTAGTTGATACCGCCCACCGTGGCGGTGGTGATCGGCACGCCGTTCGCATTGCCGGGCGTGTTCGGATCGCGCCATGAATCGGTGTAGAACCCGCGCTTGTACTGATAGGTCGGCTTGCGGTCCGACCAGCTCGCGCTGAGCATCACGTTGCCGCGATCATCGGCGAAGTTGCCACCGACCAGCGCGCCGAGCTGATACTGCTCGCCATCCCCATGTTCCGAGATGCCGAAATGGCTGTTCAGCTCGAAACCCTCGTAATCGTCCTTGAGGATGAAGTTGACGACGCCCGCGATGGCGTCCGCGCCATAAGTGGCCGCGGCGCCGCCGGTGATGACCTCCACATTCTTCAGAGCGGCGGTCGGAATGGTATTGGTGTCGACGACCAGAAGCGCGTTCACCGGCTGCGCGCGCCGGCCGTTCACGAGAACGAGGGTGCGGTTGGTGCCGAGGCCGCGCAAGTCGAGCGTGGCGGCGCCGAGCGCCTTGTCAGGGCCGGTGGCCGAACCGCCCGAGCTGCTGGCCAGCGATGAAGTCCCGGCGGCGGAGAACTGCGGGAGCTTGTTCAGCGCCGTCTCGACCGTGGTGCTGGCCTGATTTTCGAACAGATCCTCCCCCACTGTCACCAGCGGGCTGCTGGCGGCATAGTCCCGCCGGACGATGCGCGAGCCGGTGACGACGATCGTCGGCCCTTCGTCCGATGCGCCCTCGACGCTCGGCGCCGCATCTTGGGCAAAAGCCGGCGCCTGGAACGCTACCAACGACGCGACGATGGCGGCACCGGCAACGCCGACCCGGAACATATCCCTCATCTCAGTACGCATTTTCCATTCCCTTTGAAATGAGTGAATTACAAAAAGAGATTTTTGATTGAATTTGAAAGAATGAGAATTCGATCGTTCTCTATTTATAATTCACTTCGTATTTTGATTTGTTTTTCAGACGATGATTCTTGGATTCACCGATTATCCGGTTGGAGGCGTCGGAATCTCGCGCCTCGGGATGTGCGGGACGGCGGACGACAATCGCGGTGCGGAGCGGCCAGCTTGCTGCCGAGCTTTTGGCGTGTGCCTCACAGTCCCTCCCCTCTTCGGCGCCTATCCGGCGTTCACGAGGGGGTAAGACGCACGACGCCCCGGCATCCTCACCTGGAAAATTCGCCGCCGCCGTTTTTTCCCGGCGGCGGTGCGGCGTCAGCCCTTCGGTTCGGTGTAGGGAGCGACGAAGCCCATCGCCTGGATTTCGTGGATCTGACCTTCGGGTCCGACCTTGAAGATATGGGCGGCGACCATGTCGAACGGGCCGTTCGGCAGATGGCGGACGCCCTCGCTTCCGTCAGGCAGGATCACCCGTATGTCCTTGACGTCCATCTTGTGGTGGAAGTGGGAAAAACCCATCACCAGTCCATAGACCGGGTCGGCCGCGAAGACGCGGCGGCCGTCGATCGTGGTGATGTAGGACATGACCTGGCTGTCGAACTGCCCGCCGCAAGTCATGTCGATGTGCGGATAATCCGGCTCGGGATAAATGTGGACGTTCGGCCCCACGGCCACGTCGCCGTTGTCCATGCGCTCGCAGTCCCGCGCGAAGGGCGCGAGCGAGCCGTCGTTGTCATCCAGCGCGTCGTAGTAGCTGGCGCCGATCGTGAGCAGCTTGCCGCGCGGCAGACGGCTGGCCTTCGGGATTTCCCTGAAATAGCTGGCGCGCGGGGTCTGAAGATTGGCGAGCTGCGCCGGGGTCAGCGTGGTGCCCACGACATGCTCTGCCTCGACGATCCGTCCATCCTCCAGCTTGAGACGGATGGCCACCAGCGAGGGCTTGCCCGACTGCTCCATCACCCCGATCCAGCCGGCAGTCTGCGCCGCCGGGTCGGGCACGTAGAGCCCCATGGCGTCGGCCCGGCCCGTCGCCGCCGCCCACAGCCCCTCACCCACGCGCAGCCGCTTGCTGTTCTCGATGAAAAGCGGAGTTTCGGCCAAGGGCGCGCGGGCCGGATCGTGCGCCGCCAGGCCGGCCAGATAGGCATCGGTCACCGACACGAGGCAGGCCCTGTCACAATCCTTCGCCAGCGAAGGCGCGGCGAACGACAGGGCGAGGGCGCCGGCCGCAACCCGGGCCAGAAGCCAGGCTGCGGTGGCGGGCCTGGTGGCACGGAAACTCATCGTCATCATCGGTCGATCCCCTCTCCGGCGCATTCGCGCGGTCCCCTGGTAGAACGCGCGGCACAGGGCGATCCTCACTTGCTGCGCCGGGTCTTACGGCCCTGCGTCAGACGGAGTGCGCCCAGTCGACGGGACTTGCGCCTCATCGTCATATCCTGAATAAGACGGTAAATGCCCTGCGGCCGAAACCTCTCTTGCTAGTCATCGCCGATGCAGCGCCATGTCACGCGCGCGGCTGATGCCCAGTCGCCCGACAGTATGGAGCCCTCTGCTAGAACGTGCGCTTATGACGAGCTGAACGCGCGTTACCGCGGTGTTTTGCTGACCTTTTTCTTGCGCCGCACTGGAAGTTATTCGGAAGCCGAAGATCTTGTGCAGGATGTCTTCGTGCGGCTTCTCGACGCGACGCCGGACGGCGATCCGCCGGGCGGGCATTCGTTCATCTTCACGGTCGCGTCCAACCTGCTCAAGGACCGCCACCGGCGAGACGCCGTGCGGTCACGCTATCGGGCGAGCGCGGAGCACATCGAAAGCGCGCGCAGCGACCCCCTCACCCCCGAGCGCATCGTCATCTCCAAGTACGAGGTGGAGCGGGCGTCGGCGGCGCTGAACGAAGTCGGCGAGCGGAGCAAAGAGATTTTCATTTTGTATCGATTTGAGGGCATGTCGCAACGCGACATTGCAAGCCGGTTCGGCATATCGGTAAGCGCGGTGGAGAAACACGTGGCGCGCGTGCTGGTGCATCTCAACAAGCGCCTCAACAGCTGATGGAACCTGACTTGTCCCCCCAAGACCAGATCGACGAGGAAGCGGCCATCTGGTGCGCGCGCGTGTTCGGACCCTCGTCGGAATCGTTCGACAGTCACGCTTTCCAGAGTTGGATCGAGAGCCACAGCGCGCATCGCGAGGCGTTCGACGCGATGGCGCGGACCTGGCGCCAGCTCGACGGGATGGAGCGTTTGCTCCCCGCCAATTCCAACGCGGCGATGCCGGAACCAGCGGCCGAAGCGGTGGAGGAGGCGGAGGATAATGCCGGGCATCGCCTGACGTTCGACCGGCGCCGGATGCTGGCCGCGGTGGCTGTCACGGGCGTGCTGGCGGTGAGCGGATACGCCTATTACGCCAGCCGCCCGCACAGCTATGCGACCGAGAACGGGCATCGCTCGCTGGTCCGGCTCGACGACGGCTCCACCATGACGCTCGACGGGGCGACAAGCGCGCGGTTCAGCGAGGACGACACCTCGCGCACCGTGTGGCTCACAGCCGGGCGCGCCTCTTTCGAGGTGGCGCACGATCCGTCGCGCCCCTTCTCCGTCCACGCGGGCGACAAGATCGTGGTCGCGGTGGGGACATCGTTCAGCGTGGAGCTGTTGCAGAACGAAATCCGCGCCAATCTCCATTCCGGCTCGGTCGATGTGATCGACAATGGCCCGGCGACCGGCGCCAAACGCTATCGGCTGCGCACGGCGGGGGACCACTTCATTGCGCAGAACGGCAGCGCGCCCGTTGTCACCCACGACAACCCGACCGACGACCTGGCATGGACCAAGGGCATCCTGGCTTTCTACAACGAATCCCTGCCCGTGACCGTGGAGCGAATGAACCGCTATTCCACCCTGCAGGTGGTCCTCGCGCCCGGCCTTGAGAAAGACCGGGTCAGCGGAATCTTCAAGGCCGGGGAGACCGAGAAGTTCGTCGCCGCCGCCTGCGAACTGCTTGATCTGCGCGCCGAGCGAACCGGCGATACCATCCGCCTGAACGCGGCAACGCCATAACCGCGTATGGGCGTGTTTCCGCACAGGTGGCCGCGCCTTACCTCCCTTGTCCGACTGGTCATTCTGATTGCCGGAATGGCCATGATGCCCGCCGCGCCCGCTCGCGCCGCGGACGAACAGACGTTCACGCTGCCGCGCCAGCCCCTTGAAAGCGCACTGCGGGCGCTGGCGCAGGCTTCGGGCAACCAGGTTCTCTTTCGGGAAGGCGACACCGCCGGCCGGCAGAGCCGCCCGCTGTCCGGCCGCCACAGCGTCAAGGAAGCGCTGGAGATCGTGCTGCGCGGGAGCGACCTGGTCGCGCGGCAGGTCGCCATCAACACCTTCGTGATCGAGCCGGCGCCCCGCCCGGCGCGGAAATCCCGCCAGAGGGTGCAGCCCACGCCGTCGCCCGCCCCGCCCCGCCTGCCAGAGCGCGACGAGCCCCCGGCCCTGACCGAGATCCTCGTCACCGCGCGCCATTTCAGCGAATCGATCCAGACGACGCCCGTCGCCGTCAGCCAGCTTTCCCGGGAGGAACTGCTGCGCGCCGGAGTCGACAACCTGCAGGCGCTGGACGGGCTGCTTCCCGGCGTCTCGATCATCGACGGCAACGGGGGCGTCGCCGGCATCTTCGTGCGCAGCGTGGGGCAGGACGATTTCCTGCTTTCGAACGATCCGGGCGTCGGCGTCTATCTCGACGGGGTCTATCTCGGCCGCATCTTCGGCAATGCGCTCGATACGATCGACACGGACCGCATCGAGGTGCTGCGCGGGCCGCAGGGCACGCTCTATGGCCGCAACAGCGAGGCGGGGACGATCAACATCCACTCCGCGATGCCAGCCCTCGAAGCGAAAACGAGCGGCGAGATCTGGCTCGGCTCGCGCCGCCGCATCGACACTTCCGCCATCGCCAACATACCGCTGACCCCGTCCTCGGCGATCCGCGTCGCGGTCAAGCTGCGCCATCAGGACGGCTATATCCACAATCTCGAAGGGGATGACGATGCCGGCAACGTCAACCGCCAGAGCGCCCGGATCGCCTACCGCTGGGACATGCCCTCGGGCACGCGGCTGCTGCTGAGCGGGGACTATTACCGCCAGCGCGAGATGGGGGACCAGTACAACCTCGCCGGCGTGCACATTGCGAACGATCCCAATCAGTTCGTGTCGTCCCGGATCGAGTTCTGGAACCGCGCGGTCGCCCCCAGGATCGGCGAGGAGCTGCTAGACGACCACTACATCTCCCCCAAGCGGACAACCCGCTCCACCACCGGCCTGCAAAGCGATGTCGACCACTGGGGCCTCAATCTTACGCTCGACGGTACGCTGGGCAGCAGCAGCTGGAAATCGATCTTCGGCCTGCGGCACGTCACGTCCGCGTGGGGCGCCGACTACGACCGCAGCCCCGCCACGCTGTGGGTCGCATCGGTGCCGTTCGCGCGCCAGTCCCAGATCAGCGAAGAGCTGCGCGTCCTCGGCGATGCGGCGCCGGACCTGCACTATACCGCCGGGGCGTTCTTCTTCAGGGAGCGCGCGAACGATCACCACATCGCCGGCCTTCCGATTGGCGCGATGGACGCCCTGGACAAGGCCGCGCCCCACTCGATCCCGGCCCCGGGATTCGCCGGCCTCACCTGTCCGAATCCGGACCGGGCGATCAACCTCGCCAATTGCCTGGGCGGTTCCGCCGATGTCGCGCCCGAGGCCGTGGAACGTGCGAAGGAATTGCAGCTTTACGCCCCGATCTATTCCTTCCGGCACGTGACCAGCCTCAACGCCGCCCTCTATGGCCAACTGGCGTATACGCCCGATCCCAAGTGGGAGCTCTCGGCCGGCCTGCGCCTCGGCTACGAGGCCAAGCACGCCCAGTACCGGGGTTATACGCCCGACGATCCGAACGACGATCCCCCCATCTCGCGCCAGCTCGACTGGATCGTGCCGACTTGGGCGCTGAGCCTGTCCTACCGGCCGACCGACAACAATCTGCTCTACCTGAGCTGGAGCCGCGGCTACAAGGCGGGCGGCGTCAACCTGCGGCCACTGCAGGGCCAGACGTACCTCGACAGTTACGAGCCCGAGACGAACACCAACCTCGAGCTGGGCATCAAGTCCCAATGGCTGAATGACCGGGTTCGCCTCGATCTCGCGGCCTACCTCGATCACTATGACAAGTTTCAGGACTTCACTTATTCGGTCGTCGATGACCGGCTGGTGAGCAGTTTCAGCAACCGGGCCAATGCCAGATCCTATGGCATCGAAGCCGATCTCAGCATCGCGTTGACGCGCGAGCTGCTGCTCAAGACGGCTTTCAGCCTGCAAGGGTGGAAATACAACCACATCACGGAAGGCGGGGACGCCACGCTGCGCCTTGGCCAGCCACGCCCGGCGCTGCTGCCCAGCTCCACGGTGCGCACGGTGCTGGAGTGGGAGAAGGACACCGAACTGGGCCATTTCGCGATCACGGGCGACGTGCGCTGGCGCAGCTCCGTCATGCTGGATTACGATGTCTCGTTCACGCCGGGCGAGAACCCCCAACCCAGCGAGATACGCGAGCCGGCCGCCGCGGTAGTCCACCTGAGTGCCGAGCTTCAGCCCCACGGGTCCCGCACCGCATACTTTTTCCAGGTCGATAACCTGTTCGACCGGGCCTATCGCACGAACTACTTCGACGCCGCCGTCATTGCGGAGCTATGGAACAAGCCGCGCGAATGGCGCGTGGGCCTGCGCCACCAGTTCTGACGCGCGTTCAGGCTTCTCTGCCAGACCTTGCTGTTCGAAAGGGCGGCGGGCCCGCCATCCAGGCGGGTTCCCCCATAGCCACGCGCCCGGCTATGTCCCCGGATCGGGCGCGAAGTGGTCGGCCTGCTGGGTCGGGGAGATGCCGAAGCTGGGGGCCTTCGGATCGTGCAGCATGGTGGCATCCCACGCGTCGAACGCGGCTTTCAGTTCGGCGAAGCGATCCGGCATCCGATCCTTCAGGTTACCGCGTTCCAGGGGATCGTTCACCACGTCGAACAGGAACTCGTTGCCGTTGATCGACAGATATTTGTAGCTGCCCCGCCGCGCCGCCTTCTGGTTCCTGTTCTTGAAGCGCCAGAACAGCGAACGGTCTGGCAGGGTGCGGCCGAGCAAGGCGGGGCGGATATCCACCCCATCGGGCAGATAGGCCGGATCCAGCTTGCCGCCGCCCGCCGCCACGAAGGTGGGCAACCAATCCATCGACATGATCGGCACGTCGCTGGTGCCCCCCGGCGCGATCACGCCGGGCCAGCGGACGATCGCCGGAATGCGCAGGCCGCCTTCCAGCAGTTCCGTCTTCTTGCCGGTGAAGGGCCAGGTGTCGGAGAAGCGTTCCCCCCCGTTGTCGCTGGTGAACACCACGATGGTATCGTTTTCCAGGCCCAGTTCGCCAAGGCGCGCGAGCACGCGGCCGATGTTGCTGTCGAGCGAGCGCATCATCGTGGCGTAGGTTTCCATCGTGCCGCCGTCATAATGCATGAAGGCAGCGGGATTGCTGGAGGCGGCGATCCGGTCGGATTCCGCCTTGCCTTCCTCGTCGTCGCCTTCCCACGGCCAGTGTGGGGCGGTGAAATGGAGGCTGATGAAGAACGGCCGCTTGTCCGCCGCCCGGCGCTCGAGCGTGGTAATCGTGCGATCGGCGATGAGATCGGTCATGTAGCCGGCCTCCTCCACCTTGGTGTCGCCGTCCCACAAGTCCACGTTGCCGTTGAAGCCGTGGCGGTAATAATCGACCCCGCCGCCGCGCAGGCCCCAGAACTCGTCATAGCCGCTCTGCAGCGGCCCGTACTTGGGCAGCGAGCCCATGTGCCACTTGCCGATCAGGCTGGTGCGATAGCCGGCATCCCGCATCAGCGAGGCGATGGTGGGATGCTCGTTTGCGCCCGGCAGGCCTACGTCCTGCGCGCCCAGCGGCTCCTGCAAGCCCACGGGCAACCGGTATTGATAACGCCCGGTGATCAGCGCCACGCGCGTGGCCGTGCAGACCGCGCTGTTGGCATAGGCGTGGAGGAACATCATGCCCTGCGTCGCCAGCCGGTCGAGCACCGGCGTCTCGTATTCGCGGCGGCCGTAGCAGGACAGGTCGGCGTAACCGAGATCGTCGGCCATGATGTAAAGGACATTGGGCTTGCGGCCCGGCGCCTGGGCCAGGGTGGGCCTCGCCACGGTGGCCACCGCCGCGGCACCCAGTGCACCGGCCAATGCCGTGCGGCGCGTCAGCCGCGGGCCCTTGATGCTGTCAGTCATTTCTCGCAGGTTCCTCCTCTAAGGATAAGGGGGCGGCCACCCCCGCCAAGTGAGTGAGCCGCCCCGGCAACGGTGCCTGGCCCGGAGCTTATGGCCCGGCACACGCCAAGTCTTCCAGTGCCAATCACATCCGCAGCTTGACCCCCACCGTGAATCGCCGCCCCAGCACGTCGAACAATCCGGCGTTGTATTGGCCCGAAGTGCCGGTGAAAGTGGAATAAGTGCCGGTTATCGGCGGAGCCCGGTCGAACAGGTTGGTGACCGAGCCCCAGATTTGCGTTTCCGCGCCGAGCAGCGACAGATCGTAGGACAGCCGCAGATCGGCATAGAATACCGCCGGCACCGAATTGTCGGCGATGTTCACCCCTTCCACGGCCGGGGCCGGCCCGAAGAGGAACGTCCGCGTGCCCTGGCCGATCAGGCGCCCCTGCAGGAAGGCGGAGAACGGGCCGTTCCGATAGTTCACATTGCCGGTGATCTTGAGCTTGGGGAACAGGCCTTGCGCGCCGGTATCGGGGGCCAGGCCGGTCAGCCCGTCGAACCGGGTGACGGTGCCCGTGGCGCCGACATCCGACCGATCGAGCAGCCAACTGAGGAACACCCGCGCGCCCAGTTGCTCGTCCCCGCCGAGCAGGCGCACATCGGAGCGATAGCCCAGCTCCGCATCGACGCCCTGCACGCGCGACTGGGCCACGTTCACGTATTGGTTGCCTACCAGGATGATCTTGCCGTCCTGCGCGGGATCGGTCGTCACCAGGGAACAGAACTGCGGGTCATTCTCGGCGAAGCAGCGGCGGGCCACTTCGTTGGTGCCGACCGTGGCGATCGCATCGCTGATATTGACCGTGTACCAATCCACCGAAGCGGACAGGCCGGGGGCGAACACCGGCTGGAACACCACGCCGGCGGTGAAGGTATCGGCGCTCTCCGGCTTGATCGCGGGATTGCCGCCGGAAAAGATCGTCACCTGATAGGTCTGCCCGGCCCAGGTGGCGTTCTGGGCGCCGGTGCGGGGGTCGAGCACGTTGCCCGTGCCGCCCGTCTTGTCGAAGCGTTCCGACAGGTTGCCGGCCCGCACGTCGCGCGAATAGGTGCCGCGCAGGCGCACGTCTTCCGTCAGCGAGATGTCGATGCCGCCCTTGTAGGCCCAGATCGTGCCCGATCCGGAATAGTCCGCCCAGCGGCCGGAGAGATTCAGCGTCGCGCTGCGGCCCGCGCCGTCGTCGAACAGCGGGATCAGGGTTTCGGCGAAGGCTTCCTTGACGTCCGCCTCGCCCTGGATGTTGGAGACCTTGGAGAACTGGAAGCCCACGGTATTGGCGCAATCGGCGCCGTTGACGCCGCGCAGGCCGATCTCCGCATTATTGCACATGACCGGGCGGACACCGCCATCATGGTTCGAAGGCTGGTTGGTGGTGTCCTGCACGATCTGGCGGATCGATTCCTTGCGATAGGAAGCGCCGATCGCCAGCGAGACGGCCCCGGCCGGCAGCTGGAACAGCTCGCCATGGGCCGAAACCTCGGCGAAGTGCTGCTGGAAGGTCGTAATGTTCCGCTTGGGCGCCACCGCGTCATAGGACAGCGTCTCGCCGATATAGCCGAGATTGGCGAAGTAGAGCGGCGTATCGACATGCTGGCCGACATCGTTGCCCATCACATAGTCGACCGCCGCCGCCGAGGCGTTGCCCCGGCCGAACAGGTTGATCGGCTGGCACCCGGGGAAGGCCGCCGCCCCGCCGGCAAAGGTGGACACGCGGCAGACGACGTTGCCGCCTTCATCCTCCACCGCGTCCACGGCGGCGAAGATGCGGTCCACCCGCAGCGAATACTGGTCCCACACGCGGCGGCTGCGGCCATATTGGTAATAGCCGTTGACCTGCCAGCCATCGAGGAAGCCGCCGCTGGCGATATTGGCCTTGAAGCCGGCGGTGCCGACGTTCTGGGTGGTGCGATCTTCGAACCACACATCCCCGATATCCTCCAGGCTGCCCGCCCGGCGCAGCGAGAACGAGGGGATATCGTTTTCCTGCATCAGAGTGCGCAGGGATTCCGGCAGGAAGGCGTTGTCCTGGAAGATCGTGATCGCGGTGGGCGATCCGTAGAGCGAGCTGCGCGGCGTGTTGTACTGGAACTGGTGGTTGTAACCGCGCATGTACTGGGCAAACAGCGTGACATTGTCGCTCACCTCATAGTCGCCATAAGCGAAGATCGAGTAGCGATCGGTATCCGGGTAGAGCGTGAAAGCCTCGCCGTTGAGATCGTCACCGCCCCCGCCGGAAGCGCGGCCGGCGGCGGGGCCCGCCCCGCCCACCACGCCTTGCGAGGGAGAGCCGAGCTGGAAAGGCGCGTAGCCGCCGTCACGATTGAAGGCGAGGCCGTTGATCACCGTGCCAGGCGCGGAGATGATCCCGTCGAACGAGGCCGAGATCGAATGGACGTGCGGATAATCGGCCCACACTCCGCCGACCTGCACCGCGCCCCAGCCCTGATACCAATCCCGGCTGGTGAGATCGTGGATGCCGTCCTGCTCCGCCCGCGACGCGGCGACGAGCAAGTGCCCGCGATCGCCGATGCGGGTGCCGAAGGCCAGCTTGGCCTCGTAATTCTCGCCATCGCCCCGCTCGGTGATCCCGCCTTGCAGGCCCGCCTCGATCCCCTCGAAATTGGTATTGAGCAGGAAGTTGACCACGCCGGCCACGGCATCGGTGCCGTAAGCGGCCGACGCGCCGCCGGTTACCGTTTCGATGCCGCTGATCATGGCTTCGGGAAACAGGTTGATGTCCACCCCGCCGAAGGCGCTGGTCGAAGGCACGCGGCGGCCGTTGAGCAGGGTCAGCGTGCGATTGGCGCCGAGGCCGCGCAAGTTGAGATTGCCGGTGCCGCCGCGGACGAAGAAGTTGCTGTTGTTGGGCGTGGAGTTTCCGTAGAATTGCGGCAGCTGGCTGACGCTGTTGATCAGCGCGCCGGGATCCATCGCTTCCAGTTCCTCCGCCTGGACGGCCGTTACCGGAACCGGCGATTCCATGCCGTTCGTCACCAGGCGCGAGCCGGTGACGACGATCGTCGCACCGTCCTGCGCCGAGGTGGCGGCGGTTTCCTGAGCCCGCGCCGCGCCGGCCGAAAACGCCAGCGCGATCGTGCTCGCCCCCACGATCCAGAAGCGCGCACGCGCTCGGCGGCGGGCACGCAGGCCCGATTCCATGAATTCCATGATTTCCCTCCCCTCAGGCTTATGAAGGGCGGCGTCGCCGCTTGGCCGCTGCAAAGCAACGCATCGCAAAGTGATGACAGGCGATAATCTTCAGGTTATGATATGAGTGAAAGCCGATAATGCCGCACTTGCCTTTCACCTTGCGCCAGCTGGAAGTCTTTTCCAGCCTGTGCACCACCCGCAGCTTCCGGCGCAGCGCGGAAACGCTCGGCATTTCGCAGGCTTCGGTCAGCAACCAGATGAAAGTGTTGGAGGAACAGCTTGGCCTTACGCTGTTCGACCGCAGGCCCGGCCAGCGGCCGACGCTGACGGCGGAAGGCATGGCCTTTCTCGACGATCTGCACGCGTTCCAGGCGGCGGCCCAAGCGCTCGCCGCCCATCGCCGGCACTCGGCGGACGAGGCGGAATCGGTCCGCTATACCGTGCTGATCGGGCAAGGCATGCTCGATGCCTATATCCGCCCCAAGCTTGACCGTTTCTTCACCGCCAATCCCGGCGTGGACCTGGCGTTCGAGGCGCGGGCGCCGAGTGGCAGCCTGGCGCGCGACCTGGAAGACGGGCAATACGATTTCGCGCTGATCCACCGCCGCGCCGATCGTTCGGTGGAACCGCATTTCCGCCAGCTGGCGCTGGTTCGCGGCGGCATCTACGGCCACCGCAAGTTCGCGGAAGGCCGGCAGCTGCCGCTCCAGCCGGAACTGCTCAACACCCTGCCGTTCATCATGCCGCTGGCCGCCAGCGCGCAGGAGCGCGAGATGCTGCAATTCTTCGAGCGGCACCGCATCCGCCCCCGCCGGGTGATCGGCCACACGCAATATTACGACGTCATGGCGGCAATGCTGGAACGCGGCGTCGGCATCGCCTCTTTCGCGGATGCCATCCTTCCACCGGAGATGCGCGGCGAGGTGATCCTGCTCTATCCGCTGGAGAACTGGCGCCTGCTGTCCTTCCGCAAGGATGCCGGCGGCGATGCGCGTTGCGATGCGGTGCAGGCTTTCCTGGTTTCGAGCGTGCTGCAGGATCCGAATTATCGCACGATATCGGTCTTCGCCGAAGAATATGCCTGACGGAACCCGTTCGCCGCGCGGTTCATTGGCGAAGCATGGCCGCCGCTTCGATCGCTCTGCCGCTTGCCCTTGATACGCAGCCCATGGAGGCGCGGCTGACGGATGCACTGCCGCCCGGCGAGCACTGGCAGTTCGAGCCGAAGTGGGATGGCTTTCGCTGCCTGGCATTCCGCGATGGCGACGCGGTGGAACTGATGAGCAAATCGGGCAAGCCGCTGGCCCGCTACTTTCCCGAGATCGCCGAGGCGCTGCGGGGGCTTGGGGCCAGCCGCTTCGTGCTGGATGGCGAACTGATCCTGCCGGTGGGGGACACGCTTTCATTCGCCGCGCTGCAACTGCGCCTTCATCCCGCCGCCTCTCGCATCGAGAAGCTGTCGCGCGAGACGCCGGCGCAGCTGATGGTGTTCGACTGCCTGCTGCTGGGCCGCAAGGCCCTTGCGGACGAGCCGCTGTCGGCGCGCCGCGCGGAACTGGAACGATTCATGGACCGCGCCGCCGGGCCGCGCCTGGCCCTGTCGCCCTGCACGCGTGACAGGCGCATCGCCGAGCAGTGGTTCGCCGGCAGCGGCGGAGCGCTGGACGGAGTCGTGGCGAAGCGGCGCGACGAACCCTATCGGCCGGGCGAGCGGGCGATGGTCAAGGTCAAGCAGCAGCGCACGGCCGATTGCGTCGTCGGCGGCTATCGGCTGTCGGGCGGCACGCTGGGCTCCCTGCTTCTGGGCCTGTACGACAGCGAGGGGAATCTGAACTCGGTCGGCTTCACCTCGTCGTTCACGGCAGAGGATCGTTCCGCCCTGCTGGCGAAGCTGCGGCCATTGCGGGGCGCGTCCGCCTTCACCGGCAGCTCGCCCGGCGGCCCAAGCCGGTGGAGCCAGGGGCGCAGCCGGGAATGGGTGCCGCTGCGGCCGGAACTCGTGGCGGAGGTGATCTACGACCAGGTGACCGGCCGGCGTTTCCGCCACGGCACCACCTTCCTGCGCTGGCGGCCGGACAAGGCGCCCTCGCAATGCACAATGGACCAGCTCGAGCATGAGCTGCGCCCGGAGGCGCTGACGCAGGTTCTGGAGGCGGCGGTTTAGGGGGGCGATTGCCTCCGCCAACATCTCGTCATTGCGAGCGTAGCGAAGCAATCCAGGGCGGTGCCGCGCGGCCCTGGATTGCTTCGCTACGCTCGCAATGACGAATATCTCTCAACTATCAGGTAGCTGGATCAGCTCGATCTCGTGGCCCTGGGGGCTTTTCAGCAGGGCGATCCGCACGCCGGCGGCTTCGAACAGGCCGGTGATCGGCTGCGCCCCGTGGGCAAGCGCACGCGCGTGACTGGCGGCGATATCCTGGCAGATCAGGCCCACCGGGCCATGGCCAGGCCCGACGGAAACATCCCGCTTGTCTTTCCAGGCCACCAGCAGCAAGTGCGGGCCGGCCTCCTGCCCGGGCAGCGCCAGCATATGCTCGGCGAAATCCGGCTCGTCGAAACTGGTAGTGACGGCGAAGCCGAATGCCTCGCGCCAGAAGGCCAGCGCCGGCTCCATTTCCGGCACGTTGAGCTTGAAGAAGCCGAGGCGGACGGGCGGTGCAGTCATGATTTTCTCCCGTGTGCGCGCTTGCCGGCTCGCGAGCGGCTTTGCAATCCCGGCGCTGTTGCGCCAAAGGGCGCGGCAATGATCCGCCGCGCATTGACGAATACCGGCTGGCTGATGGGCGCGCGCGGAATCAACGCGGTGCTCAGCCTGGGCTATCTGGCGATGGCCACGCGGGCGCTTGGGCTGCATGGGTTCGGCCAGTTCATCCTCTGCGTGACCTTCGCCCAGGCGATCACCGGGCTGGCCTCGTTCCAGACCTGGCAGGCGGTGATCCGCTGGGGCCAGAACGAGGAAACGAAGCCCGACGCGGTGGGATTCGCGCTGGCGCTGGACCTGCTCACCGTGCTGGCGGGCGCCATCGCGGCCGCGCTGCTGCTGGAATTCGCCGGCGATTGGCTGCCGGTGCCGAGGGAACTGCGCGGCGAGACTTTCGCGCTGACGATCGTGTTCCTGCTGGCGGTGCGCTCCACGCCCACCGGCATCCTGCGCCTGCGCGATCTCTATGCCCAGGGCGCGGCGGCGGATTCGGTCACCTCGGTGGTGCGGATCATCGGGGCGGCGGTGGTGGTGGTCGTGGCACCGTCCATCGTATCGTTCATGCTCGTCTGGGCTCTGGCCGAGATAGCGACGGCGGGCGCCTATTGGCTCTATGCCCTGCGACAGCAGCCGCTCGATCCGCGTCTGATCAGCCTGAGGCGCCTGCCCCGGCGGGAACGGGGGGCCTGGGCCTTCGTCTGGGGCACGGGGCTTTCGGGGATGCTGCTGATCGCCTCGCGGCAGATTCTGATCCTGCTCGTCGGCGCGATCGGCGGGCCGGCGCTGGCGGGCATCTATCGCGTGGCGGCGCAGCTTGGCGAAGGCTTGCTCAAGCTGGCGCAGGCGCTGTTGCGCGCGACTTATCCGGAACTGGTGCGCGATCCGGCGGCGGCGCGCCACATCGCCGTGCGGATCGGCGGGATCGCCGTGCTCACCGGCCTGATCGTAATCGTGCTGGCAGTGCTGGGCGGGCACTGGCTGATCCTGGCCATTGCCGGGCGCGAATATGCCCCGGCTTACGGGCCGATGATCCTGCTTTCCGCCGCCGCCGCGATAGAGCTTGGCGGCGCCTCGCTGGAGGCACTGCTGGTCTCGCGCGGGCATGCGCTGCGCAATTTCCTGCTGCGCGCGGTGCCCACCCTGCTGGCGGTGGCATCGCTGCCCTTCGTCGTTCCCCGCGCGGGAGCAGCCGGGGCCGCCGGGGCAGTGCTTGTCGCCAGCCTACTGACCGTCACCGCGCTGGCCCTCGCCAATCGCGAGCGGCGTTAGAGACAGCCTGGCTCACACATAATTGGCGATCCACGCCACGGCCGCCGCCCCGGGCAGCAGCAGGGCTTGGGCCAGGAAAGTGCCGGCCAGGCGGCTCAGCGAAATCCATACGATCGTGCGGCGGAACAGCGGCTCGCTCACGCGGCCTTCCACCACGTCATCGGTCATCACCGAAAGCTGCGGGTCGATCAGCGCGAACAGCAGGATGGTGGCGAAGCCGTTGACCACTGCCGAAAGCTGGGACGCGGTGACGCGGTATTCGGGATTGAGATAACCGGCATAGAGCGAGGCGAGCACGCCCACGGTGATCAGCGCCTGTGCGATGCAATTCGCCAGCAGCACGCCCCAGCCGACACCGCGCGGCCGGGCCAATTCTCGCAATTGGTCGGTTCGAGGCAGCGCGAAGGCCTGCCGGATCGTTCTCAAGCCGGCAGGGCTCGCGGTGCGCAGCAGCATCCGGCCGGTAGAGCGGGTGTGCTGGAAATAGCCGATCGCCCGCGCGAACAGGCGCTGCCCGGTCGGCACCAGCAACACGCCCAGCGCCACCGCGAGGGAGGCGGAAAGCAAGACCAGCCGGAAATCGCCCAGCAGCGCCTCTCCGCCGCCGGCGGAAAGCTGGGTCTCGATCCGCTTGGCCAGGAACGGCCCGAGGAAGCCGTTCGACGTGCGCGAGACCAGCACCAGGATGTTGAACAGCGCGAAGCTCATCGCGATGCGCCGCGTGCGCACCCCGGCGATGCGCGCGGCATAGGCCAGCGTCCCGATCAGGTTGATCGCCGCGGTGAGCAGGCAGATGACGAGCAACTGGGCGTCGAAGTGCATGCGCCATCTTATTATCCCCCTCCCCCGCCCGCCAGAAGCGGCGCTTGCTGCGCGGTGGAAAGGATTAAGCCGGACTTCGCGCTGCTCGATTGCAGGGCGTTTTACAACATCACGGCAATCGGCCTAGCTGCCGGCAGCCAGTTCCGCCTGCGGGTGATGGGGCACGAGGATCATCGTGTTCCCCTCCACCCGCCAGGAAGCAAGGCGCGAAAGGAAGTTCATGCCGAGCACGTTGGTAGGGCCGAGATTGGGCGCGATCACCGCGTCGAGCCCGCGCGCGGCCACGTTGCCGAAGCGCAGCTCTTCAATCGTGGTCAGATGGGCGGCGACGGAGCCGTTGGCCGTCTGCATCCGCACCGGCAGGGCGACGTTGCGCGGCTCCAGCCCGGTGGCGGCGGCGGTTTCCGCCGAGACGGCGGTGAGCGTGGCGCCGGTATCGACAAGGAAGTTCACCGGCCGCCCATTGACCAGCGCGCGCAGCCAGAAATGCCCGTCGCCCGCCAGCGGAACGCGGGTCTCCCCGCCTTCCACCACTTGCTGGGGCAAGCCGATCTCGGGCACGGCGAGTTCGAAGCGCGGGTCCATCCGCGAGAGCTGGAGCACCACCAGCAGGAGCACGCCCATAAGGCCCAGCGTGCTCGCCGCGCGCAGGAGCTTGCCCAGCGCCGGCAGGGGGCGGACCAGCAACGAGCCCACGATGCCGAGCAGCATCGCGCCGACAGCGGCGATCAGCAGCCCGGATTTCGGCAGCGCATGAATGCTCTGCACCAGTTGATCCCAGACGGGGGCGAAGTCCATGGCGGCTTATATAGCCATCGGCAGGGCGCTTTGCGACGTGGGCGTTATGCGGAATCGGGCGGGTGGCCGAAGACCGGCGGGGGCGCGATGGTGAGCCCGCCGGGCCATTGCAGCAGCGCCGCGCCGGCATCGTATGTGGAATGGAGGAAGCGCTGCAATTCGGCCTGCGGATCGGCCGCCTCGCTCACGGCCCGATAAGGCAGGATGAATTCCCCGAGATCAAGGTGCCAGAAGGCCGCTGGCGGCTCGACCTTCTGCTCACGGAAGGCTTCGGGCGTGGAATAAGTGTAGGCATAGAACGCCGCTTCATCGAACCCGCCGCCCCCCGGCCAGAACCCCGCGCTGATCACCTCGTGGCTATAGGCTTCGCGAGTCACCGCATCGGGCAGGTGGGGAACGCCGCCCGGATGTACCGGCGCCCGGCGGCCCGAAAAGCGCGTGACCGCCAGGTCCAGGCTGCCCCAGAACAGCTGGCTGGGCGAAGCCTTGCCGCAATAGAGCGAGCGGAACTCTGTGAAAGCCCGGTCCGCCCGCAGGAACGCGCCGTGCAGCCGGCGCGCGGCATCGGCATTCCATTCGCGCGCGCGGCGATCCCGGGCGAAAGGGACGGGATCGGGAATCTCGTTCGGCGCGCCGTGCAGCGGCGCCGGCAGGCCCAGCCCGGCCAGGAGAGCGGAAAGCTCTCCGTGGACATCAGCGATCGTCTTTCCCGCCACGGGCAGCACGGCGCGCGGATCACGGTCGCAAGTGACGACGATCGCGCCGTCGAGGAAATCCAGCTCGACCGCGAAAGAACGCCCGCTCGCCGGCATGCTGCGGGTCTGCGCCCCCCGCGCCGTGATCCTCAACGCCACGTGCCAGCCGTGGTTGAGCCACGGATGCAGCCGCAGCGGCAGCTTGCCGATCAGTTGCAGCAGCAGATGCAGCGTCTCGATCGTTCCCTTGTCAGCCGCGTAATCCAGCTTCGGCCACGGGGTCATGGCGCGTTCCTGGGCCGGGTGGCTTCGGCGAGGATGAGCGAGAACCGCTGTTCCGAATCCAGCCAGCGTTCAACGGGCGTCCACCCGCCGGCGAGCAGCAGGGTGTACTGGCTGCGGCGATCGAACTTGTGGCTGTTTTCGGTGTGGATCGTCTCACCCTTCGCCAGCGCGAAGCGGCGGCCGTCGACGGTGAAGGCGATCGGCTCGGTCGCCTCCAGGTGCATCTCGATCCGGGCGTAAGTGTCGTTCCACCGCGCCACATGGCGCAGCTTGTCGAGCGGGATCGTCCCGGCCAGCTCGCGGTTGATGCGCCGGGCTAGGTTGAGGTTGAAAGCGGCGGTGACGCCTTCTGCATCGTCATAGGCGGCTTCCAGCAGCGCGCGGTCCTTGATCAGGTCCATCCCGATCAGCAGCAGCGAATCCCCGCCGAGCGTGGCCCGCATCGAGCGCAATAGATCGACCGCCGTGCGGGCGACCATGTTGCCGATGGTCGAACCGGGGAAGAACCCGAGCTTGGGCAAAACCTCCACCTCGTGCGGCAGGCGCACCGGCTTGGTGAAATCGGCTTCCACCGGGTGCACCGGCAGGCCGGGGAACTTCCCCGCCAGGTCCGCCGCCGCCGCCCGCAGGAAATCGCCCGATATGTCGAGCGGCACGTAAGCCGCGGGGGAAATGCAGCCGAGCAGCAGCGGAGTCTTGACCGAAGAGCCGGAGCCGAATTCCACCACCGCGCGGCCGGGCGGGATCAGGCGGCGGAACGCCTCGCACTGAGCGCCGAGGATCTCGGTCTCGGCGCGCGTGGGATAGTATTCCGGAAGCTGGGTGATCCGTTCAAACAGCGCGGAGCCGGCTTCGTCATAGAGCCAGCGCGCGGGAATGGCCTTGGGGACCTGCGCCAGCCCTTCGAGCACATCGGCGCGAAAGGCGGTGTTGACGCCGTGCCTGTCCAGCTCGACCAGTTCGAGACCGCGCCTCACACGTCCCTCGCCAGCCGGACGCCGGTGAATTGCCACCGCTGGCGCGCATAGAAGAAGTTGCGATAGCTGGCCCGGGAATGGCCGCGCACCGTGGCGCAGCTGGCGCCTTTGAGCACCCATTGCCCGGCCATGAACTTCCCATTGTATTCGCCCACCGCGCCATCGGCCGGGCGGAAGCGGGGATAAGGCAGGTAAGCCGAACGGGTGAACTGCCAGCAATCGCCGAACAGGCCGGCGGCACCCCGGGGCAGCGGCGGGCCGGCTTCGTCGAGCTGGTTGCCGCCTGTGGCATCATGCCCCTGCCCGATCGCTTCCCATTCGAATTCGGTCGGCAGGCGCGCCCCGGCCCAGGCGGCGAAGGCATCCGCCTCGTAATAGGAGACGTGGCACACCGGCGCCTCGGGATCGCGCGCCTGCCAGCCGCAATGGGTGAACTGGGCGTCCGCGCGCCAGTAAAGCGGTGCGCCGATGCCTTCGCGCCGGACCCAGTCCCACCCGTCAGACAGCCACAGCGAAGCGGTGCGATAGCCGCCATCGTCGATGAATTGCTGCCATTCGCGATTGGTCACCAGCCGCGCGGAGAGCGCGAAAGGCTCCAGCAGCACGCGATGGGCGGGGCCTTCGTTGTCGAACGCGAAATGATCGCCGCGATGCCCGACCAGCGCGATGCCGCCGGGATGTTCGTGCCACTGCGGCTCGGCCCGCGCCGCGCGCGGCCCCGCACCTGTGCCTGGCGGCCACATCGCCGGTCCCAGCGGGTTCTGGAACAGCGCATGCTTGATATCGGTCAGCAGCAGTTCCTGGTGCTGCTGCTCGTGCGCGATGCCGAGCCGGATCAGCGCCTCATGCGCCGGATCGCCGAGCAGGGCCTGCACCGCATCGTCCACATGGGCGCGCCAGCCGAGGACCTGGGCCAGCGTGGGGCGCGAAAGCATCCCGCGCCGGGCGCGTGCGATGCGTTCGCCCTCGGCCTCGTAATAGGAATTGAACAGGAACGGCCAGTGTTCGTCATAGAGCCGATAGCCCGGCACACGATCGCGCAGCAGGAACGTTTCGAAGAACCAGGTGGTATGCGCCAGGTGCCACTTCGCCGGCGAGGCGTCGGGCATCGATTGCAGCGTGGCATCGGCCTCGCTCAGCGGCGCGACGAGCGCTTCGCTCAGCCGCCGGGTGGCCGCATAGCGTTCGGCGATGGACGTCGGCGCGGCGCTGGGCCAGTGCCGCTGGGTTTCGGGCAAGACAGCCTCCCTTGCCTCCATGCACGCCGGTTATGGCGAGTGAAGGTCATGATGGAAAGCCGGGCGGGCCCGCCTTGTTCCCGGGTTGCCCCTCAGGCCGCGCGGCGGACCTGGTTGCGGCCGCCATCCTTGGCTTCGTAAAGCGCGGCATCGGCCCGGGCGAGAAGCGATTCCGGCGTATCTCCCGGCCGGGCCAGGGCCAGCCCCACGCTGACGGTGATGCGCGGCAGGCCGCCTTGCTCGCTGCCTTCGGCGATCGCCCGGCACAGCCGCTCGGCCAGCGCGCGGGCCGCATGCGCGTCCAGTCCGGGAAGGATGCAGACGAATTCCTCCCCGCCGATGCGCCCCACCAGATCGTCTGAGCGGACTTGCGCCCGGGCGAGCTTGGCCACGCGTTCGAGCACTTCGTCACCCGTCTGATGGCCGAAGCAATCGTTGATGCGCTTGAAATAATCGATGTCGAACATCAGCAGGGCCAGCGGTTCGCCCACTTGCCCTGACGCACGCACCAGCCGGCCGAGCCAATCGAGCGTGGCGCGCCGGTTGGCGATCCCGGTCAGCGGATCGGTCAGCGCCAGCTTCTGCGCCTCTGCCGCCAGCGCGACCGCCTGCTCGCGCGCCTTGCGCAAGGCCGTTTCCCGCAGGACCTGCTCGGTCACGTCCATGGCCACGGCGAACAGCGCCTGGCGCTCTCCCGTTGGATCGAATTCGTTGGTGACGTGGATACGCAGCGTGCGTTCCTCGCCGGTCGGCAATGCGGTGGAGTATTCGAAGCAATAGGGCCGCCGATCATCGCGATGCGCCGCGAGTTCGCTGAACAGGCGTTCGCCGCCATCGGGCAGCAGCTCGCTGATATTGCCGGGATCGGGCGCCAGATCGCGCGGCAGCCCGTTCAGCGCCAGCATCTGGGGCGACCATTCCTGCTGGCCGGTCGCCAGATCGAGCCGCCAGCGCCCCAGCCCGGCGAGCTGTTCGGCCAGATTGAGCATGGTGAGATTATCGTGCAGCTGCGCGTTCTGGGCGCGAAGCTGCTGGGCAAGCCGCTCGCGCGTCAGCAGCATGGCGGCGATCGGCAGCGCGGTGGCCAGCATGAGCAGCATCAGCGCCTGCAGCACCAGGCCGGCGATGGCGGGATCGGCAGCCAGGATCGGCGCCGCATTGCCCCGATAGAAGCTGACCAAGGCCCCCGCCGCGGCATAGGCGAGCACGGCGCAGGCGGCGGCGAGCTGGCCGAAACGGATCACGGCGAAAACGATCGCCACGAACAGGACCGGCAGCAGGCCCGCCGCCGGGCTTTCCAGCACCCCGACGCCGAGGGCGAACATCGCCGCGACGGTGAGCGGGAAGCCGCGCTGGGGATTGTCCTGCATGAAGCGCACGGTCTGATCGCCGAAGCCGAGCCACTGGCGCGCGCGGAGGAGGATCGGCGTCGCCGCCAGCACGCCGAGCACGCTGGCGAGGAACCACCAGGCCAGCTCGGCGAAGCTCGGTTCCCCGCGGAACGGCAGCGCGATCAGCGCACCGGCCATGCAGCCGAGCAGCGCCGCGGCGAAGAGCCCGCCGATATGGGCGAAGCTGCGCGGTGTCTTGCCGCGCCCTCCCAGCACGCGAAGGCCCAGCACGGCGCAAATCACCGCTTCGACCTGATCCGCCACCGTGAACGCCAGCGAAGCCAGGGCGGACAAGTCTACCAGCAGGAACGTGGTGAACTGGGCCACGGCCAGCGCCGCCAGCAGGGGCGGCCAGCGCTTCTCGGGCGTGACGTAGAGACTGGCCACGGCCACCGCGCTCGGCAGCCAGACGAGGAGGAACACGCCATGCGTGTCGCGCAGGTGCACGGATGCAAGCGCGAAAGCGCCCCACATAAACCCCGCCACCAGCGGGCCGCGCATGTGCGCCAGTCCGACCACGCCCCTTGCCATCCCCATATTGCCGAGAACGGCATAGGGGTGAGGGAGTTAAATCAACCCTTCCGGCACGCGCCAAAAAACGCAGTAGCGCCCTTCAAGCGGCGTGCCGATGGCGCTCCGTCATCTCGAGGTTGAGCATCTCCGCCAGCAGGAACGCGAGTTCCAGCGACTGCGCCGCGTTGAGCCGGGGATCGCAATGGGTGTGATAGCGATCGGCCAGCCCTTCATCGGTGATCGCCACCGCGCCGCCGGTGCATTCGGTGACGTCCTGCCCGGTCATCTCCACGTGGATGCCGCCGGCATGGGTACCTTCGGCGCGATGAACCGCGAAGAAGCCCTTCACTTCCGACAGGATGCGATCGAACGGGCGGGTCTTGTAGCCGCTGTCCGCCTTGATGACGTTGCCGTGCATCGGATCGCAACTCCACACCACCGGGTGCCCTTCGCGCTTCACGGCGCGCACCAGGCGCGGCAGGCCGGCTTCGACCTTGTCATGCCCGAAGCGGCTGATCAGCGTGATCCGCCCCGGCTCGCGCGCGGGATTGAGCGTGTCGAGCAGCGCGAGCAGTGCGTCCGGCTCCAGGCTCGGGCCGCATTTCATGCCGATCGGATTGCCCACGCCCCTCAGGAACTCGACATGCGCGCTGCCGGAGAAGCGCGTGCGATCGCCGATCCACAGGAAGTGCGCGCTGGTATCGTACCACTGGCCGGTGAGCGAATCCTGCCGCGTCAGCGCCTGTTCGTAAGGCAGCAGCAGCGCTTCATGGCTGGTGTAGAAGTTGGTCGTCTTCAGCTGCGGCACCGTCTCGGGCGCGAGGCCGCAGGCTTCCATGAAGTCCAGCGCCTCACCGATCCGGTCGGCCACGTCCTTGAAGCGATCGGCCCAGGGCGAACGGCCCATGAAATCGAGCGTCCACTGATGGACCTGGCGCAAGTTGGCATAGCCGCCGCCGGCGAAGGCGCGCAGCAGGTTGAGCGTGGCCGCCGCCTGGCTGTAGGCGCGGATCATCCGCTGCGGATCGTTGCGGCGCGCCTCGGCGGTGAAATCGATGCCGTTGACGTTATCGCCCAGATAGCTCGGCAGGGTGACGTCGCCCACGGTTTCAGTGGGCGAGCTGCGCGGCTTGGCGAACTGGCCGGCCATGCGGCCCACCTTCACCACCGGCAGCTTGCTGGCGAAGGTCAGCACCACCGCCATCTGCAACAGCACGCGGAAGGTGTCCCGGATGTTGTTCGGGTGGAACTCCGCGAAGCTTTCGGCACAGTCCCCGCCCTGGAGCAGGAACTGGCGGCCGGCGGCCACTTCGGCCAGCGAATCCTTCAGCGCGCGCGCCTCGCCCGCGAAGACCAGCGGCGGAAAGTTGCCGAGCGAGGCTTCCGTCGCGGCAAGCGCCGCCGCGTCATCATAAGCCGGCAAGTGCTTCGCTTCGTGCTGTTTCCAGCTGTCGGGGGTCCAGTTCTTAGCCACGTCGGGTACTTTTTCCGAGATCATTGGGAAGCCGCGCCCTACCCGTCGCAGGGCAGCGGCGCAAATGTTACATGGGTTATCGCTTCCCCGTCACAAGGGCGGCATGGCTTACGGCTGGCCCATGGCGCCCCCGCCATCGGGCAGCACCGCGATCCGATAGCCGTCCCGCGCGCCGAGATAGCGGGCGGCAAGCGCGCGCATCTCCTCCGGGGTGACGCGGGTATAGTCGGTCATCAGCGAAGGCAGCCACATCAGCCGGTTGGGATCGGTCGTCGCGCCCTGGAGCTGGTTGAGCCAGAAGGTATGCCCTGTCTGCATGCGGGCCAGAAGCTGGCGCATCGGCTCGGTCACGCGGGCCAGCTCGTCCGCCGTGGGACCGCTCGCCGCCAGATCGCCGGCGATCTTCTCCGCTTCCTCGAAGAACACGGGAACCTGCTCCGGCGGCAACTGGGCGAAAGCCAGCAGGTTACCGCCGCCGGTGCCCTCCAGCGGCCAGGTGGAGCCAACATAGGGCGAATAGCTGGCGCCCAGCCGCTCGCGCATCGCATCGAGCAGGCGATTGGAGAACAGCTGCGCGAGCACTTCGAGCTTGCGGCTCTGCGGCAGGGCGTCGGAACCGCCGCCCGTGGGCCAGGCGATCACCGCCGCGGCCTGGTCCGCCTCGCCGTGGTGATTCAGCACCAGCGGCGTGGCATTGGCCATCGGGAAGGCGCCGAACGGCGGGCCCGCGTGGGCCGGCGCGCGCGGGGGCAATGCGCCAAAAGTGCGCGACAAGGCGGCGACCACGGTTTCCCGATCGAAATCGCCGAACACGTCCACTTCCACCGGCCCTTCGCCGAGCAGCCGCGACCACACCTGTTCGAATCCCTCCGGCGTCGCCTTGCGCAAGGCATCGGGCGCCGGCGTGGCGAAGCGCGGATCGCGGCCATGCATCAGCCATTCGAGATCGCGGTTGATCACCCCTTCGGGACTGCCGGCAAGACTGTCGTAGGACAGCAGCGCACTCGCCCGCGCGCGCTCGAACGGTTGCGCGTCCCACCGGGGCGTCGCCAGCTTGGCAGCGAAGAGATAAAGCTGATCGGCCACGTCTTCCGCGCGAGTCAGGCCTTCGAACACGAAGGTCCCGTCCTCGATGTTGAAATTGAAGGTCATCTTGCGGCCGGCGGCGAGCAGTTCGAGCTGGTTCTGATCGACCATGCCGAAGCCCGAGCCCATCAGCGCCGTCTGGCCGAGCAGGGCGTAGACCCCTTCTTCCGGCGCAAAGCTCTGGCGACCGCCGCCAAAGCGCACGCGCACGGTGGCGCGCCCCGGCTCGTTATTCGTCGGCCACAGCAGCACCTTTACGCCATTGGCGTATTCGATCTTCTCCACGTCGCCGACCGGGACCAGGCCGAGCGGTTCGCGCAGGATCGGATCGGCCGGCGCGCCGATCGGCGGCAGTTCCGCGAAGGTGAGCGGCTTCAACGCATTGCGGATGGTGCTGTCGCTCTTGACCGGGGCCAGCATCGCGGTGCGCAGCGCGGCCTGATCGCCCGCATTTGCTTGCGGCGTGACCATCAGCGCGCGGATGACCTCGCCCGCGAACAGCGCCTTGGTGTGTTCGTGGATCGCCTCCGGCGTGAAACGATCCTTCATCGACCGGAACACCTGCAGAATGGTCTCCGGCGAGGCGACCGCCTCGCGGATGTCCACCGCGCCGACAATGCTATCGGCAAGCGCGCCATCGGCCTGAATACGGCTCTGCTCCACCATGTTGGCGAAAGCCACGTCGTAATCGGCCAGTTCGCGATCGATCTCCGCCTGGCTGGGCGGCCTGGCGACGGCATCGGCGATGACAGCGCGCACTTCGGCAAGCGGGGTCTTCCAGTCATCGCTGAGCGGCGCGAAGGCCACGTAAGTGGCATCGGCCGAACGCGCGGTCTTGTGCTGTTCCACCTGGGCATAGAGGAAGCTGCCGCCCCTGCGGGCGCGCGCTTCCAGCCGGCGATTGACGATGGCCTCGGCGATCGAATCGATCAGCAGGCCGCGATTGTATTCCAGATTGTCGGTGACCTGGTGCCACGGGCGCAGGATGGCATAAGTCAGGCCGCGCGGCTGCCCGGGCTCGACCAGCACCTTGACCTCGCCCACCGGGTTGGCCGCATCCGCGCCGCGCGGGGCCGCGGGATCGCCGAAATCCGGCGCGGGCGCGGCCTGGCCCGCCACTTGCCAATCGCCGAAATTCTGTTCGACCAGGGCGGCGAGATACGTCCGGTCGACATCGCCGACGACGACCACGGTGGCGTTCTCAGGGCGATACCAGCGCTGGTGGAAGGCCTTGACCGACTGAGAAGTGGCCGCCTGCAGCGCCGCGACCGAGCCGATCGGGCTGCGGTCCGCCAGCCGCTGGCCGGCGAAGAACACCTCGCGCGTGCCTTCGGCGATGCGCTGTTCCGGCCCGCCGCGCTCGCGCCGTTCGGCCAGGACGATCGGCACCTCGGTCTGGACGTTCGCTTCGCTCAGCGTCGGTTCCTGGATCATGCTGGCCAGGAGACGGACGCTTTCTTCCAGCGTGGCGCGCGTCGCGTTGGGCAGGTCGAGCTGATAGACGGTCTGCGTGGGCGTGGTCTGCGCATTGGTGTCATTACCCAGGCTGGCGCCGAGCCGCTGGAAATGCGGGATCGCCTCGCCATTGCCGAGATACTTCGACTGGCGGAAGGTCAGGTGCTCTATCAGATGGGCGAAGCCGCGCTCGTCATCCCGTTCGTGAAGCGAGCCGGCGTCGATCCGCACGCGAATCGAGACCTGGCCCGGCGGAACCCCGTTCTCGCGCACCGCATAGCGCACACCATTGGGCATTTCCCCGAACAGCCATCCCTGGTCGATCGGGATGTCGGTGCCGCGATAGATCCACGGATCGTCAGGGCGCGCATAGCGCGGCGCCGGCGGAAGCGCGGCGGGCGGCGCCGTGGGAACCGCGATCGGCGCTGTGGAAAGGACCGCTGCCTGCTGCGCCCCGGCGGAAAGCGGGGCGAGCAGCAGCAGGGCAGGAAGGGCGCCGAGCGCGCGGCGAATGAGCGACATGATCCCGCCTGATAAGGGGTCTGGGTATGAAGCGTTAGTGAATGATGGCCGCAGAGTCTTGTTCCCCGTGCATCTTGTTCTCTCCCTCCGGCGCTTGCGAGCCTGCGTGGCGCGCCCTACATCGCGGGCATGTTCATCGAGACCGAAACCACGCCCAATCCCGCCACGCTGAAGTTCCTGCCCGGCCGGCAGGTCATGCCCGCCGGCACGCGCGACTTCGCCACGCCCGAGGAAGCCGAGGCCAGCCCGCTGGCGCAGGCCCTGTTCGATACCGGCGAGGTGACGGGCGTGTTCTTCGGCGCCGATTTCGTCTCGGTCACGGCTGCCCCCGGGGCCGACTGGATGGTGCTGAAGCCGCTGGTCGTCGCGGTGCTGCTCGATCATTTCATCAGCGAGGCACCGCTGTTCGCGGGGGGGGATGCGGCGGGTTTCTCCGTACCGCCCGAAGCGGACGAGGATGGCGATGTGGGCGACGATCCGGCCGATGCGGAGATCGTGGCCCAGATCCGGGAACTGATCGAAACCCGCGTGCGCCCCGCCGTGGCTAACGACGGCGGCGACATCCGCTATCGCGGTTTCCGCGACGGGGTGGTCTATCTGGCGATGCACGGTGCCTGTTCCGGCTGCCCCAGCTCGACCGCCACGCTCAAGCAAGGCATCGAGGGGCTGCTGAAGCACTATGTCCCCGAAGTGCATGAAGTGCGCGCGGCGTGATGGCGGGCGAAGACTTGGCGGCGCCGCTGTCCGACGCCGCGCTCGACCAGCTTTTCCGCCAGGCGCGCAGCTTCAACGGCTGGCTCGACAAGGACGTTTCCGAAGACCAGGTCCACGCGATCTGGGCGCTGATGAAGTTCGGCCCCACGTCCGCCAACCAGCTTCCCGGCCGGTTCGTCTGGTGCAAATCGGCCGAAGCCAAGGCGCGGCTGGCGAAACATGCCAGCGAAAAGAACCAGCCGAAGATCACCACGGCGCCGGTCTGCGTGATCGTGGGCATGGACAGCGAATTCCACGAGCAGCTGCCGTGGCTGTTCCCCCATACCGACGCGCGCAGCTGGTTTGCCGGCAGCGAGGAATTGCGGCGCAAGAACGCCTTTCGCAATTCGTCTCTGCAAGGCGCCTACCTGATCATGGCGGCGCGGGCGCTGGGGCTCGATTGCGGGCCGATGTCGGGCTTCAACAACGACGCGGTGGACGCGGAATTCTTCGCCGACCAGCCAAACGTGAAGTCGAACTTCATCTGCTCGATCGGCTATGGCGACAGGGCGAGCATCTTCGGCCGCAGCCCGCGCCCGGAGTTCGACGTCTTCAACCGCCTGCTGTAATCCGCCCCCCGTGCGGACCCTGGTCATCGACAGCGCCACCGAGGCCTGTTCGGCCGCCCTGTTCGAGGGCTCGGCCCTGATCGCGGGCGCCTTCGAAGTGATCGGGCGCGGCCATGCCGAACGGCTGGTGCCGATGATCGCGGAATTGCCCGGCAAGGGGCGCGCGGAGCGGATCGTCGTCTCACTCGGCCCGGGCAGCTTCACCGGGGTGCGTATCGGCCTCGCCGCGGCGCGCGCGCTGGGCCTGGCCTGGCAAGCCGACGTGCTTGGCTATCCCACGCTGGCGCTGGTCGCGGCCATGGCCCGGCAGGCCCATCCCGGCCCCGTCACCGTGTGCATGACCGGCGGCCACGGCGAATGGTTTGTGCAGGATTTCGGCGCCGACTCCATGCCCGAGAACGACGTTCGCTCGCTCGCGCCGGCCCAGGCAGCGGCGAATGCGCGCCAGCGTGTGGCGGCGGGCAGCGAAGCGAAGGCCCTGACCGCCGCCGCCGGATCGGACGGGGCGGCGCTGGACATCCTGCCCGATGCGCGGTGCTTCCCGCTGCTGCCCGAGGTGCTCCTTACCGCCAGCCTCTCCCCCCTCTACGGCCGGCCGCCCGACGCGCGGCTACCGGCTGCATGATCGATGACGATCTCGACCGGATTATGGCGGTGATGGAAGCCGCCTTCGATCCGGCTTACGGCGAAGCCTGGACGCGCCGCCAGGTGGGCGATGCCCTGGTGATGCCAGGCACGCATTACCTGCTGATCGGCGCCGACGGTACGGCCCCGGGCGAAGCGGCGCCCGCGGCGGGCTTCGCGCTGACCCGGGGCGCGGTGGACGAGGAGGAACTGCTGCTCATCGCCGTGCTTCCCGCATTGCGCGGGCAGGGAATCGGCGGGGCCTTGCTCCGCCGGGTCATCGCGGAAGCGCGCGCGCGGGGCGCGGACAGGCTGTTTCTTGAAATGCGCGAGGGAAATCCCGCCGAATCGCTGTATCGGCGCCACGGATTCGTGGCAGTGGGCCGCCGCCGGAACTATTACCGCCGCGTAACCAGCGGGCCGCTAGATGCGATTACCTTTCGGCTCGAAACGAACTAGCCCGGATACTTTTACGGCGTTCCGCATTATCGAATAAGGCTTGCCAGCTGTATTAGACCCGCATAAGGCGCGAAGTGGGGCGCCCCTCTTCGGAGCCGCCATAATGCCGCCAACCAAGTAGGGGCGGGCCATCATAATTAATGAGGTTCAAATGGCTACGATAGAAAACGACATGTCCGAGACCCTTATAACACTGACTTCGGACATTGTTGCCGCTCATGTCAGCAATAACAGCGTGGCCGTTGATGAACTGCCCGTTCTCATCCAGAACGTCTATGGTGCGCTTTCTGGTCTCGGCACCCCGGCGCAGGAAGAAGCGAAGCCCGAACCGGCGGTGTCGATCCGCGCGTCGGTCAAGCCCGATCATCTCGTCTGCCTGGAAGACGGCAAGAAGATGAAGATGCTCAAGCGCCACCTGATGACCGACCATGGCCTGACGCCGGCGGAATATCGCGCCCGCTGGGGCCTGTCGGCCGACTATCCGATGGTCGCCCCCGAATATGCCGAAAAGCGCCGCGTGCTCGCCAAGGAAATCGGCCTCGGCCGCAAGCCCGGCCAGCGGCGGGGACGGCGCAAGAAGACTGCCGAGTAATCCGGCACCCGGCCGCCAAGGTTGAAAAACCGCCCCGCCGCTTCCATAGTGGCGGGGCGGCTTTTTTTAATCGGGACAAGGCGTGCAACAATCCATCGACCTCGAAGCTCTGTGCGCGGAGCGCGGCCTCAGGATAACTGAGCAGCGGCGCGTGATTGCGCGTGTGCTGTCCGAGGCGCAGGACCATCCTGACGTGGAGGCGCTGCATGCCCGCGCCGCGGCGATCGATCCGAAGATCTCGATCGCCACGGTTTACCGCACGGTGCGGCTGTTCGAGGAAGCGGGCATCCTGGACCGGCATGATTTCGGCGATGGCCGCGCGCGCTATGAAGCCGCGCCGGAAGCGCATCACGACCACCTGATCGATGTCGAAACCGGCAATGTGGTGGAATTCGTCGATCCCGAGCTGGAAGCGCTGCAGAAAGTGATCGCCGAAAAGCTCGGTTATCGCCTGGTCGATCACCGGATGGAGCTTTACGGCGTCCGCATCGACCGCGAGGACTAAGCTCTGAGCCGATTGCGCAGCGGCGTCAGGTGGCTGGGCGTCTCGCTCGGCTTTCTGACTATCATTCCGCTCCATGTTATTGCCTCCGCGGCGGGCCGGCGGGATCTGGTGCCGCCGCTGTTCCTCGGCTTCATGGGCCGCATGGCGGGCCTGCGGGTGCGGACTGAAGGCGAACCGCGCGCGGGTGCGCTGTTCGTTGCCAATCACCTGAGCTGGCTGGACATCCTCGCTCTCGCGGGAACGAGCCGGGCGACTTTCGTGGCCCACAGCGGCCTTGCCGGCCATGGCGCGCTCAGGTGGCTATGCAATCAGAACGACACGGTTTTCATCACCCGCGACCGGCGCGGATCGGTGGCGGCCCAGGTCGCGCAGGTCCAGGCGGCGCTGGGCGATCGCCCGCTGACGATCTTTCCCGAAGCGACAACCGGCGACGGCACCGCGCTGCTGCCGTTCCGCAGCTCGCTGCTCTCCGCGGCGGAACCGCTGAGCGGGGACGTGCCGATCCAGCCGGTGGCGCTGGCTTATCGCGATGCGGCGGGAATCGCCTGGTTCGGGGACGAGCCGGGCCTCGCCAACGCCCGCCGCATCCTCGCGCGGCGGGGGCGGATCGATCTGGTGATCCGTTTCCTGGAACCGCTATCGGGCGAGGCGCTGGCTGATCGCAAGGCGATGACGGCGGCGGCGCGGGAGGCGATCGAACGGGCGCTGCGGCTTTAATTCGCGCGGCAAATGGCGTAGGGCGCGATGCATGCGACAAAGCGGTCCTCCCCAGACCTTCCGGGTCAAGAGCTTCGGCTGCCAGATGAACGTCTATGACGGCGAACGCATGGCGGAATTGCTGGCTGGACAAGGCCTGTCCGCCGCGCCGGAAGGCGAGGAAGCGGATCTGGTCGTGCTCAACACATGCCACATCCGGGAACGGGCGGCGGAGAAGGTCTATTCCGACATCGGCCGCTTGCAGAAGGCGGACGGATCGAAGCCGATGATCGCGGTGGCCGGCTGCGTGGCGCAGGCCGAGGGGGAAGAGATCATGGCCCGCGCCCCGGCGGTTTCCATGGTGGTCGGCCCGCAGGCCTATCACCGCCTTCCGCAGATGATCGCGCAATCCGTGGAGGGGCGCCGCACCACCGATACCGACATGCCCGCCGACGCCAAGTTCGCGGCGTTGCCGGCGCGGCGGAAAGTGGGGCCAGGCGCGTTTTTGACGGTGCAGGAGGGGTGCGACAAGTTCTGCACTTACTGCGTCGTGCCTTATACGCGCGGGGCAGAAATATCGCGTCCGTTCAAGGATTTGATACGCGAAGCGGAGAGCCTGGTGGAGCGTGGCGCGCGCGAGATCACGCTGCTGGGGCAGAACGTGAACGCCTGGCGCAACCCGGGTTCGGGCGATGACGCTTTCGAGTTCGACGCATTGATAAGAGAGCTGGCCAAGCTGCCGGATTTGCAGCGGATTCGCTATACCACCAGCCATCCGATGGATGTCACCGAAGGGCTGATCGCGTGCCACGCGGAGGTGGAGAAGCTGATGCCCTACCTGCACCTACCGGTGCAGAGCGGCAGCAACAGGGTGCTGAAAGCGATGAATCGCAGCCATACGGCGGACAGTTACCTGAAGCTGCTCGACCGTTTCCGCGCCGCGCGGCCCGACATCGCGCTAAGCGGCGATTTCATCGTCGGCTTTCCCGGCGAGACGGAGGCCGAGTTCGAGGAGACGCTGCAACTCGTCGACGCAGTGGGCTATGCCCAGGCCTATAGCTTCAAGTACTCCCCCCGCCCCGGCACGCCCGCCGCGGCGATGGACGGCCAGATCCCGCGCGACGTGATGGACGAGCGGTTGCAACGGCTCCAGGCCGCGCTCAATCGCGATCAGCTGGCGTTCAACGCGGCATCGGTCGGCAAGCGCTGCGAGGTGCTGGTGGAACGGCGCGGCAAGAAGCCGGGGCAATGGCTGGGCAAATCCCCCTGGCTGCAATCGGTGTTCTTCGAGGGTGAGGCGGCGATCGGCGACCTGGTGAGGGTCGAGCTGGCCGCAGCCGGGCCCAATTCCATCCATGGACGCCTGCTGGAAACCGTCGCCGCCTGACGACTTGCGACGGTTCGATGACTTTCCACCGCCCTGCGGGGGCCTGCCGCTTGCGCCCGGCGGAGAGGCGTCTATTTTCGGGGTGACAGTGCGAAAGGAGCGCATGGCCCGCAAGTCCAACCGCGTCGATCAAGGATCGGTGCTCGCCCATCCCGAAGACCGCCGCGACGCCGCACGGCCCGCCCGGGCCGAAGTCCAGTTCGACGACCAGGCGATGCTGGGGCCGCTGTTCGGGGAATTCGACACCAATCTGGTGCAGCTTGAAAACCGCCTGGGCGTGCTGATCGCCGCGCGCGGGAACAAGGTAGTGATCGAAGGCGCGCAGGACGATGTCGCCCGCGCCCGCGAGGTGCTGGTGTCCATGCATCAGCGGCTGCTGACCGGGCAGGAACTGGATTCCGGCATGATCGAATCGCTGATCGCCCTGTCGAACGAGCCGACGTTCGACGGCATCATCGCCGGCGACACCGGCGTACCGCCGATCATGATCCGCACCCGCCGCAAGACGATCGTGCCGCGCACCGCCGCACAGGCGGATTACATGCGCCAGCTCGCCAGCCGCGATATCATCTTCGCGCTGGGGCCGGCGGGCACCGGCAAGACTTATCTGGCGGTGGCCCAGGCGGTGAGCCAGCTGATGACGGGAAGCGTCCAGCGGCTGATCCTGAGCCGCCCGGCGGTGGAAGCGGGCGAGAAGCTGGGCTTCCTGCCCGGCGACATGAAGGAGAAGGTCGATCCCTATCTCCGTCCGCTTTACGACGCGCTGTACGATTGCATGCCGCCCGAGCAGGTGGACCGGCGCATCGCCAGCGGAGAGATCGAGATCGCCCCGATCGCCTTCATGCGCGGCCGCACGCTGAGCGACGCCTTCGTGATCCTGGACGAAGCGCAGAACACCACGCGCGAGCAGATGAAGATGTTCCTCACCCGCTTCGGCCAGAACAGCCGCATGGTGGTGTGCGGCGATCCGCGGCAGGTGGACATCCCGGGCGGGACCACGCAAAGCGGCCTGCATGACGCGGTGGGCCGCCTGGAAGGCGTGGAAGGGATCAGCATCGTGCGCTTCACCAGCGCCGACGTGGTGCGCCACCCGATCGTTGGCCGCATCGTCGAGGCTTACGAGGGCGATGGCTGACAGCTTCGCCAGCCGCCCTTTCCCGAGCCATCCGTGCCATGGCTGACGTGCCCACCCCCACCGTGCTGATCCTGGCCGGCCAGCGACTGGGCCAGGTCGATCCGCTGGCGGAAGCGCATGGCGTGCAGCACAAGTGCCTGGTGCCCCTGCTGGGGCGGCCGCTGATCGGCTATGTGCTGGATGCGGTGGACGCGGCCTTTCCCGATGCGCCGATCGTGGTGTCGATCAACGATCCCCACGCGCTGGACGACGAGCCGGAAGCGCGGCGCTTCTTCGAAGCGGGCCGGATGCGTACGGTGACGTCTGCCCGGAACTTGCTGGAAAGCGTGTTCGCCGCAGCGGACGGCGTGCGCTTTCCGCTGCTGATCACCACCGGCGACAATGTGCTGATGACGGCGGAGGCGCTGCGCGGCTTCCATGCCTTCGCGCTGGCCGAAGGGGCGGATGCCGCCGCGCTGTTCGCCCGCAAGGAGGACATCCTGGCCGCCCATCCCGAAGGCCAGCCGCGCTTCTGGCAATTCCGCGATGGCGAGTTCTCCGGCTGCAACACCTTCTGGATGAAGGACAGCGACGCCTTCTCCGTGGGCGAGATATTCCGTGGCGGCGGGCAGTTCCTGAAGTTCCCGAAGCGGTTCATCGCCGCGTTCGGCCTGGCCAACCTGATCGGTTTCCGCCTGCACCTGTTCACCGTGCGGCGGATGCTGGCGCGGATATCGACGCGCTTCGGCAAGACGCTTCGCGTCCAGATAGCCGACAACGGCCGCCTGGCGATCGACGTGGACAACAGCTTCAGCCACGCGGTGGCCGAACGGCTGCTGCGCGCGGACGGCGCTGCGGACCGGAGCGCCTGAACTGGAACTGGAAATCGCCATCGAGGAGCCCTGGCCGGCGGGCGACTGGGAAGCCCTGGCCACCCGCGCCGCGCGGGCCGCCGCCGACGTGGCGCCCGAGCTTGCCAATACGCGGCTTTCGGCAAGCCTGCTGTTCACGTCCGATGCCGAGATTCACGTCTTGAACCGCGAATGGCGCCAGCGCGACAAGCCGACCAACGTGCTGTCGTTCCCGATGCTGGAGCGCGAGGACCTGCTGGCGCTGGCGGCAGGCGGCCCGCCCGAGCTGCTGGGCGACGTGGCCCTGGCCCATGAGACCTGCGCGCGGGAAGCAGCGGAAAAAGGCATTCCGCTGGACCATCACGCTGCGCATCTGATCATCCATGGATTGCTGCATCTGGCCGGCCACGACCACGAAATCTCCGACGCCGATGCCGAGGCGATGGAGGCGCTGGAGACGAAGGCGCTTGCGATTTGCGGGATCGCTGACCCATATGAGGCGCGCCCAGAAGGGTAGCTCACAACAGAGGAAGCAGGGGCAATGCCCGAGAATGGCAAATCCGGTGATCCCAACAATGGAGACGCGGACAGTAAAGGGGGATTGTGGAACGCGATCCGCCGGTTCTTCGAGGAAGGAAACGAGCCGTCTCTGCGCGCGCAGATCGAGGAGGCGATCGACGAGCACGAGGACGAGCAGGCGACCGGCGAGGAAACACCCATCAAGGGTGACCTGTCGCCAGCCGAAGTCACCATGCTGCGCAACCTGCTGCATTTCAGCGAGCACGATGCCGACGACGTGGCGATCCCGCGCGGCGAGATCATCGCCGTGTCCGCCGATGCGAGCTGGGACGAGCTGATCGCGCTGTTCGCCGAACACGGCCATTCGCGCGTGCCGGTCTATCGCGACACGCTGGATCGGGTGATCGGCATGATGCACATCAAGGATGTGTTCCCGTTCCTGGCCCAGGGAAATCCGCCCCCGGCCGACTGGACCACGCTGATGCGCCAGCCCCTCTATGTGCCCCAGGCGCGCGGCGCGCTGGACGTGCTGGCCGACATGCGCGCGCGGCGGATGCACCTGGCGATCGTGGTGGATGAATTTTCCGGCACCGACGGGATCATCACCATCGAGGACCTGGTGGAGGAGATCGTCGGCGACATCGAGGACGAGCATGACGAGGCGCCGGTGGAGCTGGTGGTGCCGATCGGCGACGGCATGTGGGACGCCGACGCCCGCGCCGAACTGGATGACGTGGCCAAGACAGTGGGCGATCCGCGCATCGCGGAAGTGGAGGAAGCGGTGGAAACGCTGGGCGGCCTGGCCTTCATCCTGGCCGAACAGGTGCCCCCGGTGGGCGCCGTGCTGCATCATCCCAGCGGATGGTGCATCGAGGTGACCGGCGGCGACCAGACGCATGTCACCCGGCTGCGGCTGCATCAGCCCAAAGCGCAGGAAGAGGCCGCACAGGCGCAGGTGCCTTGAGGCGGCGGTGACGCCGGGGGGATGGCGCGGAGGCCATTGGCCCTTCCCTCCGTCATTCCCGCGCACGCGGGGACCCCGTGGGCTCTTATCGCGCACAGAACCGGCTGGGTTCCCGCTTTCGCGGGAATGACGAAAGTAAGGAGGGGCGATAGGGAGCAAAGGAAAAGAACATTGCGTAGTGAATCTTTCCCCAAAGCCGCATATCCCCGTCCTCGACATAAGTTGCATTTTTCTGAACAGTGATGGCGATGCGCCGGCTCCCCCCTCTTCGCGCCCTGGAAGCGTTCGTGCGCACGGTCCGCCTCGGCTCCGCGCGCGCGGCGGCGGATGAGCTGGGGCTGAGCCCTTCGGCCCTTTCGCGCCGGATCGGCAACCTGGAGGAATTCACCGGCAAGAAGCTGTTCTCGCGCACCGGCCAGACGATGCGGCTGACGGACGAGGGCCGCAATTTCTACGACGCCGTGGCGCCTCATCTGGAAGCGCTGGCGGCGGCGGTGGAGACGCAGTCGGAGAACCTGCAACTGATGCGCCTGCGGCTGGGCGTGCTGCCGCTGTTCGGCACCCAGCGGCTGTTCCCCCGCCTGCCGGAGCTGCGCCAGCTCCACCCCCGGCTGCATATCGACATCGATACCGGCCCGCACCTGCTGGACCGGGTGGGCGACACGCTGGATGCGGCGATCGTCATCACCACCAATCCGGGGCCGGAGCTGCACAAGGTTCGCCTGGATCACAACACCGTGCATGCGATCTGCAGCCGTTCTCTGGCCGAAAAGCTGGGCCCCGAGCCGAGCCAGGAGGCGCTGAGCCAGCAGACGTTCCTGATCCACACCGACATGCCGCTGAGCTTCGATGCGTGGAAGGCGGCGCTGGGTTTGCGCAACCTGCAACCGGTGGCGATCGATCATTACGATTCGGGCCAGCTGATCCTGGAAGCTGCCGCGCAGGGGCTGGGCATCGCCATCATGCATGACGACCACATCGCCCGGAACAACGATCCGCGCCTGGCCAAGATCTATGATGTCCCGGTGGAAAGCCCTTATAGCTACTGGTTCGCGTGCCGGCCGGTCGACCTGGAGATGCGGCCGGTGCGCCTGTTTCACGATTGGCTGGTGGAGGCTCGACTCTGAGCCCTCAGATGGGCCAAGGTGCGGGCTCAGGATTCAGGAGAGGGATTGAACATGAAGTTGAAATTCGCGTTGATCGCCGGGGCGGTCGCCCTGTCCGCCGTGGCGCCGAGCGCCGCCCAGGCCCAGATGCGGGCGCTGAGCGATCCGGTGGTGGCCCATCCGGACCCGGAATCGCTGTTCACCAGCCGTGATCCCAAGCTAAACCGCAACAAGCAGGCCGCCCTGCACATCATGCGCGAGCTGCTGCAGTGCAATCAGTGGTCGCGGGCCGGCGAATGGCTGACCGACAAGTATATCCAGCACAACCCGCTGGCCGCATCGGGCCTGAAAGGGGTGATCGAGTATTTCGTCAACGTCGCCAAGAGGACGCCGACCGAGCCGTGCACCAAGCTCACCTCGCCGATCGTGGCGGTGCAGGCCGAAGGCGATTACGTGACCGTGCTGGCGGTGCGCCAGATGCCTTATGCCGACGATCCGAGCCAGAGCTATACCACCACCTGGTTCGATACCTGGCGCTTCGTGGACGGCAAGGCGGACGAGCATTGGGATCCGGCGACGCTGCCCACCGCCCCCGCGCCTTCGGCGAGCCGGGGCGGCGGCGCCTCACCCGCGGCCTATCTCGGCACCGACGAGGATCGCGCGGCGATCGGCAAGCTGATGTGGAGCTATGACCGCGCGCTCGATCACTATGACGCCGATGCCTATGTCGCCAACTTCACGCCCGATGGCGCGTTCGGACAGACCAAGGGCCACGACGCCCTGCGCAAGATGATCACGGATCTTGTCGCCGGGCAGGAGCAGCGGCGCAAGGACGGGGCCACCATCGGCAAGATGCACCACTTCACGATGAACCAGTTCCTGGAATTCACCGGCCCGACGAGTGCGCGCTATCACTACTATCATCAGACCGTGTTCGGCACCGGCGGCCGTATCGGCAGCGCCGACGCCCCCGTGATGGCCGCGGCCGGCCAAGGGGTGGACGATCTCGTGAAGGTCGACGGCAAGTGGTACATCAAATATCGCAACGTGGCCCCTACCCGCGAGCAGGAATAAGCGTCGGGTCGGATCGCAAAAGAAAAGGGGCGCCGCCGGCGCCCCTTTTTCGTTTCAGCCCACCGTCGCCTTGACGATCTTGCCCGGTTCGCGCGGGGGTTCGCCCTTGGGGAGGGCGTCGATGTGTTCCATGCCGCTCTCGACCTGGCCCCAGACCGTGTACTGGCGGTCGAGGAAGCGGGCGTCGTCGAAGCAGATGAAGAACTGGCTGTTGGCGCTGTCCGGCACCTGGGTGCGGGCCATGGAGCAGGTGCCGCGCACATGCGGTTCGGCGTTGAATTCGGCCTTGAGATCGGGCTTGTCGCTGCCGCCCATGCCGCTTCCCGTGGGATCGCCGCCCTGCGCCATGAAGCCGGGGATCACGCGGTGGAACACCACGCCATCGTAGAAGCCTTCCTTCGCCAGCTCCGTAATGCGGGCGACGTGGCCGGGCGCGAGATCGGGCCGCAGCTTGATGACCACATCGCCGCCCTCCCCGTTTCCGGTGTCGAGGGTGAGGGTGAGCTTTTCGTCGGCCATACTGTGTCTCCTTGGGGAATGGCGCATATAAGCCTGTCACCAGCGATGTCACCCGCCGGGTTGCTTTCTCGTTCCACAAGCATAGACGCGGGCCATGGCCGATGAAGACCTTCCCGCGCTGCAAGAGCAGGCGCCCCGCGAGGAAGGCGAGCAGTTCGACAAGGAAAACCGGCTGAAGCCGCAGTTCGTCGATTCGGTCATCGCCGCGCTCGACGATGGCGACGAAGGCCGCGCCTACGAGCTGGTCGAGCCGCTGCACCCCGCGGACATCGCCGACCTGTTCGAGCTGCTGGATCGCGATCAGCGCCGCCGGCTGGCCTCTGCGATCACCGACCTGATGACCGGAGAGGTGATCGCCGAGCTCAACGATTACGTCCGCGACGACATGATGGAGACGCTGCCGCCGGAGGCAGTGGCGGGCATCGCCGAGCAGCTGGAAACCGACGACGCGGTGCAGCTGATCGAGGACCTGGACGCCGAGGACCAGCAGGCGATCCTGGCCGAGATGGAGCCGGAAGACCGCGCGGCGATCGAAAGCGCGCTGTCCTATCCGGAAGAGTCCGCCGGCCGCCTGATGCAGCGCGAGCTGGTCGCGGTGCCCGAACACATGAGTGTGGGCGACCTGATCGACTACCTGCGCGACAACGACGGGTTGACGACCGAGTTCTGGGAAGTGTTCATCGTCGATCACCGGCACCGGCCGGTCGGCACCTGCCAGCTTTCATGGATCCTGCGCACGCCGCGGCACGTGGCGCTGACCGACGTGATGAAGCGCGACCAGACGCTGATCCCGGTGACGATGGACCAGGAAGAAGTGGCGCTGCGGTTCCAGAAATACGCCCTGATCAGCGCGGCGGTGGTGGACGAAAGCGGGCGGCTGGTCGGCCAGATCACCGTCGACGACGTGGTCCATATCATCCAGGAGGAAGCCGGCGAGGACGTGATGCTGCTGTCCGGCGCGGGCGAAGGCGACATCAACGAGCCGATCCGCGAGGCCTATGGCGCGCGGGTGCGCTGGCTGATCGCCAATCTCGCCACCGCGTCGGTGGCCTCGTTCATCATCTCGCGCTTCGAGGGGGTGATCGCCCAACTGGTGACCCTGGCGGTGCTGATGCCGATCGTCGCCGGGATCGGCGGCAATGCCGGGACGCAGACGCTGGCGGTGACGGTGCGCGCGCTGGCGACCAACCAGCTGACTTCCAGCAACACCTGGCGCGCTGTGCGGCGCGAGGTTTCCATCGCGCTTCTCAACGGCGTGAGCGTGGCCCTGGTGATCGGCATCACGGTGAGCCTGATCTTCGGCGAGTGGCGTAACTTCGTGCCCGTCGGCCTCGACTGGCATCTGGGGCTGGTGATCGGCCTGGCGATGATGGCGAACATCCTGATCGCGGGAATCGCCGGCGTGCTGGTGCCGCTGACGATCGAGCGGTTCCGGGCCGATCCGGCCATCGCCTCGTCCATCTTCGTCACCATGACGACCGATTCGATGGGCTTCCTGGTGTTCCTAGGCCTGGCGGTGGCGACCGGGCTGGTGGGATAGCGCCATGCCGCTGTCGATGACCAAGATCGCCTATCGATCCGGCAGCATCGATAACCTGCGCGCCTGGGTGGAAAGCGGGGCGGAGGCGCACATGACCACGCGCTATCTGCCCAAGCGGCATGAGGAGATGATCGGCGGATCGCTCTACTGGATCATCGAGCACGCGATCGTCGCGCGCAGCGAGATCCTGGGCTTCGAGCAACGCGATGACGGGCGCTGGACGATCCGGCTGGCGCCGAAGCTGATCCTGGTCCAGCCCCGGGCCAAGCGGGCGCACCAGGGCTGGCGCTATCTGGAAGAAGCGGACGCGCCCGAAGACCTGCCGGAAGGCGAGACGGTCACGGCGCTGCCAGGCAGGCTGATCCGGGAACTGAGCAAGCTGGGCCTGGCATAATCGGCGGAACAGTCTGTCCGCCCCTTCCGTTATCCGAGGGAGGAGAGCCGACATGACCGAACGCAAGCCCCACCCCGACAACGCGCTGATCGACGCGCTTCAGGAAGAGGGCCCCACGCCCAGCCAGGGAAGCCAGTCCGGCGGGAACGTGCACCGCGACGTCGGCACCCGCGCCGAGCTGAGAGACCTGACCGGCACCCCCGGCATCGAACGCGCGCGAGGGCATGACAACCCGGCCGAGAACGCCATGAAGGGCCGGAAGACGATCGAGCGGCTGGATCCGGCGACGAAGGATTCTTCCTCGGAATAAGGGGCGGCGGCCCCGCCTGAATCGTCATTGCGAGCGCAGCGAAGCAATCCAGGGCGACTGTGCAATACGCTCTGGATTGCTTCGCTGCGCTCGCAATGACGAGGTGTTGGGTTGGCGTGTTTGATTGGCCTGTTAGGTGGGAGTGTTGGCTCGGCCTAATTGAATTGGCGTGTTGGCTTGGTCTTTGAGGCGTGCTGGCCCGGCTCGTTGGGTTGACGCGTTTTCTTGGCGCGTTTCCGGGACGGGAATCGGCCTTCAGACCCGTCAGGCGTTCTGGATCAGTCCGGCGACTTGCCGCAGCATGTTCGCGTAGTCCGCCGGCTCGCGGGCACCCTGGATCAGGTACTGGCCGTTCACCACGAAGCTGGGCACCGAACTGATCCCCGCGCGGCGGCCGCGTTCTTCCTCGATGCGGGTGGCGGCCGCCAGCGCTTCGTCGTCCAGCGCCTCTGCAGCGCGGGTGCGGTCGAAGCCTTCGGCCTCGGCGATGTCGAGCAGGACAGTGCGATCGCTGACGTTGCGGTGCTGCTGGAAATGGGCCTTGAACAGCGCGACTTCGAGCCGGGTCTGCGCTTCCGGCCCGCTTTCCGCCAGCGCCCAGCGCAGCAGCTTGTGCGCGTCGAACGTGTTCCACATCATCGCCGCGGGTTCTTCGCCCTGGCCTTGCCAGGCCATGGGAAAGCCCGCCCGGTCGGCGGCGGCGTGGAGCTGCGCGCGCATCGCGGCAACCTGATCGGCGGTGCGGCCATAGACTTCGGCGAGATGCTTCGACTGATCCTTGCCCTCGGGCGGCAGATCGGGATTGAGCTCAAACGGCATCCAGCGGACGGCGACATCCAGTTCGCCCTGCAACTGGTCCACCGCCTTGGCGAACTGGGTATAGCCGATGGCGCACCACGGGCACATCACATCGGACCAGATATCGACCGCAACCCCGGGATTCGTCATGCGCCTTGCTCCAGCCACCATCGCAGCAGATCGTGCGCGATCGCCTGCCGGGGCGGCGGGATGAAGGTGGCGCTGTCTTCGCCCGCCGCCATCGCCTGCTCCACCTCCGCGCGGGTGAACCATCGCGCATCCTCGATTTCGGTGGTGTCGAGCGCAAGATCAAGGCTTTCGGCAAAAGCCATGCAGCCGATCATCAATTGCGACGGGAACGGCCACGGCTGGCTGGCGATATAGCGCACGTCCCGCACGCGCACGCCGGCTTCCTCAAACACCTCGCGCGCGACGGTTTCCTCTATGCTTTCGCCCGGCTCGACGAAGCCGGCCAGCGCGGAATAGCGGCGTGGGGGAAAGTGCGCATCGCGGCCGAGCAGCAGCTGGTCGCCGGATTCGCCGGGATATTCGACCAGCATGATCGCCACTGGATCGACGCGCGGGTAATGCTCCGCCCCGCAAGCCGGGCAATTGCGCTGCCAGCCGCCCTTGGCCGGATGAGTGGGCTGGCCGCATTGGGCGCAGAAGCGATGGCGCGCGTGCCATTCGATCACGCTGCGCGCGCCGCCGTAGATCGCCAGCTCGTCAGCCGGCAGGCGGGCCATGGCGGCCCAGGTCTTCCGGCGGGTGGCGGCCGGATCGGGATCGCCTTGCAACGGCAGCACCGCGAAGGTGGCACGGCCATCGAGCAGGCCGAGAAAAAGAAGCTCCGCCCCCGCCATTCCATCGAGCGGCGCCCACATCAGCCTGCCATTGGCATCGGTTTCCGGGATCAGGCCGTCCAGGCGCAGCAGCAGCGCCTCATGGCTCTGTCGAAGCATGGCGAGCTTTTCGGGATCGGTGCGAAGGTGATCGGCACGGTCCAGCGGACGGCCGCAGAATGCCGGCACAAACGCGCTCATGCGGCGAGCCGCGCGGCCATGTCGGCGCGAATGGCATCGGGAAATTCCTGCAGCAGGGGATAGGCGTCCTGCGGCATGTACTGCGTGTAGAGCCCCGCGCGCAGCTTGAGCGGGAAATGGACGAAGCCGATCGTGCCCGCCGCGCCGGCCCAGCCGTAAACGCCGGCTTCCGCCCCCCGCCCCACGCGGCCGCCGGCGCCGAAGCCCCAATCGCCCGTCGCATATTCGTCTTCGGGCCGCAGCGTATCGGGCAGCAGGTCCGACGTGCCGAGGCGCACGGCCCGTTCGCTCATCACCCGCGTGCCGCCGATCTCGCCATAGCCGAGCAGCATCTGCAGGAAACGGTCGTAATCGAGCGGCGTGCTGGCAAGCCCGGCACCGCCGAAGGGGAACGGCGGCTTGTCGAGATAGATCGAACCGGGGCCGGGATCGATCGGCAGCAGCCGCCCGCCGAAAAGGAAATAGCTGGTGGTCATCCGCGCGCTATCAGCGGATGATATCCGGAAGCCGGTGTCATCCATGCCCAGGGGATCGAACAGCCGCTCTTGCAGGAAGCGGTCGAACGGCTGGCCGGAGACGACTTCGATCACTCGCCCGATCACGTCGAGCCCCATCGAATAGCTCCACCGCGTGCCCGGCTGATGGACCAGCGGCATGTCCGCCAGCCGATCGGCGAACAGTTCCAGGCTGCCCACCGGCGTGGCGCGAAGCTGGGGGAGGATCTGGAGACGGGTGAACAGCGCCGGCACGATGCCGCGATCGAGATAGGCCTGGGAGATCGGACCGGACTGCACGATGCTGTAACCGAGGCCGGACGTATGGGTGAGCAGGTGCCGGATCGTGATAGGGCGCGTGGCCGGCTCCAGGTTCGCCGGCGAGAGCGGGCCGTCATAGACTTTCTGCACTTGCATATCACGATATCGTGGCAAGATATCATAAAGCGGCTGGTCCAGGCCCAGCTTGCCTTCGTCCACCAGCATCATCGCCGCCATGCCGGTGATCGGCTTCGTCATCGAATAGATGCGATAGATGCTGCGCCCGTCCGATCGGCGCGGGCCGGTGAAGCCATCCACCCCGGCGGCGATCACCGCGGGATCCGCCCCGGCGAAACCCAGCGCCGCGACCATGTTCGCGACCTTGCCGCCATCGACATAGCGCGAAAGGAGCTGCCTGACGCCCGACCAGCCGGGCGCGGCCTGGGCCATGAGCGGAAGTTCGCCCAGCGCCGCCCCCGCCCCCAGGGCGATAGCGCCGCCGAGCCACTGGCGGCGGGTGAAGCGGGCGGATTCGGGAATGTTCATGCGCTGCCTCCTGCCATCGCGCCGATTTCCCCCGCGCCGTGTGAACGCCACCTTATCGCTTCCGCCGCGCCGATAAAGCGGCCGGTGTCCACGCCGGGCCGGGGCTTGCACCGGCCGAGTGTGATAGTCATATAAGACACATGCTCAACGCTCTTTCCATCCTGATCGGCTTCGTCGCGCTGGTGCTGGCGATCCCTTCCACCATTCCGCTGCTCGGCTGGGGCAACTGGTTCGTGCTACCCATCGCGGTAGTCGGCATCGGCTTGGGCGCGCTGTCGCGGTCCAACGGCGGGCGGAACTTCTGCCTGATCGTGTTCGCCATCGCGGTGGTGCGGCTGATGCTGGGCGGCGGGATCATCTAGTTTTTTAGCGCCTCGCTGCTTTCGTCATTCTCGCGAAGGCGGGAACCCCATTGAAGGCCTTCGCCGCAGAGCCGACTGGGTCCCCGCGTTCGCGGGGATGACGAGGTTGGGGGGCGGAGCCTTTCCGTATAGTGTAAAAACTCTTTATTCCGCCGTCGCCAGCCGCGCGGCTTTCGCGAATAGGGTGGGCAGGCCGGCGGCATCGAGTTCGGCGACCGGCCACCATTCGCCGCCATCCAGCTCTCGCCATTTGTCGCCGGCATAGATCGCCAGCCCCAGCTCAAGGTCAAAATGGGTGAAGGTGTGCCGCACCACGCCGCCCGCGCGCCAGGCACCGGATAACGGCGGATCGCCGCCGCCATCGCGCCGGGCGGTCCAGCGATCGTCGGGCAAGGCGCGCATTCCGCCGAGCAAGCCCTTTGGCGGGCGCGTGACGAGCCAGACCTGCCCTTCCCGCTCGATCCAGAACGCCGTGCCTTCGCGCGTGGGCCGCGCCTTCTTGGCCGCCTTGACCGGCAGCTCCGCCTGGCGGCCCTGGGCAAGCGCGCGACATTCCGTGGAGAGCGGGCACAGCAGGCACTTGGGATCGCGCGGAGTGCAGATGGTGGCGCCGAGGTCCATCATCGCCTGCGCGAAATCGCCCGGCCGCCGCGCCGGCGTGATCCTCTCTGCCGCCGCGCGGATCGCCTTGCGCGCACCGGGAAGCGGCTCGTCAATGGCGAACAGGCGGGCGACCACGCGCTCTACATTGGCGTCCACGACCACCGCCCGGCGCCCGAAGGCGATCGCCGCGACGGCGGCGGCGGTATAGGCACCGAGGCCCGGCAGCGCGCGCAGTTCCTCTTCCGTGTCGGGAAAGCCGCCCCGCCCGGCCACCGCGCGCGCGCAGGCGATCGCATTGCGGGCCCGCGAGTAATAGCCGAGGCCCGCCCATTCGGCCATGATCGCCTCGTCCGGCGCGGCGGCGAGCGCATCGACCGTGGGCCAGCGGGCGAGGAACTTCGCGAAATAAGGCCCGGCATGGGCCGTGGTGGTCTGCTGCAACATGACTTCCGACAGCCACACCCGATAAGGCTCCGGCGCCGGCGATCCGGGTGGGGCGCGCCACGGAAGCGAACGCGCATGCCGGTCGTACCAGGCAAGCAGAACCGGCGAGACCCTATCCTCCATGCCCGTGCTATGGCATGGCCACCGGCGGAATGGAAAGCGACGGTTCCGGCAAGAAGAAGGCGGCGAAGCCCAAAGCCTATGAGCGCCCGCGCGGCGGCCCGGCGCGCCCCGTGGCCGAGCTGGTGCCGCAGATCGGCCGCGCAGCGTTCCGCCGGTTCGGCTTCGTGCAGGCCAGCGTGGTCACTCGCTGGCCGGAGATCGTGGGGCAACGCCATGCCGAAGTCTGCGTGCCGGAATCGATCCGCTTCCCGCCCGGCGAGAAGAGCGACGGCATCCTGCAACTGGTGGTCATGCCGGCCCACGCGCCGCTGATCCAGCATGTGATTCCCGAGATCATCGAGCGCGTGAACCGCTTCTTCGGCTATCGCGCGGTGGCGCGGGTCAAGCTGCGGCAAGGCGCGGTTAAGCCGACGAGTGTTGAAGGGGGACGGCCGGCGCCGCCTTCGCTCAAGCCGATCCCCATGGAACTGGGCGAAAGCTTGCGCGATATCGGCGATCCGGAGCTGCGCGCCGTGCTGGAGTCGCTGGCGCGCAGCGTTGGGGCGAAGGAGGGGAACGGATGAGATTCACTCGCATCATGCCGGCCGCGCTGCTGGCGGCAGCGGCCGTGCTGACGGCGGCAACCGCGCCGAACTGGCTGGCGACGGTGTCGCTGAACGGCACCGGGCACCGCATCGGCAACCCCGCGGCCAAGGTGAAGCTGACCGAATACGTCAGCTATACCTGCCCGCACTGCGCGGATTTCAACCGGGAATCCGAAGGCGCGCTGCAGATGGGCTACCTGGCGCCGGGCAAGGTGAACGTGGAAGTGCGCCACCTGATCCGCGATCCCATCGACCTGACGGTGGCGGTGCTGGCGCATTGCGGCCCCGCCTCTCGATTCCCGCAGAACCACAGCGCGTTCATGTCCGGCCAGTCGAAGTGGATCGGCCCGCTGACCAGCGCCACCAATGCGCAGAAGCAGCGCTGGATCGCGCCCGGCGCCGCGGGCCGGAAGGCGATCGCGAGCGATTTCGGCTTCTACCCCATCATGGAGCGGCGCGGTTATTCGCGGGCCGAAGTAGATCGCTGCCTGGCAGACGACGCGCTGGTCAAGCAACTGGCCGAGGAATCGGACAAGGATTGGGGCAAGCCCGGCATCACCGGCACGCCGGCTTTCGCCATCAACGGCGTGGTCATGCCCGGCACGCATACCTGGCCGGTGCTGTCACGCCAGCTTGACGACTTTCTCCGCCAGAACGGCTCCTGATCGTCATAGGTCGCAACTGTGGATAGAGGCGGCGTTCGCTTCTACCCCTCGCCCCCTTGGTCTAGCCTCCCTTCCATCCGAAAAGGAACCCATCCGATGTCCCTTCTGCATCGCCTTGCTTTCGCTGCCTGCGCCATGCCGCTGGCCCTTGCCCTTGCCGCTTGCGGATCGTCGAGCGAGAAAGGCGGCGCACCCAGTGGCGAGCCGATCGCGCCGATCGCCGCCCCCGCCGGGACAAGCTGGGCCGAGACCGTGACCGAAACGCCCGAGGGCGGATACGTGATGGGCAATCCCGATGCGCCGTTGAAGCTGATCGAATACGGCTCCCTCTCATGCCCCCACTGCGCGAAGCTGGCGCAGGAAGGCTTCCCGGAACTGACGAACGATTATGTCGCCAGCGGCCGTGTGAGCCTGGAGTTCCGCAGCTTCGCGATCCACCCGCAGGACGTGCCCCTGACGCTGCTGACCCGCTGCGGCGGCCCGCAGAAGGTCTTCCCGCTGACCGAAGAACTGTTCCGCAACTTCGATGCGGTGATGGATCGCACGATGCAGGGCGTACAGGCGGCCGAGGCGGCGAATTCGCTTCCGCCGGAGCAGCGCCTTGTCGCGCTCAGCGACGCGCTGGGCTTTACCGAGTTCTTCGCGGCGCGGGGCATCTCGGAGGATCAGGCGCGCGCCTGCCTCTCGAACATGGACGCAGCCACCAAGTTCGCGCAGCAATCGACGGCCTATAGCGCGGAAGGCATCAACCAGACCCCGACGCTGGTGTTGAACGGCACCAAGCTGGAGGCATCTACCTGGGCCGACCTGGAACCGCTGCTGAAACAAGCCGGCGCCCGGTAAGGCCGGGGCGGAGAGGCGCGGCCGGTGCAGTTCAGGCGGCTCAAGCTTTCGGGCTTCAAGAGCTTCGTCGAACCGGCCGAACTGCGCATCGAGCCGGGGCTGACCGGGGTGGTCGGCCCCAATGGCTGCGGCAAATCCAACCTGCTGGAAGCGATCCGCTGGGTCATGGGCGAAAATTCGCCCAAGTCCCTGCGATCGGGCGGAATGGATGACGTGATCTTCGCCGGCACCGCGCAGCGCCCGCCGCGCGATTTCGCCGAAGTCGTGCTCGATGCCCTGGACGATGAAGGCGAGGAACTGCAAGTCACGCGCCGGATCGAACGCGGCGCGGGCAGCGCCTATCGCGTCAACGGACGCGATGTGCGGGCGAAGGACGTGGCGCTGGTGTTCGCCGATGCCGCCACGGGGGCGCATTCCCCGGCGCTGGTCAGCCAGGGCCGGATCGCCGCCGTGATCGCCGCCAAGCCGGTGGAACGGCGGATGATGCTGGAAGAGGCGGCGGGTATCGCCGGCCTCCACGTCCGCCGCCGCGATGCCGAAAGCCGGCTGCGGCAAACGGAAGCCAACCTGGCCCGGCTGGAAGACCTCATGGCGGGCCTCGACAACCAGATGGCCT
>JAFKFN010000023.1 GCA_017308255.1 Altererythrobacter sp. | reverse complement strand
CTTCACTACCCGCTCTGCTGGGGCCTTGGCGGGCGATTTTACATTGGAGGATCTGGGCTTCATCTTCGTTCCTTCGTCACTACGACGAAGCCCAGATCCTCCTTAAATCACAACCTCAAATCTGTGCCATTGGTGCTGACGGCGGACAGTCCGACGCCGGACGTTGCGTGCCGTTGTAGCTGTAACTGAAGTCGAGCGGATGGTCGGCGCGCGGCAATTGCCAAACCGGCCCACCCCGCGCCACGGTGCGCGTAGGGAATAACGTATCCATGCTCCGGAAGGTGAGCGCGCTGATGTCGCTATCGAGCATGTGCCATTTGAGAATTTGGATTGCCACGGGCACATCCGATGCCGGCTGACCCGCGAGCTGAGCAGGCAGCACCTGTTGAGCGCCGACAGCCGCGGGCGTCACCGTAGCCATTCCCGCCACACCCCAGCACAGTATCGGCAACACTGATTTTCTCATGGATCCCCCCTCGCTCATCCGCGCATCGTCTCAGCGAATGTGACGCGCCACAGCGAGTGAGTCTAGCGGGTTGGACTAACGGCTGCCGAACACCGCCGCGTGGCGCCGCTTTGCCGCTCTGGCCGCCGTCGTTACGCTGCGCAGTCCCGGCCGGTCAACTCAAGGCCACGGGCTCGCAAGTAACCCCTGGCCTTGTCACGAAGGCAGCGCTGTTTCGGCCCTGCCTTCGTTTGCGATCGAACAGGATTGCCTTGCGAGGATCGTTTCCCATCCGGCGATCAAGGCATCGAGGCTGTCTTCCATCGTGGCCTTCACGGGGACAATATGTTCGAGCTCTTCGCCGAAGCTTTGATCGAAGCCGGTCCAACCGGTTATCATCGCCTGGACAGATGACTGCATTTTCATCGCGCTGCCCGCGTCTATTCCGAATGCCATCAGCGGAGCGACGATCCGTTCCGCCAATTCCTGAAGCGCCGCCCCGGATTGCCTGGCCCCGAAGATCAGCCGCGCGGCATCGCGGACCTCGTGCTGCGCGCGCCACAGTTCAAGGCCGAACGCCTTCAACCACATCTGCCAGGACGCGCATTCAGGAATGGAATTGAGGCAATCGGTAAAGACCGCACGGCTCATCCGGCGGTAGAGTTCGTCCTTGTTCTCCAGATGCCAATAGAGAGACATCGCCTGGACATCCAGGCGCGCCGCGAGCTTGCGTAGCGTCACCTTGTCCAGCCCTTCTTCAGCCAGAAGTGCCAGGGCTTCCGAAACGATCCGGTCCGGATTGAGCGGTGGAGTGGCCATTGCGCCTCTTTCGGTACCGGCCGCCGCGCCGCCTCGCAACCTTTACAATGTAAGATTACGATGTAAGTCTGGCGAAAAGAAAGTGGGAGAGAAGCGTTTGTACCCTTTCAGGGAAGGCAGCTTTGCCGTTCGCAATGGCTGGTATGTCGCGGGGTTCGTGAACGAGCTGGGCCGCAAGTTGCTTGCCCGCACGATCCTGGGTCAGCCGGTGGTGATGTACCGCAAGGAAGACGGCACCGCCGTCGCCGTCGGCGGACGCTGCCCGCACCGCCATTTTCCCCTGGGCGAGAGCTGCCTGAAGGGAGACGCCATCCAATGCGGCTATCACGGCATCACTTTCGGGCCCGATGGTCAATGCGTGAAGATCCCGTCGCAGGCGCATGCCCCGCGCAGCTATCGCATTCCCACTTATCCCCTGGTCGAGCACGGCATCTGGGCGTGGATCTGGATGGGCGACCCGGACAAGGCCGACCCGGACAAGGCCGACCCGGCCTTGCTGCCTGACCTGGAGGAGATCGGCGCCGCTGGACAGGATCTGGTGCTGCGCCCCTTCTATGTCGAGCACGTGAAGGGCCGCTACCAGCTGCTTAACGACAATCTGCTCGATCTCACGCATCTGGGCTATCTTCATGCCGGCAGCATCGGCACGGAAGATAACGCTTCCGCGCCTGAAGAGCTGACGAAGGAACACCGGGTATTGCGCAGCCGGCGCTATATCCGCGATGCGGTCCCTCCCCCGGTCGTCGCCCAATTCAATGGCGACGATATCGAACGTGTCGACCGCGTGATCGGGATGGATTTCTATCTGCCCGGTTTCCACGCCGGGATCAGCGACATGCAAATCGCCGAGAGCAATCCGGTGAGGCAAGGGGAGGTGCTGAACCGCGGGCGCGTCTATCACGCCGTGACGCCCGAAACGCCGACCACCTGCCATTATTTCTTCGCCTTGTCCGCGCGTACCGAGGAGGAAGTGGATCGGGCGTTCCCCTATCTCCAGCCGGTGATCGCGGAAGACAAGTTCGCCACCGAAGAGATCGAGAAGATGCTCGCGATCATCGGCGAGAATCCCGACGAGCTGCTGATCAGGAGCGACCGCAACGCCGTGGAAGGGCGCCGCATGTTGCAGGCGATGATGGACGCGGAAGCTGAGGCCCCTCAGGGTTCGCCAGGGCGTTAGAATCCCAACGATACCTTAAGAATCGAATTTCGAAGAACATTCGCGCACCTGCGGCTTGACCGCCTTGCGGGCTTTTCCGAGAGCACGGCAGAGATGCACCTCGCGCCCCGTTCACTTGAAAGGGGGCGCCTGGTAAAGGAAGAACCCGTTCATGGCGCATGAAGCACCTGTCAATCAATCACGCGATGGCCACAGGCTCGGCCGTCTCAATGATTACCTGGGCTTCCGGCTGCGACGCGTGCACCAGCAGCTTTCCCGCGGGTTTTCCGAGCGTGCGACGCAATACGGGCTGAGGACCGGCGCGTTCAGCGCGCTGGCGATCATCGAGGCCAACCCGGGCATCTCGCAGACCGAGATGGCCCGCATCATAGACGTGGACGCATCGATCGCCGTGGCGCTGATCGATTCCCTCAAGAAGCGCGGTTACATCCGGCGCAAGCGCGATACCGAAGACAAGCGCCGCTATTCGATCGAACTCACCGAGCAGGGCGTCGCGATGCTCGATAGCGTGTTCGCCATCGTCCAGGAGATCGAGGACCAGGCGCTCCACTCGCTTACGCCGACCGAACTTCTCACCCTCAACCGCCTGCTTGACCAGCTCTATGCCGGCGTCGTCTACCCAGGCCGCGATGGGCGGACCCGCGCCGAAAGCGCGGAGGCGAATCAGATCACGCCGGCCGAACGCAAGGCCGCGATCTCCTCTTCCGAATAGCCGAGCAGGGCGCCGTAGACGGCGTCGTTGTGCTCGCCGATCTGCACCGGCAGGTAAGGGTCGAACCCGCTCGCCGCGCCGCTGAACTTGATCGGGATGCCATTGGTCCGCAACTCGGTGTCCGTCCCGTAGGCCGGGTGGGTGACGATCTCGGTCTCCCCCCGGGCGACGACCATGGGATCGTCCAGCGCTTCCTCGGGATGGCGCACGGGCGCGACCGGCACGCCTTGGGCGCTGAGCGCCGCGACGACTTCGGCGACAGGCCGGGAGGAACTCCATTCCTCGATCCGGGCTTCGAGCGCTTCCGCATTGGCGACGCGCATGTCCCGCGTGATGAAGCGGGGGTCGGAAGCGAGATCCTGATCCGACATCGCCCGGAACAGCCCTTCCGTGAGCCCGTCATGCGTCGCGACGATGGCGACATAGCCGTCGCTGCATTTGAAGGCGCCGAAGGGAGAGAGGCGATGCACGGTGGGGCCGGACCGGCCGGGAAGGCCCGCCAGGCGCATCGCCTGCCAGTTCTCGATCCCCACGAAGGAGGTAAGGGCGCCGAGCATCGATACGTCGATGTGCTGGCCTTCGCCGGTGCGGTGCCGCATCTCCAGCGCCGCAAGGATGCCGATAACCCCGAACACCGGCGCCAGGAGGTCGGCGAAGGGAATGCCCAGGCGGACGGGCGGATCGCCAGGCTCCCCGGTGGTGTACATCGCGCCGCTCAAGGCCTGGATGATCACGTCCATCGCCTTGATGCGATCGTTCTCCTGCTGGCCGAAACCGCTGAGCGAGCAATAGATAATGGCGGGGTTCGCGGCGCGCGCCGCCTCATAGCCGACGCCCAGGCGATCCGCGGTTCCCGGCGTGAAGTTTTCAACCACGATGTCGGCCGTCGCCACCAGGTCATGGAACACCTTCCGCGCCTGCGGCTGCTTGAGGTTGAGCGACACGCCGCGCTTGCCGCGTGAGCGGGTGAGGTGCGAGATGGAGACGTCGTCCTCATAGCGCTTGGTCACCGACACCCCGTCGCGGCCGACGTAGGGACTGTTGTCACGCGCAAGATCGCCGCCGCGCGGATCCTCCACCTTGATCACCTCGGCCCCCAGGCCCGCGAGCAGCAGCGTCGCATAGGGCCCGGCAAGGGCGCGACTCAGATCGATCACGCGCAAACCCTCGAGCGGGCGCCTTTCGTTCGAATTCCCGAGCATTCTCTCTCTCATCTAAAGCGCCATCTCCGTGCCCTGCAAAGCTTGATATTGTCAAGCATATCTGTTGATCGGGTCAACTGATGGAATGCGGCTAATCCCATATATATTACTAATATATAATGATAATCTATGAAGCTACGCCCCGAGGCAGGCTCATTGACAGGCATTTCACGAATCGATTATACATTGTGAAACAAACTATCTCGCTGCATCGCAGCAGAGCTGGCGCCGCATGAGGCGGCGCCTTCTGACCGATTGAAGTCGGCGGCCGAGGGGAGACGGATGATGAAGAACAATTCGCTCAAGAAGCACAAGACCTGGCTCAAGCTCGGTTGCGCGGGTGTGTTGCTGGCGTCGAACGCCGCCGCCTTCGCGCAATCGGACGCCGACAAGGACGAAGACACATCGCAGATCGTTGTCACGGGCACCAGCATCCGCGGCGTCTCCGCGCCCGGAGCGAACACGCTGCAGCTCGATAACGAGGCGATCCAGGAAACCGGCGCCGCCAACATCTCTCAGGCCACCCGCACGCTGCCGGTCGTGCTCAACATCGGGCCCGACGAATCCCGCACCGGCGGTGCGCAGGATGCCGCGGCGAACTCCTCGCGCATCTCGGCGATCAACTTGCGCGGGCTCGGGCCGGAAGCGACGCTTGTTCTTCTCAACGGACGGCGCCTGCCGGCGGGCGGTATCCTGCGCGCGCTGGTCGATCCGAACTCTGTGCCCACGCTGGCGACGCAGCGCCTCGAAGTGGTGCTCGACGGCGCCTCGGCGATCTACGGCGCGGACGCCGTGGCCGGCGTGGTCAACATCATCACCCGCCGGAACGTCAACGGGTTCGAAACCAGCGGGCGCTATGGCTTTGGCGACGACATCGACGAGATCGTGCTGAACCAGAATGCCGGCACGAGCTGGGGCAGCGGCGATGTGTTCGCCGCGTTCGAATACAACCATCGCAGCCACCTGCTGCGATCGTCGCGCGACTTCCTGAGCCAGGACCTGCGCGCGCGGGGCGGAACGGACCAGCGATCGACGCAATCGCCCGATCCCAACATCGTGATCAACAACGTGCGCTACCCTGTCCAGACCGACGGGGTGGGGCCGGCGAACCGCTATGACGACGTGCACGGGGACTTCCTGCCGGAGACGGAGCGCTACAACGGCTTGCTCAGCGTCCATCAGGATCTGACCGACAACGTGCGCATCTGGGCCGAAGGGCTCTATTCGCGGCGTTACGTCGACACCCTGCAGTCGCCGCTGGGCGCGGCGTTCACCGTGCCTTCGAGCAATGCCTTCTACAGGAGCGGGCTTGCCGGCGCACCGGCGGGCGCGCCGCAGCGGATCGAATACCGGCTTCCGCGTGACGGCGCCGTCAGCCGTTCGAAGGAATCGACCGCGCAGATTGCCGCCGGCGCTGATTGGGACATCACCAGCGAATGGCAGCTTTCCACTTACTGGTCGCACAACATCTACGACGGCAAGTCCGGCCTGGGCAGCGAGCAGATCAACAACTTCGCGGCCGCCATCGCGCTGGCATCGTCCGATCCGGCCACGGCGCTCAACGTTTACGGCGGCGCGATCCCGGATTCGGTCTATGACCAGATCATCGGCTTCCGGCAGCAATGGGTGAATTTCCGCAGCGACCATTTCGAGGCCAAGCTCGACGGCCCGCTGTTCAACCTGCCGGCCGGCGACGTGCGCGCTGCGATCGGCGCGTCGCACGAGCTCGACGAGTTCCGCTACCGCGAATACCAGAGCGTCCTGTCAAGCACCAACACGCCCAGCGTGACCAACGACGCGACCAACCGTCGCAACATCACCTCGGTCTATGGCGAGCTGTTCGTGCCGCTGGTGTCCGACGCGCCCTTCGCCAAGCGGCTGACGCTGTCGGCGGCGGTGCGGTATGACGATTACAGTGATTTCGGCTCGACCACGAACCCCAAGATTTCGGCGACCTGGGATCCGATCGACGGGATCTCGTTCCGCGGCACCTGGGGCAAGTCGTTCCGCGCGCCGTCACTGGTCGATACCGGCAACCTCAACTTCGCCTTCATCTTCCCGGTCCCCGATCCGACCCAGGGCAACGCCCTGATCAACCAGCTGTTGTGGACCGGGAGCAATCCCAACCTGAAGCCGGAGAAGGCGGAATCCTGGTCGATCGGCGCCGACCTACGGCCCGATTTCCTGCCCGGGTTCACGGCCGGCGTGACCTACTTCAAGGTCGATTACCGCAACCGCATCGAAGGCGTTTCGGCCTCGCTCGCCAACGAGGCGATCTACAGCCAGTTCATCATCCGCAACCCGCCGCTCGATACGATCAATTACCTGTACAACTCGGGCTGGCTGGTGACTGCGCCGATCGACCCGAACGACATCGACGTCCTGGTCGACGGGCGCCGCAACAACGTCGGCTCGATGAAAATGGAAGGGCTCGACGTCAATGTGAACTACGAGTTCCCGGTCTCGTCACTGGGCGTGGTCTCGGCCGGCATCACCCACAGCCAGATCTTCCACGTGTACCGGCAGACCTTCCCGGCACTGCCGGTGACGGACGTGGTGGACCTTTTCGAGAATCCCCTGCGTTCGAAGGGCCGCGCCAACCTCGGCTTCCGCAGCGGCGGCTTCAACGCCAACCTGTTCTACAATTATGGCGGCACATACACGAACACGGCGGTGATCCCGAACGTCAAGGCCTCCCCCCAGAAGACCTTCGACCTGACGCTTCGCTATTCGTTCGCGGACGAGGCCTCGATCCTCGGCGGCACCACGCTGCAGCTTTCGGCGACGAACCTGTTCGACAAGGACCCGCCGATCGTGATCAATGGCGCCAGCAGCTGGGACAACACGACCGCGAGCGGCATCGGCCGCTTCGTATCGATCGCGATCCAGAAGAAGTGGTGAGCAGGAACCAGGCCATGACCTTTCGCAAGTTCCTGATAGCGGCGGCGGCGGCGATGATCGCCACGGCCATGCCGGTTGCGAGCCCGGCGCGGGATTTCCCGGTGGAGTTCCTGAAGATGAGCGCGATGCGGCGGCAGGCACCCGTTCCGTCGGCCAACGCCATCGCCAGCTATGCCGCGGCGGCGCAGCTGGCGCCGGAGACGAAACGCGCGGTCGAGGGCCTGCTGGCCGAGGCGCGCGCGGCGGACGCCAGGGGAGACACTTCGGCGGCGCAGCTCGCGCTGGCGCATGCCCGCGCCTTGCTCGACGGCAAGCCGTGGTCGCCGGCGCAGGCCTTTGCCAGCTCGCTGGAAGTCGCGCCGAAGATCCCGCTGATCGACGTCGCCGCGCCGCTGCAGCTGACCGTATCACGCGCCTATGCCGCCCAGCCGGCGGCCGCACGGCTGCGCGTCAGCGCGCAGGCGCCGGGCAAGGCCCCGGTCCAGCTGAGCGAGGTTCCGCTGTCGCTGCGCAAGTCGGGCGATACGGTGGTGACCGTCAACCTGCCGAAGACGCTGGAAGGGCGCGCCGACCTGGTCAGCGAGATCGTCGTGGGCGGCCAGGCTCTCGCCAGCTCGAGCGAACGGGTCGATTTCGTCAGCGACCTGGCGGGGATCGAGAATCGTACCGAGGCGCGGCTGAAGGCGGTCAAGGCCAGCGACGGGGCGGTGGCGGTGGTGCGCTACCCGTTCCAGGTCGCCAAGCTGGTCCGCGCGGGCGAGCGCGAGATAGAAGCGCGCGCCTTTTCCGACCGTCTCGAACGCTCGCAGTCGGTGCTCGCTGCGCTCGAAAGCGGCAAGGACCCGGTGCTGCGCCGCGTCGGCGATCAGGACCGCGCCTACTGGTTCGCGGAGCCCGGCGAATATGTCCCCTATCGCATCTATGTGCCGACCACCTGGGACCGGACGCAGAAGCTGCCGGTGATCGTCGCCCTGCACGGCGGCGGCGGGGACGAGAACGGCATGTTCGAGCGGGAAAGCAGCGGCAAGTTCCAGAAGCTGGCGGAACGATACGGCTATATCGTCGTGTCCCCGCTCGGCTACCGGCCGCTCGGCGCTTACGGCAGCCCGATACGCCTGCCTTCGGTCTATGGCACGGACATCAAGGAAGGCCGCGAAGTCGGCGGGCCGGAGCGCGCCAAGCTCCTCGCGCTGAGCGAGCAGGACGTGCTCAACGTGCTGGAGAAAGTCGTCACCGAATATGGCGCGGATCGCAGCCGGGTCTATCTCACCGGCCATTCGATGGGCGGGGGCGGCACCTGGTATCTCGCCCACCAGCATCCCGAGCTGTGGAATGCGATAGCGGCGTCGGCCGGCCCGTTCTTCATCGACGGCTATGACTTCGAGCGCCTGCGCAAGATGGGGATCATGATCGTCCAGGGCAGCGGCGACCCGCCGTCGCTCAACGCCGACCGCCAGCTGGCGAGGGACCTGCTCGAACGGGGCTTCGGCGTGAACTACGTCGAAACGCCCTCGGTCAATCACGGGCAGACCTTCGGCAACAACCTGCCGACGATCTTCGAATTCTTCGAACGGCAGAAGTTGCGGGATCATCCGGACGTTCCGCTGCCGCTGCGTTGATGATGACCCGCGGCGCCTTTCATGGGACGATGGCCCATGAGGCCAGCACGAACGAGGGCGAAGTGCCCTGATGCTTGAACGGGTCGTAATCTGGATCGGCGGCGCCGCGCTGATCACCGCCACGGCGATCGACACCGTGGCGGTGATCGGCCGGCACGTGAACCTGCCGCTGCGCGGCTCGATCGAGCTTATGCAGCCGGCGGTGCTGGTCGTCGGATCGTGCGCCCTGATCGCCGCCGCGATCGCCGGCAACCACGCGCGAATCCGCCTCCTGATCGACCGGCTCGGCCCCCCGGCGCGCAGGGTTGTCGATCGCCTGTCGGATCTGGGAACGGCGCTGTTCTGCCTGGTGCTGCTGACGGGCTCCGTCTGGCTCGCGCTCGACTTGTGGTCGGGCCACGAGACGAGCGAGCTGCTCGGCGTGCCGTGGCGGGTCATGCGGCTGTTCGCCAATGTCAGCTTGGTCGCGGTCCTGGTGGTCACCTTCGCCCGCGCGGCCGGGCGCAAGCGGCCGTGATCCTCGCCACGCCCGAAACCGGCCTGGTCGGCGTGGCCGTGCTGCTGGTGCTGCTGCTGGCGGGGGTGCGGATCGGCGTGGCGCTGGGGCTGGTCGGCTTCGGCGGGCTTGCCGTCGTGCTCGGGTTCGAGCCTGCGGTCATCAAGTCCGGCGTGGTGCTGATGGACACGCTCACCCGCTACGAACTCGGCACCCTGCCGCTGTTCCTGTTCATGGCGCACGTGTTCTTCGCGGTGGATGCCAGCAAGGATCTGTTCAACGCCGCCGCGAAGATGCTGGGCCACCGTCGCGGAGGGCTCGCCTATGCCTCGGTGGCGGGCTGCGCCGGGTTCGGCACGATCAACGGCTCCAGCCTGGCGACCGCCGCCACGATCGGCCTGGTCGCCCTGCCCGAGATGCGCCAGCGGGGTTACGCGGACACGCTCGCCACCGGATCGGTCGCGGCGGGCGGCACGCTGGGCCAGATGATCCCCCCGTCCGGCGCGCTGATCGTGTTCGGCATCATCGCCGAAGTGTCGATCGGCGAACTGTTCACCGCGGCGATCATTCCCGGGATTACCCAGGCGCTGCTCTATTTCGTGGTGATCTGGCTGCTGGTGCGGCTGCGTCCGGGCCTGGCCCCGGCTGGCGAGCGCGCGCCGTGGAGCGAGCGCTTGCGGGCCTTGGCGCGGATCTGGGAAGTGATCGTGCTGATCTGCCTGGTGATCGGCGGCATCGCGATGGGCTGGATCAGCCCGTCGGAAGCGGCCGCCGTGGGCGCCGCGATCGCGCTGGCCGTCGCGGCCGTCCGCCGCAAGCTGGGCGTCGCGATGCTCTACAAGGCCTGCGAGGAGACCCTGCGCACCAGCGGGATGATCTACCTGATCATCATCGGCGCGCTGATCTTCTCTGTGTTCATCGGGGTGACCGGGCTGGCGGCGGCGGCGGGCGAGGCCGTCACCGGGCTCGGCCTGGGGACATACGGCACGCTGCTGCTGGTCGCCGCGCTGCTGCTGCTGCTCGGCTCGGTGCTCGACGGGCTGGCGCTGATGCTGCTGACCACGCCGATCCTGCTGCCGATCGTCACGGCCACCGGGATGACGCCGATCTGGCTCGGCATCTTCATCACCCGCGCGATGGAGATCGGCTTCGTCCATCCGCCATTGGGCATGAACCTCTACGTCATCCAGGGGGTGGCGAAGGACGTGCCGATCGGCCGGGTGTTCCGCGGGGTGGCGCCGTTCCTCGCCAGCGACTTCCTGCACCTGCTGATGCTGATATTCGTGCCCGCGATGGTCTACTGGCTGCCGGAGGTGCTGCGATGACCGACAGTGTGTTCGCCAGCGTCGGGCCCAACCTTCCGCAGGACCTGTTCGCGGCCGCCGGCAACTACGCCGGCCCGCTGGCCACCGATGCCGACCGGCCGACACCGCGCGCCGACGCCTGGCTCGAAAGCAAGTTCGCGCCCTGGGGCCGCTCGATCGTCGAGGCCTGGGCCGCCGGCGAGCTTGACGGTCTTACGAAGGTGATCTTCAGCCGCGCGGACGACACCGCGCACCGCCTCTATTACTATGTCTGCGAGCTTCAGCAACGCGGCGCGATCGGCGGGCCCACGCCTTACATCCTCGACATCGCCAAGATCCCGCGCGCGACCAGTGTGGCGCGCACGGCCCACGCCGTCCGCGCGCTCGCCAAGGAACTCGGCATCGGGGACGCAGCGATCGAGGCGGCGATAGCGGCCACCAACCGGCGTCGCGCCGCGCCGAGCGTGCTGCCGGACGGCCGCCGCTGCCTGCTGGTGGGGACGCCGCCGCCCGACCGCCGGCTGCACCAAGTGATCGAGGCCTGCGGCTTCGCCCCGATGGGCGCGACTCTCGCCGAGGTATGGAACGATCCCGGCCCGATGGTCGATCAGGGAACCGCCGACCCCTGCGAAGCCATAGCGCGCAGCATCCACGCCGATCCCGCCGGCAGCCGCAGCTTCGCCGATTGGGCCGAGCTTCTCCGTGCGGAGATCGTGCGGGTGGCCCCCGCCGCGGTGGTGCTGTGGCGCATCGACGAGGACGAGGCGCAGGCCTGGCACCTTCCCGCCCAGCGGCGCGTGCTGGCCGAATCCGGCGTGCCCGCGCTGACGCTGACCAATCGGCGCTGGCGGGCCGATGACGGCGCGCCGGAGGAGATCGCCCGCTTTCTCCAATCCCAGGCCAAGGACCCGCCGCGATGAGCCCACCTTCCGCGACCAGCGGCCGCAAGGCCTTGGCCTGCACCGCCGATGCGACGGCGTTCCAGAAGGCGTTCGGCAAGGAGCTGCGCCGCCGCGTGATCGAGGAGGGCGAGCCTTACGCCATCGTCCAGGCGGATACGCCGCACGAGATCTTCCACGTGATGGATATCCCGATCATCACCAACCAGTGGTGGTCGGCCTACATCTCGGCCAAGCAGCTTTCGGCGCGCTACTTCGATGCCATGGTCGACGCCGGCTATCCGGCGAACAGCTGCAAGTATTGCTCGCTCGGCCTCGCCTGCACGCTGGCGAACGATCCCGCCACCGCGCCGTGGGGCGGCCTGCCGCGGCCCACCGTGCTGGTCGCGCGGCTGACCTGCGACTGCATCCAGCACGTCTTCGCGCAATGGGCGGAGGCGCTGGGCAGCGAGTTCTTCCCGCTCGAAGCCCCCGCCTGGCAGCACAAGGACCGGCAGTGGTTCACCCATGCGCGATCCCAGTGGGAACAGGTCTACCAGCCCGACCGCATCGCGCTGATGGCTGACGAGATGCGCGACTTGATCGCGCTGCTGGAGGCGCGCACCGGCCGCAAGTTCGATTACGACAAGCTCCACCACCTGATGGAGCGGATCAACGAGCAGGAAGGCTATATCTGGGAAGCCGCGCAAGTGCTCGGCAGCGCGCGGCCGTGCCCGGTCTCGATCGCCGAGCAGATGACCAACACCATGATCCCGCAGTGGCACCGCGGATCGGGCTGGGCGGTCGCGCACGCCAAGCGCTTCCGGGACGAAGTGCTCGACCGCGCGGCGCAAGGGATCGGCGCGGCGTCGCAGGAGAAATCCCGCCTGATGTGGATCGGCGCCGGGCTGTGGCACGATCCGGCGTTCTACCAGTCGCTCGAGGATACGCTGGGCGCGGTGTTCGTGTGGTCAATGTACACCCCGTTCGCCGGCGTCCAGTACCTGCGCGACATCAAGGACGCGCCGATGGATGCGCTGGCCAGTCGCATCTGCTCGATGAACGAGGTGCTGCACCTGCCGCCGTGGATGAACACCTGGATGGTGAGCGAGGCCGAACGCTGCGGGATCGACGCGGCGGTACTGCTGCTTCCACCGGACAACCGGCTGGCGCAATCGGGCACCAAGCTCACCGCGATGGCGCTGGAAGAAGCCGGCGTGCCGGTGCTGATGCTAGACGCGGACATGGTCGACGCGAAGACCTGGGACCGTGACAAGGTGGTGGGGATGGTGACCGGGTTCCTCCGCGCGCGGGGCCTGGCATGAAGGGTCTGGCGGCCCTGGCCCTGCTGCTGCTCCTCGCCGCCTGCGGCCGCCCGCTGCCGCCCGGCGTCACCGAACTGACTTATGCGACGCCCTATCCCCCCAGCCATCCGTTCAGCCGCGCCGACCAGCGGTGGATCCACTGGGTAGAGCGCCAGTCGGGCGGGCGGATGCGCATCCGCCCGATCTGGTCGGGCGCGCTGCTGTCGGCGGACATGTCGATGGAGGAACTGCGCCACGGGGTCGCCGACATCGGCCTGATCACGCCGATCTACACCCGGGGCGGCACTCATCTGATCCGGGTGCAATCGGGGTTTTACAGCGGGGCCGACACGGTGGAAGCGCAAGTGCAGCTCTATCGCTGCATCGAGCGCCAGGTGCCGGAGATTGCGCACGAGCTCGCTGGCCTCAGGGTGCTGGCGGTGCAGGGCGGGCTGCTGCCCGGCGTCGCGACGCGCGAGCGGCCCATCCGCCGGCTGAGCGACCTCAAGGGAATGCGCCTGCGCGCACCGACCGAGCTGCTGCCACTGCTCGAAAGGCTGGGGGCCGATCCGGTCAACATGCCGATGGGCGAAGTCTATCCGGCGCTGGCGAAGGGCGTGCTCGATGGGGTGGTGGCACCGATCGATACCTTCAAGTCGCTGCACTTCGCGGAAGTGACGAAATACTACAACACCCTGGCCGTGCCCCGGGGCGCCTATCCGGCCCGCGCGATCAGCGCGCGGGCGTGGAACCGGCTGCCGCCCGATCAGCAGCGGATACTCGATGATTCCGTCGCCGTCTGGGAAGCCGCGCTGGCGGACGAGGTCGCCGCCTCGGGCGAGGCCGGCCGCCGCGAGGCGCTGGCGGACGGGATCGCGATCGACGCGATGGCGCCGTCCGAGCAGGCGCGGTTCGATCGGCTCTATCTCGACGATGCGGAGCGCAATGCGCGATCGCTGCTGCCGCTGGGGATCGATGGGCCGGCCGCGTTCAAGGTGGCGCGCGCCAGCGTGGCGGGCGCGGGACAGATACGATGCGATGGCGCGATTGCCCGGCAAGAGGGAAAGGAGATTTGGCAATGATCGATCGAGCGAAGAAGGCCAATCCGTTCACGTGGCTGGCGGCCACGGCGCTGCTGGCAATGGCCGCGATGCCGCTGGCCGCAGCCGATGCCCCGGCGGCGGACACCCTGGCGGAAACGCGCGGATCCGGGCCTTTTCCGGCAGTGATGGAGAGCGACCCGGGCCTGCCCAACCACGTGATTTACCGCCCTGCCTCTATCGCGGGGGCGCCCAAGCTGGGCGTGCTGGTGTGGGGCAACGGCGGCTGTACCGACGACGGCGCGAGTGCGCGCCGCCACCTGGGCGAGATCGCGTCGCACGGATATCTGGTGATAGCCGGGGGCAACATCTTCAGCGGCCCTCAGGCGCCCCCGGGGGCCCAGGCGGCGTTCCGCGGAGCCGGGCCGGACGGCATCCTGCCATCGCCTTCGACCACTACCGAGGACATGCGCGCCGCGATCGACTGGGCGATCGCCGAGAACGCACGCAAGGGCAGCCGCTATGAAGGCCGCATCGATACGCAGGCGATCGCCGCCGCCGGCCACAGCTGCGGCGGGCTGCAGGCGATCCAGCTGGCCGCCGACCCGCGGGTCAAGACGGTGCTGGTGCACAACAGCGGCGTCTACAACGACGGCAAGATGCACATCCGCGACCTGGTGCTGTCGAAGGACCAGCTGGCATCCTACCACCAGCCGGTGATCTACATCCTCGGCGGCCCGAAAGACATCGCCTACGCCAACGGCAGCGACGATTTCTCCCGCATCAAGCATGTGCCGGCGGCCATGGCGTCACTCGATGTCGGGCACGGCGGCACGTTCGGCGAACCGTTCGGCGGCGCGGCCGCGGCAGTGGCGGTCGACTGGCTCGACTGGCGTCTGCGCGGCGATGAAGCGGCGGGCCGGACCTTCAACGGGGTCAACTGCCGGCTGTGCGTCGGATCGGAATGGAAGCTGGAGCGCAACTGGTAAGGGCGCACATCTCTTATTGTCGACCACCCAAGCGGGCGATACCCCGGTTCCGACAAATATAAAGGCCCTGCCGCTCAGCCACACGGGCGGAGCGGCAGGGCCTTTATGACTGCAAACGTATGTTCACAGGCAAACTGCGTCTGATGGAGACGCGTTGCGGTAAAAGTCAGCGCGTTGCAGGCATGCCGGTTCGCTGGCCCGGATGCCTGCCCGCATTCACGTTCTTTACTTCCCCCGCCCGCATTTTGGCGTGGTGCACACGGTCACTTCGTGAATGTAGCGATTCTTGCCATTTTCAACCCGGAACATCTGGCTGGCCGGCGTCCCCGGGTCTTTGGGCAGCCCGGCATCGAGCCAGGGGAAGTCGTGGAACACGACAACGGCGCCGTGGGCCTCGTCGATGACGTAGCGGCGATGGCCCACTGTCAGCTTCTCCGGGAAGGCCCCCATGTCGCACGTATTGCCCGCGGGGTTCTTGCTGCCCGTATTCAGGCGGCCTTCGAGCCGGGCGCAGGGCGTGCCATGCGGCACCGGGAGATCCGGATCCCCCCAGTTGTCCAGATACGCGTCAGCCGCCGCCTGGATGACCGCCCGCGTGTCGCGTTTGTCCTGGGGAATCTCGTCCCAATTCTCGTTCCGGGTGACGGCCAGGTGCTCGGCCGCGCCGAATGTCCAGTCCCCTTCGTCCGTCACCACGGACTCCATCTTTGACACTTTGCCGTCGCTGGTCGCCTCGATGCGCGTGTGGATCACATAAGGATGCGGATCGGTGGCCGCGACCAGTTCGGTGAAAGTGGCGCACTGCGTCGTGTCGTGGAGGCTGCGGGTAAAGTCGACCTTCAGAGGTCCGGCCAGCACGCCCTTGCCAATGTCCATGGCCTGGTTGTTCTCCGCATAGGAGGCGCCCGTTGCGAGGGGCAGCATGGCGGGTTTTCCGGTCGACTGGGCCTGGACATAGGTGTCGGCCAGTTTCTGGAGCGTCGCACGGCTGCATTCCGCCCGGGCATTCGTGGCGAAGGCCATGCCGGCCAGGACGATCGAGACCTTGATTACGCCTCTTACGACCGTCGACGGGCGGCTGCCCCTTTTTCCTTCTCGTTTCATTTCGACGTGCCTTCCTTAGGTCTTGGCGTCCATCATCGGGCCGCTGGCGGATATCGAGACTTTCGCGGCCGAGAACCTCTGCCAGGGGCCAATCGCGGACATGCGCTCAGTGGCTTTGTGCCTCCACATCGGACGGAGCATGCGCAACAGGGCGCCGGCCCCCAACAAAAAACCCCCGGCTTGCACCGGGGGCTTTCCTTCAATTAGCGAGACTGAGCTGCGTCGATTTGCTGACGTTGACGCTGGCCTGGGCACGCAAGGTGCCGACCTGGACGACAACCGGGCCATCGGCAGTGGCGTCTTCGACCACGAGCTTGACCCACAGCGAATCCTTGTCCTTGAAGTATGACGTGGTGTTCGCCGCCCGCAGCGCTTCCAGGCTGGCCACCTGTGCGCCCTCGCCGGACGTGGTGAAGCCGGGAAGCTCGAAGATCACCCACGATCCCTTGTCCATTTCCCGCAGGTGAAGGGCGAGCTTGTCTTTACCCGTCGCCACCCGGATTTCGGCGCCGCTGGGCACGGTGGTTTCCCCATTGTATTCATAGCGCTTGCCATTGCGCTGGAGAACGACCGGATCGGTGGCGGGGCCTGTGGCGAATTCGGGGAATTCGCGCGTGTCGCCTATGCTGAAGCGGCCCATGTCGCCCCGGCACACGGCGGCATTCCAGCTTGCCTTGACCTCGCAATCCTTCTCGCTCGACGCGATGCCATTATCGATAACGATATAGGCACCCGGCACACCGCCGACCGAGCCGTCCTTGTCAAAGAACGCCGCGCTGCGATAGGCGGCCCGCCCGCCGAAATCGGACGACCAGCGGCGCTGGATTTCCGGGAAATGGACCGGCTTGGCGTTTTCGAAGGTCAGGCCTTCCACCATATTCTCCGTGCTCATGCCGAAGCTGGTGAACAGCAGATAGGAGATGGCGCCCGCCTCGCGCGTGGCGTTGTCGACATAGTTCACGAACTTGGTGTTCACCACATCGTGGCGGTAATCGTAATATTCGTAGCCGCGGATCGGGAAATCCGCGTCATCATGCGGCAGGCTGCGGCCATAGGCGATTTCAGCCGGCGTGGTGGGATTGCCGATATTGCCGCTCTCGCCCACGAACAGCGAGTCGACCACGCGCGAGGTGTAGGGCGCGACGCCGGTGGCGCCAGCCGCATGGGTGAAGCCGATGGCATTGTCGGCCAGCTTCAGATTCTTGAACAGATGATATTCGCCGCGGCCCCAGATGGCGCCGTTGCGGTTCTTGTATCCGGTATAATCCTCGACGACCGCCGGCAGGACCGGGCTCTTCGGGTCGGCCGGATCGGCATGGGCTTCATGCCCGGCGCCGCCGACGCTGAACGTGCCGTCGGGATTCTGGCCCCGGTCGAACATCAGCCCGTCGAAATTGGAGTGGGAGGTGTTGCCGCTGAATGTCCCCAGCGGCATCCGGCGCGGCCAGGTATTCTTGCTGATTTCCGTCCCTTCGAACTGGCCGGTCGGGTGCTGCGGCAAGGCGATCCAGAAGCCGATCTGGTCGGACCCGGCGGCCACGTTGTCGCGGTAGATATTGTTGGGGTTCGTGATCCAGAAGGTGGACACCGTATTGTCCGAAGGGATCAGGACATGCTTGGACTTCTGCCCGGCCGTGGACTGATGCTCGATCGTGAGGTTCGTCGGCTCGCAAGGCAGGGTCGGGTGGCATATGGTCTGGATGCCGAGATTGTGGACGAACTGGTTGCCCGTCTCGATGCCGTCTTCCAGGAAGAAGCAGTGACCCACGCTGTTGAAGGTTACATTGTTCTCGACCAGCAGATTGTTGGTGCCATGCACCGTCACGCAGCGGCTGTAGGTGTCGTGGATCGACGAATTGCGGATATACTGGCCCTGCCCATCGCCCAGGACGTGCCAGTGGACCGGATAGCGGGCCAGATGCATGTTCTGCCCCATGCGATCGAGTTCGACGCTGGAGATATACATCTTCGACCCGCCCATCGCCATGATGTGGCCGCCGAAATAGTCGTTCTTGGAATCCTCCGAGGACTGGATCTTGATGTTGCGGGTCAGCAGGCCGACTTCGCCGCGCTCGTCGACGCCGAAGGTTATCTCGCCGTAATGCATGTAGTCCAGCGCGCGATCGAGCGTGATCTTGTTGCCCTTGACGGCGGTGATGATACGCCGCTCCGCCTGCCGGGGATTGAAGTCGGTCGAGGCGAGCACGATTTCGTCGCCCTGCCGCCAGCCTGAAGCGTCCAGCACTTCGATCTGGTTGCCGCCGGCCTTGGCCGTCTTTGCCAGCTTGGTCCACGTATGCTCGCGGTCGCCATGCAGGTTCAGCGTGCCGCGCAGAAGCATGATCCCGCGGTCACCCATCGTATTGATGTCTTCGTCCTTGACGTTGTCGGTGAGCGTGATCGTGGCCTTGCGCTTATAAGGCTTGGCCTCGCTGCCGATGGCCAGCTCGCCGCCCGGCAGATAGATCCACTCGGTCGTCAGATTGAGATCGCGATCATCCGCAAAGCTGAGCTTGCCGTTGATGGTGAGACTGCGCAGCGCCGGCGGGCTGACGTCGAGGAGGATGTTCTTGTCCTGGCCGATCGTTACCGCATCGCCCTGGCCGGGCACCTTCCCATCGGGCCAGGACGCCGGATCGGACCAGCGCATCTGCTTGACCCCGGCAACCGACGCCACGGCCGGCATCGCCATGTTCGCATGATCGTCCTGAGCGTTTGCCGCGGCGCCGCCGCCGAGCAGAAGAGACGCCGTAAAAAGCAAGGACACGTGGAATGAGCGCGACGGTTTGCGCATGCTATGGACCCCCTCCGTTGGGACTCTGTGTCCCACTGTCTATATTTAAGCAGGACTATGCAACGGACAGTCTGCTTTGCCAAGCGGCGACGAGGCCGCGATCATGCTCTGTCCGACAGGGGAGGACCCGGCCGCTTTACCGGCCGAATCCACGGGGTCGCGCGAGGGGTGGAAAATGACTGAACTGCGTTCCGGCCTCCCGATCGTTTCCTTTGCCGATCAAACCGCGCTGGAGACGTGGTTGGCGGCGCAGCCAAGCGATTCCAAAGGGGCGTGGATCAGATTTCGCAAGAAGGGTTCGGGCGTCGCCAGCGTCACCAAAGCTCAGGCAATCGACAGTGCCCTTTGCCATGGCTGGATCGACGGCCAGATCGACAAGTATGACGATGAAAGCTGGCTGACACGCTTTACCCCGCGCCGGCCGCGCAGCAAGTGGTCGGATGTCAATCGGAAGCGCGCGCAGGAACTCATCGCGCAAGGGCGCATGCAGGCATCCGGACAATCGGAAATCGACAAGGCGAAGGCGGATGGCCGATGGGAGGCGGCCTATGCCCCGGCCAGCAAGGCAGAGGTTCCGCCGGATTTACAGGCCGCGCTCGATGCCAACCCGGAGGCCGCCGCCTTCTTCGCCACGCTCACCGGCGCCAACCGATATGCGATCCTCTATCGGATCGGCGCGGTGAAGAAGGCTGAAACCAGAGCCCGAAAGATCCGGGACTTCATTGGCATGCTGGAACGCGGCGAGACCGTTCACGGCTGAAACGTTGATCGGCGAGAGCACCGCGTCATAGTGGGCAATCGGATGTCTGGCGGTTCGGCGAAACCGTCGCGCAGGCGGTAATGAGGGGCAGAAGCGATGATCGCTATCCTGAAGGGGTTCGATCCCGATCGGCTGGTGGGGGCCGTGCTGATCGCGGCGATCCTGATCGTCCTCGGCGTGGTGCTGTCCTGGGTTGTCCGGCGGCTTGTCGGCGAAGCGCTGCGCCACGACCGCGCGGAGCGGATCGACGAGATCACCCTGTCGTTCCTCAGCCAGCTTTCGGTCTTGGCGATCTGGGTCCTGCTGATCACGCTCTACGCCCACCTCATCCCGGCGCTTCACCGGCTCGGCACCGCCTTGCTCGCGGGTGTCAGCATCGTGTCGGTGATCGTGGGCTTCGCCGCGCAGACCACGCTCGGCAATCTCGTCGCGGGGATCAGCCTGGTGCTCTACAAGCCGTTCCGGCGCGGCGATCGCCTGCAAGTCCTGGTGCCGAACAAGGATCAGTTCGAAGTCGGCGAGGTCGAGGATATTTCGCTCGGCTATACCGTCCTCAAGACCGACGATGGCCGCAAGATCATCATCGCCAACGGCACGATGGCGCAGCAGACGTTCATCAACCTGTCCACCGGCGCGGCGGGCAAGACGCCGCCCGCCTGACCACGGGCCGCGCGCTCAATCCCCGTCGAGCAGCACCGATCGCAGCACCACCGCATCGTTATGCTGCTCGTCATGCGCGCTGTAGACGAGCGTGACCACGCCGGCCCTGGCCAGCGCGCGAATGCGATCGAGCGCTTCCGATTGCTCGCGCAGCTCGGCGCGATAGCGGCGCTGGAACTCCGCCCAGCGGGCGGGATCGTGGCCGAACCATTTACGCAGCTCGGTGCTCGGCGCGACGTCCTTGATCCAGTCGTCGAGCGCGGCCTTCGCCTTGCTCACCCCGCGCGGCCATAGCCGGTCGATCAGGATGCGCGTGCCGTCGTCCGGCTCGGCGGGCTCATAGGCGCGCTTCAGCCGAAGGTGCGATGCGGGGATCGATGTGGCAGTCATGCGAACCTCCGTGCGGCGAACGGCTCGATATTGTCGCCATTGAGTTCGGCGAGGCGTTCAAGCAGCCACGGCTCGGGCTCACCGAAGCTCAGCCGCCTGACCGCGACCGGCGAGGACTTGAGCTGCGGCTGATGGCTGACCGGATCGCGCGCATACCAGGTATGCTGGTTGGCCGATTGCGCGCCGCAGCCGTAGTGGAAGGGCACGAATACCTCGCCCGGCCGCACGGTATCGACCACCATCGCCACGCCTTCCCAGCGCCCATGCGGTGAGCTGATTTCCACCATGTCCCCAAGGCCGATGCCGAGCCGCGCGGCATCCTCGGGATGCACCTCGACATAGGGGTGCGGCGCGCGCCGGTTGAGCACCTCGGAGCGCGCGGTCTTGGTCCGCGTGTGGAAGTGATAGACGACGCGGCCGGTGATGAGGGTGAAGGGATAGGCCTCAACACCGGATTGGGCTGGCGCCGCCATTGCACCGGCCGCAGGAACGCCTTCCCCTTGGGGTCGATATGCTCGTAGTCCGCCCGCGTCCTCGGCGCGCCGCTGAGGAAATCGTGGCCGTAGGTTTCGCAATAGTCGATCGCAGTGCCGAAGTTCAGGTCCTCGTAGAGCCGCTCGCAGCCGCGCGGATGGCGGTCGTTGCACGGCCAGCGCACCGCGCCCATCTCGAGGATCAGCTCGTAGCTCATCCCCGAATAGTCGCACGGGCGGCCCTTCGAGACCCTGCCCCATTCCGCGAACGCCTGCTTGGAATCGGTGAAAGGGATCAGCGGCGCGCCGTGGCGATCCTCGAAACCCAGCCGCGTCGCCGCCTCGACGACGATGTCGAAATCGCTGCGCGCCTCGCCCGGCGGATCGACCGCCTTGAGCAGCAGGTTGACGCTGCGATCGGCGTTGGTGATGCAGCCGGTCTTCTCGCCCCACATCGCCGCCGGGAAATAGATGTCGGCGAGGTCGACCGTCTCGGCGTCGACGAACGGATCCTGCACGACGAGGAACAGCTTATCGAGGATGCGGCGCGAGCGGTTCTGATCGGGCAGGCTGACCAAAGGGTTAGTGCCGATCACCCATAGGAACTCGATGTCGCCGCGCTCGGCGGTCTCCATCATCGTCATGATGTCATTGGGCACTTCGTGGCGGAAATGTGCGTAATCGAGGTTCCACAGCGCGGCGAGGTCGCGCATCTGCGCCTCGTTGTGCGCATTGCGATAGGCGGGATAGGAGCCGCCCGCGCCCGCCTCGCGGTTGCACATCGCCGAGGGCTGCCCCGCCATCAGCGGCGGCCCCGCACCCGGCTTGCCGATCGCGCCGCGCAGCAGATGCACCGAATTGACCAGCGACGAGGCAGCGGTCGCCTCGACGCTCTGGTAGAAGCCTTGCAGCACGGTCGAGACGAAGCGCTCGGTGGTGCCGATCCATTCGGCGGCGGTTTCCAGATCGGCTTGCGGTATCTCGCATAGCTGCGCGACGCGCTCAGGCGGATACTCGCCGACCACCGCTTCCATGTCGGCGAAGCCGACGGTGTGCGCATCCACGAAATCGCGGTCGACCCAGCCGTTGCGGACCAGCAGGTGAATCAGCCCGTTCATCAGCGCGACATTGGTGCCGGGCGCGAGCTGGAGATGAAGGTCGGCGCCTTGCAGCACGGTCGGCGTCCTGCGCGGATCGGCGACGATGATGCGGCCGCCATTGGCCTGCTTCGCCGCCAGCATCCGCTCCCACAATACCGTCTGCACCTCGGCGACATTGTGGCCGTAAAGGCAGAGCAGATCGGCCTGGTCGATGTCCGCATAAGAAGCGACCGGTCCGTCGCTGCCGAAATTGGCCATCAGCCCGGTGGCGGAAGTCGCGGTGCACAGCCGGGTGTTGCCGTCGATATTGGCCGATTGCAGCCCGCCGCGCCAGAACTTGCCGAGCGTGTAGAGCTCCTCGATGGTAAGCTGCCCGGAATTGTAGCAGGCGAGATTCTGGTGCCCGCGGCACCACGCATCGCGGAATCGCTCGACGAAAAACTCCATGGCCTTCGCCCAGCTCACCGGCTGTAGCGGCGCACCGCGCTTGCGGCGGATCATCGGCGTGGTGCCACGGCGCTTAGAGTTGTTGGCGACCCAGGCGTGCTCGCCCTTGGGGCCAAGATGGCCAAAGCTGACCGGATGATCGGGTTGTCCGCGCACCCCGACGATGCACCCATCCTTCACCGCGATATCCAGTCCGCAGCCGTTCGAACACAGCAGGCAGGCCGAATGGACCCATTCGTCAGGCTCACCGGCAATGCCGAGATTGCGGTCGAGCCTGGGGATCATATCGCTCTCCCTGCGACGGTTCGGGGAGTATCGCAAAGCGTCATACTGAACTCAACGCCGCGCCGCCGAAAGTGCACCTTGATATCTTCTGGCCCCAATGTGGCGGTGGGCCTGTTTCACGCCGCGGCCATGGGCAGCGGTCCGGCGGATGCGCGGCGCATGGCGAGGAACAGGAACGTCGTCGCCAGCATAGGAGTGAATATCGTGGCGGCGATCGCATATCGCAGGCTTTCAGCCCCCAGGCGTGGGGCGAGCATGTCGCTCAGCGCGCCGACCATGAACGGCCCCAGCCCGCCGCCGATGACGCCGGTCACCGCAAGCATGATGGTCGCCGTCACGCCGCGGTCGCGCGGATCGGCTTCGTTGACGGCGAAGTTGATGCACGGCGGCACCGCGCACGTCAGGCAGAAGTTCATCGCCCCCGCCGAAACCATGGCCAGCGCGACAGTGGGTGCCAGCGCGAAACCGGCGGTGAACGGCACGGCCAAGGGCAGCGAAACCAGCGGCACCCGAAGCATGTCAACCGGGCGGCCGCGGCGCCGGACGAGCCAGTCAGCCAGCGCGCCGGAAACCAGCGTTCCGGCGATGCCCCCCAGGCCGACCGCCGGCGCGATCAGCAACCCGACTTCCGCCAGCGGCACGCCATAGGAACGTTGCAGATAGGCCGGCGCCCACGCCCCCAGCACCGCGCCGATGATGCCCGCGACGCCGAGCGTCAGCGCAAGTGGCACGAAGCCAGGCATGCCCAGGGCCCGCTCGCAAGCGGCATGGAGATCCGCGAGATACCGGCGCTGGCCGATGGGCGCGGATCCCGCGGCATCTCCCCGGGGCGGCTCGCGGACAGTCAGGAGCAGGGTGGCCGCCAGCGCGATACCCGCGGCGCCGCACACCAGGAACATCGATCGCCACCCCAGCGCCGCCGCCAGCACCCCGGCAGCGATCGTTCCGCCGACCACGCCGATCATGCCGCTCGACTGGAACACCGCCACCGCCCTGCCGCGCGTTTCCTGCCGGAACAGGTCCGGGATCATCGACATGGCCGCGGGAAACGCCGTCGCCTCCCCCAAGCCCACCCCGATCCGGGCGATCGACAAGGTGGCGAAATCCTGCGCCAGCCCGGTCGCCGCTGTCGCAAGCGACCAGCCCGCCAGCCCCAGCGCGAGGACACGCTTGCGATTCCCGAGATCGATGAAGCGGGCGATGAACAATCCGCCGACGAGGTTGAACAGCACGAACAGGAAGCCGTTGGCCAGCGAGATTTCGGTGTCGGACAGCGAAAGCTCGATCCGCACGGGCTCCGTCACCACGCCCAGCAGCGTGCGGTCGCCTACGTTGAACACATTGGTGAGGAACAGCACGAACAGGGTCCAGCACGCGGCGCCCGTCGATACCGGCTTGGGCGCGGCGTTCACGCGGTGATCTCCGCTTCTCCGATCAGGGCGGCCAGCTCCTTGCCGAACGCGGCATCGATCAGGACGAAGGCCATCTTCGCCGGCTTGCCGGAACGGTTCTGCCATGCGTGGTCGGTCCCGCGCTGGATCACCACGTCGCCCGGTCCCAGCGTCACCTGGCTATCGCTGAGGAGCAGCACCACCTCCCCTTCGAGGACGATCCCGTAATCGAGCGTGCGGGTGCGATGCATCGGGCTCGGGCCTCCCGATCCGTCGAACTCGATCACGCGGATGACGCTGCCGCCCGCTGCCGCGCCGATCCGCGAGCCGGCGCTGGTGGGCTCGCCCACAGGCTCCGCCTCCAGCGGTTCGGGCGCCGGGCCGGAGGCCCACACCTCGTCGAAGCGCGCGGCGGGCACGTGGCGCACATGGAGAACCGGCATGTCCGACAAGACGACCGAGCGCCCGTCGCTGGCGTGGCCGGTGACGATGCGGCGGGTGGGCGCGCTCATCGCAGCGGCCTCTGCCCGCTGCCGTCGCCACCGCCGGCGGTTTCGGTCAGGACGGCAGGGCCGAATTCGTCGAGCGGCAGGGCGGCGAGCGCGCTCACGATCGGATATTGTGTAGGCATGTCCTCCCACCGCGCGGCGCGGAATGCGAAGCTACCCTTCCCGCGCATGACGGAGCGGATTTCCGCCGGCGGGCCATCCGGCGCGGTAACCGTGAGACAGTCGACCTCGGCTTCGCCCCAGCTGCCGGTCCTGGGGATGTATTTGCGGAAGATCATCGGCCGGGGGGCCGTGCGTTCCGCTGTCGGCGCGAATCCGCAAGCGGCGAGCGCGAAGAACGCGAATCCGTCCCATGAAGCCGTCGCGCGCCGCTCCTCCCCAGCCGTCGCGATGTCGGATATATCGGCGAAGATCTTGCACCAGCCCAGCTCATCGCGCCCGGTCAGGATCGGATCGGCCATGTTCTCCCACACCACGGGCACGAAGGCGCCGGCAATATTCTCCTCGCCGCGCCAGCGCACCGGAATGGACACCAGCAGGATATTATAGCCGCGCCCGGCCAGCCAGCCGATGTCCCGGAACTCCGAGATGGCGATCTCGATCCGCGACTCCCCGTCCAGTTCGCAGCCTTCGGGAAGCATCGGGGAAAGCAGCCCTGCATCGGTGCGGGCCGAAAGCGAGAGCGTGCGCCCCGTCTTGCGATAGCGGAGATGGCGGTGCCGCTCCGGCAGATTGCGCGGGCCCGGCGCAGGGCCGAACGCCACGGGCATGCGATACATCGGGGCAAGCCCGTCGCTCATCGCGAAACCGTCGAACCCAGCATCAGGCGCCGGTTGCCGCGGGTAGTGAACAGATCGAACGGCGAAGCGGGCGGCGGGCCGCCTCCCCCTGCCTGGGGAGCGAATAGACGTTGGCCGTCACACGCGCCGGATCGGTGTTGCGCACCGATATCGGGGACGCCTGGCCGGAAAGGCCGGTTCGCCATATTTTCCTCTCTCTCTCTCTCTCTCTCTCTCTCTCTCTCTCTCTTCTTGCTCGGAACCTACAGCGGCAATTCTTTGCGACAAGAATATTTTCCACTGCATGTATTGCGAAGCGCCAGGCCTTGCGCGCCGCCCTTGCGGGAAGGCGGCACGGGTAAAGACATCGACGCGTAAGGGGAGAGAGGCCGGCCGGCCGCTCCGCGATGCGGAGCCGGCAAAAAAGGGGCCGCCCCGCCTTCCGGCGTTGCGGCCCCCGAGGCTGGCGTGGTTATTCGGGCTGCGCGAACGTGAGAGGCAGCGCAGCCCGATCCCCCTTCAAATCACCACGCGACGTAGAATGAAGCGCCAAAGGTCCGCGGCGGCTCCAGCCAGGCCGACGAAGCCGTCGCGCTGGCGCTGGCGCCGGTGAACACCGCCTTGTCGGTGATGTTTTTCACGTAGGCGGAGATGCGGTAGCGATCCTCATGCCAGGTGTAGCTGAGGTTGAAGTCCAGCTTCACGAACGCGTCCTGGAACGAGATCGGATTGGCGTATGTGCCCGCCGGGCCCCAGGCGCCGGCATCGGCATACTGCCGCGCATCGCGCCACGCGCCCGAATTGTATCGTGCCGAGAGCAGGGGCACGAGATGCCCGTCGGCACCGAGATGGAAATCGTGGCTGTAGCTTGCGCTGACCGACCACGGCACCGCCGAAAGGTTCGACCCGCTGTAATCCTCGAACACCCCCGGTACGATCGTGGGGACCAGGTAGCTGCCGAATTCGCCCTTCGTATAAGCGGCGGTGAGGCGCAGGGAATCGTCCGGCGTGGGGGTCCATCCGAACTCCGCCTCGCCGCCCCAGATCTTGGCATCGCCGGCATTGGCGATCCGGCGGACGAACGCGCCCCCGAAGTCCGGGTTGGCGCGCAGGAACGACGCCTGGTAATTGCCGTAATCGTAATAGAAGCCCGCCAGGTTGAGCGTCACCGTCCCGTCCGCCAGGCGATTCTTCAGCCCGCCTTCATAGGCGGTCAGCGTTTCGGGATCGAACACCGCGTCAGGGCCGGCGACAAGGCTGGTGCCACCCGCCTTGAACCCGGTCGACACCGACGCGTAGAACATCGATTCCGGACCGACATCGTATTCAAGGCCCGCGCGCCAGGTCCACTTGTTCCAGCTCCAGCGAATGTCCTCCAGCGTCGAGATCACCATGCCACCGAGCGTGTTGACGCCGTCTTCGACCTTCTTGTCCCTGGTGAACCGGAGGCCGCCGGTAATCCGCAGCGCATCGGTGAGCGACAGCGTGGCCTGGCCGAACGCGGCGAGCGAGGTGGTCACCACATGCTGATCGATGGTGGTGAAGAACGCCAGCCCGGTATCGTTGATGCCGCGATAATAATATCCGCCCACGATCCACGAGAGCGGACTGGTGGAATTCGAAGCCAGCCGCACTTCCTCGGTGTGCTGCTTGTCCATCACGTAGCTCTTGATGAACGTGCCGCCGCCATCGGTCGCGGAATGGAACTTCTTGCGGTAGTAGGCCGGTATGTATGTCAGCGTCGCGAAGCCCAGGTCGAGATCGGCCTGCAGCGATCCGCCGGCAATCCACGCATCCTGCGCCGGAACATTGGGCGCGGTGGGGAACTGCGTCCAGGGATCGTCCCGATAGGGATAGATGACCGGGGCGCTGCCCTTGCCTTCGAAGTCCGCATACAGGCCGCGCACTTCGATGCGGAAGGTCGTGGTCGGCTCCCACAGGAACTTGGCCCTGCCGGACCAGACGCCGACATCGTCGCTGCCCAGGTTGAGATAGCCGCTGTTGTCCTGGTAATCGCCGGCCACGCGCAGCGCGGCGTTGTCCGCCACCGGGATGTTCAGCGCGCCGGTGAAGCCGATGTAATCGTAATTACCCACGCTCGCCTGCGCGAACCCGCTGAAGCCGTCGAATTCGGGCGACTTGGTGATCACGTTGACCACGCCCGCGATCGCATTGCGGCCATAGAGCGTACCCTGCGGCCCCTTCAGCACTTCGACCCGCTGGACATCGTAGAAAGAGAAGGCGGATGTCTCGATGAACGGCGTGTAGACGCCGTCTATGTTGAAGGAGATGCCCGGATCGAGCTCTCCGCCGCCCTGCTGGGTGGCGATGCCGCGGATATAGATCGAAGCTCCCGGCGGAGCCTTGCGGATTTCGACGCCCGGAAGGTCGCGGAGGATTTCCTCCGTGGTGTTGACGTTCTCCCTCAGCATATCGTCGCCGTCCACCACCGAGATCGCGATCGGCGTGGTCTGCACGCTCTCCGCGCGGCGCAGCGCGGTCACGATGATCTCGCCGCTGGCGGTGTCTTGCTGGTTTCCGGCGGTTTCCTGCCCCCACGCCTGGCCGGGCAGGAGCAGCGACCCGCAGATCATCGCCCCGGCCGCGGCCGATCGCATAAAGCTCGCATTCGAAATTGTGCTCATCGTTCCCTCCCTCGCGTCCGCCACCGTCTGCCCCGGTCGCTGTTCACGCCTGTCCATGGCCTCGCCCCGCGCCGGCCGGATCGGCCGGGGCGAGGCGGGATACCCGTCGCTGCTAGTGTTCGTGCTCGTCCGCGCCCTGTTCACGCCGCCGGCAAAGGACCTGGGAGGGATCGAGGCCCTTCCCTTCGTATCGGACGCACGTGGGCCGATAGAGGTCCTGCACGAAGTAGGTGTGAGCGCACTCCTCCTCGCGCGGATTTTCGGAGCAGTCGTATTCGAACTGGTGCCGGTCGGCGTGCGGGATCCAGGCGCGTTCGATCGTGAAGGGCGCGCTGTAGTATTCAGGATCTTCGAAGGTCGTCTGGATCGTCACCTTCTTGCCGTCGGCCGACTTGGTCAGCCGTTCGACCGTATGCAGCTGGGGGCTGGTCAGGAGGCCGAAGGAATCGAGCTGAAACTGGCCGTTGAAGCCGATCGTGTCGATCACCAGCGTATCGCCTTCCCAGTGCCCGACCGAATCCCCCATGTAACTGGGCGCGAGATCGGCCGGATGCTGCGCGTTCAGCCGGATGCGGCGCGTCATCCGCGGCTCCTCGAAGCTGAGCGTGATGTCGCGATCGCCTTCGATCACGGCGAGCGAGTTCATCGGCATCACCATCGCCGACGGCGCGCCCGGGCGGCACGAAGTCCACGCCGTGTAGAGGATCTGGCCGCTGTTCATCGCCGCCAGCTGCTTGTCGTAGAGCGCCTTGGTCGCCGGCAGCATCGGCGCATCGGGAATGAGGAAGATGAAGCGCTCGATCTCCCACATGCCGGTGAGCTTGCGCGGCTGCCCCGGCGCAATGCCGGGAACGTCGGGGCGCGGGGGGCCGTTCTCGCCGATTCCGGGCTCGGCGTCGGGCGGTGCGAAGCCGCCTTCCTGCGCGGCGCCGATCACGGGCAGCGCCAGGCTGAACAAGGCGAGCGAGCAACTCGCGGCGTGGAGCGCGCGGGCGAGCTGACCGCGGCTCATGGCTGCATGCTCCGCACCGCCGGCTCGCCCGCGGCTATGCGGTCGGGGCACACATCGTCACCGACGACGACATCCGGCACGCGGGTGTAGGTCATCTCCACCGTCCACGGACGGGTGTAGAACGCGGCGTCGTCGATCGTGTAGGTCGCGCGCAGCTTTCCGTCCGGCAGCAGATCCAGCTTCTCGGTCAGGACCATGTCTTCCGAATGCGGCAGGCCGAATTCGTCGAGCGTCGTCTCGTCGGTCGTCCCGATGGTTTCGATGACCAGGGTGTCGCCATCCCAGCGGCCGACCGGATAGCCCATCGTCTGGGGCAGGATGGGGTCCGGCTCGCGGCCGCTCATGTCGACCACGCGGTGCCAGCGATACCAGGCGTAGATGAACCCGATCAGGTCCTCGTCCGCCCTGATCTCGAACGGATAGGGGATGAACATGATGCGCGGTATCCCCGGCCCGGCGCACCACCGGGTACGATCGTACTGACGATCGGGATCGTCGTGCGCGGCGATGCGATCGGAGTAGAGCTTTGCGGCTTCGGGGGTAAGCGGCGGAGCGGAACCGTCCTCGGCCAGCAGTTTGCCGGGATAGCGATCGGGCATCCAGGTGCCCTCGATCCGGTCCGCGCGCGCATCCCCAGCGGCGGCCGCAGGCGGCGCCACGCCGGCCAGGATCAAGCTCCCGGCCAGCATCCACGCACCCCGCGCAAGCGTTTCAATGCCTGTCAATTTCCTGCCCCTCCAAAACGCGGTCCGACGGCGTCCTCTTCGCCCTCCGCCGCGCTCACTTGACGATTCCGAAGCCTTCCTTGTCCGCCTTGACCCGTGCGGCGACGCCGTTGAGCACGCGGCCATCGGCGAAGGTGAGCGTTCGCAGCGTTCCGAAACGGCGGCCGTCGCGCGCGGGCGCGATATTGAGCGTGACTTCGTCTCCGGGCTTAACGCTGGTCTTGCGCCAGCCCATGTTGACGTTGATCGCCGGGGCGCCGATCTCGACGCTCCATTGCTGCAGCGACCCGTCCTTCTGCGGGACCAGCACCTGGACGTAGGAGTGCGGGTTGGTCCACTGCAGCTCCTTGATGCGGCCCTTGATGATCACCGTGGCCGCATAGTTGAACTCGGCAGTGGAATGGTGCGCCTGCACCGAGGATACCGGCGCCAGAATCAGCGCACACGCCGCGACGGCATGCGCCACACCACAACTCAACCGCATGACACTCTCCCCCTTGCGCTTTCCAACATCCGATTTGTTAGCAGCGCTCCATCGCTCAGTTATCAATGCAAACTTCCGGCGTCAACGCTCAGCGCACGATTCCAGTTATCTGCTTGTTTTTGTAGAGTTACCTTATTTATAGCCGTATAAATCCGCTCGTGATGTGTACGCCGGACCTAGCCGGATCGACAGTTTCTCGCCCATTCAGTTATCATTGATATCATGCCCGCAGGAGGTTATGCGCGGCGCAAGAGGCGGCCGAACGAAGGCTGCCACGGCGGGATGCGACAGGCACGCCAAGGGCCCCGAAACCCCGGGGAAGAGAGCGCGACGCCGGGCCGCATCGTGGAGGGGAGATCATCCGGTGCGTGTATTTTTGAAGCCTTTCGCCGCGTCCGCGGCGCTGCTCGCGGTCAGCCTCGTTGTTCCCGCCTCGGCCAAGGCGAGCGAGGCCGAGGATCGCTTCGCGATCATGGAGCTGATGGATCGCTATGGCGTCGTCCACGATTTCGGCAGCCCGGACGAATATGCCGACCTGTTCACCCCTGACGGCGAGATCGCGATCTCCGGCGGTCCGGTGGTGGTCAAGGGCCGCGATGCACTGGTGGCGCAGGCGAAGCGCGATCACGAGAAATACGTCTCTCCGACCGGGCCGAACGGCGAGAACGAGTCCTTCATGCGCCATATCGTGACCAACCGGCTCGTGAAGCTGACCGGGGCGGATAGCGCCGAAGGCAGCTGCTACGTCATCACTCTGGTGCGCGACGGCAGCAACGGCCCGGCCCTGCTCAGCTTCGGCCGATATGCCGATCGCTATGTCAGGCAAGCGGGGGAATGGAAGATCGCCCACCGCGAGATCAAGCTGGACTTCGGCAATCAGGCGCTGGGCGAAAAGCTCGGCTTTCGCTGAGCCGGCAGTCAGGTTCGGGGGGCCGACATCTTCTTGGCGATCAGCCGCATCTCCAGACCGGCGATGACGCACTTCACCGCAAAGGCGAAACCGGCCTCGGGATCGATGTTGGCCGACGCCGGAGGGATCTGGCCGCCGTGTTCCTGTTCCGAAAGCGTCCAGCCGATCACCAGCCGGCCGATGATGTGGCTGGCCAGCAGTGCCTCGGTCGCATCGAAGCCGGCCTTCGTCAGCGGCTCGAGCAATCGGTCGAGATGCCCGCCGCCGGCCAGGTTGGGCCGCGCCATCGCCACGATCCGCGCCCCGTCGCGGCACGACAGGATCTCGCGCCGCGTCGAATGGGCGCGCTGCTCAAGCCAATCCTGCCAGGTATCGTCGGCCGAAGGCTCCGCCGGGCCGACGAAGAACGTGCGCCCCAGCGCGTCGATGATCTCCTGCTTGTTGGCGAAATGGCGGTACAGCGCCGGCCCCTTCACGCCCAGCCATTCGCCGAGCCGGCGAGTGGTGAGAGCGTCGAGCCCATCCTGTTTCACGAGGTCGCGCGCCTTGGCGACGACCATCTTGCGCGTCAGCCTCATATCGGGAACGTTTGTTATCCGTGAAAACTCGCGGGGGCAAACCCGCCGCGCATACGGGAGGGGGAACCGGCCTTGAACTTATCGCGATACCTGCTGCGGGAGGCGCTCGTCAGCGCCGCGATCAATGCGCTGATCAGCGTCGGGTTCTTCGTCGCGTTCTTTCGCGGCGTCGATCCGATCCCAGTATGGGGAGCGGGCGGTTACGCCCTCGATTTCGCGCCGCAGAGTTTCGCCGTCGCGCTCATGTCCGCGCTGGTGCCTGGGTTCCTTGCCCGCCGGGCGCTGGCAGCGCGGACGTTCGGCACATGCTCGGTTCCTTCGCCCGCGCGTGTCGTGCTGCGCGCCCTGGCCTGGGCCGTCGCCGGCCTGGCCGTGGGGGGCGGCGCGACGGCGCTGGTGCTATGGCTCAGCGGGCTGGAGACGATTCCGGCAACCCCGGCCTTCGTGCTGAAGATTGCCTATGGGGCAGTGCTGGGTGCGATCGTCACGCATCGTTCGGTGGCGGGCCTGATTGGCGCGGCGCGGTAACGATCCGACCTCAAGCCCCGGAACCGCGCCGGATCGTGCGCGGCAGCATGCAGAACAGCACGAGGGGAACGAGAAGCCCCGAAGCGGAGACGAACAAGGCGGCCTCGTATCCGCCGGTCAGGTCCGCGAGATAGCCGATCCACACCGGGCTCAACCCGCCCGCCACGCCGAACGCGGCGTATTGCAGGGCGTAGGCGCGGCTGTAGGCCGCCATCGGGAAGTTGCGGGCGGTGAGGATGCCCAGCAGGTCCGCCTCCGCCCCCATCGCCGCGCCCAGCGCCAGCGCTGCGATGAGGGCGAACGCCGATCCGCCGAACGCCAGCGTCAGGCATCCGGCAGCGCAGGCAAGGCAGCTCGCCGCACCGAGCCACGCCGGTTCGATCCTGTCGGCCAGCCAGCCGACCACCACCCGGGTCACGATCACCGAAGCGCCGATAATCCCGGCGAGCGCGCCCGCCCGCTCGACCGGAACGCCGGCTTCCCGCAGCAGCGGAACGAAGTGGGATAACAGGCCGGCGAAAGCGAACGCCATCGTCGTGAACGCGGCGAGCTGGAGCCGGTAAGGGCGCGATGCGCGGACGTCCCTGTATGCTTCCGAATCGTCTCGCGCGGTTTCGGCCGGCTTCGCCAGACGTCCGGGAAGGCCCAGCAGCACCGGCACCACGGCCGCGCCCGCCAGCGCGGCCAGGAAGAGGAGCCCGGCTCGCCAGCCGTGATGCGCCACCTGCACCGCGACGATCGGCGGCACCACCGCCGCCGACAAGCCGATCCCCACTTGCGTCAGCCCCAGCGCCAGCCCGCGCGCCCTTGCGAAGCTCCCGGCGACGGCGCGGGTATGCGGCACCGGGGCGGATGCCGCCGCGATCAGCCCCATCAGCACCATCACCGCGCCATAGGCGGCGACCGACCCGACGCGCGACAAGGCCGCGAAGCCGATCGCCAGCGCCAGCGCCCCGCACGCCGCCGTGGCCCGCGCGCCGAAGCGATCGACCGCGCGCCCGACGATGGGCATCGCCGCCGCCATCGCCAGCGTCATCCCGAAGAACGCCACGCCATAACCCGTCCGGCTCAGCCCGATGTCGCGGGCAAGGCCTTCCGCGAATAGGCCCATGTTGTAGTTCAGGAGCCCGGCGATCCCCAGCCCTGCCCCCAGCCCGGCGCCGAGCACCACGCGCCACCCGCGGCGGAATTCGCCGAGGCCCGACGATGGCCCGGCGGCCGCGGCCAGACTGCCTGCCATCCTTTCACTCCCCCCGAATTCCTGTCCCGGAGAATTTTATTCCAGCGCTACGGGACTGGCAAATGCGGATTGCCTTGCGCGCCTGTCCCGCAGCGAGAGGACAGACGTTCCGCGCCCGAATGGACATTGCAGGGGCCGACGACAGGGGAAACCAATGCTCGAAGGCAACAAGGTAATCATTACGGTCGCGCTCAACGGCGGGATGCAGCAGGATCGCGACGGCGCGGTGATCCCCAAGCAGCCCGTCGAAATCGGCGAGGCCGCGGCACGCTGCCATGAGGCCGGGGCGGCCATGGTTCATGTCCATGCCCGCGGCCCGGACGGCAAGAACAGCGGCGACAAGGCGATCTATTCGGAAATCATCCGCGAGATCCGCAAGCGCAGCCCGGTGCTGGTTCAGACCACCAATGGCATCGGCGTGCGGCGCGATCCCAGGACCGGGCAGTTTCACTGGCCGTCCGATGACGAACGGCTGGGCATCCTGGAGATCGATCCGCCGCAGGACGTGTTCGGGATCGCGGCAGGATCGGCGGACTTCCACAACCCGGAGGGCGGCTATCCGACGGAAACGCCCTACGTGAACTCGCCGGAGCTGCTCAAGGCGACGATCAAGTCCGTCTACGAACGCGGCAGCGCGCTGGAATACGAAGTGGTCGAGGCAAGCTCGCTCCATCGCCTGATGCGCTATGCCGATGAGGGCTTGTTCGACAAGGATAGGGACAACGTCTGGCTGCTTCACGGCGGCGGGTTCGGCGCGACCCCGCCCGTCGCGCGGAACATGATCTTCAACATCGACGAAGGCCTCCGCTTGTTTCCCAAGGCGATCGTCGGAGTGACCGGAACCGGCCATTTCATGTTCAAGGCCGCCACTCTCGGGATCGCGATGGGCTGCGATCTCGTGCGCGTCGGCTTCGAGGACGGCATTCACCTGCCCGACGGCAGCGTGGCCCGCGACAATGCGGACATGGTCCGCGCCGCTGTGCAGATAGCCAGGCTCTACGGCGCCACTCCGGCGACCGTGGAGGAAGCGCGCGCCCGTTTCCGCATCGCTTGAACGTGGCACGCCCCCCGGTCCTGCTGTTCGGCAAGCTGATGGCCTCGCGCGCGGCGGAATGGAGCGCCGAATACGAAACCTTCGTGCTCGAAAGCGCGGCCGACCCCTTGCCCGAGGCCATCGCCGCGCGGATCGAGGTGGTCGCCAGCGGGGATCACTTGCCCAATGCGGTGGTCGACGCGCTGCCCGCGCTGAAGCTCGTCGCCTGCTTCTCAACCGGGTTCAGCCATATCGATCTCGGCCACCTGCAAAGGCGCGGCATCCGCCTGACGACTGCCGCGGGCATCAACGCGCACGACGTGGCCGATCACGCCGTCGCGCTGCTGCTGGCGGTGTGGCACCGCATCCCCCAAGCGGATCGCAAGGTCCGCGAGGGCGGCTGGCGCGAGATGGCCGATGCGCGCCCCTCGCTGAGCGGCAAGCGCGCCGGGATCGTCGGCCTCGGCCGGATCGGCGCGGGGATCGCCAGCCGGCTCGCGGCGCACGAGATCGAGGTGACCTGGCTCGAGAGCTCCTAGTTGAAGTAGGTGTGGACGTTGGAATGGACGGAAGCGCATTCTCCAGTGACTTCATTTTCCGCAATCGCAGCACTGCCCGCTCTCGTCGTCGGAACGACAGCGCGGTGCGGAGGAAGAAACCCTCCGCACCGCGGATTGGTCAGAACGCCAATCTCAACCCAGCCCGCACTTCGCGCGGACGATTGTAGAGAGCGCCGGTAATGCCATTATAGTCGAACCGGCTCGTTTCAGCGAGCTTGTCGAACAGATTGTCGACATGGACATAGGCTTCCCAGTTACCTGAAGTCGGTGCGTAAGTCAGGCGCACGGTACCGATCCCGTAAGACGGCTGAGTTACGAGAACGCGCTCGGACGGGGAGACCTGCACATAGTCAATCAATACCGTGCTATCCTGCCAACTGTAATCTGCTCTCAGTGATAAATCACCAATGTCGCTGATGGGCTGACGATAAGTAAATCCGCCGGTGATCTTCGTTTTTGGTACACTTTCCGGACGGGCATCTCCATAGAACATGTTCGCCGGCGCTTCCGGTTGGATGTTCTTGTATTCAATATCGGTAATCCCAGCACTGGCATGTAGCGTAAGGCGATTGGTAACAAGTGCAGTAAGCTCGACCTCTCCGCCAAACAGTTCAGCGTCAGCTGGGTTAGCGATATAAGCTTCCAACAAACCATCTACTATGCGGAAATATCCATATTGAATATTATCGTACCAATTACGGAAAATTGCAGCATTCATTCGAACTCTATGATCAAGAAATTCAGATTTAATTCCAAGCTCGTAGTTATAATTCCTCTCGGGCTCATAAGCTGGAAGACGAACTTGACCTTGAAATACTCTCGATACGATGCCACCGGCTTTGTAACCACTTGAGTGCGTAGCGTAGAGATAGATATCCGGTGTAGCTTGATATCCAAGCGTGGCTGTATAGGTCCACATCTTAGCGCTTTGATCGCCGGTCACGTCAGTAACTGCGGGGTGATCCGGCGTCACCGCATCGGGCGTAATGTCGTGATAAGTCGCCTTCTTGCCATCGTCCGAGTACCGAAGACCGCCGGTGAATTCGAGTTCATCGGTCAGGTGGTAGGTGAACTGCCCATAGGCAGCATACGTGTTATTTACCTGTCTGCGATTTGAGTAGTTCGGGTTGCCCAGTTGTAGAGCGATTGCCGCCGCGACCGCTTCCGGGGCATTTTCCAGGTTTCCACCAAGGCACAGAGTGTCGTTCACGGCTGGATCGATATTCGGGCACGCCAGGGATTCATGCGAAGGGGCGGGGATACTGTGAGGCGCAGCGTCAAACAAAGTATGAACTGCGTCAATTAGATAGCCAGATACTTGGTTATCACGCCCTTTTTCATGAAAATAGAACAAGCCGCCAGTAAACTCGAGTCGATCATCCAGAGCGACTCCCGTGATCTGGAATTCCTGGCTGAACTGGTTCTGACGAGTCTCAACGTAGTTTTCCCAGTAGTGGGCAGGGGAGAAGTCCATATCTCCACCGAAAGTGGCCTTCACATCACGATAGGATGTGATTGACCGCAAGGTCACATCTCCAAGGTCATAAGAAACATTCAAGGCCGTGCCAAAAACATCGGCATTATCATCGTAGATCGTGCCAGCATTGGTATGCCGGGGATCGGCTACCCACTGGTTGCCCATAAGGTCGTAACCCCGGAGCGGAGCTATCGCACGGTTGTAGAAGGTGTTGTAGGTCCCGAAATCGTTTACGTCACCGTCCACCGGTGTTCGGACGTCGAGCAACGTCAACTGCTGTCCGCGTTGCCGCTGGTGGAGAAATTCACCGCTGAGCGCGATATCAAGCGCCGAATCCGGATGATAGCGTAGGGTAAGACGCCCCGCCTGGACATTGGTATTTGCAACATCCTTATCGAGATAATCGTTTTGGATATAGCCATCCTGCGTGCGTGAAAGGAAAGCCGCACGAGCCGAGAAGCCATCCGCGAGAGGTAACGTGGCGGCGCCTTCGATATCTATCCGATTGCGGGATCCGTAAGAGGCATCGACGTAGCCCTCAAACTCATCGCCCGGTCGTGTTGTGATCAGGCTGATCGCGCCGCCTTCGGTATTTTTTCCGAACAACGTACCTTGTGGGCCGCGCAGCACCTCAACCCGTTCAATATCGAGGTTTTCAAGGTTGCCGCCAAAGCTGCGAGCGATAAACACACCATCTACATAGGTGCCCACGCCCGGGTCACTTCCGATGACAAAATCGGTTTGGCCTACACCCCGAATAAATATGCCCGGATTGGAGCCCATACCAGCGAACAGGCTGCTCCCTCCGTTTGTCGTGTAAGTAAGGTTCGGGATGATACGATCGAGCGCCGCGATATCGGTTACCCCCTGATCGCGGAGATCCTCTCCAGAGACAGCCGATACCGAAATCGGCGTGCTCTGCAGATTTTCCTCCACCCGGCGAGACGTAACGACAATTTCGTTGAGTTGATCCCCATTGTTTTTGGCCACCGCCGCATTGCCAACTTCGGATTGAGCCGCAGCCGGCATACCCGCGACAAGCGCGGCTATCGCGGCGCTGCTTGCCAACCATGTCGCCGAAACACGCTTCATTTTCGCCTCCTCTGAACTTGGGCTACCCGCCCCTTTCAGAGTCAGACGATTGCCAGCGACGGACCCACGGGAATTTTTTCACCCAACTCCGAGAGCCCGTTCAGGATTCAACAAAAATGACCTTCTGGTGTCTAATGGGCCAGCAGCCTGCGACTGACCGATGGCGTCCCGAAATCCGGCGGCCGGTCGAACTCAACCATCAGCGTCTCACGGTGCACAGCCAGCCTGCGATGAGCTCTCGCCACGTGATCCTCTACCGTGCGTATGGAGATTCCAAGAGTCTCAGCGATTTCAGAATGAGAGAACGCATCGAAGTAGTAGTATTTAAAGATCATCTTCGTCCGATCGGGAAGCCCATCCAGAACCCGGGCGAGAGCGCGAAGAAGGTCTCGCTCGGTCACAATGCGATCGGCGTCTGCGCGGGGATCGATCATCAGGTCTTCATTACGGCCGCCAGCGGGCTCGCCTTGGCCGCGCAGATAGCGGAATAAGTCCTTCAAAACGTTCGCAGCGGTCTGGAAAATGTAGCTGTCAGCCCGATCGATATCGTAAAGATCAGACCGACGGGCGATGCGTACGAAGACCTCTTGCACGAGATCCTCATGGTCCTGAAGGGAAGGGGCTTGGCGTTTAAAGAATGTGAGCAGCGGGCGCCGATATCGGGCGAACCAGCGAATAAGAAGCGCTTCGTCCCGCGGTTTTGCCTGATCCGAAGAACTGGATAGTCGCCCTTTAGGACGAACCAGCATTTCCCCTCCTCCTGCTGCGCTTCTGGTGGCAGCTTGTGCGTACGCCTAAGCGAGCCTTCTGGACCGCGCAAGCCACCTTGGGCATTATCAACCGGACTGTTCGACGGACTATCCTTCGGATCGCTTTTTAATTTTTATGATGTCATTTCATGGATTTGACAATCATTCCTCGTCATGCCCTGCGCATCGAGAAACAAGGCCTTCAAGGAAAGGACAGAGTCAAATTCCGCAAGAAGCTTGTGGGCTGTATCGGAGCGTGAGCTGGAGGTAGTTTCTGTCCAGGACCAGGGAATTGACGCCCCGAGCATCCGCCAGCAATGAGCATCGAAAGGCCTTTCGGGCAGGTTCGCCTATTTGAAGGATCAGAGGTGCATGGGAGGGGAGCCAGCAGCGAGCAGACCGGCAGAGCTGAATTCGCGGACCGTTATAGGGGTCACCGCATGCCTCATTGGCCAGATGCTGGGAAGCAGTCTGCTGACAAGCGCTGCGCTTCCGCTTCTGCTCCTGCCGATAACAACGCAGTTCGGTTGGACTGCCACGGCTTTTTCCATGGCGATTACGTTCATGATGATATGCGGTGCCATCTCAGGACCATTAATTGGGCGATTGATTGACCACTTTGGGGCGAGACGGGTAATCCTGTGTGGAACAGTCATGGTAGGATTGACCACGCTTGGTCTCACCACGACGAATCGGCACATTTGGCTTTTCTATCTCGCCCATGCGCTCTTGGGCGTTTTTGGGACGACGGCCCTCGGCTATGTGAAAATTATCGGCGGGCTGTTCGTGCAGAATCGCGCGAAAGCACTCGCAGTATTCGGGGTTGAGGCAGCGCTTGCCGGTAGTGCCGCACCATTGTTGATCGAGGCCGTGCTTTCAGCTCACGGATGGCGGGCAGTATATCTCGTGCTGGGCGGGACTATTCTTGCAACCGTGCCCGTTCTCTTCGTGATGCTCCCCCGCGCGGAAACAGCCGAAGAAATAGATGATAGTGCGGCTGGAACGACCGGTATTCCGCCCGGTGAAGCCTTGAGAACTGGCACCATGTGGCTGCTCATCGCAGCGGTGGTTGTGGGCGCCGCGCCGCGCTTGGGATTCATGGCCTATATTGTACCGTTCCTCGATGGACGCGGCTTCCAAGCTGCCAGCGGCGCGAGTGCGATCGCCTCCGTTACCATATCGGGGCTAGCAGGTTCGCTCGTTGCAGGAATCTTGATGGATCGCTTTCCAACGCCGCTGATCGCCGTCCCACTTCAGCTTCTGGGCATGGTGTCGGTATTCGGCCTCGCGCTGCTCGGCAACAGCACAACGAGCTGGGCCGGGCTAATCACGGTGAGCGCGCTATTTGGTTTCACGATGCAAGCACACTTACCGCTGATGAGCTACTTCCTCTCCCGCTTTTTCGGCTTGCTCCATTTCGGCCAAATTTATGGAGTGGCGGTGGCGGTGGTTGCCATAGGCATCGGCCTCTTTACCCCAGCAATCGGCAGCATCATCGAAAATGGCCTTGGATATACAGGCGCGATCTGGATCATGACGTTCGGCCTAATGCTTTCCGCACTCTTGTTCTTGCGGCTTGGGACCCTTCAATCGCGCTTATCCCTGTATTAAACCCCAGAAATATTTCCCGCCTGAAGCTTACCGGTACCCGTGATATTGGTGGAAGCGAGTGCCGTCGGGTGTGCTGTCAGTCTAGCGCTGTCTCCGAATTCGACAGCTTGCCAGTTATCAAAACGATGATGAAGCTCCTTCGTCCAAGCGCCCGGTTTCCGCCCGATGCGATCCGGTTCCGCTGTGTGGCTCTATTTCCGTTTCACGACCAGCTTGCGTGATGTCGAAGAGATGCTCGCCAAACGCGGAATCGATGTCTCTTATGAGACCGTCCGTTGCTGGGCGAACAAGTTCGGTGTCCGTCGTCAGAACATTCGGCACAACTCGCGGCGTAGATTAGCGGAGTGCGGACCTCGTCAGGGGGTTGATGTTAGGCGGCGAACTTGCGGTGCTGCAAGCGCCGATGTTCGATGGTCTGTTGCTTGATCCTTTCGCGCAGTTTGAT
>JAFKFN010000001.1 GCA_017308255.1 Altererythrobacter sp. | reverse complement strand
TCAAACTGCGCGAAAGGATCAAGCAACAGACCATCGAACATCGGCGCTTGCAGCACCGCAAGTTCGCCGCCTAACATCAACCCCCTGACGAGGTCCGCACTCCGCTAATCTACGCCGCGAGTTGTGCCGAATGTTCTGACGACGGACAGTATTGCAGTCCATTGGCAATCCGGTCCGGCTGGATGCGACGAAGCGCAACAGCCGGTTATTGATTTGTTGGGAATCGGTGGATATATCCACCTCAACAAAGCCCGCCACGCCTCTCAACGATGCGCACCATGGCGGGCTACTTTGTTTTTGGCCTTGGCTCGCGCATAAGCCGACAATGCGCCATTTCAACAAGCCATCCAAATCAATTCCCGATCAAATCGCGTTGCTCCAAGAGCGCGGCATGGTGATTCAAAACGTCCAGCAAGCAACGTGGGCGCTCAGCCATATCAGCTATTATCGGTTGCGTGCCTACTGGCTCTATTATGAAGCCGATACCGAATCCGGCAATCATGTATTCAAGGATGGGACGACGCTGGAGGCGGTGCTCGCCCTGTATGAGTTTGATCGTCATCTCCGGCTACTGCTCATGGATGCATTGGAGCGGATAGAGGTCGCGGCGCGCGGTGCGTGGGCGCACCAAATGGCAATGGTCTATGGGCCGCACGGCTACCTTAATGCGGCGCTCTATCCGCGCACGGACCGCTTCCAAGCCAACCTGGCCCAGCTACAATCCGAATATGATCGCTCGCATGACGTGTTCGTCGATCACTACAAGCGCACCTATAACAACCCGCCATTGCCGCCCGTCTGGATGGCTGCGGAGTTCATTTCCTTTGGCCTGCTTTCCAAGTTCTTCTCTGCCTTGGGGGGACGCGCAGACCGTAAGGCCATTGCTCGAAAGATCGGTTTTGATGACCGGGTGTTTCAGGGCTTGATGCATCACCTTGCGACGGTGCGGAATATCTGCGCACACCATAGCCGCCTTTGGAACCGGCGCTTCACCGTAACCTTTCCAATCGCACAAAATCCGGCCAGCCTTGCAGATACGATAGCCCCCGAAGCTGATCGCAAGCTCTACAACACACTCTCGATGCTCTTGCACTCAATGGGAATCGTGGCCCCTGAATCGGATTGGCCAAGCCGTTTGACGTGTTTGATCGCGGAAAATCCCACGGGTGATTTTGCCGCCATGGGCTTCCCCGACGATTGGCGGGAGCGTCCGCTATGGGCGCATCTCTGCTCCGATTAGTCCGCTAGCGTCGCCTCAAGCGTCGGGCCTATCGGGGAACGGTTATGGGGACCGGCGCACAATCTTGAAAAAATATCAATTAAATCAATGCAAGGTGGCGGAGACGGAGGGATTCGAACCCTCGATACGAGTAATCCCCGTATGGCGGTTTAGCAAACCGCTGGTTTCAGCCACTCACCCACGTCTCCGGGCCGGCGCCGGGGCCTATAACGGGGGGCTCCGGCGGCGGCAAGGGGCCAGCGTGGGGGAGCGCCGACTCGACTCGCCGCAAAACCGACTCGGCCTGGCGCGCGTTCATTGCCGCTTCAGCCGCCGGGGATTCTTGTGGACGGTGAACAAGTCCGTTCCGAAGGACCCTGGGAAACCCGATGCTGCTTCAACTCGCCGTCCGAACTCGCGCCCGCGTCATCGCGGCGGCCATGCTGCTGGCCGTGGGCGGCGCGGCCCCGCTGGCCGCCCAGGGAATCCAGACGATCGATCCCGATACCGCGATCGACGGCGACCTTGCCGCGCCCCAGGCGCAGCAGCCCGCGCCCCCGGTGTACAACAGCCCATCCGTTTACGATGGCGTGCCGACCGAGCCGACCCCGAGCTATCCGGCGCCCAGCTATCCGCCGCCGTCGACGCCCGCCCCGGCCGTCGCCAGCCAGCCTGCCGCGCGGCCCGCCAGCGCTTCCGCTCAGGACGTGACCTATCACGAGGATGACCTGATCGGCGCGGCCGAAGGGGTGTTCGGCAAGGGCGCGCAGGGCCTGGCGAACCTGATCAAGGACATCCTCGCCAAGCAGGGTGAGCCCAATGCCTATATCGTGGGGCGCGAGGCTGGCGGCGCCTTCGTGCTCGGCGCGCGCTATGGCTCCGGCACGCTCTATCACAAGGTGGAGGGGCAGCAGCCGGTCTACTGGACCGGGCCGTCGATCGGCTTCGATGCCGGCGCCAATGCCGGCAGCACCTTCGTGCTGGTCTACAACCTCTACGATAGCGAAGAGCTGTTCGAGCGTTATCCGGCGGGCGAAGGGGCGGCCTATCTCGTGGGCGGCTTCAATGCGAGCTACCTGCGCAAGGGCGACGTGGTGCTGATCCCGATCCGGGTGGGCGCGGGGCTGCGGCTGGGGGTCAATGCCGGCTACATGAAGTTCTCCCACAAGCAGCGCTGGCTGCCCTTCTAGGCGGCCAAGCAAAAACCACGGCACCGAGCCCGGATTGGGGCTTGCCGCAGCGCATGGCGAGGGGCATGGAGCCGCCGCTATGCTCGACAGACTGGACCAACAGCCGCCCGATGCGCTTCTCGCGCTCATCAAGCTCCACGACGCCGATCCGCGCGCCGACAAGATAGACCTCGGCGTGGGCGTCTATCGTACCGGCCAGGGCGAAACCCCGGTGTTCGGCGCGATCAAGGCGGCCGAGGCGAAGCTCGTCGCGGAGCAGGATTCGAAAGCCTATCTCGGCCCGGAAGGCGACATGGGCTTCGTCCATGCGCTGATGCCCTATGTCTTCGCGGGGGAGCCGACGCGCGGCGGGCGGATCGAAGGCATGCAGACCCCTGGCGGCACCGGCGCGGTGCGGCTTGCCGCGGCCCTGGCGAAGCGTGCCGGCGTCACGCGCGTGCTGATGGGCACGCCGAGCTGGCCGAACCATGCGCAGATCCTGGCCGACCTGGGCATGGAACTGGTGCCTTTCGCCCATGCCACGCCTGACGGGTCCGCCAATCTTCCGGCGCTCGAGGCGGCGCTGGCGGGGGCCGGGGAAGGCGATGCGCTGCTGCTGCACGGCTGCTGCCACAACCCCACCGGCATCGATTACACGCCCGCGCAATGGGACCAGATCGCCGCGCTGCTGGGGCGAAGCGCGGTTCTGCCGATCGTGGACCTGGCCTATCAGGGCCTGGGCGCCGGCATGGACGAAGACGCTTACGGCGCGCGCAAGGTCATCGATGCGGTGCCCGAGGCGCTGATCGCCTATAGCTGCGACAAGAACTTCGGCCTCTACCGCGATCGCGTGGGTGCGCTTTATATCCAGACTGCCGATGGGGATGCCTTGCAGCGCGTCCTTTCGAACGGCCATGCGCTGGCTCGTGCCGCCTGGTCGATGCCGCCCGATCACGGCGCGGCCGCCGTGCGGCTGGTGCTGGAAGATGCACAGCTGACCGCCCAGTGGCTGGACGAGCTGGGCCAGATGCGCACGCGCATCGCGCAAGTCCGCGCGGCGCTGGGCGAAGCGGGCATGGCGGGCGCCATCGACCTGATGCCCGTTGCCCGGGGCCATGGGATGTTCGCCACGCTGCCGCTGTCGAAAGAGCAGATCCAGGCGCTGCGCACCGATCACGGCATCTACATGGCGGGTTCGGGCCGTATCAATATCGCCGGGCTGACCATGGGCAACCTGCCCAAGTTCGTCGAGGCGCTGGCGGCCGTTTCCGCCGAAGCGCTGGTCTGACGCAGGACTTCACGCCGTGAACCGCCAGCCGATCCTCGAAGGGGAGCGGCTGGTGCTGAGGCCGTTGCGGGAAGACGACTGGCAGGCGCTTTACGCCGTGGCGGCCGATCCCGAGGTGTGGGCGGCGCATCCTTCGCACGATCGCTGGCGGGAGCCGGTCTTCCGCGCCTTCTTCGACGATGCGCTGGCCCAGGGCGGGGCGCTGGCGGTGATTGCCAGGGACACGGGCGAGATCATCGGTTCCTCGCGCTTCCAGGCCTATGATCCGGCGGATGGCGGCGTGGTGGAGATCGGCTGGACGTTCCTTGCCCGGCGGCACTGGGGCACCGGGCTCAATGCCGAGATGAAGCGGCTGATGCTCGGGCATGCCTTCGGCTTCGTGCGGCGCGTGCTGTTCCGCGTCGGCGTCGACAACGTGATCTCGCGCAAGGCGATGGTGAAGATCGGCGGCCGGCTGACCGGAGAAACCTGGGTGGAGCACCGCGTCGGCCGCCCGGTCGAGCATGTCATGTTCGAAATCGACCGCGACAGCTTTGCGAGCGGCCCGCTGGCGCGCTGAGCTTTCGCCGCTTCAGGCCTTTTTGCGCAGCGTGCGCCACGCGAGCAGCGCGAGC
>JAFKFN010000022.1 GCA_017308255.1 Altererythrobacter sp. | reverse complement strand
CCGCCCCCAGTGACAGCGGAAGAACCAGCGAAAGCAAAAGCAGGCGAGATGGCAGGCGCATGACGTGGGTCCCCTCAACCAGGACTGAAAGCCCCGTTTTTTGTTTGGACACAGACTGCAACGGACAAACCCATTTGCCAAGTCGCTATCCGGCACTCTGAGGGAGTAGTTTGTAATCAGTTGTATCAGTTCCCGCCTCTTATTGGCTGGAAAGTGTTTCAGGCCGCCGATCTTCATTATCGAGGATACGCTGCGCGGCGCCGGCAATGTCTTCGTATTGTCCGCTGCGCTCTGCCCACGAGAACGGGGCGAGGCCGGTCGCGCCGAGTAGGGAGATCGGGATCAGGAGCCAGAGGATGCTCATGCCGAGCGGCTCCGGGCGCAAGGGTATTATCGCGGCACCCAGCAACGCCACGCCGACCGAGGTGATGACAATTTCCATAGCCGGAAGCGCATGGATCGGGGCAGGCCCGAATCCGTCCCGTTATCGTCTGACGCAGACCATCAGACCCCACGAAAACGGGGGAACGCTTGGGCGCTCGGTTTAAGAGGTTGACTGGTGACCCCTACGGGACTCGAACCCGTGTTTCAGCCGTGAGAGGGCCGCGTCCTAACCGCTAGACGAAGGGGCCGGTTTTTCCAGATTCCGGTCACCTTCGGTGGTGACCCCAACGGGACTCGAACCCGTGTTTCAGCCGTGAAAGGGCCGCGTCCTAACCGCTAGACGATGGGGCCACGCCCGAAGGCGAGCGGCGCACTTAGTTGGGGGCGGGGGTGCGGTCAAGCCCCACGCAGCGCGGCATCAATCCGCCCAGGCCGCATCCTCCAGATGGAGCTCGGCCTGGGGGCGGCTGCCCCAGTCGTCGATCTTCGCGCGGCCGGCCAGCCACAGGCGCCGCCCGCGCGCCCCGTGGAGCAGCGCCTGGCCCCATTCGCTCTCGGCCATGCGGAAGCCGATCGCCTTGAATGACGCCCCGTCCTGCCCGCCGGCGACCAGCCGCAGGTGGGCATTGCCGACCACATCGGCCTTGATCAGGTGCACGGGCCCCACCGCCACGCGCGGGCCGGGCCAGCCGACGCCGAACGGGCCGGCGCTGTCCAGCGTTTCCACTAGATCGGGCGTCAGGCCGCGCGGGGTGACCGACAGGTCGAGCAGCGTGGTCCGCTCCGCCGAGGCGGCGGCGACCGCGCCGGCCAGCCGCGCGTCCAGCCATTCCGCCAATGCGTCGATCCTGTCCGCCGCCACGGTCAGCCCGGCCGCCATCGCATGGCCGCCGCCGGCCACCAGCAGGCCGCTGTCGCGCGCGGCGATGATCGCCGCCCCGAGATCTACCCCGGCGATCGAACGCCCCGAACCCTTGCCCTGTCCGGTCTCGTCATCGAGCGCGATCACTACGGCGGGTTTTCCGGCCTTTTCCTTGATGCGGCCGGCGACGATGCCGATCACGCCCGGATGCCAGCCACTGCCGGCCAGCGTCAGCACCGCGCGATTGTGCTGCGCGGCGAGCTGTTCCTCCGCCGCTTCCTGCACCGCGGCTTCGATCGCGCGGCGCTCGTCATTGAGCTGGGAGAGCTGCTGGGCGATCGCGCGCGCCTCGTCCGGGTCCTCCGTCGTCAGCAGGCGAACGCCCAGCGTCGCTTCGCCCACGCGGCCGCCGGCGTTGATTCTCGGACCCAGCGCGAAGCCGCAATCGCTGCAGCTCGGCGGGCGGGACAGCCGGCTGGCGTCGATCAGCGCGGCGATTCCGGTATTGGCGCGCCGGGCCATGACCTTGAGACCTTGGGCGACGAAAGCGCGGTTGAGCCCGCGAATCGCGGCGACATCGGCCACGGTGCCCAAGGCCACCAGATCGAGCAGGGCCATCAGATCGGGCTCGGCCCGCGTTTCGAAGAAGCCGCGCCGGCGCAGCGTGCGCACCACCGCCACCGCCAGCAGAAAGGCCACGCCCACCGCCGCGAGGTGCCCCTGGGCGGCCGCTTCCGCGCTCTCGTCCAGCCGGTTCGGATTGACCAGGGCGAAGGCGCGGGGAAGCTCCGCCGAACACTTGTGATGATCGACCACGATCACATCGATGCCGGCGGCATGGGCGGCGGCCAGCGCCTCATGCGCCATGGCACCGCAATCGACGGTGATGACCAGGCTCGACCCCTGCTGGCCCAGCTTCACCAGCGCCTCCCCGCTCGGGCCGTAGCCTTCGAGCAGGCGGTCCGGAATATAGGGCTCGGCCGCGTGCCCCAGCATGCGGAACAGCCGGATGAGCAGGGCCGCGCTGGTCGCGCCGTCCACGTCGTAATCGCCGTACACGGTCACGGTTTCGCGCGCGAGCACGGCTTCGGCCACGCGCTCGGCCGCCGGGTCCATGTCGTTGAACGTCGACGGGTCGGGCAGGAAGCTGCGCAGGCTGGGGTTGCGGTGGCGTGCCAGGTCCTCACGCGGCGCGCCTCGGGCCAGCAGCAGCTGGGTGACGATATCGTCTTCCAGCCCCGCTGGGCCGGCATCCAGCTCCATATTCCCGCCGCGCCAGCGCCATGCCCTGCCGGAAAGCGAACGCTCGATACCGAATACCGCGGGACGGGTGGCCATCATTGAAGCCTAGCCGCCGCCGCGCCTCGTGCAAAGCCGGGCGGCGGCGCAATCGACAGGCGGCCGAGCGCCCAACAGGCGAAATCCCGTAGAGAATAGTCCGTATCGGAGCCAATTACGCACCGGAGACTCGACCTCGATCGGCTTTCGCGCCAAACTCGAGTTGGTTTCATCGGAGATTGCTTTGGGCGCGGGAGACGTGGCGGATGGGGTGCCGGCACCAGCGGCTTCGCTACTATTCGCGGCCGGCGAGCGGCCGGATACGGCCGGCGTGGCGGCCTTGTCACGCGTGGGCTCGGCCTTTTCGATCAGCCACGAACCATCGGGCCAGGGGGAAGGGCCGCGCTGGCTCGAACTGCTGGCGAACGGGCTGACGTTCGATCTGGTAGGGCTCGCGGGGGGCGATCCGGCGCCGCTGCCGGCCTCTGGGCACCTTGCTGGCCTGCCGGCTGGTCTCGATGGCGCAGGCCTGCGGGCGATCACCTTGCGGCCCGGCCATCATCTTGCCGCGGGCGGGAGGATGCCGCCCGTGCTCAAGGCGCTGGCTTCCCTCGCCGCGCAGCTCACGGCGCTCCCCGGCGTGCAGGCGGTGGCGTGGCACCCCGCGCGGTGCTGGTCGCAGCCGGAGCGTTTTCGCGAGACGGTGAATGCCTGGCTGGCGGGCGGAGTGTTCCCGGCTTTCTGCCTCGCCGCGTTGGCCACCGCGCCGGACGGGGGAATGCACAGCGAAGGCATGGCCCAGTTCATCGGCCAGGAATTGCGGATGGAACCGGAACTCGTGGGCGATCGCGCGGAAGCGGCCAAGCTGGCGGTGCGGCTGCTGCATTGGCTCTACGAGCATGGCCCGATCGAGGTTGCCGAACGGATTCCCACGCCCAATGGCGACAGCGTGCGGCTGGAACCGTCCGCCAACCGCCGCTTCGTCAGGGCGTGGCGGGGCTGAGATGCGGGGCGGGCCGGCGGACCGGCGGCGGCTTGCGTTCCAGGCGGTGAATCGCCGTGGGGAGCCGGGATACCAGGCGGGGATGCAGCGCCATCACCTGCTCCCGCGCGAATTGCTCTCGCAGCGCTGCTTCGCGGCACTGTTCGATGCGATCGGCCGCAACCGGCTGGGGTTCCACGATTTTCGCCGCAACGGACTGTTGCTTCCGGCGAGTGCCGAAGCGGCGCTGCGCACCGGCCTGCCGCTCCATCGCGGGCCTCACCGCGCTTACAACGCACTGGTGGCGGAGCGGATCGGGCAGATCGAGGGCACCTGGTCCCGCTTGCGTTGCAAGGTGCCGGAGCGGGAGCGGGACCAGGCGTTCATGCGATTGGCGCTGTTGCAGCGCGCCTTGCGCCGGCGCTTGCTGCATCCCGACCGACCGCGCTTGCGGCTCAACCGCCAGGACCCGCTGGGGGCAGGGCTGGACTTCGCCGAACTCGATGCGATGGCCGATCTGCTCTGGGCCGGCACCGCTGGCGTGAGCGCGCGGCCATGAGCGGGGACGGGAGGGTAGTGGCCGTTGCCGCCGACGACAGGCACCGCTTCGGCAAGCCGACGCGTAAATGGATCGAACTGGTGGCCGGCCAGGGCGTCGCGGGCGATGCGCATGCCGGCGCCACGGTTCAGCACCGCTCGCGCGTGGCCAGGACGCCGAATGCGCCGAACCTGCGCCAAGTGCACCTGATCCACAGGGAACTCTTCGCGGAACTGCGGCAGGCGGGGTTCGTCATTGCGCCGGGCGCGCTGGGCGAGAACGTGACTACTGCCGGCATCGATCTCCTCGCCTTGCCGCGCGGCACGACATTGCGCCTGGGCCAGGATGCGCTTGTGGAGTTGACGGGCCTGCGCAACCCATGCCGCCAGATCGACGAGAATATCGGGCCGGGCGCGATGGCCGCCGTGCTCGAACGCGCGGTCGACGGCACCCTGATCCGCAAGGCCGGCGTGATGGCCGTGGTGGTGGAAGGCGGTGTCGTGCGACCGGGTGATAGCGTCATGATCGAGCGCCTCCCGGCGGAAGGGCTGCCGCTGGAACCCGTTTAGAGCGCGATGGCCCTTTTGGCATGATCGCCTGATCCCATCGTCATTGCGAGGGTAGCGTGGGCGAAGCTGGCCATAGGCCATCCCGAGCGATGCGAGCGCCGCTCTAGGTGGCCTATGGCCTGCTTCATTGCAATGACGCTTTGGGCCTGGGCGATCACATTCCAGACCGGGGGGGCATAGCCATTTTGGCCTGAAAGGATCGTCATTGCGGGCCGCGCTTTCGCAGCGCCCGCAACGACGATCCCGGTGCAGGCGATCACGCCGCGGAAGCCCGCTGGCCGGCTTCCTGCACAGCGACATTGGCCGCGCTCAGTACGGCGCGGACGCTGGCGGTGGCGACGTCCTCGTCGATGCCCACGCCCCATATCGTGCGCCCATCGGGCAGCGTGCATTCGAGATAGGCGGCGGCGCGGGCATCGGTGCCTTTGCCCAGCGCGTGCTCGAAATAATCGACCACTTCGATCTGCAGGCCGAAGCTCTGCCCCAGGGTCGCCAGCACGGAAGAGACGAGGCCTTTGCCGCGCCCGCTCACCTGCTGGTGCTTGCCGTCGACGGAGATGGTGCCGGCGAACAGGCGCGTGCCGTCGCTGGCGCGGGTCTCCTCGTAATCGACCAGCCGGAAGCGCGCGCCTTCCTCCTCCAGGTAATAGGCGCGCTGGAAGGTGTGCCAGATATCCTCGGCATCCAGCTCGCGGCCGAGCTCGTCGGCCAGGTGCTGGACGTGGCGCGAGAAATCGGCCTGCAGCTTCTTCGGCAGCTTGATGCCCTGGCCCTGTTCGAGCACCCAGGCGAAGCCGCCTTTGCCGCTTTGCGAGTTGACGCGGATGACGGCTTCGTAAGTGCGGCCGAGGTCCGCCGGGTCGATCGGCAGATAGGGCACGCGCCAGAGCTCGTCATTGCGCTGTTCCTGCGCCTCGAAACCCTTCTTGATGGCGTCCTGGTGGCTGCCGGAAAAGGCCGTGAACACCAGTTCTCCGCCATAAGGGTGGCGCGGGTGGACAGGCAGCTCGTTGCAGTATTCCACCGTCTCGATGATCCCGTCGATGTCGGAGAAATCCAGGCCGGGATCAACACCCTGGGTGTACATGTTGAGAGCGACCGTCACCAGGCAGCAGTTGCCGGTACGTTCCCCGTTGCCGAACAGGCAGCCTTCGACGCGGTCGGCACCGGCCATCAGGCCCAGCTCCGCCGCGGCCACGCCGGTGCCGCGATCGTTATGGGTATGCAGACTGATCGCCGCCGCCTCGCGATTGGGCAGGTTGCGGCAGAAATATTCGATCTGGTCGGCATAGACATTGGGCGTCGCCGCCTCGACCGTCGCCGGCAGATTGAGGATCAGCGGCCGTTCCTTCGTCGGCCGGAGCACGTCCATCACCGCTTCACAGACCTCGAGGCTGTAATCGAGCTCGGTGGTGGAGAAGGTTTCCGGCGAATATTCGAAGTGCCAATCGATGTCCGGGCGCTTGGCCGCCTCGTCGCGCAGCATCATGGCCCCGTCGACCGCGATCTGCTTCACTTGCGCAGGGCTCATGCGGAACACGATCTCGCGCCAGGCGGGGCTGATCGCGTTGTACAGGTGGACGATCGCGGCGCGCGCGCCTTCCAGGCTCTCGAACGAGCGCTGGATCAGGTCCTTGCGGGCCTGAGTGAGGACCTGGACGGTCACATCGTCGGGAATCCTGCCCGAGTGGACGAGGCCCTGGATGAAATCGAATTCGGTCTGCCCGGCGGCGGGGAAGCCGATCTCGATCTCCTTCACGCCGATCCGCACCAGCAGGTCGAAGAAGCGATTCTTCTTCACCGCATCCATCGGATCGACAATCGCCTGGTTGCCGTCACGCAGATCGGTGGAAAGCCAGCGCGGGGGCTGGGTGATCGTGCGGCTGGGCCATTGCCTGTCGGGCAGGTTGACCGGGGGAAAGGGCCTGTATTTTCGGCCTGGCTCTGAGAGCATCGTCATGTTTGTGCCTTAACGCCTGAACGCCGCGCAGCAATAAAATTACCTGGCTCGCGGCCTTTGTTTCGACTGGGGTTTGATAGAGCCCTTAGGCGGGCGGCCGCGCATCGGGCACGGACCAAGGAACACGCCTAAGGGCGCGTAAGTCGAAGCAGCGACAGGAGTTCGCGGCGGTACATATCTTCAGGATAGGCGCAAGTGATGAACAAATCCAGTGCGGGCGGCGCAAAAAACGCCGCCCGCATCCGGGATCACTGCTTTTCGAAAGCCGTGCTGATCTGCAGTTCCACCTCGTCCGACACCATGGGGACGAAGGTGGTGAGCCCGAAGTCCGAGCGCTTGATCGTGGCCGTGCCTTCGAAGCCGAGGGTGAGCTTGTTGCCCATCATCGAGTTGCCGGCGCCGGTGAATTGGGCATCGATGGTCACCGGCTTAGTCACGCCGTTGAGCGTGAAATTGCCGGTGATCGTGGCCTTGTTGCCGCTCGCTTCGACCTTGGTCGACACGAAGTGGGCCGGCTGCTGCTTGGAGCCGAAGAAATCGGGCTTCTTGCCGTCCTGCCCGTCACGCAGCAGGTGATCGCGCAGGGCCTGGCTCGCCAGCACCGGATTGATCGGGATCGTCGCATCCACCTTGGCGGCGGAGAGATTGGCCGGATCGATCGTCAGCGTGGCGTCGACATCGCCGAAGATGCCGAAATAGTCGTTGAAGCCGAAGTGATTGATGCGCCAGCCGACCAGCGAGTGATTCTTGTCGGTCTTGTAAGTGCCGGCCTGGACGCGGCTGGGATCCAGTTGTCCCGGAATCTGCGGCGGACCGTTCTGGGCCTGAAGGGTGCCGATCGAAAGCACTGCCAGGCTCGCGGCGGCGAGGGGCAGGGTCCATTTACGCATTTGGGGTCTCCCGTGGAAATTGTCGCGCGGCAATCTGGCGCGCTTGCGGGGCAATGTCCACCGCGAAGCGATTGCTGGGGTGTAAACCCTGGCTTCACGCATATCGGCCCTGGCAATGCGCGGTTTCCCTTTGCTTGCCAGAGCTTTGTGACCGAACGGCGTAACCTTTCGGATTCCCTATTTCGGCCCCATCGCAAGAGCCCGTCAGCCGCAGCGGAACAGCTTGATCCGCCCGTCCGGTCCTGATTCCACATTCAGGCGTCCCGCATTGAAATCCGCCGTGATCGGATCGCCTTGGGTATAATAGCGGATCGGCCGATCGCCGACCTTGGCGGCGATATCCGCCTTCACATCATCCGTCGGCAGGGCATTGAGCCAGCGCGCGGAAACCTTGCTCGCGCCGCACTCATCCCCGGCGGTATCCGAAGTGGGGGCGCTGGGGGAAGGCGAGGGCGAAGCGGTTTCGGCCGGCGGCATCGTGGCCGTCGCCTCCGGCGATGGGCTCGCCGCCGGTTCGCTCGGCTCGCTGCCAGCCTGGCAGGCGCCCAGCATCAGCACCAAAACGGCAGCGGCGGCAGAAAAACGGGGCGCGGTAAAACGGGGCATGGCCAATCCTTGTCGGATCACCAAACGGGCCACGCGCTGCCCCGTTCCGAGGGCCCCGCGCCATCCCGGCAATGGCCGGAATGGCGCGGGGGCGATTGTCAGTTCTTTTCCTGGTCGACCAGCTTGTTGGCGCCGATCCACGGCATCATCGCGCGAAGGCGGGCGCCGGTCTGTTCGATCGGGTGAGCGGCGGCGGCCTTGCGGGCGGCCTTCAGTTCGGGCTGGCCGGCGCGGTTGTCGAGCACGAAATTCTTGACGAAGCGGCCGGCCTGGATGTCGGCCAGCACGCGCTTCATTTCCGCCTTCGTATCGGCAGTGATGATCCGCGGGCCGGTGGTGATGTCACCATATTCGGCGGTGTTGCTGATCGAATAGCGCATGTTGGCGATGCCGCCTTCGTACATCAGGTCCACGATCAGCTTCACTTCGTGGAGGCATTCGAAATAGGCCATCTCCGGCGCGTAGCCGGCTTCGACCAGCGTTTCGAAACCCGCCTGGATCAGGTGGGTGAGGCCTCCGCACAGCACGGCCTGCTCGCCGAACAGGTCGGTTTCGCATTCCTCGCGGAAATTGGTCTCGATCACGCCCGAGCGGCCGCCGCCGACGCCGCTGGCATAGGCCAGGGCGATGTCATGCGCGTTGCCGCTGGCGTCCTGATGCACGGCGATCAGGCACGGCACGCCGCCGCCCTTCAGATATTCGCTGCGCACGGTGTGGCCCGGGCCCTTGGGGGCGATCATGATCACGTCGATGTCGGCCGGCGCTTCGATCAGGCCGAAGTGGACATTCAGCCCATGGGCGAAGGCGAGCGCCGAACCGGGCCGCATGTTGCCCTTGAGATCGTTCTCCCAGATCGCCGCCTGATGTTCGTCAGGGGCCAGGATCATCAGGATGTCGGCCCACTTGGCGGCGTCCTGGTTGCTCAGCACCTTGAACCCGGCGCCTTCGGCCTTCTTGGCGCTGGCCGAGCCCGGCCGCAGCGCGATGGCCACTTCCTTCACGCCCGAATCGCGCAGGTTCTGTGCGTGGGCATGGCCCTGGCTGCCATAGCCGAGCACGGCGACCTTCTTGCCGGTGATCAGGTTCAGATCGGCATCGGCGTCGTAATAAACTTTCATTTTCACGTTTCCCTAATTCTCGTCATCCCCGCGAAAGGAGGACCCCCTAGCAGGTGAGCGCCGCGCGCGCGCGTCCTTTGTTTCACTGGGCTCCCGCCCCTTGCGGGAATGACGAAGTGGTTGCGGTTATCGCGGAAAAACTAAGCCCCTTCGGCCCCCCGCATCATCCCGACGATGCCGGTGCGGCCGACTTCGACCAGCCCCAGCTCGCGCATCAGGGCGATGAAGGTGTCGATCTTGTCGGGCGCGCCGGTCAGCTCGAAGATGAAGCTGGCGGTGGTGGTATCGACCACCTTGGCGCGGAACAGGTTGGCCAGGCGCAGCGCCTCCCCCCGGTTCTCGCCCCGGCCGGCGACTTTCACCAGCGCCAGCTCGCGCTCCACATGCGCGCCGGCTTCGGTGAGGTCCACCACCTTGTGCACCGGCACCAGCCGTTCGAGCTGGGCGATGATCTGGTCGATCACCGGGGGCGGCCCCTTGGTGACGATGGTGATGCGGCTGAGCGCGTGGTCTTCGGTGATGTCGGCCACGGTCAGGCTGTCGATGTTATAGCCGCGCGCGGTGAACAGCCCGGCGATCTTGGCCAGGATGCCCGCCTCGTTATCGACAGTGATGGTGAGCGCGTGGCGTTCGCTATCGCTATGCTGGATTTTCATGCGGCCTTCTCGCAAGTGTCCTTCGACAGGCTCAGGACGAGCGGGTCTGGGTTGATGAATCGGGTTCCGCTCATGCGGAGCTTGTCGAAGCACATCACACCAGGGCCTTCGCTTCATCGTCCATCGTGCCGGCGACCATATCGCCATAAAGCAGCATCTCGGTATGCGCCGCGCCGCTGGGGATCATGGGGAAGCAGTTGGCTTCCTTGGACACCTGGCAATCGACCATGACTGGCCCGTCATGCTCCATCATCGCGCAGATGCCGGCGTCGAGATCGGCTTCCTTCTCGATGCGGATGCCCTTCCAGCCATAGCTTTCGGCCAGCTTCACGAAATCGGGCAGGCTGTCGGAATAGCTGTTGGAATAGCGGCTTTCATAAGTCAGCTCCTGCCACTGGCGGACCATGCCCATGTATTCATTGTTGAGGATGAATACCTTGACGGGCAGGCGGAACTGGCTGGCGGTGCCCAGTTCCTGGATGTTCATCTGGATCGAGGCTTCGCCGGCGATGTCGATCACCAGCCGGCCCGGATTGCCGAGCTGCGCGCCGATCGCCGCCGGCATGCCATAGCCCATCGTGCCCAGGCCGCCGCTGGTGAGCCAGCGGTTGGGGCCGAAGAAACCGAAATACTGCGCCGCCCACATCTGGTGCTGGCCGACTTCGGTGGTGATGATCGGATCGCGCTCGCGCGTCAGCTCGAACAGCCGCTGAATGGCGAGCTGGGGCATGATCGCATCCGCGCGCGCGGGATAGGCCAGGCTGTCGCGTTTCTTCCAGTCGGCGATGCTGGCTTTCCAGGCGCCCAGATCGCGCGGCTTGCGCTTGCCCCATGCGGCGATGAGTTGATCGAGCACCGTGGCGCAATCGCCCACGATGCCGAGATCCACCGGCACGACCTTGTTGATCGAGGCGCGGTCGATATCGATGTGGATCTTCTTCGAATCCGGCGAGAAGGCATCGAGCCGCCCGGTCACCCGATCATCGAAGCGCGCGCCGATGCAGACCATCACGTCGCACTGGTTCATCGCCAGGTTGGCTTCGTAAGTGCCGTGCATACCCAGCATGCCCAGCCAATCGGGATGATCGGCGGGGAAGGCGCCCAGGCCCATCAGCGTGGAGGTGACCGGCGCACCGGTCAGTCGCTGGAATTCGCGCAGCAGCTCGCTGGCGCGCGGGCCGGAATTGATCACGCCGCCGCCGGTATAGAGCACCGGCCGTTCGGCCCCGGCGATCAGATCGATCGCTTCGGCGATCTCGTCCGCCGCGGCGACCGTGCGCGGCGAATAGCGCTTGGGGCGCTGCGGCGCGGCGTCGGACAGCGTGGCAGTGGCGACCTGGACGTTCTTGGGGATATCGACCACGACCGGGCCGGGGCGGCCCGTGGTGGCGATTTCGAACGCTTCGTCGATCGTCGCGGCCAGTTCCGCCGGGTCCTTCACCAGATAGTTGTGCTTGGTGCAGTGGCGGGTGAGGCCGATCGTATCGGCTTCCTGGAAGGCGTCGGTGCCGATCAGGTTGGTGGCGACCTGCCCGGTGATGACCACCATGGGAATCGAATCCATGAAGGCGTCGGCAATGCCGGTGATGGCATTGGTCGCGCCCGGGCCGGAGGTGACGAGTACCACGCCGGGCTTGCCGGTGGAGCGGGCATAGCCTTCGGCGGCATGAGCCGCGCCGGCTTCATGCCTCACCAGGATGTGGCGGATCCGGTGATCCCTGAACAGCTCGTCATAGATCGGCAGCACCGCGCCGCCCGGATAGCCGAACACGAATTCGACCTCCTGGCGGACCAGGCTTTCGACCAATATCGCAGCGCCGCTGCGTTCCTCGGACACGTTAACTTCCTTCCTTGGACTTTTCTAAAAAACGAACCCGGCGCGATCGTTTCGCACCGGGCTGCTCCTGTCCAGCCTGCCACGGGCGACGGCCCGCGTCGTGGCTGCGCTAGGAGACATTAAATGTTATGTCAACCCCATATTCAGAAATAATGTTTCAAACAGATCGTCAATGACGAAATTATCGCTTTCACTTCGCGGCCATGGCTCCGGCGGCTGATGCTTGAACCAGGTGTATTGCCGCTTGGCGTAGTTGCGTGTGGCCTGTTGCCCGCGCGCCAGCGCCTCCGCGCGCGAGTATTCGCCTTTCAGCATTGCGGCGATCTCGCGGACGCCGATTGCCCGCATGACCGGCAGGGCAGGAGGCAGATCGCGCGCCAGCAGCGTTTCCACTTCCTCTACGGCGCCTTGATCCAGCATCCGCGCGAACCGCGCGTCGCAGCGGCGATAGAGCCGCTCTCGCTCGGGCAGGAGCACCAGGGGAAACAGCGAGATCGCTTCGCCGATGCCGCCGGTGCGTTCCCCCTGCCAATGCGCCAGCGGCCTGCCGGTCGATCGCACGACTTCCAGCGCGCGGGCGATCCGGGCCGTGTCGGCGGCGCTGAGCCGCGCGGCCCGTTCGGGGTCTTCGGCTTGCAGCGCGGCATAGGCTTCGGGCGTGGGCAGGGCGCGGACCGCTTCGCGCACCGCCGGGTCGATCGGCGGAACCGGGGCGATGCCGTCCAGCAGCGTGCGGATATAGAGCCCGGTGCCGCCGACGAGGATCGGCACCGCACCCGCGCTCTGCACGCTGTCGATCTCGCGCCGGGCGGCGGCCGCCCAATCGGCGGCGGAGCAGGGATCGGCCCCGTTCCACGCGCCGAACAGCCGGTGCTCCACCCCTTGCATCTCTTCGGCGGTGGGGCGGGCGCTCAGCACGGCGAGATCGCGATAGACTTGCGCGCTGTCGGCGTTGATGACCACACCGCGCGCGCCGCGCCGGGCCAGTCCCAGCGCCAGCGCCACGGCCAGATCGCTCTTGCCGCTGGCGGTCGGCCCTGCGATGAGCGCCACCGCTTTCATATCCGGAGATTGCCCGTTGCTCATCGCGCGGCTGATAGCAGACCCCGCCACGCTGGAAACACGCCTGAACGCTGCGATCGCGGCGCTGGAGGCGGATGGCATCCGCATTGCCGAGGCGGTGATGCTCGATTTCTGCTCCGACGTGCTCCAGCTCATGCTTCCGGGCGATGACGAAGCCGCGCTTCGCCGCGCGCTCGATGCGCATTTCCCGGAGTGCGACGGGCTGATCGCGCGTGACCTGATCCAGGTCCCCCAGGTGTTCGTGTCCGACATGGATTCGACGATGATCGGCCAGGAATGCATCGACGAGCTGGCCGATTTCGCCGGGCTCAAGCCGCAGATCGCGGCGATCACCGAGCGGGCCATGCAGGGCGAGCTGGATTTCGCCGCCGCCTTGCGGGAACGGGTCGGCCTGCTCGAAGGGCTGGACGAAGCGGCGATCTCCACCTGCCTGGCCGATCGCATCCAGCCGATGGACGGCGCCCGCACCCTGGTCGCCACGCTGAAGCATCGCGGATGCAGGGCGGTCCTGGTCACCGGCGGGTTCCATCATTTCGCCGATCCCGTGGCGGCCGATCTCGGCTTCGAACGCGTGGTCGCCAACCGGCTGGCGGTGAGCGAAGGGCGCCTCGCGGGCGGGCTGGTCGGCGGCATCACCGATTCGTCCGTCAAGGCCGCGGTGCTGGCGGAAGAAGCGGCGGCGCTGGGGGACGACGCGATCACCCTCGCCACGGGCGATGGGGCCAATGACATCCCGATGCTCCAGGCGGCGACCTATGGCGTGTCCTATCGCGCCAAGCCCAAGGCCCGCGCGGCGGCGAACGGGTGGGTCGACCGCGGCGATCTCACCGCGATCCTCAAGCTGCTGGATATTCCGGAGCGGGATTGGGTGGCCCGCTGATCCTCAGCCGATCTTCCGCATCGGTTGCCATTCCCAGCGGGCGAGCGAGCGCCAGGCCCATTCGAACGGGCCATAGCGGAACCGGTCGAGCCACCATTTCGACCACAGCAGCATGAGTGCCCAGACCGGCGGCACGATCAGCCAAGCCTGACCGCGCGACAGCGTGCCGTAAAGCCCGCCGAACGTGCCGAAGAACAGCAGGGTGCCGACCAGCGTGGCGCCTAGGTAGTTGCTGAACGCCGCGCGGCCGACCGCCGCGAAGCGATCCGCCAAGGCGCCCCGGCGGCGGAAGATCAGCATGATCAGCGCCATGTATCCGATCGCGGACAGCGGATGCATCGGCGCGACGTAGATCTGGTCCCACGGGGCATAGACCAGCGGATCGAAGTCCGCCCGCAGGATGGTCCACGCGGCGAAGCCGAACAGGCCCAGGCTCGCGGAGATGAGCACCAGGGCGATTCCGGCGTAGGCGCGGCGGCTCCACGCGCCGGTCAGGAAGCCGGACTTGTAGCCGGCCATGCCCAGCAGCATGAAGGCCAGGGTTTCGAACCCATAGGAAAACAGCGATCCGATCGGCCGCAGGGCCGTGTTGGGATCACCCAGCGTGGCGCGGACATGCGCGGGAATCGATGCGTGCGCCGCCGCATCCTGTGCGATCTCTTCCGGAGTGACATGATAAGGGTCCCACGCGCCGGTTTCCGCTGGGGCGGCGACTTCCGCCTTGGGCATGGCCGCCAGCCGCTCATAGGCGGTCGGGCCATAATATCCGGCGAACACCAGCACGGCGATGAACAGCAGCACGATCGCATCGAAGCGCCAGAAGACGAAGGCGAACAGGCCGATCAGCGCATAGTTGGCCAGGATATCGCCCCACCACAGCAGATAGAAATGGGCCAGGCCGAACAGCAGCAGCACCACCATGCGCGGCCAGTGCACGTTCCAGCCGCCGCGCCTCGATGCCTCGGCACGTTCGATCACCAGCACCATCGAGGCGCCGAACAGCACGGAGAACATCGCGCGGAACTTGCCATCCACCAGGATGAAGTTCGCCGCCCACATGATCCGGTCGCCCAGGCCGCCGAAGCCATAAGCGGGCGGGTAGAAATAAGCCTTCTCGATCATCGCCATGCCGACGACATTGACCGAAAAGATGCCCATGACCGCGATCCCGCGGATCACATCGAGCGAGAGCAGGCGGTCGGAAGGGCTGGCGTCGGCCGGGCTCAGGATTCCATCCAGTCGCGGAAGAAGCTCTGATGGGCTTCGCGCAAGGCGCTGAGCTTGACGCCCAGCACGCTGTCGCCGCCCACGGTGCCGATCCGGCGGACGCCGGCGGACGCGGTATCGGCATCGCGCGTGCCCTTGGCAAGCTGGGCCTGGAAGGCGTCGACATCGGGAACGGTCACCAGATAGCGCCCCTGATCCTCGCCGAACCACCACGCGGCGGGCGCATAATCCGGATGGGCTTCCGCACTGGCGCCCAGGTTTCCGGCCAGGGCCATTTCCGCCAGCGTGACGGCCAGGCCGCCGTCCGACACATCGTGCACCGCGCTGACCAGTCCGGCGGCGACAAGCTCGCGGACGAGTTCGCCGGAGCTTTTCTCCAGCGTCAGGTCCACATGTGGCGCATCGCCGTCTTCCCGCCCGTGGATTTCGCGCAGCCAGATCGATTGGCCCAGGTGGCCCGGATCGGGATTGGGCGATGCCCAGGGTTCCTGCCCGATCAGATAGATCGCCTCGCCGGCGGCCTTGAAGCCGATCGTCGCCATCGTGGCGTAATCCTCCAGCAGCCCGACGCCGCCGATCGCCGGCGTCGGCAGGATCGCGCTGCCGCCGCCGGTGGCCTTGCTTTCATTGTAAAGCGAGACGTTGCCGCTGACGATCGGGTAATCCAGCACCCGGCAGGCCGCGCTCATGCCTTCGAGGCAGCCGACGATCTGGGCCATGATCTCCGGCCGCTGCGGATTGGCGAAGTTCAGGCAGTTGGTGATGGCCAGCGGCCGGGCGCCCACGGCGCAGATGTTGCGATAGGTTTCCGCCACCGCCTGCTTGCCGCCCTCGTAAGGGTCCGCATAGCAATAGCGCGGCGTGCAATCGGTGCTGATCGCCAGCGCCTTGCGCGTGCCGTGAACACGCACCACGCCGGCATCGCCGCCCGGCTTCTGCAGAGTATCGGCGCCCACCTGGCTATCGTATTGCCGCCAGATCCAGGCGCGGCTGGCGAGATCGGGGCAGGCCATGAGCTTGAGCAGGTCCGCGCCGATATCCGCGCTTTGCGGCATGTCGCCCAGCGGCTTTACCTGCGCCCAGGCCTTGTATTCCTCGCGCGAGAGGTGGGGCCGGTCATAAAGCGGGGCCTTGTCGGCCAGCGGGGCGAGGGGGATATCGCAGACTGTCTCGCCATTCCATTCGAGCACCATGTGCCCGGTGTCGGTCACTTCGCCGATCACCGCGAAATCCAGTTCCCACTTGCGGAACACGGCTTCGGCCATGGCTTCCTTGCCGGGCTTGAGCACCATGAGCATCCGCTCCTGGCTTTCGCTCAGCATCATCTCGTAAGGCGTCATGCCCTCTTCGCGGCAAGGCACCTTGTTCATGTCGAGCCGGATGCCGGCGCCGCCCTTGCTGGCCATTTCCACGGACGAGGACGTCAGACCCGCCGCGCCCATGTCCTGGATCGCCACGATCGCGTCGGTGGCCATCAATTCCAGGCAGGCTTCGATCAGCAGCTTCTCGGTGAACGGATCGCCCACTTGCACGGTGGGACGCTTCTCTTCCGAATCCTCGGCGAAATCGGCGCTGGCCATGGTCGCGCCGTGGATGCCGTCGCGGCCGGTCTTCGAACCGACATAGACGATCGGATTGCCCACGCCGGTGGCGGCGGAATAGAAGATCCTGTCCTGATCGGCGACGCCCACGGTCATCGCGTTGACCAGGATGTTGCCGTCATAGGCCGGGTGGAAATTGGTTTCGCCGCCCACCGTGGGCACGCCCACGCAGTTGCCGTAGCCGCCGATGCCTTCGACCACCCCGCGCACGAGGTGCTTCATCTTCGGATGATCGGGCCGGCCGAAGCGCAGCGCGTTCATGTTGGCGACCGGCCGCGCGCCCATGGTGAACACGTCGCGCAGGATGCCGCCCACGCCGGTGGCCGCACCCTGATAGGGCTCGATATAGCTCGGGTGGTTGTGGCTCTCCATCTTGAAGATGGCGGCCAGCTTCGCGCCGTCCGGCCCTTCGCCGATGTCGATCACGCCCGCGTTCTCGCCCGGGCCGCAGATCACCCACGGCGCCTCGGTCGGCAGCTTCTTCAGGTGCAGGCGGCTCGACTTGTAGGAGCAATGCTCGCTCCACATCACCGAGAAGATGCCGAGTTCCACCAGGTTGGGTTCGCGGCCCAGCGCCGTGAGGACCTGTTCGTATTCCTCGGCACTAAGGCCATGCTGTTCGACGATTTCGGGAGTGATCTGGGACATGGCTGGCCCCTTAGTGCGGTGCACGCTTCTTCACAACTCGTCATCCCCCGCGAAAAAGGCGCGCGGCCATGGTGGGTAAAGGGGAGTGTTGACCCCCGCCCGCATCGTCGCCAAACCGGCCCCATGAACGAAACAGGCCCGGACATTGCCGCACTGAGCTTCGAGGAAGCCTTGCGCGCGCTCGAGGATGTCGTGCGCAAGCTGGAAACGGGCGAGGTGCCGCTGGAGGAATCGATCTCGCTCTACGAGCGGGGCGAACAGCTTCGGCGGCATTGCCAGGCGCGGCTGGACGCGGCCCAGGTGCGGATCGAGAAGATCGTCCAGGGCCCTGACGGCAGGCCCACCGGCGCCGTGCCGTTCGACGCGGGTTGAGCGTGAGGAGGGCCGCGGTGGGACTTGTCCTCGCCGATGATCTGCTGGGGCGCGGCCTGCAGCGGATTCAGGGTGAGATCGACCAGGCGTTCGACGCCATCCTGCAAGTGTCCGAAGACGGGCGCCAGCGGCTGCTGATGGCGATGCGCCACGCGGCGATCGGCGGCGGCAAGCGCGTGCGCCCGCTGCTGCTGGTGACCACGGCGGAAATGTACGGCGCCGCGCGCCCCGCCGCCGTCCGCGCCGCCTGCGCGATCGAGGCGATCCATGTCTATTCGCTGGTCCATGACGATCTGCCGTGCATGGACGATGACGCCATGCGGCACGGGCGCCCCACCGTGCACAAGGCGTTCGACGAGGCCACGGCCGTCCTCGCCGGCGATGCGCTGCACGCGCTGGCGTTCGAACTGCTGACCGATCCCGCCACCAGCAGCGATCCCTTCGTCCGTTCGGAACTGGTCCGGTGCCTGGCCATCGCCAGCGGGGCGGGCGGCATGGCCGGCGGCCAGATGATGGACATCGCCGCTGAAGGCGCGGATTTCGACGTGCGCGCCGTCACGCGCCTGCAACAGCTCAAGACCGGGGCGCTGCTGGGCGCGGCGGTGGAAATGGGCGCGATCCTGGCCCGCGTGCCGGAAGAGGGGCGGGCGCACCTGCGCGCCTATGCCCGCGACATCGGCCTGGCCTTCCAGATCGCCGACGATCTGCTGGACCACGAAGGCAACGAGGCCAAGGCCGGCAAGGCGCTGCGCAAGGATGCGGACAAGGGCAAGGCCACTTTCGTCTCGCTGATGGGCCCGGAAAAGGCGCGCGAGCAGGCGCGGGCGCTGAGCGAGCAGGCCATCGGCCACTTGCAGGGCCACGGCAGGGAAGCCGACCTGCTGCGCGCGCTGGCGCGCTTCGTGGTGGAGCGCGAGAATTGAGCACCCAGGAAAGCAGGGGGCACATCGGCCTCTATCCCGGCACGTTCGATCCGGTAACGCTGGGCCATGCCGACATCATCCGGCGCGGGGCCAAGCTGGTGGACCGGCTGGTCGTGGGCGTGACCACCAATCCCTCGAAAGACCCGATGTTCACGCCGGAAGAGCGGATCGAAATGGTCCGCGCCGAAATCGCGCGGCAGGGGCTCGACAACGTCGAGGTGGCGGGCTTCGACGCCCTGCTGATGAAATTCGCGGAGAGCGTGGGCGCCAGCGTCATCATCCGCGGGCTGCGCGCGGTGGCGGACTTCGAATACGAATACCAGATGGCCGGCATGAACCAGCGGCTCAACGATCGGATCGAGACGGTCTTCCTGATGGCCGATGTCTCGCTCCAGCCGATCGCTTCCAAGCTGGTCAAGGAAATCGCCCTGTTCGGCGGGGAGATCGGCCCCTTCGTCAGCCCCCAGGTGCGCGAGCAGGTCGCGGCCCGGGTGGCGCGATTGGGGCGGCGGGGAGAGCTTTAGCCGTTCATTGCACTGTCAGCGCCCAGCCGGTAGGGCGGCCCGCGCATTTCAAGGATCCTGTCGCCGCGATGACCATCCGCTTTCTTTCCGCCGCGCTTGCGCTGCTCGCTTTCCTCGCGCCCGCCGCTTACGCGCAAGACGCTCCCGCGGCCTCCACGTCCAATGTACAGACCGTGGAAGGCGCGCCGGACAGCGCGGAGGCCGCCCGGCCCGCGCAGCAGAATCGCTATCCCCTGGCGGTGGATGCCGATCTGACCCACGATCCGGAGAACATCCTGTTCCTCGACCTGTCGAACGGCAAGCGTGTCGCCATCCGGCTGGTGCCGCAGTGGGCGCCCAACCATGTGGAGCGGATCAAGACGCTGACGCGGCAGGGCTTCTATGACGGCGTGATCTTCCACCGCGTGATCGACGGCTTCATGGCCCAGACGGGCGATCCCACGGGCACCGGCCAGGGCGGCTCTGACCTTCCCGACCTGCAGGCGGAATTCAACCAGCTGCCGCACGTGCGCGGCACAGTGTCGATGGCCCGTGCGTCGGACAAGAACAGCGCCAACAGCCAGTTCTTCATCATGTTCTACCCGCGCTTCTCGCTCGACCGTAATTACACCAATTTCGGCCGCGTGATCGCGGGGATGGACGCGGTGGACGCGATCGAGCGGGGCGAGCCGCCGCAGCATCCGACCTTCATCGTCCAGGCCTCGATCGCCGCCGACAACAAGCCGCAGAAGTTCGCGCCCCCGCCGGCCGCGCCGGAAGCGATCGTGCCGCCGGCCACGCTCCAGCCGGTTGCGCCCTAAGCGCCCTTCGACGGGCTCGGGTGGGCGTGCAGGGCGCTGAAAGCCCGCTCGTGCCGAGCTTGTCGAAGCACCCCTGCTGACCTAGCGCCTCGCCATGCGCGTCGATCTCTTCGATTTTCATCTCCCGCCCGAGTGCATAGCCCTGCGCCCGGCGCGGCCGCGCGATGCGGCGCGGATGCTGCTCGTGCCCGGGGAGGGCGCATTCGCGGACTGCACGGTGCGTGACTTGCCCGGCGTGCTGCGCGCTGGGGACGTGCTGGTGTTCAACGATACCCGCGTCATCCCCGCCCAGCTCGAAGGGCGGCGCGGACAGGCCCGGATCGGCGCCACGCTGCACAAGCGGATCGACTTGCGGCGCTGGCAGGCCTTCGTCCGCAATGCCAAGCGCCTGCGCGAAGGGGATGTGATCGAGTTCCCGGCCGGTGTTTCGGCCCTGGCGGAAGCGCGGCACGATGACGGCAGCTGGACGCTGGCCTTCGCCGGGGAGGAGCCGGTGGAAGTGCTGCTGGATCGGGCCGGCCGCATGCCACTGCCCCCCTACATCGCCGGCAAGCGGGAGACGGACGAGGCGGACCGCACCGATTACCAGACCATCTTCGCGCGCGAGGACGGCGCCGTTGCCGCCCCCACTGCTGCTTTGCATTTCACGCCCGCGCTTCTGGCCGCGCTCGACGCGGGCGGGATCGGCCGAGAGACGCTGACGCTCCATGTCGGCGCCGGCACGTTCCTCCCTGTCAAGGCGGAGGATACAGAAGGGCACAGGATGCACGCCGAATGGGGCCGCATCGACGCGGCGACCGCGGAACGTCTCAACGCTGCGCGGCGGGCCGGCCGTCGGGTGATCGCGGTCGGCACCACCAGCCTGCGCCTGCTCGAAAGCGCGGCGGATCAGCACGGCACGATCCGCGAATTCGCGGGCGATACGGCGATCTTCATCACGCCGGGCTATCGCTTCCGCGCGATCGATGGATTGATGACCAATTTCCACCTGCCGCGCTCCACGCTGTTCATGCTGGTCAGCGCGCTGATGGGGCTGGAACGGATGCAGGCGGCTTACGCCCACGCCATCGCGGCGCACTATCGCTTCTACAGCTACGGCGACGCGAGCCTGCTGCTGCCCTGAGCAGGGGGCGGCGCGGCCTGACTTGCCTGGGGTTCGCCACTCCGGCCGTTCTTCCCCCAGGCTCGTCATTGCGAGCGGAGCGAAGCAATCCAGGGCGTATTGCGCCGCCCTGGATTGCTTCGTCACTACGCTCCTCGCAATGACGAGGGTGTAGGTTGGGCGCTACCTCGCCCCGCGCCGCCTTACTCCGTCGTCCGCCCGTCGAAATGCTCATGATCAGCATGGGCCTCGGCCGGCGTGGCGTGGACCTTGCCGTCCACGTGTTCGGGCGGGCCGTAGATGGTGTACATCTTCAATGGCTCGTCCCCCGTGCAGCGCACGTTGTGCCGCGCGCCTTGGGGCACGATCACGGCATCGTCCGCCTTCACCCGGTAAACGTTGTCATCCACCACGACTTCGCCGGTGCCCGCCTCGAAGCGGAAGAACTGGTCACGATCGTCGTGCACTTCGGCCCCGATCTCTTCCCCCGGCTGAAGCGTCATCAGCACAAGCTGCAGGTTATGCCCGGTATAGAGCACCTTGCGGAACTTGTCGTTGGTCTCGGTCGCCGTCTCGATGTTGTCGTGATAGCCCTTCATTCGAAACTCCGGTTGAATCCTGTTCCGTCGACGTTTCCCGATCTATCGCTTTTCCCAGGCAGATGGCAATTTTTCGTTCATAGCTACCGGCCACGCGCTTGCATTCGGCCCGGTTGCGGCCATGTTCCCGCGCGTGGAAGGGACAATTCTGGACATTCGCGGCCTGGCGAAGACCTACAAGGGCGGCACCACCGCGCTTGCCGGCGTGGATCTGCAAATCCGCAAGGGAGAGATCTTCGCGCTTCTCGGCCCCAATGGCGCCGGCAAGACGACGCTGATCGGCGCCGTGTGCGGGCTGCTGCGGCCCAGTGGCGGCACGATCGAGGCTTTCGGGCTGGATGCCCGGCGCCACTGGCGCGAGGTGCGGCGCCGCATCGGCCTGGTTCCGCAGGAACTGTCTTTCGACATGTTCGCGCGGGTCGATCACTCGGTGGCCTATTCGCGCGGCATGTTCGGCTGCGCGCCCGATCCGGCGCGGATCGAGCAGGTGCTGCGTTCGCTGAGCCTGTGGGACAAGCGCAAGGCCAAGATCCGTGAGCTTTCGGGCGGGATGAAGCGCCGCGTGATGATCGCCAAGGCGCTGAGCCATGATCCCGACCTGCTGTTCCTCGACGAGCCCACCGCGGGCGTCGATGTCGAGCTGCGGCGCGACATGTGGCGGCAGATCGACGCCCTGCGCGAAGCCGGCACCACGATCATCCTGACGACGCATTATATCGAAGAAGCCCAGGCGATGGCCGATCGGGTGGGCGTCATCAACAAGGGCCAGCTGCTGCTGGTGGACGAAAAGGCCGCGATCATGGCGCAGCTCGGCCGTACCGAGGCCCGCATCGCGCTGACCCCGCCGCTGCCTGGCGTGCCCGCCGCGTTGGCCGGCTATCCGGTCACGCTGGAAAACGGGGGGCGGACGCTGTTCTATCGCGGCGGAGATGGGACGGGGGCCGGCAAGCGCGAAGTGGCCGAGTTGGTCAAGGCATTGGTCGGACAAGGCATCGGCTTCGAAGGCATCGAAACGCGCGAATCCAGCCTGGAGGATATCTTCGTCGATTTGGTGGAAAACCGCGTGGGAGCCCCGGCATGAACGCGCGCGGCGCCCTGGCGATCTTCACCAATGAACTGCTGCGCTTCTTCCGCACGGCGTTTGGCTCGATCCTCTCGCCCGTCCTCACCACGGCGCTTTATTTCATCGTGTTCGGCGCCGCCATCGGCGGGCGGATCCAGGAGATCGACGGCGTATCCTACGGCGCGTTCATCGTGCCGGGCCTGCTGATGCTCACGCTGCTCAGCGAAAGCACTTCCAACGCCAGCTTCGGCATATACATGCCCCGCTTCACCGGCGCGATCTACGAATTGCTCAGCGCGCCGGTGGGCGTGGCGGAAACCCTGATCGGCTTCGTGGGCGCGGCCGCCGCGAAATCGCTGATCATCGCCGCGATCATCCTCCTCACCGCGCTGCTCTTCGTCGATTACACGATCGCCCATCCCTTGCTGGCGGTGGGCTATATCGTGCTGGTGGCGGCGGCGTTCTCGCTGTTCGGCTTCATCCTGGGGGTGTGGGCCGACGGGTTCGAGAAACTGCAGATCGTGCCGATGCTGATCCTCACGCCGCTGACCTTCCTCGGCGGCACGTTCTATTCGATCCAGATGCTTGCCGAACCCTGGCGCACCGTCGCGCAGTTCAATCCGATCTTCTACCTGATCAATGGCTTGCGCTGGACATTTACCGGCAGGGCCGATGTTCCCATCGGCGTGGCTTTCGGGATGACGCTGGGCCTGATCGTGCTGTGCGTGGGGGTGATCGCATTGATCTTCCGCACGGGCTGGCGGCTGCGCGATTGACACCGTAACAGGCACCGATGCGTTTGAAACTCCACGTCCTTGCCTTGTTGCCTGCCACCTTCGTTGCCGCGCCGGCCGCCGCCGAATTGCCGCAGCCGGTGCGGGCGATGATCGAAGCGGCGATCGCCGGCGGCGATCCGGCGAAAGTGCGCACTGTGGTCGAGATCGCCAAGCAGACCAACCCTGACGACGTGGCCGAGATCGACGCGCTGAACGGCGCCTTCCTGGCAAAGCAGCGCGAGATCGCCGCCGCCGAGCGGGCGCGCAAGGAAGAAGCGCTCCGCACCGCCGGCCTGCTCGACAACTGGAGTGGCCGGGGCCAGATCGGCGCCTTTCAATCCACCGGCAACAGCAGCAACGTGGGCGTCACCCTGTCGCTGAATCTCGCGCGCACCGGGATCGACTGGCAGCATCGGCTCAAGGCCAATATCGATTACCAGCGAAGCAATGGCCGCACCTCGCGCGAGCAATACCTTGCCGCTTACGAGCCGCGCTATCAGATCACCGACAGCCTGTTCGCCTATGGCCTGGCGCAATACGAACGTGACCGGTTCCAGGGCTTCAGCTCGCGTTATTCGGCGTCCGGCGGCCTCGGTTACAAGCTGATCGACAGCAAGGCGGCGAAGCTTTCCTTGCAGGCTGGCCCGGCCTGGCGGCGGGTCGATTTCCTGGACGGTACCAGCGACAGCAGCCTCGGCGCGCTCGCCGGGCTGGAGTTCGGCTGGCAACTGGCAAAGGCGCTGAAGTTCACCCAGGATGCCAATCTGGTGGCCGATGGGGGCGGGGCGGCGACGGTGCTGGTCGATTCCAACAATACCAGCGTGCTGCTTACCAGCGGCCTCGAAGCCAAGATCAGCGACCGGCTGACCACGCGCCTGTCCTACACCTTCGATTATGACAGCAATCCGCCCCTCGGCGCCGTTTCGACCGACACCTTGACCCGGTTCACCCTTGTCTATGGCTTCTGAAGCGCCCCGCTTCGCTTTCACTGTCGACGCGACCGACGGGAAAGCCCGGACCGGCCGCATCGCCATGCGCCGAGGAGAGATTCGCACGCCCGCGTTCATGCCGGTGGGCACCGCCGCCACAGTGAAGGCCATGAAGCCCGAAGCCGTGCGCGCGACCGGCGCGGACATCATTCTCGGCAATACCTATCACCTGATGCTGCGCCCTGGGGCGGAGCGGGTGGCACGGCTCGGCGGGCTGCATCGTTTCATGAACTGGCCGCGCCCGATCCTGACCGACAGCGGCGGCTATCAGGTGATGAGCCTGTCCGATCTGCGCAAGCTGACCGAGGAAGGCGTGGAGTTCCGCAGCCATCTCGACGGATCGAAGCATCTGCTGACGCCTGAACGCTCGATGGAGATCCAGCGGCTGCTCGGTTCGGACATCGTCATGGCGTTCGACGAATGCCCGCGCATCGATCAGCCACACGATGTGATCGCCCGCAGCATGGAGCTGTCCATGCGCTGGGCCCGGCGCAGCCGTGCGGCTTTCGATGCGGGCGGGGAGCACGCCGCGGGTGCGGCGCTGTTCGGCATCCAGCAGGGCGCGCTCGACGCGGACTTGCGCCGGCAAAGCGCCCAGGCGCTGACCGAGATCGGGTTCGACGGATATGCCATCGGCGGGTTGGCCGTGGGGGAAGGGCAGGAGGCGATGTTCGCCACGCTCGATTTCGCGCCCGGCCAGTTGCCGGAGGGTCGGCCGCGCTACCTGATGGGCGTCGGCAAGCCCGACGATCTGGTCGGCGCGGTGGAGCGGGGCGTGGACATGTTCGATTGCGTGCTCCCCACGCGCTCCGGCCGCAACGGCCAGGCGTTCACCTGGTCCGGCCCGCTCAACCTGCGCAACGCGCGCTTCGCCGAGGATACCGGCCGGCTGGACGAGCGCTGCACGTGCCACACCTGCGCCCACTATTCGCGCGCCTATCTGCATCATCTGCAGAAGGCCGGCGAAATCCTCGGCGCGATGCTGGTGACCGAACATAACCTGGCGTTCTACCAGCAGTTGATGGCGGCGATGCGGGACGCGATCGGCGCGGGGCGTTTCGCGGCTTTCGCTGGCGATTTCCGGCGGGATTATCTGGGATAGCATTGGTGCGCGCGGAGGCGCGGAGGCCGCGGAGAAAAGAACAGCTTCCCGCTCCACCCACCCTTCGTCATCCCCGCGAAAGCGGGGACCCAGTCGGCTCTTGAATGAAGCGCTCTTCCAAGCGGATCGTCTGTGATGCAAGCGGAGCCGGCACCGGCCACCTGTCCAGTGCGGTATTCGCACATACCGGATCGCCTCATCCCGCTCTCAATGACGAGTAAAGGCTGCGCGATTGGGCCTTTAGAGACAACTGGGTCCCCGCTTTCGCGGGGATGACGAAAGCGTTGGTGCGCGCATTCTTCAATATCCGATCACGCCCGCACCGATCCACGCCCCCGCGCCGATCCGGCCTCTCCGTCTTAGCGCCTTCCGTGAGAAGCGCTTCTTTTCTCCGCGCCTCCGCGCCTCCGCGAGCGCAAACAAAAAAGGCGGCCCCACAGGACCGCCCCTCTTGTCTGGCAATGGAAGCCGGATCAGCGCGAGTAGAACTCGACCACCAGGTTCGGCTCCATGGTCACCGGATAAGGCACCTCGTCGAGCTTCGGCACGCGCGTGAAGGTCACCTTGTCGGTACCGTCGGGCGCGACATAGTCGGGGATGTCACGCTCCGGCAGGCTTTGCGCTTCGATGATCAGGGCCATTTCCTTGGCCTTGTCGCCCAGGCTGACGACGTCGCCCGGCAGGACCTTGCGGCTGGCGATGTTGCACTTCACGCCGTTCACGCGGATGTGCCCGTGGTTGACGATCTGGCGCGCGGCGAAGATCGTCGGCGCGAACTTGGCGCGATAGACGACCATGTCCAGCCGCTGCTCCAGCAGGCCGATCAGGTTGAGGCCGGTATCGCCCTTCATGCGGGCGGCAGCCTTGTAAGTGGCCTTGAACTGCTTTTCGGTGACGTCGCCGTAGTAGCCCTTGAGCTTCTGCTTGGCGCGCAGCTGCAGGCCGAAGTCGCTCATCTTGCTCTTGCGGCGCTGGCCATGCTGGCCGGGGCCATAGGAACGGCGGTTCACCGGGGACGACGGACGGCCCCAGATGTTTTCGCCCATGCGGCGGTCGAGTTTATGCTTGGCGCTCTTGCGCTTCGACATGATGTCGTTCTCCAATTTGCTGGCGCGGCCCAGGTGGCAACGCTTCAACCCGGCATCGCACCGATGGACCATTCATCCATCGCGGCCGCCGCTTCACCGGGGTGCGGGGCCAATTCGCGAGCGGCGCCCTTGGCCGCTCGTGAGCGAAAAGTCAATTGTGTACGGTCAGGTCAGCCGCCCGCTCCTGCAACGGGCTTGAGCATTAGCTCACGTGTCTTTGCGTTTCCGTCAGCATCTATGCGATCGAGATTTCGGCGCGTATTCTCGGCCAGCTGGTCCCACTCGCTCTGGGTAAGGCAGGTGCGCCGCACACGTGTCAGCGAACCGGTCATTTTCTCACTTTTGCAGATTTTCTTTTCCTGCTTCGCTTCGTTGTCGGCTTTCGGTTCAGCCGCCGCGGCGCCTGTGGCGGTCATCGCGATGGCAGCGATAGCAATGGCGAGCGTTTTCATGATCCGCATTCCCTCCGGCTTTTATCGGAAGGCATAAGCCATCCCGTCCCAAGTTCACCACGATAACGGCTTGACCGGAAATTGCAAAAGATTGGACGTTCCGGGATTTCACAATTCATCCGGCCGCGGCTTCCCCAGATAGCTCAACACCCCGCGCAGGGTCCGCACTTCGAGGTGGTTCCAGCCCGGCTTGGTCAGTATCCCGCGCAAGGTGCGGCGAGTGGCGGTGGCGCGGCTGGGGGGGCGGAAATAGCCTTGCGGCTCCAGCAGCGCTTCAAAATGGGCGACGAGGCAGTCCAGTTCCGCCTGGTCCGCCGGGGGCAGCAGTTCCTCGGCCGTCGGCTGCGCCAGCGTTTCGGCCTTGGACCATTCATAGGCCATCAGGATCACTGCCTGCGCTAGGTTGAGCGAGGCGAACATGGGGTTGATCGGGACGGTGACGATCGCGCGGGCGAGGGCGACGTCATCGGTTTCCAGCCCGGAACGCTCGGCCCCGAACAGCACCGCGCTGCGCCCCGCCTGCCCGTGGATTTCCCGCGCCGCGGCCTCGGGCGTCAGCACCGGGCGGGTGACGCCGCGCTTGCGCACGGTGGTTGCGTAGATATGCGCGCAATCCGCCACGGCTTCGGCGGTGGAGGAATAGACTTGCGCCCCTTCCAGCACTACATCCGCCCCGGAGGCGGCCGGCCCGGCAGCGGGATTGGGCCACCCGTCGCGCGGGGCCACCAGGCGCAATTCGGTGAGCCCGAAATTGAGCATCGCCCGCGCCACCGCGCCGATGTTCTCGCCAAGCTGCGGACGGACGAGAACGATGATCGGCCGGTCAGCTGGCTCCGACATCGCGCACGCTGCTGGCGAATTCCTCGAAATCGCGCGCTTCGGAAAAGTCGCGATAGACCGAGGCGAAGCGGATGTAGGCTACGGAATCGAGCTGCCGCAGCCCTTCCATCACCATCTCGCCGATCCGGGCGGAGGACAATTCGCTCTCGCCGGCGGTTTCCACCTGGCGCTGGATGCCGGAGACGAGCTGGTCGATCCGTTCCTGCTCGATGCCGCGTTTGCGGCAGGCGAGCGCCACTGATTTCTCGATCTTCGCCCGGTCGAACGGTTCGCTCCGCCGCTGGTCGCCCTGGCCGCCGCTCTTGACCACGGTGACCTCGCGCAGCTGCACCCGTTCGAACGTGGTGAAGCGTCCGCCGCAGCTATCGCACTGGCGGCGGCGGCGGATAGCCGTGTTGTCCTCCGTGGGGCGGGAGTCCTTTACCTGGCTGTCGTCATGGGCGCAGAACGGGCAGCGCATCGGGTCTCAGGGACGTATCCGTTTGTAGAGCATGAACCCCGCGCCCGCGACCAAGCCGATCGGCCACGTCACGACCGGCAGCAGGCCCGCGGCCACGGCGCCCAGCGCACCGCCGATGATCACCGGCTTGCTCGAAGGATGGGCCAGCCCTTCCTTGGCCATGTCCTTCACTTCGTTGACCGCGTCGGTCAGAATCTTGTCGTCGATCGGCTTGTTGGGCATCGCTTACCTCCCGGGATAGACGGGGAACGCCTCGCACAGTTCGGTGACGCGGCGCCGCACGCTTTCCTCGACTTGCGCATCGCCCGCATCGCCGTTCTTCCGCATCCCTTCCAGCACTTCGGCGATCAGCCCGCCGACCTTGCGGAATTCGGCCGGGCCGAAGCCGCGCGTGGTCGCCGCGGGGGTGCCCAGCCGGATGCCGGACGTCTTCGTCGGCGGCAGCGGATCGAACGGGATCGCGTTCTTGTTGCAAGTCAGGAACGCGCGGTCGAGGCCCACTTCGGCGGCCTTTCCGGTCACTTCCTTGGGGCTGAGATCGACCAGCATCAGATGGTTGTCCGTCCCGCCCGAAACGATCCTCAGGCCATGTTCCTCAAGGCTGGCGGCAAGGGCCTTGGCATTTTCGACCACGGAATGGGCATAGACCTTGAATTCCGGCCGCAGCGCTTCGCCGAAAGCCACCGCCTTGGCCGCGATCACATGCATCAGCGGGCCGCCCTGCATCCCCGGGAACACGGCGCTGTTGAACTTCTTCGCCAGCGCTTCGTCATTGGTGAGGATGATGCCGGAACGCGGGCCGCGCAGGCTCTTGTGCGTGGTGCTGGTGACGACGTGCGCATGCGGGAAGGGCGAAGGGTGCGCGCCGCCCGCCACCAGGCCGGAGAAGTGCGACATGTCCACCAGCAGGTGCGCGCCCACCTCGTCCGCGATCTCGCGGAACGCGGCGAAGTCCCAATGCCGGGGATAGGCGGTCGCGCCGGCGATGATCAGCTTTGGCTTGTGCTCCTGGGCGAGGGCGCGGACGGTGTCCATGTCCAGCCGCTGGTCTTCCTGGCGCACGCCATAAGGCACGGCGTTGAACCACTTGCCGCTCATGTTCACGGGCGAACCATGGGTCAGGTGCCCGCCGGCCGCCAGATCCAGGCCCATGAACGTGTCGCCGGGCTTCAGCAGCGCCAGGAACACCGCCTGGTTCATCTGGCTGCCGCTGTTCGGCTGCACATTGGCGAATTCGCAATGGAACAGTTGCTTGGCCCGCTCGATCGCCAGCCGCTCCACCTCGTCGGCATAGTCGCACCCGCCGTAATAGCGGCGGCCGGGATAGCCTTCGGCATACTTGTTGGTGAAGACGGAGCCGGTCGCTTCCAGCACGGCCGGGCTGGCGATGTTCTCGCTGGCGATCAGCTCGATCCGATCGCGCTGGCGGCCGAGTTCCCGCCCGATGATCGCCGCCACGTCCGGATCGGCTTCCGCCAGGTTGTCTTGCCAGAAGCGGCGGAGAGGATCGGCTTCGAGGGCGGGGCTGGTCAGCGAGTTCATGGAATCAGGCGTCCTGTGGGATTTTCGACAGTTTCTCGACGCGGCGGGCATGCCGGTCGCCGGCGAACGGGGTGGAAAGGAAGGTTTCGAGGCAGGCCTTGGCCATGTCGATGCCGACGAGTCGAGCCCCCATCGCGATCACGTTGGCGTCGTTGTGCTCACGCGCCAGGCGGGCGGAGACAGGTTCCGAAATGAGCGCGCAGCGCGCCGCCGGCACGCGGTTGACCGCGATCGAGATGCCTATCCCGCTGCCGCACAGGGCCACGCCGTATTCCGCGCGCCCGCCGGCGATGTGTTCGGCCAGCTTGTAGCCGTAATCGGGATAATCCACGGAAGCGGTGCTGTCCGGGCCGAGGTCGGCAACCTCGTGCCCCAGTTCGCGCAGGTGGCCGGCAAGCTCCGCCTTCAGCGCGAAGGCCGCGTGATCGGAAGCAATGGCGATCTTCATCACCGCGCACATAGTGGCTCGCGCCGCGCTGTGCCACCGCAAATGGGCTTTGCTCTGGATCAGCCTGGCTTCCAGCGCGCCGCGGCAACTTTTTGTGAACCATTTTTGACATCGTGCGTTTGCCAGCTGCGGACAGGTCTGCTCTGCATGGAGGATGATTGGCCGTACCGTGCTGGATGAGGCCGTAGCGTCCGCTATCGAAAACCCGCCGGAACAAGCTGTCCGCTGGAGAGCCGTGCTGCTTGCCGGTGACAGGCCGGGCGGCGATTCGCTGGCCCGGCAATTCTCTGTTTCGTCGAAATCGCTGGTTCCCGTCGCCGGGAAGCCGATGCTGGCCCATGTGCTGGAAACCCTCCTCGCCTATCCCCGGATCGGCGAGGTGCTGGTGCTTGCCCAGCATCCGGAGGTGCTGTTCGATCACCCGGCGCTGATCCGGCACAGTCTCGATCCCCGGGTGCGGCTCGTCCGATCGGGCGGCCGGATATCCACGTCGCTCATGGCCGTGCTGCGCAATTCGGACTGGCCGGTTCTGGTGACCACCGCCGATCACGTGCTGCTGGATGCGGCCATGCTGGATTGGTTTCTGGACCATTCCGGCCATTGCGACGCGGCGGTGGGCATAGCGGAAAGGACGGTGGCCGCGGCCGAAGCGCTGGACGGCAACAGGACCTGGCTGCATTTCCGCGATGTCGATGTGACGGGCGCCAACCTGTTCGCGTTCAACGGCCCGCGGATCTTCGCCGGGCTCGCTTACTGGAAACGGCTGGAAGCGCACCGCAAGAAGCCCTGGCGCATGGCGTGGGAACTGGGGCCCTGGTTGCTGCTGCGGATGATGTTCAGGCGGCTTTCGCTGGATGAAGGCTTCGCCGCGCTCAGCCGCAAGCTGGGCCTGACGGTCCACGCCGTTCGCATTCCTTATGCGCGGGCAGGGGTGGACGTGGACAAATATGCGGACCATGTGCTGGTTGAGGGACTGCTCACCAGACAGGTATAGATGAGGCTGCTTTCGATTTTCGACGTGGATCGCACGATCACGCGCAAGCCCACTTACAGCCTGTTCCTCCTCTTCGCGATGCGGCGCCATGCGCCGTGGCGCGCCCTGCTTCTGCCCCTGCTTCTGCCCGTCGCGCTGGCTTATGCCGCCGGGATCGTATCGCGTTCCACGATGAAGGAAGCGATGCACCGCGTGGCCCTGGGAAGGCACGTACCGCGCGAAAAGGCCCACGCGCTGGCGGAGGCGTTTGCGGAGCGGCTGTTTCGCGGCGGGCTCTATCCCCAGGCGGTGGAGCGCATGGCGGCCGAACGCGCGGCCGGCCGCACCGTCATGCTCGCCACGGCCGCGTCGGCGCTTTACATCGAGCCGCTGGCCCGGCGCCTCGGCATCGCCGACGTGGTCGCGACCGCCGGGGTGCATGAGGGTGAGGGCCTGACTCATCGGATCGCTGGCGCCAATTGCTATGGCTCGGCCAAGCTGGCGATGATCGTCGCCGCGCTGCAGGATCGGGGCATTGCGCGGGACGGGGCCCATATCCGCTTCTTCACCGATCATGCGTCCGACCAGGCGGTCTGCGAATGGGCGGACGAGCCGTTCGCCGTCAATCCATCGCCTCGGATGTTGGCGCTGGCGCGGCGCGAGCGCTGGCCGGTGCTCGACTGGCGGGGGGCGTGAGCCGTGCGCGTCGGCTTCCTTTTCAATCATGTCGCCGGCCATCAGGTGGCCCACGCGCTTCCCATCGCCCTGGCCATGGCGCGGGCCTATCCCGCCGTGCAACTGCGCCTCTTCGTCACGCCGGGGCCGGCGGAACAGGAAGTGCGGCGGCTGTGGGAGACCGGGGGCGCGCCTTCCAACGGCACGATCGAGCGGCTGGAGCCGCCTTCCGGGGCGGCGCGTTGGCTTACCCGGCTTTCAGGGGGCGCCTTGCCGACGGATCGCCTTTCGATCCTGCGCCGCAATCTGGCGCGCTTTGCCGAATGCGATGCGCTGGTGGCGCCGGAAAAGACCTTCGCGCTGCTCAAGACCCGGTTCGGCCTGAAAACCGCGCTGGTCCATACGCGGCACGGCGCGGGCGATCGCGCGATCGGCTTCGACAAGGCGAGCGGCAAGTTCGATCTGGCGCTGCTGTCCGGTCCCAAGACCCGCGACCGGCTGCAGGCGGCCGGCCTGCTGAAGCCTGGCGGATACGCGATCGTCGGCTATCCCAAGTTCGATCTGCCGCCGGGCAAGCCGCCCGGGCCGCTGTTCGACAAGCCGCGCCCGGTGGTGCTGTACAATCCGCATCCTTCGCCCGCGCTATCGTCCTGGTATCGGATGGGGCCGGCTGTGCTGGAATGGTTCGCGGACCAGGATCGTTTCAACCTGATCTTCGCGCCACATGTCATGCTGTTCGCCAAGCGTTGGACGATCGCTCTCGATCCGCTCTCGGTCGCCCGGGTGCCGCCGATTCCCGAACGGATTTTCGCCGCGCCCAATATCCATGTGGACACCGGCAGCGCGGCGCTGTTCGACATGACCTATACCGCGCTGGCCGATATCTACCTGGGTGACGCCAGCAGCCAGGTCTATGAGTTCCTGTGCTGGCCGCGCCCTTGCGTTTTCCTCGATGCGGTGGGCCGGCGATGGCAGGGCGATCCCGATTTTAACCATTGGCGGGCCGGGCCGGTGGTCCGCTCGATCCCCGAAATGGCCGAGGCGCTGTCCGCCGCCGTGGACGATCCGGGCCGCTATGCTGAAGTGCAGAGAGAGCTTTTCGCCTATACCTTCGATCTCGGCGCGCGCCCTTCGGCAGAGAGGGCCGCCGATGCGATCGTCGAATGGCTGGAACGGCGGGGTGCGGGATAAGGAAAGCCCCGGCGCCGCTAGGCGTCGGGGCTCCTGATGACGTCTTCAATCTCTTGAAGTCGTCTCATCACCAAAAGACTTTTACATCGTTTGGCATAGGGAAAACGGCCGGATGCCCGGGGGGTTCCCGCCCCCGGCAAAAAAATTTACTGGTCCAGGAAACTGCGCATCTTGCGGCTGCGGCTGGGGTGTTTGAGCTTGCGCAGCGCCTTGGCCTCGATCTGCCGGATGCGTTCGCGGGTGACCGAGAACTGCTGCCCCACTTCCTCCAGCGTGTGATCCGTGTTCATGCCGATGCCGAAGCGCATGCGCAGCACGCGCTCCTCGCGCGGGGTCAGGCTGGCCAGCACGCGGGTGACGGTTTCCTTGAGGTTCGCCTGGATCGCCGCGTCCACCGGGATCACCGCATTCTTGTCCTCGATGAAATCGCCCAGGTGCGAATCCTCCTCGTCGCCGATCGGCGTTTCGAGGGAGATCGGCTCCTTGGCGATCTTCATCACCTTGCGCACTTTCTCCAGCGGCATGGAAAGGCGCTCGGCCATTTCTTCCGGCGTCGGCTCGCGGCCCTGTTCGTGCAGGAACTGGCGGCTGGTGCGCACCAGCTTGTTGATCGTCTCGATCATGTGCACCGGGATGCGGATCGTGCGCGCCTGATCGGCGATGCTGCGGGTGATCGCCTGCCGGATCCACCAGGTGGCATACGTGCTGAACTTGTAGCCGCGGCGATACTCGAACTTGTCGACCGCCTTCATCAGGCCGATGTTGCCTTCCTGGATCAGGTCCAGGAATTGCAGCCCGCGATTGGTGTATTTCTTGGCGATGGAGATCACCAGGCGCAGGTTTGCCTCCACCATCTCCTTCTTGGCGATGCGCGCCTCGCGCTCGCCCTTCTGGACCATGTTCACGATCCGGCGGAACTCATTGAGGCTCATGCCCGTCTGGCCGGCGATGTCGGCGATCTCGGCGCGGATGCGCTCGGCCGGCTCGGCTTCGTTCTCGGCGAAGGCGGCCCACTTCTTGTCCTTCTTCGCCATGGAGGCGAGCCAGCCCTCGTCAAGCTCGTGCCCGACGTATTCGGCCAGGAAATCGGCGCGCTTGACCTTATGGCGCTCCGCCAGGCGCAGCATCTGGCCGCCCAGCGTGGTCAGCCGGCGGTTGAAGGCATAGAGGTTGTCCACCAGGAACTCGATCTTGGTGGCGTGGAACTGCACGCTCTCCACCTCGGCGGTGAGCTGTTCGCGCAGGTCCTCGTATTTCTTTTCCTTGGCCTTGGGGAAATCCTCGCCCCGGCCCAGCACGTCCACGCGTTCCGCCTGGATCTTCTCGAACTTCTTGAACAGGTCGGTGATGCGGGCGAAGCGTTCCAGCGCCTCGGGCTTCAGCGCCGCTTCCATCTGGGCGAGGGACAGGGTGTTGTCCTCCTCGTCCTCCTCCTCGCGGCGGCGGGCGCGCGGCTCGCCGTCCTCGTCCTCGTCGCTCTCTTCCTCGTGCTCCTCGACGTCTTCCTCTTCCTTGTAGGAAGGGCCGGCGGTCTTCTCGCTGATCTCGCCGTCGTCGTCGTCTTCCTCGGCGCCGTCCTCCATCTTGTCGACCGGCGGCTCCTTGGAGAGCATGGCGTCGAGATCGAGGATCTCGCGCAGCTGCATCTCACCCGCGTTGAGCGCTTCGGACCACTGGATGATGGCGTGGAAGGTGATCGGGCTTTCGCACAGGCCGATGATCATCGTGTCGCGGCCGGCCTCGATCCGCTTGGCGATGGCGATCTCGCCCTCGCGGCTGAGCAGTTCCACCGCGCCCATCTCGCGCAGGTACATCCGCACCGGATCGTCGGTGCGCTCGGTGGTTTCCTTCTTCTTCTTTTCGGGGACATGGCCGGACATGTCGCCTTCCGACGATTCCTCGTCTCCGGCGGCGGCCAGTTCCTCGGCCTCGTTCTCGCTGTCTTCCTCGGCCGCGTCTTCGTCGGTTTCGACGATGTTGACGCCCATTTCCGAGATCGCGGACATGACATCCTCGATCTGCTCGCTGGACATCTGGTCCTGCGGCAGGGCTTCGTTAAGCTCGTCCACGGTGATGTAGCCACGGCGCTTCGCCTTGGCGATGAGCTTCTTCACCGACGCCTCGTTGAGGTCGATCAGCGGTGCGTCGTCAGTGCCGGTGGTGTCGTCCGAAGCCATGATCTCTTGCGTCAACCTGTTTCCTGTCCGTTGGCGCGGGCCTCGCCCGTCGCCGCCGCCTTGTGCCCCATTGCCGGCCCCGGTTCTTCCTGGGCGGCACGCTTGCGGGCCATGTGCCCGAGTCGCAACTCTATTTCCAGCTTTCGTTGGCGCAGCCGCTGCTGCTCGGCGAAAGCACCGTCAGGGTCGATATCGAAACGAGCCGTGGCCGCAGCGATGGCGGCGTCCAGCGCTGGCCGTTCGACCAGCAACGCCACCGCTTCGGCCAGTTCCTCGCGCGCGACCTGCGGATCAGTGCCTTCCACGAGGAAGGAAAACATGGCGTTATCCGGCGGCGGCGTCTGGATGCCCGGGGCGGATATGGTGTGGCGCGCGCCGCCTTCAAGTCCATCCGCCCGGTCCAGCAGCGCATCGATGGCCCGGGCCAGCCGCGGCTCGGCCGGGGCGAGGCTGAGCAGCGCTTCCGCATGGCGGGGAATCTGGTCGGGATGGCGGGCCAGCCCGTCGAGTACGGCCTGCGCCAGCCCGTCGCGCGGATTGACGCCGGCGGCCCGGCGCAGCCGGTCGGACGCCCCCGCCACGGCTGCGCGGGAAGCCCCGCGAAAGGGCCTGTCGCGGGGGGACGCTTCGCGTTTGGGGAAGGCGAAGGCCGAGAACCGGTCGAGCAGATCACGCCGATAAAGCGCGCGAATGTCCGTGTTCTGGATCGCCTCAACATGCTCGAGCACGCGGGCCTTGAGCCCAGCCTTGTCTTCAGGCGAGGCGAGGGGGGCGGCCGCGCGCTCATGTTCCCACAGCGTGTCGAGCAGGCTGGCCGGCTCCGCCAGCAGGCTTTCCATCGCCTGGCTTCCCCTGGCCTTGACCAGGTCGTCGGGGTCCATCCCGGCCGGAAGCGTGACGAACCGCAGCGAATGGCCCGGTATCAGCATCGGCAAAGCCCGCGCCGCCGCGCGCATGGCCGCGCGCTTGCCGGCGGCGTCTCCGTCGAAACACAGCACGGGCTTGTCGCTCAGGCGCCACAGAAGTTCGATCTGCCGTTCGGTCAGCGCCGTGCCCATCGGCGCCACGGCGTCCTCGATCCCGGCGGCGGCGAGGGCGATCACGTCCATGTAGCCTTCCACCACCACGATCCGCCCGCTCTTGCGCGAGACCGGCCCGGCCCGGTGCAGATTGTACAGCGTGCGCCCCTTGTCGAACAAAGGAGTATCGGGTGAATTCAGATACTTGGGCGCATCCTTTTTCGTGTTATCGAGGATTCGTCCGCCGAACGCGATCACGCGCCCACGCGCATCGTGGATCGGCAGCATCAGCCGGTCGCGGAAGCGGTCGTACGGCTCCTTGTCATCCACCTTGATCCGCAGGCCCGCCTCGATCAGCAGGGCATCGTCGAACTGTGACAGCGCCCGCCGCAGCGCGGTGCGGCTGTCCGGCGCATAGCCGAAGCCGAACCGCTCGATCGTCCGTTGGTTGAAGCCCCGCGCCTGGAGATAGGCCCGCGCTTTCTCTCCCTCGGCGGAACGCAGGCTGTCCTCGAACCACGCCTGCGCCGCCGCCATGACGTCATGCAGGCCGGCCCGCTGCTCCGCCGCCCGCGCCTCGCGCGGATCGGCGCGGGGCACCTCCATCCCCGCCTCGGCCGCCAGTTCCTTCACCGCATCCATGAACGAAAGGCCGCGCTGGTCCGTCATCCACCGGATCACGTCACCATGCGCGCCGCAGCCGAAGCAGTGGTAGAACCCTTTCTCGTCATTGACGGTGAAGCTGGGCGTCTTCTCGTTATGAAACGGGCAGCACGCCTTCCACTCCCGCCCGGCGCGCGTGAGCTTCGTCGTGCGCATGACCACGCCGGACAGCGTGACGCGCGACCGCAGTTCGTCGAGCCATTGGGGGGTCAGCATGATCTGTCACGCCCCTTGGGGCTGTGACTCCACAAACTCCCCTCCCGCTTGCGGGAGGGGCTGGGGGAGGGCATATCCTCCATAGCCCGCTCGATACGCCTCAGCACGCCTTCCACATTATCCAATATGTCGGAGTTCCAGTAGCGGATCACTTGATAACCCTGTGCACGGAGGAACGCCGTACGGCGCATATCATAGGCTCGCTCCTCGGAGCGGCCATGATGGCCTCCATCGACTTCGATGATGAGCTTTCGAGAGCGTGAAACGAAATCACAGATGTATGGGCCGACAGGGAACTGACGATTGAAGCGCGTTCCCATCACCTTTCGCGCCTTCAAGTGCTGCCAAAGCTTTCGTTCAGCCTCAGTGGCGCCTGCACGGAGTTCTCGCGAACGCTGCGTTGGGCGAGAATAGCCTTTGTCCAACGAGGTCTCCCAACAGGCCCTCCCCCGACCCCTCCCGCAAGCGGGAGGGGGGATTGGGGCGTCCCGGCCTTCGGCGGGACTAGTTCAAGCTCTCCTTCACCCACCCGCTCGCACGGCCCATGTCGAGCACGGTGCCATGGCGCGCTTTCAGCTCGGCCATGACGCGGCCCATGTCCTTCATGCCGCTCGCGCCGAGCTCGGCCTTGATCGACTCGATGGCCGCCTTGGTCTGCGCCTGGTCCATCTGGCGGGGGAGGAATTCTTCGATCACCGCCAGTTCGCCGCGCTCTATGGCCGCCAGTTCTTCGCGCCCGCCTTTCTCGTACATCTCGATCGACTCGCGGCGCTGCTTGGCCATCTTCTGCAGGGTGTCGATCACCAGCGCGTCGTCTTCCATCGGCTTGCTCGCGGTGCGTTGCTCGATGTCGCGGTCCTTGATCCGGGCGAGGATCAGCCGCACGGCGGCCAGCCGCTCCTTCTCGCCGGCCTTCATCGCCGCAATCTGCGCCTGCTTGAGATCGTCGCGGAGCATTTTTCGTATCTTTCCAGTGGATGGTTCTGCTGCCAGGCGGCCTAGCGGCATTTTTCACCGCTGGCGAGGTTGACGCGGGGGAAGGACGGCTCTAGCGGCAGCGACTTAGCACCCATTGTCGAAAATTCCTCGAACGGAGAGCCCATGGCCCTGTCCGCGTCTTCTGCTGCGCAACCCAAGGGGGCGACCGGAGTCCTCGTCCTCGCCGATGGAACGGTGATCTGGGGCCGGGGCTTCGGCGCGGTAGGCAGCGCGGTGGGGGAATTGTGCTTCAACACCGCGATGACCGGCTATCAGGAGATCATGACCGATCCCTCCTACGCGGCGCAGATCATCACTTTCACGTTCCCGCATATCGGCAACGTCGGCGCCAATCCGCAGGACATCGAGTCGCAGGTGGAAGGTGCCGTCGGCTGCGTCGTGCGGGAGGAAGTGACCCCCTCATCCAACTTCCGCGCCGAAAGCGAATTCGGCGATTGGCTGGCGGCCCTGGGCAAGATCGGCCTGTCCGGCGTGGATACCCGCGCGCTCACCCGCCGCATCCGCACCCTCGGCGCACCCAACGCGGTGATCGCGCACGATCCCAAGGGCGAATTCGACGTGCCCGCGCTGCTCAGGCAGGCGCAGGAGTGGCCGGGGCTGGAAGGCATGGACCTTGCCCGCCGCGTGAGTCGCGAAAAGCACCAAGACTGGGAAGGTGGCACCTGGCAGCTGGGGCAGGGCTACGAAAAGCCCCTCCCCTTGAGGGGAGGGGTTGGGGTGGGGAATGTAAGCTCCACGCCCGACAACCCCCACCCCCCGGCCCCCTCCCCTGAAGGGGAGGAGGGGAAGCGTCCCCATGTCGTTGCGGTCGATTACGGCTCCAAGGACAACATCTTCCGCAACCTGGTGAAGGCCGGTGCACGGGTCACGGTTGTGCCGGCGCAGACGTCGCTGGAAGACATCCTCGCCCTTTCGCCCGATGGCGTGTTCCTCTCCAACGGCCCCGGCGATCCGGCGGCGACCGGCGAATACGCCGTGCCGACGATCCGCGCGCTGCTGGATCGGGACATGCCGGTGTTCGGCATCTGCCTAGGCCACCAGATGCTCGGCATCGCGCTGGGCGCGAAGACCGCCAAGATGAACCAGGGCCACCGCGGCGCCAATCACCCGGTCAAGCGCCTGTCCGACGGCGTGGTGGAGATCACCAGCATGAACCACGGCTTCGTGGTGGACCGCGAGACGCTGCCGGAAAACGTGGAGGAAACCCACGTCTCCCTGTTCGACGGCTCGAACGCCGGCCTCGCGGTCAAGGGCAAGAAGGCCTTCAGCGTGCAGTACCACCCGGAGGCCAGCCCGGGCCCGCACGACAGCTACTACCTGTTCGAGAAGTTCGTGGGGATGTTGGGGTGACTTGGCGGATAATAGCTCTGCTGGGGACTCCAGGATCAAGCGACGCGACCAAATCGGTTTCGTCGACAACGAGAAGCTCACGGAGCCAGAAGATCAAATAATGCCCAAACGCACTGACATCTCCTCGATCCTCGTCATCGGCGCCGGCCCGATCATCATCGGCCAGGCGTGCGAGTTCGATTATTCCGGCACCCAGGCGATCAAGGCGCTGAAGGAGGAGGGGTATCGGGTCGTCCTGGTCAACTCCAACCCGGCGACGATCATGACCGATCCGGAGTTCGCCGACGCCACTTATGTCGAGCCGATCACGCCCGAGATCGTCGCCAAGATCATCGAGAAGGAGCGGCCGGATGCCCTGCTGCCCACGATGGGCGGGCAGACGGCGCTCAACTGCGCGCTGGCGCTGTACAACGATGGCACGCTGGACAGGTTCGGCGTGCAGATGATCGGCGCCGATGCCGATGCCATCGACAAGGCGGAGAACCGCCAGCGCTTCCGCGAGGCGATGGACCGGATCGGCCTCGAAAGCGCGCGTTCCGGCCTGGCGCACAGTGTGGAAGGCGCGCTTGCGGTGCTGGAGCACACCGGCCTGCCGGCGATCATCCGCCCCAGCTTCACCCTGGGCGGCACCGGCGGCGGCGTGGCTTACAACCGGGCGGAGTTCGAGGCGGTCGTCCGCTCCGGCCTCGACGCCAGCCCGACCACCGAAGTCCTGATCGAGGAATCGCTGCTCGGCTGGAAGGAATTCGAGATGGAGGTGGTCCGCGACAAGGCGGACAATGCCATCATCATCTGCTCGATCGAGAACGTTGATCCGATGGGCGTCCACACCGGGGATTCGATCACCGTCGCCCCGGCGCTGACGCTGACGGACAAGGAATATCAGCTCATGCGCTCGGCCAGCATCGCCGTGCTGCGTGAGATCGGGGTGGAGACGGGCGGCTCCAACGTGCAGTTCGCGGTCAATCCGAAGGATGGCCGGCTGATCGTGATCGAGATGAACCCGCGCGTCTCGCGCAGTTCGGCGCTGGCGTCGAAGGCCACCGGCTTCCCCATCGCCCGCGTCGCCGCCAAGCTGGCGGTGGGCTATACGCTGGACGAGATCACCAACGAGATCACCGGCGCCACCCCCGCCAGCTTCGAACCGACGATCGATTACGTGGTGACGAAGATCCCGCGCTTCGCGTTCGAGAAGTTCAAGGGCGCCAAGGCGGAACTGTCCACGGCGATGAAATCGGTGGGCGAAGTCATGGCCATCGGCCGCAACTTCAAGGAATCGCTGCAAAAGGCGTTGCGCGGCCTGGAAACCGGGCTCGACGGGCTCAATCGCGTGGTCGAGCTGGAAGGCGCCAGCCGTGACGAGATCACCGCCGCGCTCAGCCACGCCACGCCGGATCGCCTGCTGAAGGCGGCCCAGGCTTTCCGCGAGGGTTTCACGCTCGAGGAAATCCACGCCATCACGCATTACGATCCGTGGTTCCTCCGCCATATCGAGGAGATCGTGCAGGAAGAAGCGCGGATCAGGCGGGAAGGCCTGCCCAGCGACGCGGCCGGCCTCCGGCGGCTCAAGGCCATGGGCTTTTCCGACAAGCGCCTCGCCACCCTGGCCGTGCGTTCCGTGGGCGTCGCCGGCGGCCTGGCCGAGACGCAGGCCCGGCGTTCCGGCCTGCTGCACGATGCGCTCGTCGCCATGGCCGGCGCCACCAGCGAGGACGAGGTGCGCGCCCTGCGCCAGCGACTCGGCGTCCTGCCGGTGTTCAAGCGCATCGACAGCTGCGCTGCGGAGTTCGAGGCGATCACGCCCTACATGTACTCGACCTACGAAGCGCCCAGCTTCGGCGAAGCCGAGAACGAGGCCGATCCCAGCGACCGGCGCAAGATCGTCATCCTCGGCGGCGGGCCGAACCGGATCGGGCAGGGGATCGAGTTCGATTACTGCTGCGTCCACGCCTGCTTCGCGCTGAGCGAGGCCGGCTATGAAACGATCATGGTCAACTGCAACCCGGAAACGGTCAGCACCGATTACGACACGTCAGACCGGCTTTATTTCGAGCCGTTGACGGCGGAAGACGTGATGGAGATCCTGCGCGTCGAACAGTCGCGGGGTCAGCTTGTCGGCGTGATCGTCCAGTTCGGCGGCCAGACCCCGCTCAAGCTCGCCGGCGCGCTGGAGAAGGCGGGCATCCCGATCCTCGGCACCTCGCCCGATGCGATCGACCTGGCCGAAGACCGCGAACGGTTCGCCAGGCTGGTCAACCAGCTCGGCCTCAAGCAGCCGATGAACGGCATCGCCCGCAGCCGGGACGAGGCGGCGGCCGTGGCCGCGCGCATCGGCTATCCGGTGCTGCTGCGCCCCAGCTACGTGCTCGGCGGGCGGGCGATGGAGATCGTCGATTCCGAAGCCCAGCTCGATGCCTATATCGCCACCGCGGTCAACGTCTCGGGCGACAGCCCGGTGCTGATCGATCAGTACCTGCGCGATGCGATCGAATGCGATGTCGATGCGCTGTGCGATGGCGAACAGGTGACGATCGCCGGCGTGATGCAGCATATCGAGGAAGCCGGCGTCCATTCGGGCGACAGCGCGGCCACCTTGCCGCCTTACAGCCTGCCCGATGACGTGGTTGCCGAGATGGAGCGGCAGGCGCGCGCCCTGGCCACGGCGCTCGGCGTCAAGGGCCTGATGAACGTGCAGTTCGCGGTGAAGGACGGGGATGTCTACCTGATCGAGGTCAACCCGCGCGCCAGCCGCACGGTGCCTTTCGTGGCCAAGGCCATCGGCCAGCCGATCGCGAAATATGCCGCGCGGATCATGGCCGGTGACAAGCTCGCCGATCTGCCGCCGATCGATTGGCGGATCGATTACATGACGGTGAAAGAGGCGGTGTTCCCCTTCGCCCGCTTCCCCGGTTCCGATCCGGTCCTGACGCCGGAGATGAAGTCCACCGGCGAAGTCATGGGGATCGATCGCGATTTTCCCACGGCCTACAGCAAGTCGCAGCTGGGGCAGGGCACCGAGCTGCCTTCCCAGGGCACGCTGTTCGTCTCGGTGAAGGACAGCGACAAGCCGCTGATCGTCGGGCCGGTAAAGCAACTGGCCGATCTCGGCTTCAAGGTGCTGGCCACCGGCGGCACGGCCCAATACCTGGCCGATGCCGGCGTTCCGGTCGAACGGGTGAACAAGGTGGCCGAAGGGCGCCCCCACATCGTCGATCGCATCATCGACGGTGAGATCGCGCTGATCTTCAATACCACCGAAGGCTGGCAGAGCCACAAGGACAGCCATTCGATCCGCGCTTCGGCGCTGGAAAAGAAGATCCCCTATTACACCACCGCCGCGGCCTCGGCGGCCACCGCCAGGGCGATCGCGACGGTGCGGGCGAGCGAGCTTGAAGTGCGCTCGTTGCAGGACTATTATACCTGAAGGACGTTAACCTCTCCCGACAATCGAATGGCGTTTGGCCGCCCGCGATGGGCGGACAAGGGTTCCTTTGGCGAGAGATGAAGGCAGACAGGGAAGATCCATGGAAAGAGTGCCGATGCTGGCGGAAGGCTACGAAAAGCTGACCGCCGACCTCCAGGCCTTGAGGCTCGAGCGGCCGAAGATCGTCGATGCGATCGAGGAAGCGCGCGCGCATGGCGATTTGTCCGAAAACGCCGAATATCATGCCGCCAAGGAACGCCAGGGCCAGGTCGAAGCACAGATCGCCGATCTGGAAGATCGCGTCAGCCGGGCCCAGATCATCGATCCCACCACCCTGTCGGGGGACCGCGTGGTGTTCGGCGCCACCGTCACCGTGCTCGACGATGACGAAAAGCCGCAACGCTACCAGATCGTCGGGCAGGCCGAATCCGATGCCCGGAACGGCCGCATCTCCTACGATTCCCCCCTCGGCCGCGCGCTGATCGGCAAGCAGGTGGGTGAAGAAGTGGAAGTCACCGTGCCCAGCGGCGACAGGTTCTTCCTGATCAACAAGATCGAATTCGTCTGACGCGCGCTCCCCTCCCGCGTGCGGGAGGGGCTGGGGCAGGGCGTGTCCCATTCGCCCCGCTTTCGGCGGCAGGCTGACGGCCGAACCTGACCCGCCACCCCTGTTGGCGGATCAGGACGCTCCCTCTCGTCCTGGTCGACAGGTTTATCGGGATCGAGGCTTCGCCCGCAATGTCGATGACTAGCCGGCGCGGATTGCCGAGCCGTGCACCGATCGTCTCCGGCATGCATAGCCCATCGTGCTCAGGCCGCCGCTGGTGAACCAGCGGCTGGAGCCGAAGAAGCCGGAAAGCTCGTTTCTGCCAGGGACCACCTAACCCTCGTCATTGCGAGGAGCGAAGCGACGAAGCAATCCAGAGCGGTTCGAACCGCCCTGGATTGGTCGGCTAAGGTCAGCTCTGTTTCCGCTATGCTCGCGACGACCCGCCTCAACGCCCCAAAGCTCTTCCCGTTTGATCGGAATCGGAGCCGGGCATAAGGCCCCACCCTTTCGTTATTCCCGCGAAAGCGGGAACCCGGCGCAACAGGCAACCCCGCGCGAAGCGCTCGACCTCACATTGGCGGCAGTTCCGGCTCCAGCAGCCGGTGCAAGTGGACGATGACGTATTTCATCTCGGCATCGTCCACGGTGCGCTGCGCCCAGGCGCGCCAGGCTTCCTCTGCCTCGGCATAATTGGGAAAGACGCCCACGAAGTGGATGTTCTTGAGATCCTGGAACTCAAGAGTCTGCGGATCGGTAACCCGCCCGCCCATTACGAGATGCAGGAGTTGTTTCGTCATTGCCTGGCCTTGTGCGGGAACCCCGGTTTCATCCGGTCCCATAGGGAATTGTCAGGGCGCTGCAAAGCCGCCGCATGAGGCCGGCGGCAAGCAGCGAAACAGGGGCGAAAGGTCAGTTGAAATGGTCGTCCAGCATCTTGCCCAGACGCTTGCGGGCACCGCGTGAGGCACTGCGCGCCGCATCGCCCAGCTCGCTTGCCCGGTGGCTGGCGCGATGGCCGGCGTCGCGCCCCACATCGCGCGCGGCGCTGCCCAGTTCCTCCAGCTTTTCGGCGCCCGCGTGGCTGGCTTCCTGGGCCGCTTCCAGCGCCTGATGCGCATAGACGATCGCCAGTTCGGCCCCCAGCGTGGCCAGGTTGCCGGCCGCCTGCGCGGCCTTGCGGCCCAGCTTGCGGGTGGGCGAACGCTTGAACATCCCGCTCACCAGCACGCCGATCGCCAGCCCGCCGGCCACGGTCGCCAGCGGATGCTCGCGGGCGAAGGAGACCAGCCTGTCCTTGGTGTCCAGCGCCTGCTCGCCCGCGCGATCGACGATGGTCGTGCGTCCGCGATCTTCGTTGCGCCTTTGCGCCTGGGCTACTTTCTGCTTGATCTCGGCACGCTTGGCTTCGGTCATGATGTCGGTCTTTCTTCCCTGGATTTCTGCTTTCCGGAACGGTCGGCGGCACCAGCCGGTTCCTCCGGCTCCTCGGTTTCGTCCTCGCTGCCCAGCAGGCGGCCGAGGGCATCCATGATCGGCCCGCGGGCAAGCCACAGGATCGCCGCGATCGCGCCGGCCGCCACCTTGCCGCCGTGCGCCTCGGCATAATCCACCGCGTCGTCCACCATGTCGCGGGTGCCTTCGCCGAGCCGGTCGGCCAGGCGCGCGCCCAGGCCCTTTTCCCGGATATCGGTGCGAATGAACGCCAGATCGGCCTTGAACAGCGCCAGCGCCGCGTCGCGCAGGGCGCGGTCTTCCGCCAGCCGCTCGTCCAGCCTGCTCATGGCTTGTGTCCGCCCGTGCCCTCGATCGCGCTCATCAGTCGGTTCCAGCGCTCGCTCGCGGCGCGGCCGGCGATCACCGTGCCGACCAGGAGGAGACCCACCACCAGCGCGCTGGCGCCCCAGGCCGTCAGGAGCGGGGTCAGCGCGATGATCAGCCCCACCGTCAGCCCCATGAGCGCGAGACAGCCGAACACCGCCGCCACCGCGCCCAGGATAAACGCACTCCTGGCCTTGTCGCCGACATAGGCCGCGCGGGTTTTCTGATAGGCGATTTCCGCTTCGAGATAAGTCTTCCCGTCTTCGATCAGCGCCTCGACATCCTCGATCAGCGAACGTTCGCTGTCGCGCGATGCCGGGTCGGCCCCGGGCAAAGCGGCGCCGCCCCCTTCCAGCGAAGGGGGGGTGCCGTCGTCCTCGTTCCGGCTCACCGACGGAAGAGGCGGGCCAGAAGGAAGCCGGCCAGCGCGGCCAGGCCGACAGCCGCGGCCGGGCTCTTGCGCACCATTTCGCGCGCGTCCTCGCCCAGTTCCTCCACGCTCTTGCGGTCGAGCGATTCCGCGGTCCGCTGCAATTTCTGCGAGGCGGTTCGGGCATAGTCGCCGTACCGGGCGCCCAGGTTCTCATCCACCTTGCCCGCGTTTTCGCCGACCATGCGGCTGAGGCCCGTCAGTGCTTCGCTGGCCTTGGACTTGCCCTGGACCGCCAGCTCGCCGGCCTTGGTTTTGGCTTCGCCCACCCAGTCGTCGCCGCGCGCCCGCGCCTGGCTGCCATAGTCGCCCACGCGCTCGCGGGCTTCCTCGCCAAGCAAGGCGGCGCCGGCGCGCGCTTCTTCCAGCGCGGCGTTGAAGCGCGATTTGGCTTCCGCGCTCCGCTTGCCCGTCGCCTTGGGAGCCGCGCCGCCGGCATCGCCGGCCTTCGCGGGTGAATTCGTTCCCCCGGTTTTCCGCGGCTTGGTGGTCTTGGCTGTCGTCTCGGCCATGATATCCCCTTTTCCATTGGCTCGGCCGCCATTTAGGGCCGGATATTCGTTTTGTCCCGGCGGACTTCCCTGCCCGCGCCTATCCCCGAATCGAACGCGGCTTGCACCGCAAGGTTCCGCCGAATAGGACGCCCGGCAACCCCCAGCTACGGCCACGCCATGGCGGTGCCTTACCTGATTACAACAGTGCCGAGAACGGAGCGCCCGATGACTGCTATCATTGATATCCACGGACGGGAAATCCTCGATAGCCGGGGCAATCCCACGGTCGAGGTGGACGTGCTGCTGGAAGACGGCAGCTTCGGCCGCGCGGCCGTTCCCTCCGGCGCCTCCACCGGGGCGCACGAAGCCGTGGAACTGCGTGATGGGGACAAGGCGCGCTATCTCGGCAAGGGCGTGCTGAAAGCCGTCGCCTCCGTCAACGGCGAGATCGCCGACCAGTTGCTCGGCCTCGATGCGGAGGATCAGCGCGACATCGACCTCGCGATGATCGCGCTCGACGGCACGCCCAACAAGGCCCGGCTCGGCGCCAATGCGATCCTCGGCGTCAGCCTCGCGGCGGCCCGGGCGGCGGCGAACGCGCGCGGGATGCCGCTGTGGGCCTATATCGGCGGGGTTTCCGCCCATGTGCTGCCGGTGCCGATGATGAACATCGTCAACGGCGGCGAACATGCCGATAACCCGATCGATTTCCAGGAATTCATGATCATGCCCGTGGGCGCGCCCACTCTGGCGGAGGCGGTGCGCTGGGGCTCGGAGATCTTCCACACGCTGAAGAAAGGCCTGGCCGACAAGGGGCTTTCGACGACGGTCGGCGATGAAGGCGGCTTCGCCCCCAATCTCGCCAGCACGACCGACGCGCTGGACTTCATCATGGCGTCGATCGAAGCCGCCGGCTACCGGCCGGGAGAGCAGGTGGCGATCGCGCTCGATCCCGCGTCCAGCGAATTCTTCCGTGACGGCCGCTATCATATTTCGGGCGAAGGCAAGGTGCTCACGCCGCTGGAGATGGCCGATTACTACGTCGATCTCGTGGCCCGCTATCCGATCCGCTCGATCGAGGACGGCATGGCCGAAGACGATTTCGAAGGGTGGAAGGCGATCACCGATAAGCTCGGCGATCGCATCCAGCTCGTCGGGGACGATCTCTTCGTCACCAATCCCGAACGCCTGCGCATGGGCATCGGCAAGGGCCTGGCCAATTCGCTGCTGGTCAAGGTCAACCAGATCGGCACGCTCACCGAAACGCTGGAGGCCGTCTCCATCGCCCATCGCGCCGGCTATACCGCGGTGATGAGCCACCGTTCGGGCGAGACGGAGGATGCGACCATCGCCGATCTCGCCGTCGCCACCAATTGCGGGCAGATCAAGACCGGCTCGCTCGCCCGCTCCGACCGGCTTGCCAAGTACAACCAGCTCATCCGCATCGAGGAAGAGCTGGGCGACGCCGCCGTGTACGCCGGCACAAGCTGCTTCTGACGCTCTCAACTCCCCTCCCGCTTGCGGGAGGGGCCGGGGGAGGGCCTGTCCAACACTTCGCCCGTGCCGCTGGGCCGCTCGACCAGCGCCCGATCCCGCTCGACCGGCGTTTCTTGCACCGCTGGCGCAGGCGATTTATGCGGTTCCACTCGCAACTATCTCCGCGCCTGCCGTGCGCGTCAGCGTAAGGACCGCCATGAACCATCGCCTGATCGCCGCCTTCCTGCTCGGCACTGCCGTCGTCACGCTCGGCCCCGTGGCGTGCAAGGTCTCCGACACGCAGTCCCAGGCCACGCCCACGCCGGGCACCGAGCTGGGCATCCAGACCACGTGGATGGACACCGCGGTCAAGCCGGGTGACGCCTGGTACGATTACGCCAATGGCCAGTGGATGAAGACCAGCGAGATCCCCGCCGACCGTTCCAGCATCGGCGGCTTCTGGATCGCCGACCAGCGAACCGAAAAGCAGCTGGGGGACCTGATCGCCGGCCTCGAACAGTCGAAGCCCGAAGCCGGCACCGATGCCGCCAAGGTCAAGGCTTACTACGACGCGTTCCTCGATACCGCCACGATCGACCGCCTCGGCATGGCGCCGGTCGAGCCCGATCTCCAGCGCATCGCCGCGATCGCGGACAAGACGGAACTGGCGCGCGTGCTCGGCGCCAATATCCGCGCCGATGTGGACCCGCTCAACTCCACCGATTTCAACACGCCCAACCTGTTCGGCGTCTTCGTCAGCCAGCCGCTGGTGGGCGGGGAAGTGGTGCCCTACATCCTCCAGGGCGGCCTCGGCATGCCGGAGCGCGAGTATTACCTGTCCGCCACGCCTGACATGAAGGCGCACCAGGCCGCCTATCGCCGCTACATCGAGGACCTGCTCACCGCCGCCGGCATCAGCGATGCCGCCATGCGCGCCCAGCGTATCTACGATCTTGAAGTGAAGATCGCCCGCGCCCACGCCACGCGTGAGCAAAGCGACGACTGGGCGCTGGCCAAGCAGATCTGGGGCCCGGCCGATTTCGCCGCCAAGGCCCCGGGGCTGGATTGGAAGACCTTCTTCGACGCGGCCCAGCTCGGCCGGCAGCAGAAGTTCGACGCCTATCACTCCGGCGCCATTCCCAAGCTCGCGGCGCTCGTCGGTTCAGAGCCGCTGGATAGCTGGAAAGACTGGCTGACCTTTCACCAGATCGACAGCAACACCTCGGTCCTGCCCAGCAAGCTCGACCAGCTCAGCTTCGCCTTCTACGGCAAGGAGCTGACCGGCACGGAGCAGCCGCGCCCGCGCGAAAAGCGGGCGATCGCCGCGGTGAACGCCAATATCGGCGATGCGCTCGGCAAGCTCTATGTCGAAAAGTATTTCCCCGCCTCGGCCAAGGCGGCAATCCAGGGCATGGTCGATAACATCAAGGCCGCCTTCGTCCGCCGGATCGACGCGCTCGACTGGATGAATCCCCGGACCAAGGAGGAAGCGAAGAAAAAGGTCCGCACGATGGAAGTCGGCGTCGGCTATCCGGATACCTGGACCGATTATTCCACGCTCGAACTCGCGCCCGACCGGGCCTATGCCAACAAGCAGGCGGCCGAACAGCTCTATTACCGCCAGCAGCTCGCCAAGATCGGCAAGCGGCAGGACAAGCACGAATGGTGGATGAACGCGCAGCTGGTCAACGCCGTCAATCTTCCGGTGCAGAACGCGCTGAACTTCCCCGCCGCGATCCTCCAGCCGCCGTTCTATGATTCCAAGGCCGATGCCGCGTTCAACTATGGCGCGATCGGCGCGGTGATCGGGCACGAGATCAGTCACAGCTTCGACAACAACGGCGCCGCCTTCGATTCCACCGGCGCCATGCGCAACTGGTGGACGGAAGAGGACAAGGCGCGGTTCGACAAGGCGGGCCAGGCCCTGGTCGCCCAGTTCAATCAGTACGAGCCGTTCCCCGGCCTGCACGTGCGCGGCGACCTGACCCTGGGAGAGAATATCGCCGATGTCGCCGGCCTGGCCGCCGCCTATGACGCCTATCACGCCTCGCTCGGCGGCAAGGAAGCGCCGACGATTGACGGCTTCACGGGCGATCAGCGTTTCTTCATCGCCTATGCCCAGGCCTGGGCCACCAAGATGCGCGATGCCGCCCTGCGCCAGCGCATCGCCACCGACGGCCACGCCCCCGGCCAATACCGCGCGCTGACGGTCCGCAATCTCGATGCCTGGTACGATGCCTTCGGCGTCCAGCCCGACGCCAAACTCTACCTCGCGCCCGATCAGCGGGTGAAGGTGTGGTGAGCGGGATATAAGCGGAGCGCCGCGCGCACCCTCCTGCCGCGCGGGGCTCCCGCGTTTGCGGGAATGACGGGGGAGGTAAGGCCGGGGTTTCAGGTC
>JAFKFN010000021.1 GCA_017308255.1 Altererythrobacter sp. | reverse complement strand
CGCTGGTCGGCCAGGGCGATGGGCTCAGCGCGGTATTCGCCTGGCTATACGTGGTGCTGCGCGTGATTCACTCGCCGCTCCAGGCGACCAGGAACCGGGTGAAGCTGCGCTTTGCGGTGTTCGCCCTATCGAGCCTGGTACTGATCGCGCTGATCCTGCGTGCGATGATCGCACTGGTCTGACCGCGCACCCACCGGCCATCACCAACACGCAAACGGCCGCCGGCGTTTCCGCCGGCGGCCGCCGCTTGAACAATGAATCCTGCCGCAGCCTACGGGCTGGTCGGAAGATCGATGTCCTTGCCGTCCTGATCGTTGATCTGGACGAGGAGGAACACCAGCAGCGCCGCCGCCAGCACACCGAGGACGACGGTAGCACCGCCGCCACCACCCAACTCTTCCGAATTGGACACAGGAACAGCCGCGCGAGCGATCGGCGCGGCCTGAGCGACGGTACCGCCGGCAAGCATGGCCGCCGCGGCAGCCCCGAGGATTAACTTACGCATTTCCATCTCCAGGCCGTTATTTCGAGGGCGTTTAAGCGCATCGGCGGTTTCGCCGCAAGGGGCTTTCGTCCCGTAAACCATTCTTAACGCTTGCCCGCCGCTGCCAGAAACGGCGTTGCGACCGGCCCGTTCCGGGCGTTTACCCCGGCTTTCCGGGGTTCTGTCCGGACCTGTTGCAGCAATGCTACGCTTGCCGGCCATTGCGCGGCCGTTTGGCTAGACCGGCAATCCCACGTAGTTTTCCGCAATGGAAGTCTGCGCGGCGCGGCTCGACGCGATGTAATCGAGTTCGGCGACCTGCATGGCGCGTTCGAACGAGCCATCTTCCGGGAAGCGGTGCATCAGCCGGGTCAGCGACCATGAGAATCGCTCCGCCTTCCACACCCGCGACAGGGCACGCGCCGAATAGCCCGCAACGGCGCCCGCATCACCGGCCTTGAAGAAGGCGGTCAGCGCGTCGGCGGCATAATGCACGTCGCTCGTCGCAAGGTTCAGGCCCTTGGCCCCCGTCGGCGGGACGATGTGCGCGGCGTCACCGCACAGCAGGAGCGAGCCATGCCCCATCGGGGCGAAGACATAGCTGCGCAGCGGCGCGATCGACTTTTCCAGCGCCGGACCACGAACGACACGCGCGGCCGCTTCGTCAGGCAGGCGCGTGGTCAGCTCGTCCCAAAACCGCTCGTCCGGCCAGTCCTCGACCCGCTCGGTCAGCGGCACATCGATATAGTAGCGGCTACGCGTGGCACTGCGCATCGATGCCAGCGCGAAGCCGCGATCGTGATGTGAATAGATCAGCTCGTGATTGCACGGGGGCACATCGGCCAGGACGCCCAGCCATCCAAACGGATATTCCCGGCTGTATTCCTTTCCGCGAGGGAGAATCGCCTTGCGGCTGGGCCCGTGAAAGCCGTCGCAGCCAACGATGAAACGCGCATCCACCCGATGGCGGGTTCCGCCATGGGTATAATCGACCCAGGGCGCATCGCCGTCGATGTCATGCAGTTCGACATCGGCGGCCTCGTAGACGACCTCCAGCCCCCGCTCTTCCCGCGCGTCCATCAAGTCGCGCGTCAGTTCCGTCTGGCCGTAGACCACGACATGCTTGCCGGTCAGGCCGGCCACATCGATGCGAATCAACCGCTGCCCATCGGCGAGATTGAAACCGTCATGAGGCAGCCCTTCGGTCTTGAGCCTGGCGTCGAGCCCGAGACGCTCCATCAAGGAAACGGTTATTCTCTCGAGCACCCCGGCGCGAATGCGGCTGAGCACGTATTCGGGCGCCCTGCGCTCGAGCACGATACAATCGATGCCCTCCGCCCTGAGCAGATGGCCAAGCAGCAGCCCGGCCGGCCCCGCCCCGATGATGCAGACCTGAGTTTTCATGCCGGCGCCCTACCCCGCGCCGCGCGGCTGGACAAGAAAGCTTCGGGCGCTGCGGCCGCTGAGGAGGATTGGGACGCACCAGGCGACGGCTTGGTATCGGCGGAAGCCGCGTTTCGTGAAGCGTAAAACACTGTCCCATAAGGGGACGGGCCTGATTTTCTACGATTTTCCGCGGGTCACGATGGTTAACGCGCTATTTACCGCCGCTTTCGGGCGGGCTATGAAACTCCTTAGCGATTCGTCACATGGCCTGCCGAACTTTATTCGGGGCATGTCAGGAGGCAATCGGATTAACACAAAAAAATTCATAAAACGGTCGCAATGTCTCTAATAGAAGGACACGCAACCATGAAACGCGCCTTATTGCCACTTATTGTGGGTGTGGCCATGTGCGGTACCGCCGCCAATGCGTCGGTGACTTTCTCCGTAACCGACGCCACCGATACTTATTCCGGCCCGGCACCCACGTGGGACTTCGAAAGCGCCGTTCCCCACACTGGGGGAGGCATTGTCACAGGCAGCATTACGGGAAGCTATGTCGCCCCGGCCGGCACGCCCAGTGACGGACACTATTTTGCCGCCGGGCCATCCACGGGTGGATCGCCGGCGGATCTGGATCTGTCCAGCCTCGGCTTAACCGGCATCTCCTCGATCAGCTTCGTGTGGGGCTCGGTAGATACCTACAATATCATCGAAGTGCTCGACTCGATGAACAACGTCTTGGGCTCGGTTACCGGGGCCGACGTCATCACTGGCGGAACGTTCGGCACCAGCAGCCGTCTGGTAACCCTTATGCTGGGTGGCGGCGCCGAAGGTCTGGCCACGACGCTGAGGCTCAGGTCGAACAACGGCCAGGGCGACACCAATGCCTTCGAGATCGACAACGTCGCCGTGCAAGCCGTTCCCGAAGCTTCGACCTGGATGATGCTCATCCTGGGCATGCTCGGGGTCGGCTTCGCGATGCGGCGCCGCTCGTCCGAACAGGCCGTGCGCATCAGATACGTGTGACAGGTCTTACGCCTGCCAAACGTCGAACCGAAGGGGGGAGCCGGCACGCCGGCTCCCCTTTTCTTTTTCGGCTGGCCTCGCGCTGGCGGGCTCCTCACCCGGAGCCCGGCCTGGGCGGGGCCGCACCGGAACGGGACGCTTTGCCAAATAGCGCTTCCATCGCGCCATCGTACAGTGCATTGCCTGCCACTCCGGGCTTAGGGGCTTAGGGAGGACTAGTGGACAACACGGCGCGAAGCTTCGGGGACGACTTCCCGCAAGACGCGCGTGTTCAGCACGCGCCCACGCCCGAGCAGGCGCCTGAAGAGGCGGATGCGGGAACACCCGTGACGGGCGCGAGCAGCGCTGATCTCCCCCAGCGTCGCCGGTTCGCACTGGCCGACCTGCTGCTTTTCGCCGGCTTGCTGGCGATCATCGTTCCCACCTTGGTCTTCGTCGCGAAATCGACCTGGTCGACAGAGGAAGGCGCCCACGGCCCCATCGTGCTGATGACGGGCATCTGGCTACTGTGGACCAAATGGCCGAGCGTGCGCGACGCTGTCCGTCCGCCGCCCGCATGGAAGGCAGCGCTGCTGGTGGTTCCGCTGCTCCTCCTGTTGCCGGTGACGAGGATCACCCAGATCGTCGAGATCGAAGGCTACGTCATGTATGCCACGGTGCTGGCCGTGGCCTATGCGCTGGTCGGCGGCAAGGTGCTGGCCAAGCTGGCGTTCCCCCTGTTCTACCTGGCGTTCATGTTCCCGCCGCCGGAAACGGTGATCTATGCGATCACGATGCCGCTGAAGATCGGCATCAGCGAGGCGTCGATCGCGTTCCTCAAGCTGTTCGGCTATCCGATCGGCGGCACCGGGGTGACCATCCAGATCGGCCAATACCAGTTGCTGGTCGCGGCGGCCTGTTCGGGACTGAATTCCATCGTTTCGCTTTCGGCCCTGACGATCTTCTACATCTACGTCCGGCACGGCAACAACCTGCGCTATGCGGTGTTTCTGCTTCTGGCCGTGGTGCCGGTGGCCGTCGCCGCCAACTTCATCCGCGTGCTGATCCTGATCCTGCTGACTTATCATGCGGGGGAGGCGACGGCGCAGGGCTTCATGCACGATCTTGCCGGCATCACCATGTTCGCCACGGCTCTGCTGCTGATCTATCTGCTCGATCTGGCCTTGCAGCGCATGATGAAGAAGCGTCACTCCAGCCACAAGCAGCCCGCGGCATCATGACCGAAACCCTTCAAGACCTCGCCCGAAAGGATGCCGGCCGGTTCGCGCTAAGCCGCCGCAAGATGCTGCTTGGCCTGGGCATGGTGGCCGCTTCGGGAACGGCGTTCGCCCGCATGCCGACGCCGAACAATCCGCCGATACCCAAGGATCAGTTCGAGAGCTTCATCCCCAATGTGATCGGCCCCTGGCGTTTCGTGACCGAAAGCGGCGTGGTCCTGCCACCGCAGGATGCGCTCTCCGATCGCCTCTACGATAATCTGGTGACGCGCGTTTACAGCGACGGCACCAATCGGCCGGTCATGTTCCTGATCGCCTACAACAACCGCCAGGACGGCGTTCTGCAGATCCATCGGCCGGAAATCTGCTATCCGGCAGGCGGCTATGAGCTGACCCCCACGCAGGATGTCAGAATGCCGCTTGCGGGCAATGGCTATCTTCCGGCCAAGGCCTTCCTGGCAAGCGGGCGCGATCGTGACGAAACCGTGCTCTACTGGACCAGGCTCGGCAACGCCTTCCCGCGCCGGTGGTCCGAGCAGCGGCTGGCGGTGATCGAAGCCAATCTGAAAGGCATCGTTCCGGACGGCCTGCTGGTCAGGGCATCCACCCTGGGCAGCGACATGCCGGGGGAACTCAAGGTCCTGGAAAGCTTCATGGCCGAACTTATCGGAGCCGCGCCGCCGGCCTTGCGCAAGGTTCTGTTAGGCTCGACCATCGCATGATCATTTTCCGGTGCCGGCGCAGTGCGGCACGGGGGCAGAAGGAAACTGACGGATGTACAATCGATCGAGCAAGCGGAAAGCGCTCCAGCGCCTGTCATGGTCCGCTGCGCTGCTGACGGCCACGTTCCTGGCGGGATGCGACAAGAAGCCTGAAGGGCAGGTCGTCGCCGTCGTCAATGGTGACGAGATCACGCAGCAGGAGCTGAACGCCGAACTGGGCAACATGCAGCTCCCCGAAGGCGCCGCCAAGGACGAGGCCCGCAATCAGGCGCTGGACAACATCGTGAACCGGCGCCTGCTGGCCGGCGTGGCAAAGCAGCAGGGCATCGACAGCAGCCCCGAATATATCATGCGCCGGCAGCAGCTCGATGAAGCCCTGCTGGTGCAGATGCTGGCGCAGCGCACCGCGCGGCCGATGAAGCAGCCCTCCAGCCAGGAAGTGAAGGACTTCGTGGCGCAGAACCCGCAGATGTTCGCCAATCGCGCCGTGCTGACGGTGGACCAGATCCGCTTCCCCACGCCCGCGAACCAGGATTACGCCAAGGCCCTCTCCCCCGCCAAGACGATGGCGGAAGTGGTGACCACGCTCAACCGGCTGGGCATCAAGTTCGAGCGCGGGACGACGCAGGCGGACACCGCGACGATGCCTCCGGAGATGTTCAAGCAAATCTCCTCCATCGGGTCGAGCGAGCCGTTCGTCGTTCCGGGGCCCGGCGTGGTGTCGGTCAATATGGTCGTTTCCAGCCGGCCCGCGCCGCTGCCGGAAAACCAAGTGAACCAGGCGGCAACCGCCATGATCCAGCGGCGCAACCTCGCCAACGAACTCAACACGATGCTCAAGACGGCCAAGGCCGAAGGGGGGATCGACTACCAGCAAGGCTTCGCCCCGCCCAAGGCCGCCGCGACGGATACCGCGGAAAAGGCGCTCCAGGCCGCGGCCAGCACGGCCCCGGCACAATAGACACCTTCCATGCCTGGGCGCTTGGCTAGCCGGCCCAATCCGGCGCCAGCGCCCGGCATGATTTCCATCGGAGGACTACCGGTCCCGCGGGCCGCTCGCCCGCCGATCAACGGGCTGTATGTCTGGCTGCGCCGAGCGCATCCCGAGCTTGTGACGGCCTTTGCGATTCCCGGCGTGCAACCTCTTTCGCGCACTGACACCAGTGTGACGCGCTGGTTCGACCGGCTTCCGGTCATTCGGGACATCGCCGGGTCCCTGCGGCGTGTGCGCCGTCGCTTGACCGGGCCACCGGCGCCGCTATTGCGGCGGGCGCCGGGGGGTGCGGGTCCAGCGGGCTTCGGGCTTGCGCAGGAAACCGGCATAGAGCGGCAGCTTCCATAAGACATAGAGCGGCGCGCGCAGCAGGGCGGCGGCGCTGAGGAACGTCCGCCCGCCCCCGAGCCACGCGACGACGACGAGCAGCAGCGCCAGTGCCGTTAGGGCGCCCAGAACGACAAGCGCGGCGACGCTTCCGCCGAGTGCCGCCAGCAGCGCCTGCAGGGCAAGCGCCGCCGCTGCCAGGATGAGCAGCAGCGCCAGCGGGGGCACCGCCAAGTGCAAGCCGAGCAGGAGCTCGGCGCGTGATCCGCTTCGCAATGCACCGAGCAACACGGGAAGCGCCTGCCCCTTCAGCGTTTGCAGGAAACCATGCTCCCACCGGGTGCGCTGCGCCAGGGCATCGGCCATGTCGGCCGGCGCGCTGCGCACGCCGGCCTCGCCCACCAAACGCGGCGGATGACCCGCGCGCGTCATGGCGATACCCAGCGCAAGGTCTTCCACGATCGAGCCGGTCGCCAGGTCTGCCCCCGCAAAAAGCTTCCAGGGAAAGGCCATGCCCGTCCCGGTCAGCAGGGCCGCGCCGCCCATCCGCTGCATCCCGCGCGAGCGATAGAGGTTCTTCACCAGCATCGCGAAGCTCGATATCTGCACCATGGGCGGCGCGCCGAGGTCCGCCTCGATCAGGTTGATGGCCTGTACCGGCACGCCATGATGCGCAGCCGCTTTCGCCAGCGCCGCAACCGAGCCGGGCAGGAGCCGGCAATCGGCATCGAGCACCAGCACCACGTCAGGCGTCGCACCTGTCCGGGCCAGATGGTCACGGCCGAAGGCCAGCGCATACCCCTTGCCGCGAGCTTGCGGATCATGGCGCTCCACCACCTCGGCACCGGCCTGGCGCGCGATGCGCGCGGTCTCATCGCTGCAATTATCGGCCACGACGAGGACTCGCGTGCCCGTCGGACCTTCCTCGAACAAGGCAGCGAGCGTCGCGGCGATTCCCGCGGCTTCATCATGGGCAGGAATGAGAATCGCGGCCTGCCCCTGAGCAGCCGCCCCCTCCCGGGCGCGTCGCGCAGGTGCCAGGCCAGCCAGCAGCTCCATGGAGAACACCGCCAGGGGGATGCCCGCCGCCACGGCGAGAAGCCAGCCAACCACGCCGAGCAGCACGCTCATGCCGCTGTTTGCCCAGCCATGAGTTCAGCGGCGAAGGCGCGATATTGCACAGCGATCTCCGGCCATGCAAAGGCCTGGGCGCGCGGGTCAGCTTGGCCCTGGCCGATCGCGAGGGCGCGGCCGATCGCTGCCGTCAGGGCTTCGCCCTTCTCGGTATCGCACAAGGTATCCCGTTCGCCGACGATCCAGCGCAATCGGCTGCTGTCGTGGCCCACGATCGGCAGGCCGGCGGCCATCGCTTCGACGAAGACGTTGCCGAACGATTCCTGCAACGACATGTGCAGGAAGGCATCGGCCGAGCGATAAAGCGCGGGCATCCGATCCGCCGGGAGCGTCAGCCGGGTGAACCGCCCGGGAAGTATGTCCGCCGCCAGCTGCTCAACCTCGTCGCGCAGCGGCCCGTCTCCCGCCACCGCGAAATGGACTCCCGGCAAGGCGGCAACCGCGCGCATTCCGTCCGGCACGCGCTTGCTTTCGATCAGGGCGCTGACCATCAGCACGACTGGCGTTCCTTCGGGCAGGCCGAAAGCCGCACGATCGCCTTGCACGCCGGCGAAGCGCGCGGGATCGATCCCATTCGGGATCAGCGCCGTGCGCCAGCGCTCTCGATTACGCTCCTGGTAATCGGGATTGGTGCAGACCAGTCCATCGCAGGAAAAGTATTTGAACTCCGCCTTGTCGCTGAAAGCCGGCCAGTCGCCGTTCTGCGTCACGAACAGGTGCAGCGGCGCCGCCGCGGCTCCCCCGGCGCGGCGCAGGGTCCAGTGCGTGAAGGGATAGTTGCACGTCACCGTCACATCGAAATCCGCGGGCCGATAGGCGCGCCGCAGGTTGAATGCGAATGTGGCGTCTTCCCACGCCGTTTCCGAACGGAAGAACGGAATATGCGGCAACCATTCGAGCCGGCGCCGGCCGATCGCGGCGATCCGGCGATAGGTGTAAGCGGCGGCAGGGCGATCGGGGCCGGTGCCTATGACCGTGACCTGATCGCCGGAGCGGGCGAGCTGGTCGGCAACCGCCAGCAGCGCCACTTCCGCACCGCGATCCTCGGCATGGAAGCCCGGCAGCGCGAACAGGAAACGCAGCGGCCGATCGCCCTGCTGCGCAATTTTCGCCGTTTCGCTGGCCTTCATCGCCCTGCCCTGCCCTGCCCTCATCACTGCGGGATAGCAGGACCTTGGGCCCATGCCATTCCCCCAAATAGGCCCCACACGCCGGTTGTGTCGGATCGGCACGCCGCAACCGGGGCCTTAGGCGCTTTCGCTTCGGTCATGTATCTGCAATTATGAAGGCTCCGCTTCGCGCGGGGCGAACACGCGGACTGGCGTGGGCCGAAGCAGGCGGAAGCCGGCCATCGGAATGGTTGCACCCGGCGACAGGCGGGCAGATAGGAACGAGCATGGAAACGATCTGGGATTGGCTTACGGTCATCGCCTTTGGTGGCCTCGTCGTGCTCATGCTCAACCGGTCCACGCAGGAAAAGCCGGTCGATCATCTGGCGCAATATCTGGTGCCGGCCGCCGGCTGTGCGATCGCCAACTACATCGGCAACAACTATTCCGATGTCATCGCGGCGATCTGCCTCGTCCTCGTGGCGGCCTATGTCTACAAGGTGCTGAAGTGGCCGCCCGCGGATTTCCTGCGCGGCGGTTCGCAGGGAGATGGCCGGGGCGAATAGGCCCTAGCGCTCCCAAGGCGCGAAAACGATGCTGCCGTTGACCGAAACCGAGCTTCCGCGCCGCATGCGCAGGCGCCGCCGCAGGATAAACCGGCCGGTGCTTATCGCACTGGCGACCGTGATCCTTTTGTTCGCTGCCGGCTATTACTTGCAGTCCGGCCCGGGCCTGCCCGGACTATCCGCCCCGCGCGACCAATCCGAGCTTTCGCACGATCCACCGGCGGCGATTCCCAGGATCGCGCTGGCCACCGAAGTGATGCCCATCTCGCGCGAGGAGGCCGAACGGCTCAACGGCTTGCGCGGGGCCGAGGTGCAGACGATCACCGCCGCCCGGCCGTTCACCGTCAAGGATTCGTTTCGCGCCGATCCGCGCTTCCAGTCCGCGCTCGATTGCCTGACCCAGGCCGTTTATTACGAGGCCGCTTCCGAACCCGATCCGGGCCAGCGCGCCGTGGCGCAAGTGGTGCTGAATCGGGTGCGGCATCCAGGCTTTCCGCATAGCGTGTGCGGCGTGGTCTACCAGGGCGCCGAACTGCCCACCGGATGCCAATTCACCTTCACCTGCGACGGCAGCCTGCTGCGCCAGCCTTCGCGCGATGGCTGGGCGCGGGCGCGCAAGGTTGCGCTTGCGGCGCTGTCCGGCTGGGTCGAAGCGCCCGTCGGCCTTTCCACGCATTATCATGCGACTTACGTTGTCCCCTACTGGGCCTCGTCGCTGGACAAGGTGACGCTGATCGGCAGCCACATCTTCTACACGCTGCCCCGGCAGGGGGGCGGCCTTGCCGCTTTCCAGGCGAAATACGATTTCGCGGACGAGTATGCCCCGGCCCTGGCCGCCGTTCCCCTGGTGGCGACGCCGGCGGACGATGGCACGGGCGCCCCCCGCATCGAACCGATGTCCGTCCTGGGGGGCAGCAACGGCCTTCCGGCCGGCCCCGCCGCCGGGGCCACGCTGCAAGCCGACCGTTCCGGCACGATCGCCGCCGAACAGCCATCGCCGACGTTGCAGGCCGATCGGCAGCACGGCGAGCTCACCGTGCGGGGCTCCAATTCGACCTTGCTGGCAGATTGATCCAGCGGGCCTGACCGGCGGGCGCGGCGATCAGGCCTGGGCGCCGTAGTCCTTCAGGCCATAGGTATCGCCGTAGCCATAGCCATAGGCATCGGCGAGCCCGCCCTGATAGCGGTTGAGCACGGTGCCGATGCATTGCGCGGGCGCCATGAGCGCCAGCGATTCGTCGATCTGCCGGGCAGTCGTACGGCCATGGTCGACAATCAGCAGATAGGCGTCGAGATGACTCATCGTCAGCATCGCATCGTCGTTGGCGAAGACCGGCGGCAGGTCGCACAGCACGATATAATCGCGGCTCAGCGCGCGCAGGTCCGCCATCAGCGTGCCAAATCGCGCGCTGGTGAGCATCTCGCTCGAATCGCGCAGGCCCGCGCGGGTCGGCAGGACAACCAGCCTGTCGTTGTTCACGCGGAACAGCGCCTCGCGCCAATCGTCGCGCTTGCCGTGGAGATAGTCGTCCAGGGTGACTTTCACCTCGACGCCCATCTGCTTGATCACCGAGCCGCGCCGCATGTCCAGATCGCACAGGATCACCGTGCGGCTACCCGCGCGCGACAGGGCCGCAGCAAGATTTATCGAGGTGAAGCTCTTGCCTGCCGCGGGGGTGGCGCTGGTCACGCCCAGCATCTTCCAGCCGTGCGCGTCGATCAGCTTCGTCACTTGCGTGCGCAGCAGGTTGAACGCGCGCGACCGCCCATCGGCGCTGTCGAAGCCGACGATCAGCCGGTCCTTCAGCTCTTCCGCCGACAGTTCGACGGCCGGTATGCCGCCCGGCAGGAAAGTGTAGCTGGAGCCGTGAGCCCGACTGTCCATATCAGCCATTTTCAATCAGACCTTCCGGCTCTGTTTCAGCCGCCGTGCGGCGTTTGCGCCGCAAGAACCGCCGGCGGCCCTTGTCGTTCCGACGCGGCTTGCGCCGCTCATGCGTGATGACCGGCACCATCGCCAGGGGCCGCGCCCCGGTGATAGCGGCGATGGCCTTGGGATCGCGCACGGGGCGCAGGAACAGTTCCACCGCCATGGCAAGGATAAAGCCGAGCGCCAGGCCGGCCGCGATACCCAGGGCGAGGATCAGCGGACGATTGGGCGAGGCGGGCTTGTCCGGCACCACCGGCGGGTCCACCACCAGCAGCCGCTCGCCCAGCTGCTCTTCATCGGCCCGCGCACCGGCCCTGGCGGCCAGCAGGCGCTGCGAGATGCCCTCGTACTGATCGTAGAACCCCTGCAGCTTCTGCTGAAGCTGCGCCGCCTGCTGCTGCACCGCCGGAGCGCGCGACCGCTCGGCCAGGACCGAGGCGACTTGCGCGGTTTCATTGGACTTCGCGGCGCGAAGCTGGGCGATCTGGCGTTCGTTGAAGGCGATCTGGGTGTCGATATTCTCGGTAGGCAGCTTGGCGACATTGCTCTTGGCCAGCTGTTCCGCCTCGGCAAGGCGGCTGCGGGCCAGGACCACGTCAGGATGGTTGTCGCTGTAGATCGCCCGCACGGCGGCCAGCTGCGCTTCCGCCGCGACCACCGCGGGGTCGCGCGTATCGGCCGTGGCCAGTGTCTGGCGCTGTGTGCGCAGGGTCGCGTTCTCCCGTTCCAGGGCGGCGATCTGCACGTCGAAGCTGGTCCCGTTGCCGGCGATCACCGGATTGCCGGCCGCGGCCAGGACACCGCCGAAACGAGCATTGAGCGCGGAAATCTGCCCTTCGACGTCCTTGATCTGTTGCTGGACGTTCGCCTGCTGCTCCGTCAGGAACTGCACCGTCTGGACCGCCTGCTCGGTGTTGGATGTCGAATTGACCTCGACGATCCGTTCCATCAGCGCCTGCGTCACCCGCTGCGCCTTCACCGGGTCCTCATAAGTGAAAGAGAGCCGGACAGAGATCGTGTTGTCCTTCTCACCGGGACCGAGATCGATCTTTTCCGGCACCAGCGTGATGGCATCCCGCATCGTTTCGATCACTTCGGAAAGCGGGTCGGAACGGCGCTCGTTAGGATAGAGCTGGTCGGCCTCGATCATGGACAGCAAGGCCGGGCGATTGACGATCTGCTGACGGATCGCCTCCAGCCGCCGGTCGATAGCGGAATTCGATCCGGTGCCGATCACGTCTTGCGGCAAGCTCGGCGATTGCACGATCATCACCGCCGAGGACTCGTATTTCGTCGGCAGCAGGAAAGCCGTGGCGGTCGCTCCGACGAGCGCCAGCACGGCCGGAACAATGATGAACCAGCGACGCTGCCAGAGGATCGAAGGCAGCTGCGCGATCAGCGCGCCGATGCTGCCGCCGGTCGCTTCTTCCTGCGGGTCCTGGGCGCTCACCCTATCCTCCCGAATAGATAACGGATGCCGACGCCAAGGCGCGCGCGCGGATCGATGGAAATATCGCGCCGCCGCAGCCGATCGAGCGAAGCTTCGACATAGCCGCTCAGGCGCTGGCTGAACCGATGATCGAGGCCGCCGCGAACGCCGGCGAGAGTCGTCGGCGGAATGTTGCCCGGCCCCGTGCCCAGCCCGCCGCTGTGCGAATAGTTGGCCCCCAGCGTGAAGCTGTCATAGGGCGTCAACTGCCGGCTGTAGGCAAGGCCCAGCAAGTCGGACGTGCGGATACCCGCGAAAGACGTGGGCTCCGACTGGCGGCTGTAATCCAGACAGATGCTCTCACGCGAATCGCGCCGGCACAGGCTTGCCGAGGCGGTGAAGCCGGTGTGCGTGAAGGCCGGGCTCAACAAGGTCTGCTCGTTGCGCGTCCGCTCGACACCGGCGGATGCCTCCAGCGTCCAAGCCTCGGCGAGCACGAGCGAGATTGAGCCGAGCAACGAGAGACTGCGCGCATCGGCCAGCGCGGAATCCTTGTAGTCGAACAGGCGATACCCGGCGACCAATCCCACGCTCGTCCGCTCGGAGATGACCCGGTTGTACTGGGCCCCCACGTTCGCGACGGAATATTCGGACGCCCCAGGCTGCGTCAGGGACATCGTGCGATAGCCGCCGTTGACGGAAATCTGGTTATAGGCGTCGATCGAATAGTCGGCGCGGGCGCTGCCCGCTATCGACGTGGTGCGCCCGCGCCGGCCCAGGACGGTGACGTCGCCCGGCACTTGGGGAAAGGTTGGGCCTTCAACACCGCCGCCAATGCCGCTCCACCATCCCTGGCCGCCTTGGGCGACGGTCGAATCGACGCTGCCATTCAGCGAAAGGCTCAGCCGGTCCGACATCCTCTGGCTCACGCTGGCCGCGACGCCATAGTTGTCCTCGAAATCGTACTTGTCGGCATAGGCACGGCCTTGCGCGAAGGCTTCGAGATCGAAGCGCGTGACCGAGTTGTCGAACGAGAGGCGCGGGCGAACCTCCGCCGTGCCCGCCACGGTCACGCCCGAATCGCTCTCGTCGAGATAAGGATTGGTGGCAACTTCGCCGCCGAGGCGCACTGCCACTTCCTGAGTCAGCGCCTGGGCGCCGGCGGGCGAGGCGATAGCGCCAGTGCACACCAGCGCACAGCCGGTGAGGGCGATCGCGGCAAGGCGCCGGCCAGTTCGCACGCGGCGGCTCATGGCACGATCACGATATCGCCAGGCATGATCTGGACGATATTCGCCTGTTGGACATCCCGCGTACTGGCGCCGCCCTTGAACAGATCATCCAGCCGCACCGTGGTGGTCGTCAATTGGTCGCCGCGCCGGGAGATCACCAGGATCCTCCCCAGGTTGGCGAACTCCGCCGGGCCGCCCGCCAGGCTCAGCGCATCGAGCACGTTGACGTAACGGCCCGCGCTGAAGGATCCCGGCGAACGCACTTTGCCGAGGACCGAGAACTGCATGCCGTCCGGCGCGCTGATCGACACGGTCACGAACGGAACCTCGCCCCGATACTGACTTTGCAGCCGGGCGCTGACCATCTGCTCCACTTCTTGCGGCAGATGCCCCGCCACTTTCAACTGGCCGACCAGGGGAAAGGCGATCGTGCCGTCGGGCAGCACGCGAAGCGCCCGCTGCAACCGTTCTTCCCCCCACACGTAGATCTCGATCTGGTCGCCCGGATTGATGCGATACGACGATACGGCGGGCGTGGGTTGCGCGGCTGTCGCGGCCGGATTCTGGCTCGGGGCCTGGGCCGGAGCGGGCGCCCCCGCGGCGGCGGAAGCCTGCCCGGCCTGCGCGGAGGCGGCAACGGGCAGACCGAGAGCGAGAGCGCACCCGAGCAAAACCTTGCCTGCGGAACGGTGTCGTTGCGACATAGCCGTCGAATAGCTCCTTGCTCTTAACAGTTTACTGAAAGACCCGCGCCATTAATTAGCAGGCCTATGATCCTTAGCCAGTTCTTTGTCGGGCGGCCGGCGCGGCGGCAAGCTTTCGGATGGGGGTGTCTTGTTTCGGCACTCGCCCTGATGACGGCCGGCTGCGGCGATAACACCGCCGCGGCCTATCAGGAAGCGCAGACCGCGGAAGCCCTGATGAATCAAGGGGATATAGCCGGCGCCCGGCTTGCCATGGCAAAGGCACTGGCCTTGCGCGACGATCAGGTTGACATCCTGCTGCTCGACGCCCGAATCAAGTCTCGCGCCGGTGACGTGCGCGGCGCCTATGATGCCTATCGCACCGTGCTCGCGATCGACCCGCGCCAGCCGGAAGCGCTGCTCGCCGTGGCCCAGCTTGGCATGGCCGTGGGGGACACGCGCCAATCGCGCGAAGCGGTCGAAACGATTCTGACGATGATTCCCGGCCAGCCCGACGCGCTGCTCATCAAGGGCATAAACGCGCTCGACCGCAAGGATTACGCCGAAGCGACAAAGGTGGCGGATCAGCTTCTGGCCAACGATGCCGGCGATCGGGGCGGCATCGTGCTGAAGGCGCGCGTCCTCGCGCTGACCGGCCATCGGCCGGAAGCCCTGGCCATGCTGCGCAAGGCGGCCGAGACGATCGGCAATGACGAGATGATCGCCACCGCCCTGCTTGAGAATGCCCGCGACGCGGGTGACGTGCCCATCATGCTCGAACAGTTCTCGCTCCTGCGGCAAGCGCGGCCACAAAGCATCGACCTCGCCATCGACGAAGCCAATGTCCGCTACAAGAGCGGCGATATGGCGGGGGCGCGGACGATGGGCGAAGACATCCTCGGCCGTTTCGGCGAAAGCGACACCGCCATGCAGCGCCTGGGCGCCCTGTGGCGGGAATACGATCCCGATCCCCTCCGGCCGGAAGCGCGCGCGCAACTGGCGCAAGGCGGCGCACTCAATGCGCGCATCAGGGCCGCGCAGCATTATCTCGAGCAAGGCAAACCCGACGTGGCCCAGGCCCTTCTCGGCGACGCGCGCGATGCCCTCGCGATGGGCCTGCGGGCGCGGATCGCGGTCGTCACCGATCAACCGGGATCGATCACCGCCGCGGCCGGTATCATCGGACAGGACCAGACCAACTGCGATGCGCTGATCGCCGCCGCGGAATGGAACTTGCGGAACGGCAAGCCTGTGGCGGCGGTCGAGCCCGCGCAAAGGGCCGCCAGCGAATGCCGCGACAGCAGCGATGGCTATCTGCTCCTCGCGCGCGCCTATGGCGAGCAGGATCGCGCGGCGGGCGCCGTGCGGGTCTATCGCGAAGGGCTGGCCGCCCATCCCGACGATTACGCGCTTTCCGCCGCCTACACTCGCTGGCTACTGAACGCCGGGCGGAAAGACGCCGCCGAAGTCATCGCCGACCGCCTGACCAACCGCGCCCCGCACCGCCCCAGCTCATGGCGCCTGCTGGCACAGACATGCGAGGCAGCGAAGGACAACGGCTGCCTCGCCACCGCGCGCGAAGGGCTTGAGAAAGCGAAGAAGGACTTCAGCATCGACCTGCCCCCCGGCCAGCGGTACACCAACCCGCTGTTCGGGCAGCAGTGGCGCTGATGAGGGGCTGCGGCTAGGCGGCCACCCCAGCTTTCGCGGCGTCGAACTCGCGGATCAGCGATACGGTATTCTCGATATTCGCGCGGCCCGAGGCGCCGAACAGGATCGACTGGACGTAAGGCTCCCCCACGACCCATTCGATCGCCTCGCGCGGGGGAATGCCGCCTGAGGCCAGGACAGACATGGCGATCACGCGCGCCGGATACTGCTCCGTGGCGCAGCGATAGCCATCGATGCCGCCGCTCATGCGGAAGGCGATCTTGTTGACGTTCGCGCAGACGATCGGGTTCTCCAGCCCCGCATCCTTCAATAGCGGTAGCAGCTTCGGGAGGTTCATGGTGATGAAGCCGGCCTCCGCATCGTAGCGCTCTCGCAAATGGTCGGAAAAGACGCGGAAGGCATTGCCAACACCCAGCCCCAGGATCAGGTCGGTCACCACGTTCTGCAAAAAGATGACCGGAGTCTTGAGCCCGCGGAACATCTTCATCTCGGCATCGACCAGCAGGGTCATCAACGATTCGATGTCGCGCCCCAGCACAGCCTTGGAACCGCGCAGCACAGTATCGACCAGTCCTTCCTTGGGCAGAAACTTGCGCATGGCGTCGAAATAGCCCAGCTCGGTCACCGCATTGGCGTATTTGTGGGCGTAGGGCATGCCCGGATAAAAAGTGAAGCCTTCCCATTTCGCCGGGTCCGCGCGGACCTGGTCAGCGATCTTCTCGATCTTGTCGTGCGTGGTGCACATGAATCCACCGACGCCAGCGTGCAAGGCGGACTGCAGCACATCGACGATCGCGTCGACATCCTGGAAACGCATGGCCTGCTGCCGCGCCTTCTCCTCGGACATATGGTTGACGCCGAAGAACTGGTTGTCGCCGAAAAGGATGCGTTCCATGGCCTATCTCGTCTCGTTCGAAGCCCATACGTGGCGGGAAAGCGGCGTGATCACGCGGCCGCTTTCGCTGGCGGGCGAAGGGAACGGCGGCGGCCGATAGAAGCCCAGCCGGTCGAGCAGGACCTGCCAGAAAAACTCCAGCGTCCGCGCATAGCGCCGCCAATAACGGCGGGGCTCGGTGGCCATGCGATAGACCCATTCCAGGCCATTGCGGTTCATCCAGGCAGGCGCCCGCTTCACCGCCTCCGCCTCGTAATCGATGACCGCACCGACCCCCATGTAGACCTTCACCCCAGGCATCCGGTGGCGGTTGCGATGCATCCACACTTCCTGCTTGGGTGCGCCCAGACCGACGATCAGGCAGGTGGCGCCCGATGCGTTGATCATTTCGATCACGTCGCGCGTCTCATCCGCGTCGTTCACGAAGTTGAATGAAGGGCCATGCGCGCCCACCACGATATTACGTCCGACGATGCCGTTCACTCGTTCCAATGCCCTTTGCGCAATCCCCGGCCTGGCGCCGAGAAAGAAGATGCGCACGTCCGGATTGGCGGCGTGATGCCTGTAATAGGCCGGCACAATGTCGGACCCGGATGTCTTGCACTGGATGCGCCGGCCGATCAGCCCCAATGCCCAATAGACGTACTTGCTGTCGGAAGAGACCATGACGGCATCCCGATAAGCTGCCGCGAAATCGGGATTGCGCTGCAAATGATAGAGATGATCGGGGTTGAGCGTGAACAGCATGCCCTCGTCCAGCCGCTCGATGATCTCGGGGATCGTCAGGTTGTCGACCCAGGCGTTGAGCAGCCGGGAGCGCGTCCACGGCAGGAAGCCTGCGCGTTCAGCTGGAATAACGTTGTTCATCAGCGCCCGAGAACCCGGCCGATGAAACCGCCTGTGCGTCGCGGTGTCGGGGTGGAAGCAATCGTGCCCACGTCACCCGACGCGGCGGCGCGGATCATCTCGATCGCCGCATCTGTATCAGCAGAAGCCCCGAAGCCGTTTTCGCGCACGGATCCGGCATCCAGGATTGCCCGTCCGAACGCCTCGAGCTGGGCGCTATACTCCTCGCCGCGCAGGTAGAAGCTGACGGGCGGCTGGAGGTCGGTGATATACCGCACGGTCCAGCCTTCCCGATAACCTTCCGGTATCGGCGCGGTACCGGTCAGGAACACCTGGATCTCCTGCCGATCCGCATAAATCTTGCCACCTTCGCCCCAGACGGTGACGCGCGTGGTCATCTTGCGGACCGAAGCGTCGGACCAATTGACCGACAGCTGCCCGGTGACCCCGCCCGGAAAACCGAGCGTGGCATAGACCTCGTCATCCACCTCGGCCGAAAAACCCGTCTTGAGTAGCGCGCCGCTGCATGCCTCGGGCCGGCCGAAATACCAGTTGAGCAAGTTGAGCGGATGAGCCGCGTAATCGTAAAGGCACCCGCCCCCTTGCCCGGCCTTGCCACGCCAGGTGGGCTTGGTCGGCCGCAGAACGACCGGGCCATAGGCTTCGCCCTGCACGTGGGTCACACGCCCCAGCGCGCCCTTCCCGATCAAGGCGCGGACTTCACCAAAGGTGCCGATGAAGCGGTTGTGATAGCCGACCTGGGTCACCAGACCCTTCGAATCCGCCAGCGCGGCGAGTGCTTCGCTCTCTTCCGCCGAAAGAGTCAGCGGTTTCTCGCAGAAGACATGCAGGCCCCGCTCCAGCGCCTTGCGGACCATCGGCTCATGCGCGACGGTGGGCGTGGCGATGACGACGGCCTGCAATTCGGGCAAGGCCAGCAAGTCGTCGTAATCGGCCACATACTTGAGGCCGGTGTACTTGCCCAGCACGCCGCCAACGAGCGTCGAATTGTCGCAGATCGCGGCGACGGTGAAATCGTCGAGCGCGTTCAGGATCGACAAGTGCGAAAGGCCCATCTTGCCGAGCCCAACCACCGCAACATTGATGGACAAAGTCCCGACCCCCTTCATGCCCAGGCACCCAGCGCGATGGCCGCGACGCGCTTATCCTGTCAAGCACGGACCTCTAGCCGCCAATCGTTAACGCTGAATAAGCAACAGGACGGCGGGCCTCATGCAAGTCCCGCCGGCTGATCAGCAGCAGCGGCCGTTAAGGTCTCGCCGCTACGGCTGCGCCGGAGCCGCCGCCAGCCGCTTGGGGTTCGTCCATCCATATTTCGGCTGCGAAGCCCCGATCAGTTGTTTTCCGTTGCCGAGATCACCGCCGGAGCAGCTCAGCCCTTCCTCGATACAGTGCTCGGTCCACATAGCCTTCGCTTCGCCGATCCACGCCTCGATGTAATCGGCGTGCAGCGTCCCGCCCGGCTTCGCCCCGGCTTTCATCGCATCGCTGGAAAGCCGCACGGCCGAGGTCCCGTCCGGCCGGATCATGTCGGCCGAGACGATCCAGGTCGCCTTGTTCTGGGTCTGCGGGATCAGGTATGGATGGGAGGCCGGACAGCGATAGTAGCCCCAATCGCCATAGTCGCCCCAGGCCATGTGCGCCCGGTGATCCGGCGCGTCGAGATGCTTTCCATCCCAGCAGTTCGGCGCCATCAGGTCCGCCACCAGCGTATCACCCGCCTTGCAGCCGCTGGCGAACAGCGCATCCAGATCGGGGAAGTGCCCGCCGCGATCCTCGTTCTTCGGCCCCACGCAATACCAGCTCATCCCCTGGCCCGGCTCGTCCGGCCGGGTCGGGTCCCATCCGAAGATGAACTTGATCCCGTTCGGCAGCGGCAGGCAGGTTCCCGCCGCCTTGCCGCTGCGCGCCTGGCAGAACGGCGAGATCGAGCGCCAGCGCTTGTAATAGACGCTCACCAGGTCCGGGTTCACCACCTGCCCGGCTTCGTTCACCAGTGCCGGCATCCAATAGCCGGAGCGATTGAGCGTATTCGGTCCATAATTGCAGTTCGAATCGCGCTGCTGGGCGAGGCTCTCCGTCGTGCTGAAGGCATCGATCTTCGCCGGGCCCCAGAACTTGTGCAGGTGGCTCTTGCCGGGCTGCTTCGGATAAAGCAGCGGATCGTCATAATTGACCGGCCCATCGCCCCCGCAGGTGAAGCGAAAAGCGCCCTCGTTCTTGTCGTAGATGTCGGGAATGGCGCCGGTGCCCCAAGAAGGGGCCAGGCCCTGCGCCACCGGGAACTCGGCCTTCAAGGGCGCACTGCCTTCCAGCGAGGGCGAAGGCACCCACTCGCCCACCGGCGCCGCAGGCATGACGTGGCCGGCATGCGGATCGCCAGGGCTGGCTTCCGGCGGACCGTCCGGCCGGCCGACGAGTTCGCGCGCCTTCCTCAGCCGCAATTCCTGGCTATCCGCCGCTGAGACCAGCGCACTGGCGAAACACGCAGCATCGGCCAACAGCGCGGGCACATCGGCCTCGCTCGCGCGACTGACGGTGACAGTGGCGCATTTCTCGGTGTCCTGCTGTGCCCGGGCAGAAACAGGCAGGATCAGCGCCAGAACCAAAGCGGCGAAGAGATGGCGCATCATCATCTTGCTCCTAAATCGTTGGCGCGGCGGACGCGTATGGATGCTCGCCCGGGAGATTGCTCTCAAGGCCGAACTTCCAGGCCAGATAGCCTTCGACGCGTTGCCGTTCGGTCGTGGTCAACGCCTCGTTGCAGTCGATCACTTCGGCGATCTGGCCGTCGAAATAATCGTTATAATACCCTGCCCCAATCGCAGGGGTAGTGCCGAAGGCCACGGTATTGGCGATCAGGGCGTGGATCACGCTGCCGTCAACATAATAGCGCCAATCGTTCGCGGCGGATTGGAACGAGGCGAAGCGCCACTCGGCAAGGCCCGGTCTCGCGGCACTGATCCGGTAACGCGTATTCGTCCCATAGGCGGAATAGATGTCGCCGGTCGTATAGGGGTAGAACTCGCCCGACCCATCGGTGCCGAACCGCCCCACCGGTGGCGCGAAGTCCCTGGTGTTCGGGTCGAAACTGTTCTTCGATACGAAGAACGTGGCGGACGTCGATCGCCCGTCCAGGTATGCGGTCGGCAGCGTGAAATGCCCCTGCCGCACGCCGTCCATGTTCACGACCTTGAACCCGTTCAGCGCGGCGATCTTGATACGCGGCTTGCTGCTCGATCCGGCACTGGAGACGGCGACGGCGTTGCCGCTCGAATCCGTCCAGGCGTCGATCTCATCGCCGTCATCTCCGAGGATATCCTCCGGCCGCAACCAAAGCGCCAACTTAGAGCCCAGATCACTCGGCACCCACAAACGCGATCCAGCGCCGGCCGTCGTTACCGAATAAGTCGCGCTACTCGTGCCGATTATCGCCGTCACATCGGTTTGCACTGCCGGGTCGGTCGAGGAATGATTGCGGACGCTGATCGTGTCGCCGTTGACGACGAATCCAGCGCCATCGATGACGTAAGCCCCTCCGTTCCTGGAGATCGCACCGCCCGCGCTCACCGAATAGGGGCGGGTCTCGCCCGGATAGAGCCCGGCCACGGCGTATGGCGCGCTGTCGTAATCCGTGTCCGCATCGGCCGCGGCCTGGGGTTCGAACGCGAAGTCGAGCGGCTCGTTGGGGATGCCCAGCGCATGATTGATGACAGGCGCGAACACCCGCTTGAGCAAGGCATGGCCAGCGGCCGTGGGATGGAGCCCGTCGCCATAGAGGGCGGTATCGAGCTGCGCGCCCCAGGCTCCCGCCTCACTCGTCGCGAAATCGACCAGGAAATCGAACTCCGTCCCCTCGTCGAGCCGCAAGCGGGCGTTGAACGCATCCATCTTGTCCTGCCACCCGGAGGAATCGCGTGGAAGCACCGTGCACAGAACGATCGTGGTGCCGGCCGCCTTGAACGGCGCGAGGTAGGCATAGAGCCGCGAGACATAAGCTGTCGTATCGCCGGCCAGATCGTTCGCCCCGATCAGAAGCACCAGGTGCGTCGGCTCGTAGGCCAGTGCATCCGCTTGCCGTGCATAGAGGGTATTCGCCGGCAGCGTGTCACCCGTGAAGCCAAGCTGCGCCCCGCCGACCGCATGGTTGGCGTAGACGACGGTCGGATGATCCGCCGCCCAGAGGCGCGTGAAGCTGGCCGGATCGGTGGACGCCGAGATACTATCGCCTTCGGAGAGGACCTTCGGTGGAACCTCGCCCCCGGCCCCGGCCGCCGTGGTATAGCCGATCTCACGCGTCTCGCCGCCGATGGTCAACGTTACCACGGTGGCCGTCTCTCCCTCGGCGCTGGTAGTCAGCCGGAGGTCGATCACGTCTCCATTATAAATCCGCCCGATGCGGGTGCCGTAAGCGCCGCCGTTCAGCCGCACCTCGCCCCCGGACACGGAGACGCCGGATGAAAGCCCCTTATGAGCAATGCCCGAGATGACGAATCGCCGCACGAGTTGAGCCTCGGTAGCCAGGCCGTCTTCATCCTCCGGCCACACCTTGCCGTAAGGCGCATTGGCATTGATGCGCGTCGCATCCGCTATGCTGTCAAGCGCCGCCGCGAACTGGTCGTAAAGGCGGTTCTGCCCGCCCATCCCGTTCACCGCATCGAAGGCGGTCGGATGCATGCTGTCGGCATAGAGCGCGCTGCCGATCTCCGCCCAATCGGGATGCTCGGCCAACGGCAGGTAATAATCCGCCCACTGGCCCCACACCGCCGGATCGCGCGCATCGGCCATGACGATCGCCCGCTGCGCCGTGAAACTGGCGTAAGTCGATTGGCTCTGGTCGGGGTTGTAAGGAAGGGGGGCGGACCAGGCCACGCGGCACCCTGGCCGACGCGCCTTCACGGCCGCATGCCAGGCGATGAGGGTCGCCTTGTATGTGACCGCACTGCCGGTCGATATGTCATGCGCGCCGATCAGCGCGGTGATGAGGTCCGGCTCATAAGCCATGTCCTCAGCCACTTTGCCGATCAGCGAATTGCCGCCGTCATCAAGGTTCGCGGCCGTCCCGATAACGCGACCTTCTTGCGCCCGGACCGCGATGGCGAGGTCCGGCCGGCTCTCGGCATAGCGATAAGAGTAGAAATCGTTCGAGGGGGCCGAAGGCAGCGCCGAGGTGATGCCGTCGCCTTCGATGACCACGGTGGAAACCCTGAAGGGTGGTGCGGCTTCTCCACGCGCCACGCTGTGGGTCGCCGGGAGCCCGGTGCAGGAAATGGACGCGTCCAGCATCATGCCAGCGCCACCAGGCCGCTCGCCGCGGTGCCATTCGCACGAACATAGAGCGCCCTCAGCGGAAGGATCTGGCCAGCCTGAACCTCGAGCGTGACGTCGGCCGGCGAATCGATCGTCCGAAGCGTGATCGTGCCCGCGCCCCCGACGAACAGCGCCTTCGGAAGCGGTGACAGCGAAACCGAATCGCTGGGCGACACGGCAAAGGCATGACGCGCGGGGCTGCTCGGCGAATCGGAATGATGGGAGAACCGGTCGGAAGACATGGCGAAACCTTTCTGTCGTGGGCGCCCCACCAGCGGCGCCCTCGCACATCGGCTATCACCGTTCCAGGCGTGTAGGAAAGCAGTATATATCCAAATAGGTTATATGACGACTACGGAAGCGTCGTCGCCACAGTCTCCTGTAAACCCTCGCTCAGCCGCACCTGCTGCTTGCCGAAAAGCCGGCGAGCCAGCGCGTTGCGATAGCGTATCGGCCGCCAGCGGACCTGCTGGCGCGGCAGGTCCAGCCATTCCGGCAGGCGGGCCCGGCCGCGGAAGAATGTCTTGCTCGCAAGCCAGGCCAATGCGCCCAGTGCTCTAACCGCCAGGTAAGGAACCGGCACGGCCAGCCCCACCGGCGCACCGGCGCCCCGCGCCCCATGATGGTATCCCCAGTGTGTCGGCTGCTCGTCATCCACCAGATTGATCATGGTCTCGCCGGGCTCGGGCAGTTCCAGCACCGCCACGATCTCCGCCGCGCAATTGCGGACGTGGATCAGCCTCATGCGTGAAAGCGGCGCGAAAATCAGGTCGAATGGCCCGATCGCCAGCGCCTTGCCGTAATCCCAGTGCTTGCCCGGTCCATAGATCGCGCCCGGCCTCAACACGGCGAGCGGAATGCCCTTCGCCGCGCAGAATTCGCGCACCATCCGCTCCTGCCGCAGCTTGGTTTGGGTATAGGCATCCCGCCGCAGCGGACGCGGCTCCAGCGGCGTATTTTCATCCAGCACCGCCGGCCAATTCGGCGCGGCGAAATCATAGACCGAAAAACTGCTGACATGGGCGAAGCGCGCCAGCCCCGAAGGCAGCGCCGCCAACAGGTTTTCCGTCGCCAGCACCGTGCCGGCCAGCTGTGTCGGTAAATCCCCACTCGCCGCCGCCGCACAATGGATCACGGCATCGATGCTGCCGAGCGCATCCCGCCAGCTTCCCCCTTGCCGCAGGTCGCCCGGCACCACAGTTACGCCCGCCGGCACCATCTCGGCTTCGGGCAGCGATGCCGGCCGATGCATCGCCAGCACCTCGTGGCCCGCAGCCAAGGCTTCAACCACCACGGCGCGTCCGAGAAAACCGCCGGCTCCGGTGACGAGCACCTTCACCGGGCTGCCCCCAGTGCCACGATCCCATCGGTCATTCGCGCCGTCGCGAGGATATCGTCGGGCGTGATCGGCGGCGCTTCGCCTCGCCTGATCGCCGAATAGACCGCTTCCAGCATCCGCCCCATGCCGTGGATGGTCCCGTGCTGGCCGATCTTGTTCCGCAGGTTCGCCAGCCCCGCGCCCACCAGGCCGAAGCCGGCGCGCATCTGCCCCAGCGGTGCGCGCTTGCCGATGTCGGGCGGCCCTTCGTAACGGAAAAACGGGTTGTACAGATCGGTCTCCACGCTCGCCCGCGATCCGCGCACGATCACGCGGAAAGCGCTCGGCTCGACATCGGTGGCGACCCGCAGCCGCCCGCGGGCCTCGCCCGCATCGACCAGCACGTCGAGGAAATCGAAGCCCGCACGCGGATTTCCCGAAAGGTTTTCCAGGCGGCCATGCACCGCCTTCACTTCTTTCGTGTCGGTCAACTCCTGGAACAGATAAACGAGGTGGGGCAGGAAATCGTGGACCGCCCCGCCTGGAAGATCCACGCCAGGGCCCGCCAGGTTCGTGTCCCCGAAAGGGCCGGCCAGGAAATCGAGCTGCAGCAACACGTCGCACTCGCGCACCGTGCCGATACGGCCCGCACGAATCGTCTCGAGCAGCGAGAGGACCGGATCGTTGAAAAGCAGGTTGCGGCTTTCGACAAGCACGCGCCCCGCCGCCGCCGCCGCCTCGAGCAGACCGGCGGTCTCAGCCGCGGTGCCCGTCATCGGCTTTTCGCAAATGACATGCGCCCCGGCGGCCAGGGCTTGCCGCACGATCGCGTCGTGCGTCTGCGGTGGCGTCAGGACATGGACGATGTCGGGCTTCTCGTTCGCCAGCATCGCCGATGCATCGGTATAGACCGGCGCCGCGGCGTAGTGATCGCACGCCGCCTGGGCGAGCGCGGCGGATTTGTCGCAAAGGCCCACCAGCCGCCCGTTCGATGTGCGGGCCAGGAAAGCCAGATGATCATGCGCGATCACGCCGCAGCCGATTACGGCCGCGCGCAAAGGCGCGCCGCTCTCCACCGTCATGGCCGCGCCCCATCAAGAAGCAATTGCCGCACGTGCGCGGCACAGGCGGCCAGATCGTGCGACTGCTCGACTCTTTCGCGCGCGGCCCGGGCCAGCCGAAGCCGCAACTCGGGTTCGCGCACCAGTCGTGCGATCGCCGCGGCCAGCGCATCGGCACGCGCAGGGGGTACAGTCAGCGCGGTGACTTCGTTTTCAGCCAATTCAGGAATTCCCGCGATCCAGGTGGTGATGCAAGGGGCGCCGACCGCCATTGCCTCCATCAGCGAAACGGGCAAGCCCTCGCTGAACGAAGCCATGCAGAAAATATCGGCTGCTTCCAGTTCCCCGCGTACCGCGGGCGGCGGCAGTTCGCCGGCGAAGCTGACCGACTGCGCGATGCCCCGCGCCCGGGCGGCGGCCTCCAGCTCACCGCGATAAGGTCCATCTCCGACGATCCGCAGCCGGACCGGCGTTCCCGCATCGAGCAAGAGGCCGACTGCTTCGATCAGGATGTTGAAGCCTTTTTCCGGCGAGAGGCGCCCCAGCGCCAGCAGCAGCGGCGCCCCGTCGGGATCGGACGGCTCACGGAAGCAAAAGCCCGAAAGGTCGATCCCGCAGCGCGCGACGTGGAATTTCGGCCACAGCACCGGCGGTGTGACGAGGCAGAGCTGCGAGCGCGTGAAATCGCTGATGCAGAACACCGCCGCGGCATCCCGCGCCTTGAGATCGAGCCGGGCTTCGGCCGGATCGACGAAATCGTGATAGCCGTGGATCGTGAAGCTGAATTCGATCGGCCTCCCCTGCGCGCGGCTTATGGCGCAAGCGAGCCATGCGATCGTTGCCGGGGCGAGCCCGAAATGGGCGTGCAAGCGCGCGATTCCCAGGCGGGCCGCGCCATCGGCCACCAGCGCGGCCTGCGCCAGGTGCGCCAGCCTCCGGGCCACGCGCCGGGGGTCCCCGCCCCCGCTCCCCAGCGCCGTGCGCCAGACCCTCGCCATCGCCAGAGGGTGGCGCAGCGTCTTTCGCAGCAGCGAGAGCACCGCCTGCAGAGGCATGAACTTGAGATAGGTGGTGCGCGCGATGCGCTCGTCCGCTCCCTCGCGCGAACGCTCGATGGCATCGGGCGGATTCATCGCGAAGCACGCCACTTGCACCCCGGCCTGCTCCAGCGCATCGATCTCGTTCGAGATGAACGTCTGCGCCAGCTTGGGATAATGCGTCATCACGTAAGCGACGCGCGGATTGGGCGAGGTAGCGTTCATTTGTACATCACCGTTCCGCCGGTCCGGCCTCTCAGCCGCCGAACGGCGAAGCGCACGATACCGATCAACTCGGCATATTTGCCGGCCACTGCCAGGCGGGCGGCAAACCACCCGTCGCGCCGCCCATTCCTCAGGAACTGGGTCAGAGCAGCGGCCGGCCAGAGGGCCAGCCACAGCGGATGCCAGGCGATGGCCAATACGAAGGCGGCGAGAGGCAACAGGCCGGCCCACAGGATCGCGCGCGTCAGCTGCCGGGAATAGAGCCGACCGCCGGGCGAATTGCCGGTGGCCAGCCAGGCTTGCGCATAGCCAATCCCGCTACGCACGGCGCGCCGCCACCACTGGGAAAACCGGGTCATCGCGGCGTCATGAATGGTCATCGGGGCGTCGAGGCGCATAATGGCCCACCCCGACGCGCGCAGGCGGGCGCAGAGCTCCGGTTCCTCCCCGGCAATCATCGCCGGATCGAAACCGCCGGCAGCCAGATAGGCGCTGCACCGGAACATCGCATCGCCGCCGCAAGCCTCGGCCATGCCCACCGGGGTTGCCCATTCGCAGTCGATCAGGCGATTATAGGGCGATGCTTCCGGATGGCGTTCGCGCCGCCGGCCGCAGACCGCGGCATAGCGCGGCTCCGCATCGAGGAAGGCCGCCGCCTGCTCCAGCCAGCCGGCTTCCACCTCGCAATCGCCATCGACGAACATCACGTATTCCGGCTCGCCCATGGTGGCCAGCATGGCCTGGAATCCCTCGGCACGGGCGCGGGCGGCGGTGAAGGGGCGATCCGATGCCAGCAGGTGAACGGTTGCCCCCATTTCCCGCGCCAAATCCCGGCTCCCGTCCGTCGAGCCACTATCCACGTAGATGACCGGGACGCGCCGGGGATCGAGCGAGCGCAGACAACGCTCCAGGCGCGCGCCTTCGTTGCGGCCGATGGCAATGACCGCAAGCCGCTGCCGCGCCTCAGCCATGGAGACCCTGCCCCAGCGCCCACCATTCGGAAAAGGTCAGCGCCACACCCACCGTGCCCGCGATCAGCTTGAAGACGACGACTCCCACCACCGCCAGCGCGGTCAGCGCAATATCGTCGGTCACGGTGGCCAGCCGCTCCTGCTGCAGCACGGGAGCCAGCACCGCCCAGCGCGCGACTTCGGCCACGATCAGCACGAGCAGCGCCGCGAACAGGTTCACATGACCGACCGCGAGCGGCAGCCCGACAATGAGAATCAGGAACTTGGCGCCATTGGCGAATGCGCCCGGGCCCGGGCGGCTACACCCCATCAACATGGCATCGGCAAAGGAGCCGAGCACCCTGAACCACACCCCGGCCAGCATCAGCGGCAGCATGAAAGCCGCAAAATGATACCGCTCGTCGTAGACCAGCAGGATCAGCTTGTCGGTCCCCGCCATGGCCGCGGCGACACCCAGGGCGACCACGGCAAGAACCGACCTGCGCCGTGACCTCAACCGACCGGCCGCTTCTCGCCGCTCCTCTCCCAACGCAGCCATCTTCGGGAAGAGAAGCATGGACCCCGCCCGCTGGCCGAGTTGATCGAACAGATCGGCAATGGTCCGCGCGATGCTGTAGACGCCCATCACGGCCAGCGGCAGCGCCCCGACGAAATAGATATTGTCCGTGCTCGTGGCCGCGAAATAGATCATGGTCGAAAGGAATATCCACTTGCCGAAGTGGAGTATCTCGCGCGCAGAGGAGCGATCCCAGGCCAGAGAGGGCCAGTACTTCCGCCCGAAGGCATAAGTCATCGCGGTTGCAAACAGGGTGCTTCCGACGAGGCCCCAGGCAAGCGCCCAGACGGACGGCATCACCAGGGCCAACGTTATGACGAACACGAACTGGAACAAGGTGCAGCCGACGTCATAAATCGCACGGGCGCGCAGCCACATGCGCCGCTGCGCCATGAACAGGCCCGGCGATTGCAGGCCAGTGAGCACGAACAGGATGCTGGTGGTCAGCAGGACGGGCGTCAGTTCCGGCTTGCCATATAATCTGCCGATCGGGCCCGCGGCTACGAGCATCCCCACGGCGAGCAGCAGGCCGCGCAGCAGCTGCACGGTAAAGGCCGTGTCGAGGAAGCGCTTCTCCTCACCACGCGGAGACCTGACGATGCTCTGGCCGATACCGACGTCCGACAGAAGCTCCGTGCCGGTCCTCAAGGTCACGACCAGCGTCATCACGCCGAACATCTCGGGCGCCAGCAGATGCGTGAGAGTGATGCTGCTCGCCAAGCGGATCGGCATCTGGATCACCAGTGGAGCGGTGATCCAGATTGCCTGCCTGCCCAGCCGATTTCGCCCGAACAGGTCGACAAGGCCGCCGGCGCGGCTCTGCAGTGTGCGCGAAAGGGTCACGTTCGTCGGAAGCCGCCGCCTTGCACCAGGTACGATTACTTGACGGCGCGAATATAAGCGTAGCTGCTCAACACGCTCCAGTTCCGCTGCGCCGCAAGAGCGGAGAACTGCTCGTGGACTTCCTTGAGCCCGGGAATTTTCTCGTAATAGAAATGCCCGTAAAAATTGCGCACCTCGACATGGCTATAGCCCATGCTCTTCAGCAGCGCCGTCATGCGCGCGGGACTGCCGTAGCAGGCCGAATAATAGGCTGGAAACTTGGGACTTATCGCCCGGCCGGGCGAAAACACGCTCAGCAGCTTGGCGGTCAGCCTCTCCGGCAACAGCTTGTTGATTACGAAGGGAAAAGCGTAAAGCGTCGGGATAAGGTGAAAGGCTGTGCCGCCCTTGCGCAGGACGCTAAAGACATTGCGATGCATCGCCTCCCCGTCCGGTACGTGCTCGGCCAGAAAGCGGGAGAAGACGACGTCATAGGTGTCGCGGAAATTGGCGGCATCGCCGCTGACGTCGAAGCAGGCCTTTTCGTAGCCTTCGGGCAGGCGGGAAAGTTCTTCCTCGCTGATGTCGTTGACCGTGTATGAGCCGATCGTCTTCGGCATCTCACTGATCCAGAATGAGGGAAAGCGGCCAGCGCCCAGCTCAAGGATATTGGCATCGGGATAGGCGGCAACGATGTTCTTTAGCTCGCCCGCATAGCTCGCGATTGCGGTGTCCCAAGCCTTGGATGGTTCGATCTTCAATTCCTGGTCTCCTGGCTTCGGAGCGGCAAGCGGCCGTCCGCGGATTGTTCCTGGCGCCGCGGCACAGCGCCAACCGTCGGGACGATCGGCATCCGTGCGACGGCCATCTGGCCCCGCGCACCGGACTGCTCCGGCGCGGGCGTATTCGTGTTCGTTGTCGCTCCCTCGATACGGGACGCACGGATTAGTCCCGCAATGATTGCGATATTCATCATCAAGGGCAGCTGCACGGTGTAGATCATCGTATTGAATTCATAAGAGCTATGCACAGCAATCGCCCCCATGGCGGCAACTGACCCCAGCACCCAGCCATCCCGGGATAAACGGCGTCGGCGAAAAGCATGCCGCAGCCCTGCAGCCAGCGGGACCAGAAGAAGAAGCATAAGCATGGCCTGGCCCTGGTATCCAAGCTCCGCCCGCGCCAGCAGATAGGAATTATGGACCGGAACCGCGAGGTTCATCCCCCACCATGAAACACCGGCGCGCTGTGAATACCCATCGGTGTTCGCGACGGAGACGTAGAGATTGGCACCGACGCCGAACGGATGGTCGCCGCTCATCGCGTGCGCCGCCTTTTCCATGGCGGTGCGCTGAGTCTCTTCCGTGGTCACCTCCAGCCCGCCGAAACGATCCTCAAGCGTTCCTATGGCAAAAGGGATCGCGGCCAGCAGGAGGCCGACGCTGGCAGCCGCCATGGCGGTCTTGCGCGGCGTGCTCTTCCGAAGCAGCGAGACGACGATCAGCAAGACCGATGCACCGCCGATCAAACCCAGCGTGGCCCGCGACCCGCCGCCTGCGGCAATGATAAGTCCCGAAAGGAGGCCAAGCTTGATCAGCCGGCTCCGATTTCCTTCCAGCACGGCGGCAAGCAGATTCAGGAAAGTGATCTCGGTCACCATGCCAAGCAGATTCTGATGCACCATCGTCCCCCTTGCCTGCACGACCCCATGAAGCTTCTCGTTGATCACGAAGCCCGCCTGGATCATGAGGCCGACCGACAGTCCACGCAGCAGCGCGGCATAGGCCGTGGGCCTCGCCAGTTCGACGCCGACTGCGAGGAAGGCCAGGAAAACGCGCCCGAAATCCCATATCGAGAATATCGAGGCCATGGGAACGCGCGAAAAGCCAAGCGACAGCAGCAAGACGGCCAGGTAGCAGGCCATCAGCCATAGAAAGGGTAACGTCTTGCCGCCCGGCTTGCGCGTGATGAGCAGGGCGATTGCCAGCATGTCAGCCGGCGAGATGAGCAACCCGCGCGACGTTCCTTGCCAGAACGGCCAACTGTAAATCGCCGCATCGACCTGAATGTCTCCCGTCACGAATACGAGCAGGCCGAACAACGTCAGGGCCATGTCCCGGTTCTTGGACGACGACTGGAGCCAAACCACGAATAGCGGCAGCATGAGCAGAATTACCGCCAGGGCGACGAAGCGCATTACCCGTCCCCCCTTCTGAGCTGCCCATTCATGCTTACAGTGGCCAATTCAAGATGATCAGTAAGCATTGGCATGGGACACGACCTTCACCGTGGCCGCGAGGATGATCACGTCACCCCACAGGCTCCACGATTGCAGGTATTGCAGATCATACCGCAGCCGGGCCTCCAGGTCGTCACGACGATGCGTGGCGCCGCGATAGCCGTTGATCTGCGCCAGCCCCGTCAGGCCGGGCTTGAGCGCGTGACGCATCCAGTACAGCTCGGAAACTTCCCAGAACAGATGCTCGCCCGCCTTGGAACCCACCGCGTGCGGCCGCGGGCCGACCAGCGACATGTTCCCCAGCATGACGTTGAACAGTTGCGGGATCTCGTCGATGCTGGTTCGGCGAATGAACGCGCCGACGCGCGTCACTCGATCGTCATCCCGCGCCGTGGAACGGTTGCCGTCCGGGTCCGCTTCGGCCTGTCTCATGGAGCGGAACTTGTAGATGCGGAATGGCCGATTGGCCTGCCCGATACGCATCTGGGTGAAGATCGCCGGCCCCGGCGATTCCAGCCGGATGAGAAGCGCGACGATGAGCATGAGTGGGGCGAGGAACAGGAGCATCGCCCCGCCGACGACCAGGTCGAACAGCCGCTTCCTGACCCGGCTGCCCAGGCTGAGCGGCCCGCGCGAGAGGACCAGTGTATCGGCATCGCCCAGCCTGCCCAGGCCGACAGCGGCGTGGAGCGATTTCGCTGGAACGACGATCTCGCAAGCGACACCGCTTGCCTTCAGGGTGGTGATCCAGCCCTCACGCTCCAGCTCATCGGCGCACTGGAGGTAAACCACGTCGTAGCGCCCGATGCGTTCGGAGATTTCCGCCATCTGGGCGGGACTGTAGAGATCCGGGCGAAGCCGCACCTCGCTGAGATCCAGCAGGTCGAGCGACGAAGGGAGTTCCAGCGGGCGACGGTCGGCGATCAGCAGGCGATCCGAAAGCCGGCTCTTGAACTTCCATTGTATGAACAGGGCCACGCTCGCGCGCGAGACCGCCAGCAGCAGCGCGGACAGGACGATCGCATAGCTGAATGACGAGCGTGAGATCTTCAAACTGAACTTGGCGAAGAACGCGCAGACGATCAGCACCAGCATCGCGCACAGCAATGCCCGCATGGCACCGGCGAACGACGTGGAAAACCGATTGATGTTCGTCGAGGAGAAGCTGGAACCGATCGACCCGAAATAGACGTAGGCCGGCAGCGCGATGACCAGCAGCGACACCCCCCCGGGGGAAAGCCAGTCGAACTGCCGCATCTCCTCCACCAGCTTGAACGCGGCGATGATGGCGATGCAGTCGAGGAAAACCGTCAGGCTGATCAAGGCGATGCGCAGCGTTTCGCGCCGCATCGGCAGGCGCGAAGGCGTCCCTTGTCCGGAGACGGGTGCGAATTTGAAGGGTCTATTCATCGGAAATTGCATCGATGCGGATCAAGCCAGCCGTTCCATCTTGATCAAACTCCCCTTAGACGCGGTTGGCCGAGCGGCCCACCCTTCTTGCCACAGATACGGTTATCAAGTCCTTAGGCGGCTCGGCGGCGTCCCATTTCGCAACAGCCGAGCGGGTTAACTTTCAATAATCCAGCGGCCCGGAAAGCGCGCATAGCCCCGTTCTTTGCCGGCCTGGCTCTGCGGCGCGACGCCCGTCAGATAGCACAGAGTGAACCGGGGAGAAAAAGGTTCGTTCGCGGACAACACCGCGTCAAAAAATGAGAGAATGCAGGGTTCTCCCTGGCGGAGCCGTATCCCTATCGCCAACCCAAGCCAGCGCCCCTGGCCGGCCTCTCGCACCGCGCCGGCACCGTGCTGCGGTCTCCCGCTTTCGTCTCATCGCGGGGCGCGGGCCGTGCGTCGCAACCCGGTCGGGACGGCGCCCCCGTTTAGCGGATATTAACTAACCGGTCCTAGGGCTCGCGGCGCATGGAGGTGGGTGAATGATCCGCGCGATCGTGGCGGCGTCGGCTATGATATGGGTTGCCGCGTGCAGCGCACCGGCTGCCGACATGCCTCTGGCTGGCCTGGATCTGAACGACGCGCGCGTTGTCGGGAAGATCGCTCGCCAGCTTCCCGACGGCCAGCGGCGCGCCTTTACGACTTACGCGCTTGTGCATTGGCCGGGTTCAAAGAACTATTGCGGCAATCCGATCGGCCTGTCGCGGCAAACGGCACGCACGGTCGGCGAAGCCGTCGCGCAAACCCTGAGGTTCGAGGCGGAGCTGGCGAAAACCCGGCTGGCCGCGCAAGCCGGGCCGACCTCGCAAGTCGACCGGCTGCGCGAACGACAGATGCTCCTCACGGATCAGATCGAGGAACTCGTCCGTAAACGTGACGCCCTTTACGGCCAACTTGGCGCAGCCGCCGCAACAGCCCCCGAATCAAAGCAGATAGAGCAGAAAATGATGGATCTGCGTGACCAACGCGCGGCACTTGAATCCCAATTCACTCAAATAGTTACGACACGCCTGTGAACTTTTATTTATAAAATTCGAAATCCATTCGACAGAGGAAATACACGCCACATCGCTTCGTTATTGTCCAGCTCACATCCTTTCATCACGGGGGAATGAGAAAACAAGAAACTGTCATGGTTACTTTCAGGTTAACCAGCTTAAGAATAAGTTTCTTATACAAATATCAATACATGCCTTTCAGCGCATTGATTGTCTGGGGATTAACTGTGCGAAATTACAAGTCGGCCTTCGTTGCTGCAACCATTCTAGTTGCAATGACCGGCTGTGGTGGCGAATCCGCGGTTTCGCCCCCTAATTCCGCAGGCGTCGGCAGTCCACCCGGCGCAGTGGCTGATACGCCCACCCCGTCGCCCACAGCGGTCGTAGTCGAGCCGGAGGCCGGCGACTATGTCCGCGCGGCAAGCCTGGAAGGGGCGGCGCCTCTTCAAGCGGGATTCGACGTGGAGAATGGCCTGGTCCCTGCGTGGGGCACCGGAGCGATCCCCAGCCCTTACGACACCTACGAGGGCGCCTTTCGCTTTACCTGCAGCGGTAATGGCGATCTCGCCTATGACGATCCCCTGCTTTACCCCGCCCAGCCCGGCAAGAGCCACCTCCATCATGCCTGGGGGAACGCCAAGTTCGACGCCAGCATCACCTCGGAATCCCTGGCAGCCAGCAGCGACACGAATTGCAATGACACGAGTTGGTCGGCCAACCGTTCCAGCTACTGGATGCCGGCCCTGGTCAACGACAAGGGTGAAGCCATTCGGCCAGATCTGGTGTCGGTCTATTACAAGCGGAAAACGAGCGCATCGCCGTTCTGCGACCCCAAGAGCTCGACTTTCATAGGCAAATGCGTTGGCCTACCCAACAAGATCCGTTTCATCTTCGGATGGGACCCGACCCGGCCCACCGCCAAGGTCGAAGGCGCGTCGTGGCATTGCACGGGCGGCACCGGCCAGCATTACACCAATATCGATGATGTCTTCGCGAGCGGCTGTAAGGTGGGGGATGATTTGATCGCCAATACCCTCGCCCCCAACTGCTGGGATGGTAAATATCTCGATACGCCCGATCATCGCAGCCACATGGCTTACGGCAGCTATGGAAACTGGGGTTATTACAAATGCCCCGCCAGCCATCCCTATTTGATCCCGCAAGAAGAAAACAAGGCAATGTGGACGGTCACGGCCGACATGATCGGGCCGAACGGGACTTCACGGGTCCGCTTGTCCAGCGACGATATGCTGCCGGGCGCCAAGCCGGGCGAGACGCTGCACGCCGATTACATGGAAGCCTGGGTCGGCACCGTGAAGTCGATGTGGCTCAATAACTGCATCGAGAAGGGATTGAGTTGCTCGGGCGGTGATCTGGGCAACGGAAAGCAGCTGATCGGCGCGTCCCAGCCGACGTATGGCTGGACCAATCCAAGCCCGCGGTCACTGGTTTCCGCGATCTCCAAGACAAGCTGACCGCCAACAGCCGACCGGTCTTTATTGTGGGGCGGGCGCCGACTGGTGACTGCCCCGCCCGCGCACTCGGCGTTCACCCAGGGCGAAAGGCAGGTCAAACCCTAGCGCTGCTTAAAAATGTCGCGTGGGCCCCGTCTCTTTGGAATATCAGCGATATTTCCCCTCCGCCGGACCAAACCAATTTGGGACACGGAAACGCACCTCCTTGACGAAATAGCGAATTTGCGTGCGAAAGCGCTTCGGGGCTTTGCTTCGCTACCATAGGCCGGGGACAGCGATGTGCCGGGGCGGGGAGGCGTAGGCATGGCGAAATGCGTTCTTCACGAGAGATAGCGACAGGCCATGCTGTTCAACTCGATCACGTTCCTGATCTTCCTGGCCATCGTTTATCCGCTCTACCGCGTTCTTCCTTTCCGGGGCCAGAACTGGCTGCTCCTTCTGGCCAGCTATATTTTTTACGGATGGTGGGACTGGCGCTTCCTGTTCCTGATGTCGTTTTCGACTTCGATCGATTTCTGGACCGGGCTGGTTCTCTATAGAGGCCGCCTTCGCCTCGCGGAAAAGCTCATACCGGCCATCTTCCTGTCGGGGGCCGCCTTGTTTCTGGTGGGCTTCGACGCATCGGAGGTGTTTCACCGGATCGGAGGCGGCGCGCCCCGGGCGCCGCTGATTTCCGAATTCATGCCCTATGTCCTCGTCGGCATACCGGCTTTCCTGACAGTCGCGGCCTTGGCCTATCACATTCTGTCCCGGCTGGAAAAAGAGCGGCGACGCAAGGCCTGCGTGACCCTTAGCATCCTCATGCAGCTTCTTGTCCTGGGGTTCTTCAAATATTTCAACTTCTTCGTCGATAGCTTGACCGAGGCTCTAGGAGAGCTTGGAGTCCAGACGGAGAGGCTGCACCTCAACATCGTGCTGCCCGTCGGCATCTCGTTCTACACATTTCAGTCGATGAGCTACGCCATCGATATCTACCGGCGCGAATTCAAGCCGACCGCGCGGTTCTTCGACTTTGCCTTGTTCGTATCGTTCTTCCCGCCGCTGGTGGCGGGGCCGATCGAGCGGGCGAAACACCTGCTGCCGCAGATGGCTTCCCCCCGCACGATCACCGCCGACCAGATCCGCCGCGGCCTGTTCCTGATCGTCCTCGGCATGTTCAAGAAAATCGCGATCGCCGACGGCATGGCCTCGACAGTGGATCAGGCTTACGCGATTCCGGACCCCAGCTGGATGACCATTGTCGTCGGCACGGCAGCTTTTGCCATCCAGATCTATTGCGACTTCTCCGGCTATTCGGACATCGCGCGCGGCGTGGCCAAGCTGTTCGGCGTCGAACTCAGGTATAATTTCAACCAGCCGTACTTCGCCCGGTCGCCACGCGAATTCTGGCAGCGCTGGCATATCAGCCTGTCCACCTGGCTCAGCGATTATCTCTACAAGCCGCTTGGCGGCAATCGCGGCAGCCTGGCCTTCACCTGCCGCAACCTCATGCTGACGATGGTCCTGGGCGGCCTGTGGCATGGCGCCGCCTGGAACTATGTCCTGTGGGGCTTCTATCACGGCACCGCGCTCAGTGCCCATCGCGTGCTCGTCTCTCGTGTCGGGCCGGCACGCGACGGACTGGCGAAAGTGGTGCTCAAGATAGCCGGGTTCGGGATCGTCACCTTATATGGCTGGCTTCTCTTCCGGGCACGATCGTTCGATCAGATCGCCACTTATACCACCACGCTGCTGACAGGCCGCGGGGGCCTTGTCTTCGAAGCCGGTCTTCCCGCGATCTCGGCAGCGGCAGGCGTTCTGCTTTTGATCGTGTTGGAAATCACCCAATATCGCCTTGGTGGCGATCCTCGCTTTTATCGCCGCCTTCCCCCGGCCCTGGTCGGCCTGGCAATCGCGCTGATGCTGTTTCTCACCCTGATGGGAATGAGCAATGAACCCGCTCAATTCATCTATTTCCAGTTCTGAGGAGCCGGCCATGCGCCGCCGCAGCTTCGTCACGCTCGCCTGGGCGTTGCTCTGGCTCGTGGTGCTCGACATCGCCGTGAATATCGCCCTCCCCTATCCCCGCGATCCCAAGGACCTCAATCCCGGCGCGCTGCAGCTCTATTTCGATTACGGCCGATCGATGGAGGGGCGCCTGCGGCGAGGCACGCGCCCGGACCCGGCAGAAACCGCACCGATCACGCTGTCCGGCTGGTACGAGCCGCTCGAAGCGGTCGAACGGCCGGCGAAACCCGGCAGCACCGAGGTGACGATCTACGGCATGTCGCATGCGGTCCGGCTGGCGGACGCGCTGCACAAGGTCTCACCCAACTATCGGGTCCGCTCCGTCGGCGCGCCGGGGGCGAGCACGAACTGGTCCTATGGCGCGTTCCTGCGCGACAAGGACAGCGGCCATGGCCGCGCCGTGGTCCTCGCCATCATGTCGTCGACCTTGCCGATGATCGTTTCGCCGACCCCGATGGACTGGAACACCAGCTTCGCCATGCCCTACACTGCGGACAGGTTCATTGTCGCCGGGCAGGAATTGAAGCGGATTCCTCCACCTTACGAGAGCTTCGAAGGCTATACCCGCGCCTTGTACGATCCGGCCTTGTGGAAAGCGGCCCTCGCCCAATTCTCCCGCACCGACCCGTTCTTCGATCCGCTCCTGGTCCGCGGAACCTGGCTCGACAATTCCACCGTGGTCCGGCTGCTGAGAAGAGCGTGGTCGCAGCAGCGCGATCGCACCTGGCGGACCAAGGTCCTGACCGCCCAGGGCTACGATCCGCAGAGCGAACCGGTGCGGGTGGCGAATGCGATCGTCGCGGATTTCGCCAGGCAGGCGCGGGCGAGGGGTCTGGTGCCGGTGATCTACGTCGTCGACAGTTTCGGCTATGGCGACCAGCTATACCGCGCCCTGGCCGACACGCTCGCCCGGGACGACATCCCCTACATCGCCACGCACGATTACGTCGATCCGATGGACCCGAGGGGCTATCTTCCCGACAGCCATTTCACCGACGACAACGATCTCCGGCTCGCCCGCGAACTCGCCAAGGTACTGGACGGCCAGCTTCGGAAATAGCGCGGCCGCTGGTCGGAAGTGTCCGGCGATTTCAAGATTGTTGTTGGTAGCGGAGGTCCCAGTTGACTGTGGCGGTCAATGGGTTCTCGTTCTGCGTCAATTGTCAATCCGCTCGCGTCAGGCGGAGCGAAACGCATTGGCTCTAGAGTCGATCTGATTGAAATTGAATCTCGAGAGGGATTCCCACGAGGTTGATTTTATGATTCAAGCTGCTGGCTGGGCAGGAGGCCAGCAGCGATGGCACGAGCCTATTCTGAGGATTTGCGAGAGCGGTTTTGCCGGGCGTTGGATCGCGGGATGTCGGCGCGATCTGCGGCCCGCCAGCTTGAGGTGAGCGCAAGCACCGGGGTGAAGTGGGCGCAGCGATGGCGGGCGACCGGGAAGCTGTCGGCGAAGGCGATGGGCGGCCGCAGGCCGGTGGTTCTGGCCGGCGAGCGGGAGTGGTTGCTGGCGCGTCTCGAGCGCGAGTGCGATCCGACGCTGGCCGACCTGGTGGCGGCGCTGCGCGAAGAGCGTGGGATCACGGTCTGCCGTGACACGCTGTGGCGGTTCCTCAAGCGCTGCGGCAAGTCGTTCAAAAAAAGACGCTCTTCGCCAAGGAGCAGGATCGCCCGGACGTCGTCCGCCGCCGTGCCCGCTGGCTCTGGCTCCAGCGCCGGATAGACCCTGCGACGGTGCGGCGCATGGTCTTCATCGACGAGACTTGGGCGAAGACCAACATGACCCGCACGCATGGCTGGGGCAACCGGGGCCGGCCGCTGATCGCCAAGGTCCCGCACGGACACTGGAAGACGCTCACCTTCATCGCTGGCCTCAGGCACGACGGCATCGTCGCGCCTTGCGTGATCGACGGACCGATCAACGGCGAGACCTTCGCGACCTGGGTCGAGCAGTTCCTCATCCCCGAACTGGAGCCGGGCAGCATCGTCGTCATCGACAACCTCGGCAGCCACAAGGGCAGCCGGGTGCGAAAGCTCCTCAGGGCGGCCGGCATCAAGCTCTTCTTCCTGCCGCCCTACTCACCCGACATCAATCCGATCGAACAGGTCTTCTCCAAACTCAAACGCCTGCTGCATAAGGCCAACGAGCGCACCGTCGAAGCCACATGGCGCCGCATCGGCTCCCTGCTCGATCACTTCTCTCCTCTCGAATGTACCAACTACATCCAAAACGCAGGCTATGCGTAAACCTCAATCAGATCGACTCTAGATCAGGGCGAGGCGCAAGCAATGCTGGTTGCGCTAAAGCGCGACGGGCAGAAGCTGGCGTCAGTGCTAGGCCAGTTACGCAAAGCCGTGACCTCCTAACCCCGCGCAACACGCTCTATGAGCAGCGCAGGCGCTTAGGGGCGGGATTGTGCGGGCGGGCATGTACCGGGTGCCGCGATACTGGATAGCCACAATTGAAGCTCGGCGGCGTCTCCCTCATTCACACCATTGACCCGATGGCCTCGCCCTCCAGCCGCAAGGTGAATCAGCTTTCCGGGAAGCATGTGCGGCTCCACCCCGAAATACCATGTTGCGTCTGGATCGAAGATCAGCACCGGCGCGGACGTGTCTTTCCGAAACTCATCGTCTTCGGGATGGTAGTCCGGCCGCAGACGCTTGAACCCGCCGCCCCGCTTTGCACGATACACCGCGTCAGAACGCCCGCGATGCTGGCGCTCATAGTCGCCAACCGCCACATTATGAGCAACCCGCCCCGCCCATACAACAATCCCGCGCGGGGCCGGACTCGGACGAAATCCGACAACCCATTCACCGGGTTTCGCACTCGCCCGGATTTTGGGCTTGCACGTTGCCAGCGACACTAGCCCACGGTCGATGCACGGAGCCATGCTGGTATCGTGCTGCAAGATGTAGCGCAGAATCCGCGTCATAACCGGATTGTCTCTAAGGTTTGGTCCAGCCAGTCGCGGGCGGCAGCGTCATCGCCAATGTCGGCAACGAACTCTTGTCCACGCGCGACCACCTCAAGCCGGTTATCGGCCAACCAACGCTCGGGCTTGCCGTGGAACGACAATCCAGCCGCCCTAAGCCAATCCGGCACGGCCCAATGCCGCAGAGGGCCACCCGGTTGAGTCAGGCGCAAGGTTTCATGGTCTTTGCGCGCGACCTCGCCAGCACCCCGATAGATGGTGTTGTTTTCGTTCCACTCCCCGAGCGTATGCGGGTGCGGCCGATCCAATTCGCCAAGCTCGCCGGTCGACGGCGAAATCACGTCATCAACCCGAAGATAGCCAAATATCCGGTGGTGGCGTTCGCCCGACTGCTCATCGGCAAACAATCCGAAAAACAGGAATACATCGCCAGCCCCAACCCCCATATTACGAAGGTGAGATTGCGCCGCGCCACATTGACCAAACAAGCATTGGCCGCGCGTGAACATAGGGTCTTCATGGCAAAGATGGTCCCGAGCGATTTTGCCGCGCGTAACCCGTTCGACAATCTCGCCTAACCCAAGATGATCGTATGTTGTGATCGAACGTCGGCGCGTGGGAATGGGAAGGCTTATCGGACGCCCCTCAATAATTGGGGGCCTATATACATAACTAGCCAAAATTCATTGACACCTGCAGGATTTTACGGCTAGAAAGTCGGCATGACCGACAAGCCCGAATCTGTCAGCCTCTATCAGTTCTTCCAGCGCTTTCCGGACGAGGAAGCTGCTCGCCAGTACTTCGAGAACAACCGCTGGGGCGGTGAAGTGGCTTGTCCGCACTGCGGGAGCTTGTCGGTTGCGGGAATCAAGAACCTCAAGCCGATGCCTTATCGCTGCAGGGATTGCCGCCAGCACTTCAGCGTTCGCACTGGCACCGTTCTGGCTGAATCACGCCTACCACTGCACAAGTGGCTGATGGCGATCTACATGATGACCACGGCGCGGAAGGGCATCCCATCCACGCAGATGGCACGCGAACTTGGCATCACCCAAAAGTCGGCATGGTTCCTTGCCCAGCGCATCCGTGAAACGTGGCTGTCTGGCCAAGGCGGAGGCATGGGCGATTACGTTCAAGTCGATGAAACCTATGTCGGCGGGCGAGAGAAGAACAAGCACGCGGATAGGAAGCTTCGCGCTGGTCGTGGCTCGGTTGGCAAGACTGCCGTAGCAGGCATCCGCTCCGAAACTGGCGAAGTCCGCGCCGTCGTGGTGCAGGACACCAAGGCCAGTACGCTGGGCGCTTTTGTTCGAGCCTACGCGAACCCCGGCGCTACTGTCGTGACCGACACCCACGGCGGCTACGTCGGCCTCGCCGCTGCTGGTTTCAATCATGTTCGCATCAATCACTCGGTTGGCGAATACGTCCGCGACATGGCCCATACAAATGGCATCGAGAGTTTCTGGTCACTGCTGAAGCGCGGCTACATCGGCATTTACCACTATATGAGTGCGAAGCACCTGCACCGCTATGTCAACGAATACTCGTTCCGTCACAACACGGCACGCACCGGCACCATGCCGTTCATCGACATGACCATTAGCCGGATGGTCGGTAAGCGCCTCACCTACAAAGGTCTGATTCATGCCTGACGATAAAAAGATGATTGAGCCGATAGACGCGGCATTTGATGATGTAACTAAGGCTATAGTTGCTGCAGGGACGGGCAGTGCGCCGGAAGGCCCCGGTAAGGGTAATCGAGAGGTAGCGGACGAAAGCCTCCCGGTTGCGACCTGGCGCGGCGTTCTGGACTTGGGCGGCAACGAAATAGACTGCTACGTCCTTGAGGATGGAACACGCGTCTTGTCGTCAGGCTCCACAACCAAAGCGATCGCAAATGTGGAACGCGGGAGCCTGCAGGATTATGTGGGACAGAAGGCCCTTAACCCATACATAAATATAGATAAAATCCTGCAGGAAGTGGTCAGGTTTTCCATCCCCGGAACGCAGTGGCCGGGGCTTGGCATTACCACGGAGCACTTCGAGTTGATCTGCCGTGGCTACGTGCAGGCGCTCTACGAAGGGGCGTCCCTTACCGAGCGGCAGCGCGAAATTGCGATCCGCTGCGCGGTATTGACGGCAGGCCTTACCCGGACGGGTCTTGATGCGCTGGTCGATGAAGCAACCGGCTACCAGTACGAGCGCGCGGAAGACGCCCTGCAGGTCAAACTGCGTGCCTTTATTGCCGACGAACTAAGGGATTGGGAAAAAACCTTCCCGGATGAGCTTTGGCAGGAGTTCGGTCGATTGACGAAATGGAAGGGAGCCTTGCACTCTCGCCCCAAGTGGTGGGGGAAGCTGGTTATCGAAATGATCTACGATACTCTCGACCCGGACGTGGCTGAGTATCTGAAAGCGAACAAGCCTAAGGGTGGGGTGCATTGGCACCGTCAACTCACGGAGAACGTCGGAGTCAGGCAGCTTGTCTCACGCTGCTACGAGATCATCGGCATGGCTAAGACATGCGATGATATTCATGAACTTCGTCAGCGCGTCGCACAACATTACGGCAAGAAGCCGGTCCAGTTCACGATGTTCCTTAAACCGCCGGGGAAGTGAGGTCCGGCGGCTAGTTATGTATATAGGCCCCAATAATTGGAGAGGCCGTGCCGCCGGACCCTGTATCAAATCCCTTGCGGCTCAAAACAATTCGCACGACCTATCCTCGCTATACGCGGCAATCAATGCGTCGTTGGCAGAACGCACCGTTTCCGCCTCTATGGCGCACATTCTTTAAGGTCGGGTATAATAGCCGGAAGCGACGGCCGAACGTGCGGCCCGAATCATGCCATCCGGCCCTATCCAAAATGTGGGAATAGGTGTGGTGTGAGCTTCGCCGACAAAGCGATTATCGTGTGAAAACAACACGATAAATCGCTTGCCTGGTAGCGGAGGAGGGACTCGAACCCCCGACACGCGGATTATGATTCCGCTGCTCTAACCGGCTGAGCTACTCCGCCCCAAGGGCAACCGCGGCGGCTTGCAGCCGTGGCAGGCGGCGCATTTAGGGCCGGCCCGACGCGGGGTCAACCGCCATTCCCGTCACATTTCTCCACGGGCGCGGCGGATGGCGAACCAGCGGGCGACGTTCCGGTTATGCTCCGCCAGGGTATCGGCGAAAACATGCCCGCCCTCGCCGTTCGCCACCATGTAAAGCGCGTTCGTCGTGGCCGGATTCAGCACTGCCTCGATCGACGCGCGCCCGGGATTGGTGATCGGCCCTTCCGGCAGGCCCACGCGTGTGTAGGTGTTGTAGCCGTTCACCGCGCGAATCTCCGACTGGCGGATGCGGCGGCCGAGCGGCTTGCCCTTGGTGATCGGGTAAATGATCGTGGGATCGGCCTGCAAGGGCATCCCCTGCCTGACACGGTTGGAATAGAGCCCGGCGACCATGCCGTGTTCCGCGGGAACGCTGGTCTCCTTCTCCACGATCGAGGCCAGGATGATCGCTTCCCGCGGCGTTTTCACCGCGATGCCGGGGGCGCGCTTGGCCCATAGCTCGGCCAGGGTATCGCTCATCGCCTTCTGCATGCGCGCGAGCACTGCTGCCCGGCTCTCTCCCCGCTCGAAATCATAACTTTCGGGCAGCACCGAGCCTTCTTCCGGCACGGGCACGGTGCCGGTCAGCAGCGGCTCGGCCATCAGCCGTTCCCACACCATGATCGACGGCATGCCTTCGGGAATGGTGACGAAGCGGCGGATCACCTCACCGTGCTGCAGGATATCGAGGATGCCCGATGGGGGGGTGCCGGCCGGCAGCAGGAATTCGCCCGCCTTGATCGGATCGCGGCCGCCAAGCAGCTTGGACCAGAGCAGGAAGCTTTCGGACGATCCGATCAGGCCTTCCTTCTCCAGCTTCGCGGCAACGCCGGTGAGCGACGAGCCGGCCGGGACGACGAAAGTCGCATCCTTTTCAATCCGGCTGGCGCCCCACCAGCCCCAGGTGGAAGCGAACGCCATCACCAGCAGAACAGCGCCCAGCGCGGCAGCGACAAGGTAACCGCGACGCATGGGTCCGGGCCTCAGACGACTTGCTTCATCACCAGGCTGGCATTGGTGCCGCCGAAGCCGAAGCTGTTGTTCAGCACGGCGCGCACCTGGCGCTCCTTCGCCTTGTAGGGCACCAGATCGACCCCTTCGCAGCCTTCCGACGGATTATCGAGGTTGAGCGTGGGCGGAACGATCTGGTCGCGCAGCGCCAGGATGCAGAAAATCGATTCCACCGCGCCCGCGCCGCCCAGGAGGTGGCCGATGGCGGACTTAGTGCTGCTCATCGACACGGTGGAAATGGCGCTGCCGAACAGCCGGCGCACCGCGCCCAGTTCCAGTTCGTCGCCGAGCGGCGTCGAGGTGCCGTGCGCGTTGATATAATCGATATCCGCCGGCTCCAGGCCCGCCTTGCGCAGCGCCATTTCCATCGAGCGGTAGGCGCCCGATCCTTCTGGATGCGGCGCGGTGACGTGATAGGCATCGCCCGACAGGCCATAGCCCGAGACTTCGGCGTAGATCTTCGCGCCGCGCGCCTTGGCGTGCTCGTATTCCTCCAGCACCACCACGCCGGCGCCTTCGCCCATCACGAACCCGTCGCGATCCTTGTCGTAAGGGCGGCTGGCGCGAGTCGGCTCATCATTGAAATGGGTGGAGAGCGCACGCGCCTGGGCGAAACCGGCGATGCCGATCGGGCAGATGGTGGATTCGGAGCCGCCGGCCAGCATGATGTCGGCATCGCCATCCTTGATCATCCGCGCGGCGTCGCCGATCGAATGCGCGCCGGTGGAACAGGCGGTGACCACCGCATGGTTCGGCCCCATGAGGCCGTACTTGATCGACACCTGGCCGCTGATGAGATTGATCAGCCGCCCGTGGACGAAGTGCGGGCTGACCCTGCCCGGCCCCTTTTCGTACAGGACGATCGATTCCTTCTCGATCCCCGGCAGGCCGCCGATGCCCGAGCCGATCGAACAGCCGGCGCGCAGGCGCGTCTGCTCGTCCATGTCGGTGAGGCCGGCGTCCTCGATCGCCTGGCCGGCCGCATCGAGGCCGAAGACGATGAACGGATCGACCTGGCGCTGGATCTTGTGATCGACGCGCTCGTCGGGATCGAAGCCGTATTCGTGATCCTTCGGCTTCACCTCACAGGCGATGCGGCACTTCTGGTCGGAAGCGTCGAACTTGGTGATCGGCCCTGCCCCGCTTTTCGCGGCGAGGATGTTCGCCCAGCTTGTCTCGACATCGCCGCCCAGCGGGGTGACGAGGCCCAGTCCGGTTACGACCACACGGCGCATAATATCTCTCCAAATTGAAACAGGCCCAACCCGATTTCGGGCTGAGCCTGTTCGAGCCCGTCCGCAGAACGCCCGCGCCTTTCGACAAGCTCAGGACCGGCGAACGGGTAAAGTTGGGTGGGCTTAGCCCTTGTGCTCTTCGATATACTTGTTGGCGTCGCCGACGGTGTTGATCTTCTCGGCGGCGTCGTCCGGGATTTCCACCCCGAACTCTTCCTCGAAGGCCATCACCAGTTCAACGATATCAAGGCTGTCCGCACCGAGATCATCGATGAAGCTCGCGTCAGGGGAAACCTTGTCCTCTTCGACGCCGAGATGTTCGACCACAATCTTCTTCACGCGATCGGCGGTGTCGCTCATGTGTTGCCCTTCCAAGAAATTGGGTTGCCGGTCTGGATTCCGCCCTAGTCAACGGCGCGAAGGCTGGCAAGTCTCGGCAATGCGAACCCTCACATTGGTGGAAATTCGTGCTCAATCGCGCCCCGATGCGTCACCAGGGGTCACCACGATGACCACGCGGCGGTTCTGGCGGCGGCCTTCCTCGGTGTCGTTGCTGGCGATCGGATGGCTTTCCCCCGCCCCCCAGGTGCGGATGTTGTCCGCCGGCATCCCCTCGCGGGCCAGCGCGATTTTCACCGCTTCGGCGCGCCACTGCGACAGCTGCTGGTTATGCGCGTCGTCACCCGTGGAATCGGCATGGCCTTCGATCATCGCGCCGTCGATACCCACAGAAAGCAGGACGCCGGCCAGCCGCGCCAGCGACCGGGCGGTTTCCGGGCGCAGATCGGCACGGTCGAATTCGAACAGAATCCTGTCCTCCAGGCCCAGCTCGTAATTGTCTCCCACATGCTCGAAGCCCGCGTCCCTCAGGGCGGCGATCTGTTCGCGGCTGAAGCCGGACGCGTTCTGAACCGTGGCGCAGGCACCGAGTATCAGCAAGGCTATCGCGATAAGGGCGCGGTGTGGTCTCATCCCCTTAAATGACACGCAGGTTTCGCCTCCTCTTGGACGTGTACATGTGCTGGTCGGCACACCTCACCAGCGCCTGCGCATCCCGCGCGTCCCGAGGATAGCTGGCGATTCCAACGCTCACCAGTATGCGGATCTCCTCATCCTCGTCCAAGGCCACAGGCTCCGCCATCGCATCCAGCAGCCGGCCCCGGATATGGTCGGGGCTGGCTTCGGAGCCCCAGGCATCGACCAGCACCGCGAATTCGTCACCCCCCAGGCGGAACGCCTGATCGCGCGCCCGCAAGGCGGCGAGAAGGCGCGACGCCACTTCTTTCAGCACCCTGTCACCGCCCGCGTGGCCGCACGTGTCGTTGATCAGCTTGAAGTGGTCGATATCGATATAAAGCAGCGCGAAGGCCTGCTTCGTCGCATCCGCACGCTCGATCGCCCGGCCCAGCTCGCGCTCGAACAGCGCCCGGTTGCCCAGACCCGTCAAGGTATCGTGGTCCGCCATGTGCGCCAGCGCCTGGTTCTCCGAAACGAAGCTCTTGTGCCACCACTCAAGTTCCGCGAGGAGGCCATTGAAATCGCTGGAGAACCTATCCACTTCGGCAATGCTCGACGGGGCGATGCGACGGCCGAATTCGCGCTCGTTCCGCACGGCCGCGGCCACTTCGGCCACGTGGACCAGCGGCTGCACCACTTCCTCCTCCAGCTTCCTCGCCAGCATGCGCGTCGCCAGGACGGTGAGGCCCAGGCAGCAAAGGCCGACCACCACCCCCATCATGGAATAGGACAGCAACCCGTGCGCGCTGCCGAAAACCTTGATCTTGCCGATCACGTCTCCCGACTGGCCGTGGATCGGCATTTCGACCGCGCTCGGCCAGACGAGCCGGCTGACCCACATCTCGAAGGCGTTGTCCTGCCGGCCGGCTTCCGGTTCCCAGGCGACCAGCAGGCCGTCCGCCTTCCCCGACACCTCGATCCGCTGGATGGTTTCGCGCGCGTCCACCGAACGGATCGCCTCATGCACCGCCTCGGTGTCTCCGAAGTAGACCGCCGGCTCCACCGCATAGCTCAGCGTCTTGGCGGCCAGTTGCAGGTTCAGCTGCGCATAGCTGCGCAGAAGCATGGCCCCGCCCACGGTGAGGCTCACCGCGGCGAGCAGGACAGCGAGGACGACCAGCCGGAAATGCCCCCGCGCCAGGATCGTGCGCAAGGTGGGCAGGCCGCCTTCCTCGGCCGCGCGGCGGGGCCAGCGGATCACGGCGCGCCTCCCTGGACGCTCAGCCGCAATACACGCGGATCGATGCGTACGTGCGATCGCGAGATCGCGTCGATGTTGATCCGGAAGGAAACGCCATTCGCCTCAAACAGCAGGCACACCATGGCCTGGCTGCGGCATGCCGGATCGTTCTCGGCGATCGTCAGGACCGGCTTGTCCCGCGCCGCGTCGGTGAACCGGCGCTGATCGTCCAGGCCCATGCGCCCGATATAGAGCACGTCGCACTGGCCAAGGCTTTCGGCGGGGGTATCGATCGCCAGCGGCATGAAGGCGCGCGAGCGAGTCAGCGGCCGCTCGGCAATGCGCTCGGCATGTTCGGCCGGGCCGGCCATGCACAGCCGTATCGACGGGTGATCCTGGGGCCAGCGCGAATATTCGATGATCGACGCCACCGTTCTCGCGACTGGAATGGCGTAGGGATCGGGGCCGCCTTCCAGCGGCAGGGCGGCCTGGGTCGCCCGCACGTTGGCCGCCGCGGGCGACGCCAGGAGAACAACGGCGGCCAGCAACCTCAACAGCATGCCAACGCTCTACCCCTGTTAGCGGACGAGCTTCGGACCGAAAGCCGCCGGCGTCAATCCGCCTTGGGCGCGGCGACGCGGATGTGGACGTCGCGCAACTGCCGGGCGCTCACCTCGCTCGGTGCGCCCATCATCAGGTCCTGCGCCCGCTGGTTCAGCGGAAAGGCGATGACCTCGCGGATGTTGGGCTCGTCAGCCAGCAGCATGACGATGCGGTCGATCCCCGGCGCGGAGCCACCGTGCGGCGGGGCGCCGAGCTTGAACGCCTCGATCATGCCGGAGAAGTTCTCGTCCACATCGGCCTTCGAATAGCCGGCGATCTCGAACGCCTTGTACATGATCTCCGGCCGGTGGTTCCGGATCGCCCCGCTCGACAGCTCGTAGCCGTTGCAGACGATATCGTACTGCCAGGCGCGCACTTCGAGCGGGTCCTGCGTCTCCAGTGCTTCCATCTCGCCCTGCGGCATCGAGAAGGGATTGTGGCTGAAGTCGATCTTCTTCTGATCCTCGTCGTATTCGAACATCGGGAAATCGACGATCCAGCAGAATTTGAAGCAGTCCGGCTCGATCAGACCCAGTTCCTCGCCCACGCGGGTGCGCGCGGCACCGGCGAGCCGGGCCGCTTCCTTTTCCTTGCCCGCCGCGAAGAACAGGCCGTCGTTCTCGCCCAGGCCCAGCTCGGCATAGAGCCTGGCCATGTTGTCCGGCCCATGGTTCTTGGCGATTGGGCCGCCGAACTCGCCCTGCTTGCGGGTGACGTAGCCGAGGCCGGCGAAGCCTTCCTTGCGCGCCCAATCGTTCATGTCGTCGAAGAACTTGCGGCTCTTCTCATGCGTCGCGGGCGCGGGGACCGCGCGCACCACGCCGCCCGCGCCGACGATTTTCTCGAACAGGCCGAAGCCCGATTGCTCGAAATGATGCGAGACATCGCTGATAAGCAGCGGATTTCGAAGGTCCGGCTTGTCCGTGCCGTAGTTCAGCATCGCTTCCTTGTAGGGGATGCGCGGGAACTGGCCGGCCGGCGTCACACTCTTGCCGCCGGAAAACTCCTCGAACACACCCGCCAGCACGGGCTCGATCGCGTTGAACACGTCATCCTGCGTGACGAAGCTCATCTCGAAATCGAGCTGGTAGAACTCCGGGCTGCGATCGGCGCGCAGGTCCTCGTCGCGGAAGCACGGGGCGATCTGGAAATAACGGTCGAACCCGGCGACCATCAGCAGCTGCTTGAACATCTGCGGCGCCTGCGGAAGCGCGTAGAAGCGCCCCGGATGCAGGCGGCTCGGCACCAGGTAATCGCGCGCGCCTTCGGGGCTGGACGCGCCCAGGATCGGCGTCTGGAACTCGTTGAAGCCCTGGTCGATCATCCGGCGGCGCAAGCTGGCGATCACCTCGCTGCGCAGCATGATGTTGCGGTGCATCGTCTCCCGCCGCAAGTCGATGAAGCGGTACTTGAGGCGGATGTCCTCAGGATAATCCTGCTCCCCCGCCACCGGCAGCGGCAGTTCCTCGGCCCGGCTCTGCACCGTGGCGGACCGGGCATAGACCTCGATCCCGCCCGTCGGCAGGTTGGGGTTCGCCGTCTCCGCGGACCGCGCCTTCACCTCGCCGTCGATGGTGACCACGCTTTCCACCCGCAGATGGTCGAGCACTTCCAGCGCCGGGGAATCGGAATCGCACACCACTTGCGTGATCCCGTAATGATCGCGCAGGTCCAGGAACAACACGCCGCCGTGATCGCGCTTGCGATGCACCCAGCCCGAAAGGCGGACCGTCTGGCCGACGTTCTCGGCGCGCAGGGCGGCACAGGTGTGGGTGCGATAGGCGTGCATGGCGAATTGGCTTTCCGGAAAGGACGGGAAACAGGCGCCTGCCCTCAGGCGCAACGCGGCGCCCTAACACAAGCGGGCCGGGTGTTTGTCAAGTCACACACATGCACGGCCGGCTTGCGCGATTGGGTTGTATTGCGGGGAAATCGCCCACACATGCGTGGATGCACGCCTTACATGATGTTGACATTGGACCGGTGCCGCTTGTTCGGTGACTTGCTGGGCCGCTAAGAGCGCAAAATGAATCAAGCACAATCACCGCGTGCCGGACTGGCAGCGAAGCTATGAAGATCCATGAACTCATCACGAGTACCGAGGCCTTGGCCGATCTTTGCCAGCGGCTGGCGAAATCGGAGTTCATCGCGGTCGATACCGAATTCATGCGCGAGAACACTTATTACCCGCTGCTGTGCCTGGTCCAGATCGGCAACGAGGAGGAAGCTGCCGCGATCGATCCGCTGGCCGAGGGCATCGATCTTTCCCCCCTGCTCGAGCTGCTGACCGAGAACGATGATGTTCTCAAGGTCTTCCACGCCGGCGGGCAGGATGTGGAGATCATCTACAATCTCACCGGCAAGACCCCGCGCGCCATCTTCGACACCCAGATCGCGATGATGGCGATCAGCCAGAACGAACAGATCGGCTATGCCAACCTGGTCGAATCCTGGCTCGGCAAGACGATCGACAAGGGTGCCCGCTTCACCGACTGGAGCCGCCGCCCGCTGACCGAACGGCAGATCGAATATGCGATCGGCGATGTGACCTACCTGGCCCGGATCTTCCCCAAGATCCTCAAGAAGCTGATCAAGACCGGCCGCGGCGAATGGCTCGATGCCGAGATGGAGAAGCTCGCCGATCCAGAGCATTACGCGAACGATCTCGATACCGCCTGGCACCGGGTCCGCGCGCCCAGCCGCAATCTGCAGGTGCTCGGCCGGCTGAAGGCGCTCGCCGCCTGGCGCGAGACCGAGGCGCAGCAGAAGGACATCCCGCGCGGGCGCATCATGCGCGACGAAACGCTTGCCGATCTCGCCAGCCATCCGCCCAAGAAGCAGGAGGAACTGGCCAAGGTCCGCGGCCTCAGCCAGGCGTGGAAGGACAATGACATCGGCCGCCGGCTGATGCGTGTGCTGCGCGATGCCGAACCGCTGCCCGATGACGAGCTGCCGGAAAAGCCCCGGCGCGGCGCGCCTCTCGGCAAGGAGGGCGCGCTCGTCGCCGACCTGCTCAAGCTGCTGCTCAAGATCCGCACGCGCGAGATCGACGTCGCCGCGCGCCTGCTGACTCGTTCCGACGAGCTGGAAGCGCTGGCCGCCGGCGTGCGCAATGTGCCCGTGCTGGAAGGCTGGCGCTACGAGGTGTTCGGCCGTGATGCGCTGGAACTGGTCGAAGGGCGGCTCGGCTTCGGGGTGGAGAACGGCCGACTCAAGATGACCCGTATCGACGACGAGGCGGCGGGCGCGCAGCAACAGGCGGCGGAGTGAGCACCTACCTCCCCACGATCAAGCAGCTGCAATATCTCGTCGCGCTGCATGAACATGGGCATTTCGGCCGCGCGGCGGAGGCCTGCTTCGTCTCGCAATCGACGCTGTCCGCCGGCCTGCGCGAACTCGAATCGCTGCTCGGCGTGACGCTGGTCGAGCGCAGCCGGCGCGTGGTGCGCTTCACCCCCCTGGGCAACGCGGTGGTCGAGAAGGCCCACCGCCTGTTGCGCGAAGCGGAAGAACTCTCGGATCTGGTGCAGGCCAGCGGCAAGCCACTTTCCGGCCAGTTGAGGATGAGCGTGATCCCCACGATCGCGCCCTTCCTTCTCCCGCGCATCCTGCCGCGCCTGCGGCGGGAACGGCCGAACCTCAGGCTCTATCTGCGCGAGGAAGTGAGCGGCGACGCGGTCGAATCGCTTCATAACGGCCGCGCCGATTGCGTGCTGCTTGCCCTTCCCTTCCCCACGGGCGAGGTCGAGTACGAACATATCTGCGATGATCGCCTGTTCGTCGCCTTCCCCAAGGACGATCCGCGCGATCCGCCCGAGGTGATCCCGCCGGCGATGATCGACGAAGGCCGCCTGCTGCTGCTGGAAGACGGCCATTGCCTGAAGGAACACGCCCTGGCCGCCTGCAACCGGCCGGAACTGCGCGGCTCGGCGGCAATGATCGGCACGTCCCTGCACACGCTGGTGCAGATGGTCGATAACGGCCTTGGCCTTACCATGCTGCCCGAGATGGCGATCGACGCCGGCATCCTCCACGAAACCGATGTCGTCGCCCGCCCGCTGAAGGCCACCAACGCCAAGCGCGAGATCGCGCTGATCTGGCGCAAGAACTCGCCGCGTGCCGAGGAATTCAGGATGCTCGCGAAAGAGCTTCGGGCGGGCTAGCCTGTTCGTGCCGGCAACCGGCCGGAAGTCTCCCGCACTATCTGGGCAGCGCCAGCTTGGCTCCAAAAGCCGATAGCGGCTGGAGACGGGTCATTTCGAACGCGAGGGGGGTGAACGCGGAAGCCGGTCGCGGCTTGTGGCGAGGCGTGCCTCACCTGTCCGCCGGCTGGCTTGCGACCCGAAGGGCGACCCTCCAGTACCGGAATCTCCGCGTTCGCCGATCCCGACGATGCTTTATGCGGGGGTCCGCCGGGCGCTGCTTTGCAAAACGCGCCGCTTTGTGTGCAACTGGCGCTGGGCTGTCATCGCCCTGCCGTTTCACCGCGATAATCTCAGTCCATGTGCTTCAGGCCGACCCGCAGATAATCCCAGCCGGTCACCAGCGTGAGAATCGCCGCCCCCCATAGGCTGGCAAGGCCGACCTGATGGATCCAGCCTTCCTTGGGCAAGGCGCCGCCGAGGATCAGCGCGCCCAGCGCGACGAGCTGGAACGTCGTCTTCCACTTGGCGAGTCGCGACACCGGCACCGAGACCTGCAAGCCGCCGAGGAATTCGCGCAGGCCGGACACCGCGATCTCACGCACCAGGATGATGAGGCCGGCGATCACATGTATGTCGCCCCCGTAACGCCCCCGCAGAAAACCTTGCGCGGTCAGGACCAGGATCACCACCGCGACCATGATCTTGTCGGCGATCGGATCGAGGAACACGCCCAGCTTCGACACCGTGCCGCTGGCCCGCGCGAGGTAGCCGTCGAAATAGTCCGTTATGCCCATGAGGCAGTAGAGCGCGAAGGCCAGCGCATAGCCGAACTGCCAATCCGGCCACCACAGCAGGAAGGCCAGCAAGGGCAGCGCGACGATGCGGGACAGGGTCAGCAGGTTCGGCAGCGTCAACATTCCGGCCCCCTCCTAGCGCCATGCCGAGCCGGGAAAAAGTGCGCCCGCGGGGTTGTCGTTAATCTTCGTGGCGCTAAGGCGGAATCCTGAGACCGCACAGGCAGCCATGCTGACATCGACATACCTGCTGCGGCGACGCCGCTTCCTGCCGTTGTTCGCCACGCAGCTGCTCAACGCCTTCAACGACAACCTGTTCAAGACCGCCGCGGTCCTGTTCGTGGTCTACAGCGTCTATAACTCGGAAGAGGCAGAGGCGCAGTTCAGCGCGATCACCTCGGGCCTGTTCATCCTGCCGTTCTTCATCCTTTCCGCGCTGGCCGGCCAGCTCGCCGATATGCGCGACAAGGCGAAGATCATCCGCCGCGTCAAGGCGGCCGAAATCGGCATCATGGCCGTGGGCGGCAGCGGCCTGCTGCTCGCGTGGCAGGGGGTGGCGATCGAAACGCTGGCGATCCCGCTGATGATGGCGGGGATTTTCGCCATGGGCGTCCATTCCACCTTCTTCGGCCCGATCAAATACGCGATCCTGCCCCAGCACCTGAGGTCGGACGAAGTGCTCGTCGGCACCGGCTGGGTGGAAGCGGGGACTTATATCGCCGTGCTCGCCGGCACGATCCTGGCGGGCTACCTCTCGGCGGAATGGGCCGCTCTGGCCGTGTTCGTCACGGCGGTGATCGGCTTTCTCACCAGCCGCCACGTTCCGCCGGCCCCGCCGCATGAGCCGGGGGAGCCGCTGGACTGGCACCTGATCCGCTCGTCCATCGTGCTCGTTCGCAACACGATGCACCAGCGCGAGGTGTTCTACGCGATCCTGGCGATCAGCTTCTTCTGGACGATCGGCGCGGTGCTGTTCATCCAGTTCCCGCCGCTGGCCAAGAACGTGCTGATGGCCGGCAAGGAAGTCGCCAGCCTGTTCCTGGTGATCTTCTCGGTCGGCGTCGCGATCGGCTCGGTGGCGGTGAACGCCTTGCTGAAGGGTGAGGTATCCGCCCGCTATTCCCCGGTATCGGTGCTGTTCATGGGTGCTTTCGTGGCCGCGTTCTGGTTCGTGTGCCACGAATGGACGGCCGATGTGCACCACGCCGGGCTGATGACCGTGGGCGAATTCATCGCCCAGCCGCTGGCGCCGCTGGTGCTGCTGGCACTGCTGATGATCGCCGTGTCGGGCGGCATGTTCGTGGTGCCGCTCTATGCCTTCCTCACCACCAAGTGCGAACGATCGCAGGCGGCGCGCACGGTGGCGGCGAACAATATCGTCAATTCGGGGGCCATGGTCCTCGGCTCGATACTCGCCGGGGCCCTCAGCGCCGTGGGGGTTCCGCTGGTGGAGCAGGTCCTGCTCAGCGCGGTGATGTGCCTCGTTTCCGCCTGGCTCGCCGTGCGCCTGTACCGCGCGGAGAAACGCGCCCTGGCCGCCGCCTAGGAAATGAATACCGCCACGGCGACGAAGCACGCGCAATAAGCCTGGGCGAAGCCGCGCACGTCCGCATAGATACGCTCCCGCCAGGGCACGTGCGGCTCCAGGTCATCCGCCGCCAGCGCGCAGACATGCGGCGGCAGCGAGGCCCGGAAAGGATGGCGGGCTGTTTCGTCTGTAAGGACGAGCGAACGGCGCATAGCGAGATGTTAACGCACGAGTAACCATTTGGCACCCGGCCCCCCGGCTCTGTCCACAGGTGGGACAGGGCCGACGGGACAGCACTGGCGGGAACCCGCCTGCAGGTCTAACCGTCCACCATGGCCATGACCGCCGCGCAGCTTCTCGTCGAATGCCTGGCCGCCCAGCAATGCGATCGGGTGTTCACGGTGCCGGGCGAAAGCTTTCTCCCGGTGCTCGATGCACTGCGCGACAGCGAGACGATCCAGACCGTGACCTGCCGCCACGAAGGGGGCGCAGCGTTCATGGCCTGTGCCGACGGGGCGATGAACCTGTCCGGCAGCGGGCGGCCGGGCGTGTGCTTCGTCACCCGCGGCCCGGGCGCAGCCAATGCCAGCATCGGCGTGCATGTGGCGTTCCAGGATTCGCAGCCGATGATCCTGTTCGTGGGCGACGTGGGCCGCCCCATGCGCGATCGCGAAGGTTTCCAGGAAGTCGATTTCCCGGCCTTCTTCGCCCCGCTCGCCAAGTGGGCCGCGCGTATCGAAGAGGCGGCACGCATTCCCGAATATGTCGCCCGCGCTTATGCCGTCGCCATTTCAGGGCGGCCGGGCCCGGTCGTTCTCGCCCTGCCGGAAGACATGCTGCACGAAAGCGGGCTGGACGTCGCACCGCGCCCGTTCGTCCACCGCCCGGCCCAAGCGCCCTGCCCCGATGCGATCATGGCCATGATGGCGCTGCTGGCGGATGCCGCCGCTCCTCTCGCCGTGGTCGGCGGCGCCGGCTGGGGCGCCAAGGCGCATGAATACTTCGCCCGGTTCGCCGAGCGTATCGGTCTGCCCGTGGCCACGGCCTTCCGGCGGCAGGACGCGATCTCCCCCGCCTCGCCCGTCTATGCCGGCAATCTAGGCTATGGCCCCGACCCTAAGCTCGCCGAACGAGTCCGGCGGGCCGACCTCATCCTGGCGGTCGGCGCGCGGCTCGGTGAGGCAACTACCGATGGCTATACGCTGATCACGCCCGACCATCGCGGCCAGACGCTGATCCACGTCCATCCCGACCCGAACGAATTGAACCGCGTCTATCGCACCGATCTGGCCATCTGCGCCGACGTGGGCGAATTCTCCGAATGCGCCGCGCTGTGGGACGAAGGCGAGATCATCCCGTTCGATGCGGGGGCCGAGGCGCATCGCGAATGGCGCGAATGGTCCACGCCGGGCGATACCGGCCATGCGCTCGACCTGGCGGCCTGCCTCGCCGCCGCCCGCGAGGTCCTTCCAGCCGATGCCATCGTCTGCAACGGGGCGGGCAATTTCTCCGGCTGGTGGCATCGTTACTGGCCCTATGCCGGCTATCCCTCGCAGCTCGCGCCCACGGCCGGCGCGATGGGCTATGGCGTGCCAGCCGCCGTAGCGGCCGCGCTGCGCTTTCCCGACCGCTGCGTCCTGGCCGTGGCGGGAGACGGGGACTTCCTGATGACTGCGCAGGAACTCGCCACCGCCGCGCAATACCACTGCAACCTGCTCGTGATCGTGATCGACAACGGCGCCTACGGCACGATCCGGATGCATCAGGAACGGGCCTATCCCGGCCGCGTCTCCGCCACGGACCTCAGGAACCCCGATTTCGTGACTTACGCGGTGAGCTTCGGTGCCTGGGCCAAGCGCGTGGCGACCACCGATGCCTTCCGCGAAGCGCTGGAACAAGCCGTGGAACGGCGCGGCATTCGCCTGATCCACTGCATGGTGGATATCGAGCAGCTGAGCGCCGCCGGAGCCACCGTCAGCGCCCTGCGCGGCCGATAGAAAAAAGGCCGCCCTCGCGGGCGGCCCTTTCCTGGCGAGAAGCCTCGCGTCAGATCTTGTCGCCGAGTGCGCCCTTGATCTTTCCCTTGAGGTTCTGCGCCTCTCCCTTGCGTTCCTGCGCGACGCCCTTGGCGCGCACGCGGGGATCGTCGGAAGCCTGCTTTATGTTGCCGGCTACCTCGTTGGCGATGCCCTTTGCTTTATCCTTCAGCTCACCCATCACATTCTCCTTTTCAGAATCATGCAACGGTTCGGGCAAGCGCCCGGTTCCACGTCATTTTTCGGCCAGTTCGAGGATCCGGTCCCATTCCGCCGGGCTGATCTCCGCCACCGAAAGGCGCGAAAGCCGCACCAGTTCGATGCCTTCGAGCGCGGCGTCGCCCTTGATCTCGGCCAGCGTGACCGGCCGTTTCAGCGCCCGCACCGGCTTCACCTTGACCGCAGCCCACTGTTCATCCTTCGGATCGGTCAGTGCTGGCTCGCTCACTTCGGCGATGCCGACGATCTCCTTGCCGGTTACCGAATGATAGAAGAACAGCAGGTCACCCTGCTGCATCGCCCGAAGGTTGTTCGCCGCGCGATGATTGCGCACCCCGTCCCACAAGGTCTCGCCGTCCTTCACCAGGTCTTCCCAGGAATAGGCGGCGGGTTCGGACTTGATCAGCCAGTGTCGCGTGGGCATCGGGTTCCTCCTTGATCCCGCCCTATCGCCGGCCGCCCGCCCGTGCAATTAACTGAAAATTGATCATGTGCTCTCATAAGCGTTGCCGACGTTGGGGGCAGTGTCTTGGCGAATTCACCGAGCAGTGAGCAATCCGGGAAACCGCGCGTCTTGCGCACTGCAGAGCGTGACATCGTCGCGCTGGGGATCGCCATTGCCTCGCTGATCCTGTTCGTGGGTACCGGGGGCACGATCATGCCCGAGATCGTCCGCGCGACCATGGGCATGGGAATGGCCAAGGCGCCCGACGTGCTGCTGACCAATGCGGTGCTGCTCAACATCGCGCTGCTGATCTTCGGCTGGCGGCGCTACAAGGACCTCAACCGCGAAATCGCCGAACGGCGCAAGGCAGAAACGCTGGCACACGAGCTGGCTTCGCGCGATCCGCTGACCGGCTGCCTCAACAGGCGCAGCGGCGTGCCGGCGATCGACCTGCTGCTGCACGAAGCCGAAAAGCGCCGGCACGCCGTGGCCGTGCTGATGCTCGATCTCGACAACTTCAAGCAGATCAACGACCTGAACGGCCACGCCATGGGCGACCGGGTCCTGCGCGAGATTACCGCGCGGCTGGTGGAGCTTCTGCCGCAAGGCGCCGTGGTGGCCCGCATCGGGGGCGACGAGTTCGTCTGCGCGCTGAGCTACGATCCCGGACACGGCGAACGCATCGATCGCCTGGCCGACGAACTGGTGGCCGCAGCCTCCCGCCCGATCGAGGAGAACGGCCTGCGTGTGGAGGTGACGGTTTCGATCGGCATCGCCAGCAGTTGCGGGGAGGATGGCACGCCGCTCGGCAGCGGCAGCGATGTGCTGGTCCACCACGCCGACATCGCCATGTATCACGCGAAGAAGCGCGGCCGGAATCGGCATTTCTGGTTCGAGGAACGGATGGAGAGCGAGCTGCGCCACCGCGCGGAACTCGAAGCCGGCATTCGCCGCGGCATCCCGGCGGGCGAGTTCGTCCCCTATTTCGAACAGCAGATCGATCTCGCGAGTGGCGAACTGGTAGGCTTCGAGATGCTCGCGCGCTGGCATTCGCCGCGCTTCGGCCTCGTCACGCCGGAGGTATTCATCCCGATCGCCGAGGAAATCGACGTCATCGCCGACTTGTCGGAAACGCTGGTCCGCCAGGCACTGCGCGAAGCCCGCAACTGGAATCCGGCACTGACGCTGTCGATCAATATCTCGCCGCTGCAACTGCGCGATCCGTGGTTCGCGCAAAAGCTGCTCCGCCTGCTTCTCGATGCCGATTTCCCGCCCAGCCGGCTGGAGATCGAGATCACCGAAAGCTGCCTCCACGAAAACGTCGGCGCAGTGCGCACGACGGTGACCAGCCTGAAGAACCAGGGCATCCGCATCAGCCTCGACGATTTCGGCACGGGATATTCCAGCCTGTCGCAGCTCCGCACGCTGCCGTTCGACCGGCTCAAGATCGATCGCAGCTTCGTGGCCGAACTGGCGAAAGACCCGACCACGCACGAGCTGGTGGAAGCGATCATCTCGCTCGGTCGCGGCTTGTCCCTGCCGGTGACCGCCGAAGGGGTGGAAACGCCGGCCATCCTGGAGATGCTGCGCTCCATGGGCCAGCTCAAGGGCCAGGGCTATCTCTACGGCCAGCCCGAAGATTCCACCACCACCCGCGAACGGCTCAAGAACTTGAACCTGCTGGCCGGCGAAAGCCCGGCCCCGGCGGCGGAAACTGATCGGGAACGCCGCGCCGGCTGACCCGTCTCGGCCATTGCCAGCCATCACCGCAGACCCTACGTGGCGCCCATGCGCGCCGCGTTCACCAAGATGCATGGCCTGGGCAACGACTTCGTCGTGCTCGATACCCGCGCCCAGGCGCTGCCGCCGATGACTCCGGCCG
>JAFKFN010000020.1 GCA_017308255.1 Altererythrobacter sp. | reverse complement strand
AGGCGCTGCCGCCGATGACTCCGGCCGTCGCGCGCGCCCTGGCAGACCGGCGCACCGGCATCGGCTGCGACCAGTTGATCCTGCTGGAAAGCTCCGATGCGGCGGACTTTCGCATGCGCATCTTCAATGCCGATGGCAGCGAAGTCGGCGCCTGCGGCAATGCCACCCGCGCCGTCGCCCTGCTGCATGGCACGCCGGCGCGGATCGAAACGGCGGGCGGCATCCTCACGGCGCGTCCCGGCCACGGCGGCGCGGCGGTGGACATGGGCGAACCGCGCTTCGAATGGGATGCAATCCCGCTGGCCTATGCCATGGATACCGCATCCCTGCCCGTCGGCTGGGACGAGCTGGAGCAGCCCACCGCGGTCAACGTGGGCAATCCCCACGCGGTGTTCTTCGTCGACAATTGCGACGCGGTGGACCTCGAACGGCTCGGCCCCGAGATCGAGCACGACCCGCTGTTTCCCGAACGGGTCAACGTCAATGTCGCGACCGTGGAGAACGAATCCACGATCCGCCTGCGCGTGTGGGAACGCGGCGCCGGCCTCACCCGCGCCTGCGGCACGGGGGCCTGCGCCACGGCAGTCGCGGCGATGCGCCGGGGCCTCGTGGACCGGGAAGTGACCGTCACCCTCCCCGGCGGATCGCTGCTAATTGCCTGGGGGGAGGATGGGCGTATCACCATGACGGGGCCGGCCGCCGAGAGCTTCCGCGGCACGTTCGACTGGGGCGATTTCGCTTGAGCGCCGCGATCAGGCCGCCCGAAGGCCCGGCTTCCGAACGGAGGGCACCCGAAGTCATCTCGCTGGGTTGCCGGCTCAACATCGCCGAAAGCGAAAGCATCCGCGCGCTGCTGGCGGGTGAGCGGAACATCGTCGTGGTCAACAGCTGCGCCGTCACGGCCGAGGCTGTCCGCCACACGCGGCAGGCGATCCGCAAGGCGCGCCGCCTGCGGCCCGATGCGCGGCTGCTGGTCACCGGCTGCGCGGCGGAGATAGAACGCGAACAGATCGCCGCCATGCCCGAAGTCGATGGCCTGATCGCCAATGGTCGCAAGCTCGACCCGCGCGCCTGGAACGTTCCCGCCCGGCCCGCGCAGGTGACGCCCGCCCACACCCGCGCCTTTGTCGCGGTGCAGAACGGCTGCGATCACGCCTGCACCTTCTGCGTGATCCCGCAAGGGCGCGGCGCCAGCCACTCGTTGCCGGTCCCCGGCGTGCTGCGCGAGGTCGAACGCCATCTCGATCAAGGTGCCCGCGAAGTCGTGCTGACCGGCGTGGATGTGACCAGCTGGGGGCATGACCTGCCCGGCCAGCCGCCGCTCGGCAGCCTGGTGCGCGCCATTCTCAACAGGTTCCCCCGGCTCCGCCGCCTGCGCATGTCGTCGCTCGACGGCGTGGAGATCGACCCCGAGCTGTTCGAACTGCTGGCGGGTGAGCCTCGGGTGATGCCGCATCTGCATCTTTCGCTGCAGCACGGGCATGACCTGATCCTGAAGCGGATGAAGCGCCGCCATCTGCGCGCCGATGCCGTACGGCTGGCCGAACGCCTGCGCGCCCGCCGCCCCGATATCGCCATCGGCGCCGACCTGATCGCCGGCTTTCCGACAGAGGACGAAACGATGCACGCCGCCAATCTTTCGATCGTGGGCGAACTGGGGATCGTCCACGGGCATGTCTTCCCCTATTCGCCCCGCCCCGGCACGCCGGCCGCCCGCATGCCGCAGCTCGACAAAGCGACCGTGCGCCGCCGCGCCGCCGCGCTGCGCGCCGAAGTGGACAAGGTGCGCAGGCCCTGGCTGGCGGAACTGGTCGGGCGGCCCCTGTCCGTGCTGGCGGAGATCGGCGGCGTGGGTCACGCCGGCAATTTCGCGCAAGTCAGGGTGCCCGCAGGCACTCCGCCGGGGGCGATCGTCACCGTCACGCCCTCGGTGGTTGAAGGGGGCCTGCTGCGATGAGCGAGCAGAGCTGGAGCGAGCGGCTGTTCGGCGGCTTCCGCAAGACGTCGGAACGGCTGTCGCAGAATCTCGCCGGCGCGGTCGCCACTGCCCGGCTGGACGATGCCACGCTTGACGAGGTGGAGGATGCGCTGGTCCTGTCGGACTTGGGCCCCGGCGCCGCAGCGCGCATCCGCGCCCGCCTGGCCGAGAAGCGCTTCGGGCTGGCGACCAGCGAGCGCGAGCTGAAGGAAGCTGTCGCCGAAGAGATCGCCGCGATCCTGCGCCCTGTGGCGAAGCCGCTGGAAGTCACCGCCTTTCCCCGGCCGCAGGTGATTCTGGTCATCGGCGTGAACGGCAGCGGCAAGACCACCACGATCGCCAAGCTCGCGCATCTGTTCAAGGAAGACGATTACGGCGTGATGCTGGCCGCCGGCGATACCTTCCGCGCCGCCGCGATCGGCCAGCTGGCCATCTGGGCGGAGCGTATCGGTGTGCCGATCGTGCGGGGCCCTGAAGGGGGCGATCCGGCCAGCGTGGTGTTCGACGCCGTGAAGCAGGCGACCGATACCGGCATCGACGCGCTGATCGTGGATACCGCCGGGCGCCTCCAGAACAAGCGCGAATTGATGGACGAACTCGCCAAGATCCGCCGCGTGCTCGGCCGCCTCAATCCCGAGGCTCCGCACGATGTCGTGCTGGTGCTCGACGCCACCAATGGCCAGAACGCGCTCAGCCAGATCGATGTGTTCAAGGAAGTCGCCGGCGTCACCGGCCTCATCATGACCAAGCTCGACGGCACCGCGCGCGGCGGCGTGCTGGTGGCCGCCGCGGAACAATACGGCTTGCCGATCCACGCCATCGGGGTGGGTGAGAAGATCGACGACCTGCGCCCGTTCGATCCGGACCTGGTCGCGCGGGTGATCGCAGGGGTCGCTTGAGACATGCCCCTCGCCCGGCATTTCCGCGAAATCGTTTTCCAATAAAGCCATCCCTTGGCACAAGGCGAAATGATCCCATCTTGCGGCGGCTTCGGCCCCATCACGAAAAGCCACGGCGGCAATGTCCGAAATGACATAGAAGCCATTGGAAAGATTAAATGATCTTCAGAAGCGTCCCAGTGCTTGCACCCCCGATCTGCGTCAACATCTCCGCCTGTCGGAGGCATTCCGATGGCTGACGTGAACGCCCCCTCGCCCGCGCCGAAGAAGGCCGGCTCCGGCTGGGTCAATCTCCTGGTCGATTACGGCCCGCTGATCGTGTTCTTCGTGGTCTACTGGCTCTACGCGCCGGCCAACAAGGAAGACGGGATCGGCGTGATCTTTGCCGTGATCCGCAGCACCGGGGCATTCATCGTCGCCGCGCTGATCGCGCTCGCCCTCTCCAAATGGCTGACCGGCAAGATTTCGCGGATGCTGGCGCTTTCGACGGCGCTGATCGTCGGCTTCGGCGGGCTGACCGTCCTCCTGCGCGATCCGTTCTACGTGCAGATCAAGCCCACCGCGCTTTACCTGTTCTTCGGCGCGGTGCTCCTGGCCGGCTGGCTGCGCGGCAAGGCGCTGCTGCAATGGCTGCTGGAAGCCGCGTTCGAAGGATTGAACGATGAAGGCTGGCTCGAGCTCAGCCGGAATTGGGGCGTGTTCTTCCTGTTCCTCGCCGTGCTCAACGAAGTGCTGCGCCAGATGCTGAGCTTCGGGGACTGGCTGACGGCCAAGGTATGGGTGTTCATCCCTCTCTCGTTTCTGTTCACCTTCACCCAGCTGCCGATGCTGCTGCGGCACGGGCTGAGCCTCGAAGGCGCGGAAGAAGAAAAGACCAGCCCTCCGCCCGCGGATTGATTCAACGCTGGGGGGGCCTCGACAGGGCGTGAGCAAGTCATGGGAAATGGCTGATAACGCTTGCCCCGGATGCCTTCGCTTCGAAGGCTTCCTGTTCGACGCGGGTGACCGCCGGCTGCATCGCGATGGCAGGGCGGTTGATCTGAACAGCCGCTATTTCGATGCGCTGGCGCTGTTGATCGGGGAACGGGGCAAGCTGGTTTCGAAGCAGCGGTTCCTCGATGAAGTGTGGTCCGGCGTGCCGGTAACCGACGAAGCGCTGACCCAATGCATCCGCACGCTGCGCCGCCAGTTGGGTGACGATGCCGCCAGTCCGCGCTTCATCGAAACGGTGCCGAAGCACGGCTGTCGCTTCATTGCCAAGGTGGAGCCGGGCATCGCACAGTGGCGTCCTCCCTCGCTTCCGCCCAGGCCCTGGAGCGAATGGCTCCGGCTCGGCGGCGCGGGCACGGCGGGCGGCGCCGTGGCGGGCACGATCGGCGGCTTGATCTATGGCTTCGCCGGCGCCGTGCAACCGCTCGCGCCGGGGATGGCCGCGCTTTCGGTCGTGCTGGTCATCGCCCTCGCCACCGTGGCCATGGCGACGCTCGGCGCGGCCGGCGTGGCCTTCGGGATCGCGGCGTCGGTATTCGCTTCGCACCGCCTATGGATCTGGCACGTGGCAGGCGGCGCGCTGGGCGGCATGATCGTCGGCGCAGTGGTCAAGCTGATCGGGATCGACGCGCTGAACCTGCTGTTCGGCCATTCGCCGGGCGACATCACCGGCGCGGCCGAAGGCGCCGCTCTGGGTGGAGCGATTGGCCTGGGCGCCTGGTTCGCGCGCCGGGCAACGACAATCGAGCGAGGCATGGCCTGGGGCGGGATAACGGGCGGTGCGGCGGGCGCCCTCATCGCCTTGCTCGGTGGGCGGATGATGGCCGGCAGCCTCGATCTCCTGGCCCACAGCTTCCCCGGCTCACGGGTGCAACTGGGCGCGGTCTGGCGCCTGTTCGGTGAAACGGAGTTCGGGCCCATGAGCCGCGTGGCGACCGGCTGCTTCGAGGGCCTGCTGTTCGGTGCCTGCATCGTCGGCGCGATGGTACTCGGTCGGCGAGCTTTCCGCCGCTAGATCTCCATCTGGCTGCCCAGTTCGACCACTCGGTTGGTCGGCAGGCGGAAGAATTCCATCGGTGTCGCCGCGTTGCGCATCATCCAGGCGAACAGCTTTTCCCGCCAGATCGCCATGCCGGGCTTGTCCGAAGGCAGCAGCGTCTGCCGCGAGAGGAAGAAGCTCGTCTGCATCATGTCGAACGGCTGCCCGCACTTCCCCAGCGCCTTGAGCGCGCCGGGCACGTCCGTTTCCTCCATGAAGCCATAGTTCAGCACCACGCGGTAGAATCCGTCGCCCACGTCCGCGAGCGAGAAGCGCTCCGACGGCTCCACGAACGGCACGCCGGCGATCTGCACCGTCAGCACCACCACCCTCTCATGCAGCACCTTGTTGTGCTTGATATTGTGCAGCAGCGCCGAAGGAGTGCCCGCCGCGCCCGAGTTCATGAAGATCGCCGTGCCGGGCACCCGGGCCGTGCTGTTGCGGGCGGACTTGGCGAAGATCTCCAGCGGCAGGCTGACCTCGCTCATCCGTTCGCGCATCAGCTTGCGGCCCTTGGCCCAGGTGGTCAGCAGCGTGAACGCGAAGGCGCCCACCAGCAGCGGGAACCAGCCGCCATGCGGGATCTTCACCGCGTTGGCCGCGAAATAGCCGCCGTCCACCACGAAGAACACCAGCACCACCGGCACCGCCAGCCACCATTTCCACTTGCGCACCGTGAACAACAGCACCGCCATCAAGCAGGTGTCGATCAGCATCGCGCCGGTCACCGCGATGCCATAGGCGGAAGCCAGGTTGGATGACGTGCGGAAGAACAGCACCAGCGCGATCACCGCCAGGCACAGCAGCCAGTTGACCAGCGGGATGTAGATCTGCCCCTGGTGCTGCTGATGGGTATGCAGGATCGACAGCCGGGGAATGAAGCCGAGCTGGATCGCCTGGTGGGTGACGGAGAACGCGCCCGATATCACTGCCTGGCTGGCGATGAACGTCGCCGCCGTGGCCAGGAGCACCAGCGGCAGGCGGAATGCCTCAGGCGCGAGGAAGAAGAACGGGTTCTTGATCGCTTCCGCCGCCGAGGCATCGCCCAGCCCCAGGATCATCGCCCCCTGCCCGAAATAGTTGAGCAGCAGGCAGGGCATGACAAAGCTGAACCACGAAAACCGCATCGGCCCGCGCCCGAAATGGCCCATGTCCGAATAAAGCGCTTCCGATCCGGTCACCGCCAGCACCACCGAGCCGAGCGCCATGAACGCCAGCCACTTGTCCGTCAGGAAGAACTGCACCGCGTACCAGGGATTCAGCGCCAGAAGGATTTCCGGCATCCGCAGGATGTGAAACACGCCGAGCACCGCCAGGCTGGCGAAATAGACCAGCATGATCGGCGCGAACAACGCCCCCACGCGGGTGGTCCCGCGTTTCTGGATCACGAACAGGCCGATCAGCAGCACCAGGGCGATGGGGATCACGAGATCGCTCAGGCCGGAATTGACCACCGCCAGGCCCTCCACCGCCGAGAGCACCGAGATGGCCGGGGTAATCATGCTGTCGCCGTAGAACAGCGAGGTCGCGAACACCGCCAGCAGCACCGTCAGGCCGGCGAAGCGCGTCTTGCCGATCTTGCGCGAAAGCAGCGCCACCAGCGCCAGCGTGCCGCCTTCGCCCTTGTTATCGGCGCTCATCAGGATGCCGACGTACTGGACCGAGACGACCAGCGTCATCGACCAGAAGATCAGGCTGATCACGCCATAGATGTGGAAGTCGTCGATGCTGAGGGGATGAGACCCGACGAACGTCTCGCGAAAGGCGTAAAGCGGGCTGGTGCCGATGTCGCCGAAGACGATTCCGATTGCCCCGACCGCCAGCTTCAGCTTGGCGGACGTGCGCTGTTCCCCAGGTTCGGCGCTCATCGGGATTTCAGCCCTTTTGCGACTCGTCGCGGCGAAACGCGGCGCTTAGCAGCGCTATCATGGCGCGGCAATGCGAGCGCCGGGGATGATCGGGGTTATCCTATCGCGGGACGGCCAGCGGCCCTTCGCCGCGCAGCAGCGCGTCGAGCCGCGCCAGCCGATCGCGCAGCAATTCACGCCCGGTGGCATCGGGGGCGGATTGTTGCAGCGTCTCGGCCCATATGGCGCGGGCCTGTTCGATCTGCCCCTGCCGGATCAGCGCCAGGCCGAGGAAATAGCCCGGCCCCACGCCCCGCGGATCGAACTCCGCCGCGCGGCGATAGGCCAGCAGCGCCGGCTGCGTCAGCGATCCATCGGCATGTTCGACCAGCGCGTTGCCGAGCGCCAGCCAGGCTTCGGCATCGCGCGGATTGTCCGCCACCGCGCCGCGCAATACGGTTGCCGCGTTGCCATATTGCCCCCGGCGGGCAAACCCGTCGGCAACCAGCACCTTGTCGTTGTGCGAACGCGCTGCATCGCCGATCATGGCCTTGCGTTCATCCACCAGCGCCCAGTCACTGCTACTTGCGCGAGCCTGGAAAGCAGGCGCGCCGGGCAGGCCGGGGCTTGCCTGGAGCGCATAGCCGGCGAGGCCGAGCGCCAGGGAGGCAGCGAAGGTGGACCAGTTATTGCGGCCAATGTGGAAGGCGAAGACGGCAAGCGCGAAAACGCCCAGCGCCAGTGCGATAACCCATACCCAGCTCACTTGCCGCGCCCCCCCAGCCGCCGACCCAGAATCAAGGCGGCCAGCGCGATCAGCAGAAGCGGCAGCGCGAACAGCGGCCAGGTCGTCGTGCTCAGCTCGGGCTTGTAGCTCACGTAGTCGCCATAGCGCTCTATCATCCACGCACGGATCGCCTCGGGGCTTTCGCCCGCGGCGATCCGCGTGCGCACCTGGTGGCGCATGTCGCCCGCCATCGACGCATCGCTGTCGGCGATCGACTGGCCCTGGCACTTGAGGCAGCGCAGCGTCTCCATCAGCGCCTGTGCCTTGGCTTCCTGCTTGGGATCGTCGAGCTGGCGATAGGCGTAAGGCGCCGGCGGCAGCAGGTCCTGCCCGGCGGCGGGACCAAGGCAGAGGGCCAGCGCCGCCATCGTGATTCCCGCCAGTGTCGGAACCCAGCGCAGGACGAAGCGCGCGAAGCGCTCCACCGAATGCAGGAGAGATAGCGCGTTCACGCCCCCGCCTCCTTCAGCTTCTCCAGCAGCAGGGCCACGTCGCTGTCGCGGATGTCGCCGATATGCTGATAGCGGATGATGCCTTGGCCATCGATCACGAAGGTCTCGGGCACCCCGGAAGAGCCGATCGAGAGCTGCACCGCGCTGATATCGTCCCTGCCGATGCGGCTGAACGGATTGCCGTTCTGGCGCAGGAAGAACTCGGTATCCTGCGACCGATCGCGGATGGCGATGCCCACGATATTGGCGCCCGCCGCCTCCAGCCTGGCCAGGTTGGGCGCTTCGGCGATGCACGGCACGCACCAGCTGGCGAAGACGTTGAGCAGCTTGGGCTGGCCATCCGCCAGGTCGCCGCTGGCAAGGCCCGGCCGCTCGGGCACGCTCGGCGGCAGATCGAACGGCGGGATCGGCTTGCCGATCATCGTGCTCTGGATGAATTCATCCTTCGGCTGGCTCAGCTGATAGGCGAACAGGCCGAACAAGCCGGCGGTCAGGGCCACCAGGCCCCACAGGAATATCCGGCCGCGAATCACGCCGCGGCTTCCATGCGCCGGGCCGCCACGCGGGCGCGAACGGTGCGGCGCTTGAGATCGGTCCGCAATCGGCCGATCAGCGCCAGCAGCCCGCCCAGCGCGATCAGCGCCCCGCCATACCAGATCCAGGTGACGAACGGCTTCCACCACAGGCGCAGCTGCCAGCGGTCGCCATCCGCTTCGCCGCCGATCACCGTGTAAAGCTGGCCGTTCCAGCGCGTCAGCAGCGCGGATTCGCTCGTCTGTTGCGGGGGAGCCCAGAAGCTGCGCGCCTGCGGCTTGATCTCGCTGGGCGCGCCGCCGCGATAGCTTGCCGAAAGCCGGGCTTCCAGTGCCGTCCAGTTCGGCCCGGCGACCGGCTCGACCGAGGCCAGAGTCACCCGCCACGGGCCGACTTCAGTGGTATCGCCCTGGCGCGCCGCCACGAGCTTCTCGATCGAAAAGGCGCTGTCGGCCGCCATGCCGAACAGGGCCACGGCAACGCCGAAATGGGCCACGACCATGCCCAATGTCGCCAGAGGCAGGCGCCGCAGCGAGCGCCCCAGCAAAGGAAGGACGCTGCCGATCCCCACCACGGCCGCCATTGCCATGCCCAGCAGCGGCAGCAGCGCCATTCCGGCGATCAGCCACATGCCCAGCAATACCGCCAGCCCCACCGCGAACGCCGCCAGCACCGGCAGCCTGATCCGCGCGAAGCTGTCGCGTCGCCAGCGCAGCAGCGGCCCCACCGCCAGCACCGCCAGCATGGGCATGAGGAACACCGCGCCCACCGGATTGAAATAGGGCGGCCCCACTGAAACCTTCACGCCGAAAGCTTCGGTCAGCAGTGGATAGAGCGTGCCGAGCAGCACGATCCCCAGCAGCGCCGAAAGGGCGACGTTGTTGATCACCAGCGCGCCTTCGCGGCTCATCACCGTGAACCGCTCCCCTTCTGCGATCGTGCCGGCCCGTGTCGCGAACAGCACCAGCGCGCCGCCGATGTAGATCGTCAGCAGGACGAGAATGAAAGTGCCCCGCTGGGGATCGACCGCGAAGGCATGGACGCTCGTCACGACGCCGGAGCGGACCAGGAAGGTCCCCACCATGCTCATCGAAAATGCGACCACGCCCAGCAGGATGGTCCAGGTGCGCAGGGCATCGCGCGCGGCCAGCACGCTCACCGAATGAAGCAGCGCCGTGGCGGCCAGCCAGGGCATCAGACTGGCGTTCTCCGTCGGGTCCCAGAACCACCAGCCGCCCCAGCCCAGCTCGTAATAAGCCCAATAGGACCCGGCGGTGATGCCCAAGGTGAGGAATATCCACGCGCCCAGCACCCAGGGTCGTATCACCCGCGCAAAGTCCGGCGTCACCTGCCGCGTCAGCAGCGCGCCCACCGCGAAGCTGAACGCCACCGACAGGCCGACATAGCCGCAGTAGAGCGTGGGCGGATGCATCGCCAGGCCGATGTCCTGCAGCAGCGGGTTGAGCCCCAGCCCCTGGGCCGGCGCCGGATCGAGCCGCTCGAACGGGTTCGAGGACACCAGCAGGAAGGCGTAGAATCCCAGGCCCACGAAGGCCTGCGCGGCGAGCGTCGCCAGCAAGGTCTTTTCCGGCAGGCGCCGCTCCACCAGCGCGATGAGGCCGCCGGCCAGCGACATCACCGTGATCCACAGCAACATCGAGCCTTCGTGGTTGCCCCAGGGACCGGCGATCTTAAAGATCAGCGGCTTTTCCGAATGGGAATTCTGCGCCACCAGCGCCACCGAAAGATCGGTCCGCGCGAAGAGCAGCACCAGCGTGCCGAACGCGAACGCGCAGAGCAGCGCTTGCATCACCGCCGCCGGCCGCACCAGCGCGGCGAGATCCGCCCCGCTTTCACGCTGGCCGAGGACGCCGCCGAGCAGTTGCAAGCCGGCAAGCGCGGTGGCGAGCCAAAGCGCCGCTAGGCCCAGTTCTGCGATCATTCGGTTTCCGCTATGGCTTCGCGCTTCTGCGCCTCGGTCATGTCGGCAAGCTCACGCGGCATGTAGTTCTCGTCATGCTTGGCCAGCAGGTCGGTGGCGGCAAACGTGCCGTCAGGCCGCAGCGACCCTTCGGCGACCACGCCCGAGCCTTCGACGAACAAGTCCGGCACAATGCCGGAGAACACCACCGGCACCCGCGCCTTGCCGTCGCCGACCACGAAATCGATCGTCAGGCCGTCCGCCCGCCTCTTCAGCGAGCCTTGCTCCACCATTCCGCCCAGCCGCACGGCCTGGCCCGGCGCCGGCGGATTCGCGGCCATGTCGCTGGGCACATAGAAATAGCTGGCCTGGTTCCGCAGCGCCCAGGCGGCCAGCAGCGCCGCGCCGATCAGGGCCACCAGAGCGACCGACAGCAGCACCAGCCGCTGATGCTTGGGCTTGAGCGCGTTCATTTCCGCCGCGCCCGCTCTCGCCGCTGCTCAGCCGCGCGCATCGCCAGCCATGACCACGCGACCAGCGCCAGGGTGCCGATCACCGTCACCGCATAAGCCGCGATGACGAAATCCCATTGATCGAGCGCCTCCCGCATCGCGCTATCCCTCCAAAGCCTTGCGTCGCAGCCGTGCCTCGGCCTGCACGCCGGCGAGGATAGCACGCATCCGCGCCAGAACCACGCCGCCGAACAGCAGCGAGAAGCCCAGCACGCCCGCCAGGACACCCCACAGGAAAGCCGGCGCCATGGCAGAGCCGCCCGTGGTCAGGCTCGGCGGCTGGTGCAGGCTGTTCCACCAGGTGACCGAAAAGTGGATGATCGGAATGTTGATCGCGCCCACCAGCCCGAAGATCGCCGGGATCCGGCTCGATCCCCCTTCGCGATCGACCGAATCCGCCAGGGCGATATATCCCAGATAAAGGAACAGCAGCACGAGGAACGACGTCAGCCGCCCGTCCCACACCCACCAGGCGCCCCAGGCCGGACGGCCCCAGATAGAGCCGGTGGCAAGGCCCAGCGCGGTGAACACCGCGCCCGGAACCGCCGCCGCCCGCGCCGCGATCCCGGCGAGCGGGTGGCGCCAGACCAGTTCGACGAAGCTGGCGACGGCGATCGTCGTCCATCCCGCCATGCCCAGCCACACCGTGGGGATATGCAGGAAGATGATCCGCACCGTTTCGCCCTGCAATCGCTCGGCCGGGGCATAGAACAGGCCATAGACCACGGTCGCGGCCGTCATCGCCAGGCCCACGACCAGCAGCGCCGGCGTAAGCCAGCGAGCGATCCTCAGGAAACGGGCAGGATTGGCGAAGCCGTGCATGGGTCCCGTGCGCGTAAGCTGCGCCGCTTTGACAGGTGCTGAACCTGCGGGCAAGGCTGATGCGTCACCTTCCCGACCAAGTCAAAGATTGGGGGCCCGGCGGCGCATACCGGACAGCCTTCGCGCCAGCGTCGGAGAATGGAAGGGAATGGGGCGATTGACGGGGGTCGAACCCGCGACCTCCGGTACCACAAACCGGCGCTCTAACCAACTGAGCTACAATCGCCACAGCCCATACCGTCCGAAACCATGTCGGGATCGGGAATCAGGCCACCGCGCCTGCCGGTCAAGCGGCATCAGCGCGGGCGCGAGCCTGTTGCACAAAGCCACGCGCCAAGCAAAGCGAAATGTGCGCTCCGCGGCGCGCGCCGCAACTTTATGGCTTCATTCTCCACGGCTATCGTCGGCGCATGGCGAATCCGGGCGAGACCACCGCAGCGCGCCTTCTGGCCTTCCCTGGCGTGCGGCGCGTTCCCACGCCGCGCGCGGAGCTTTTCGATCGGCAGGGCTTCCTTTCGGCGGAACTGTGCCAGGCGCTGATCGCCCTGATCGAACGCGATCGCCGCCCATCCTCGATCGCCGACGAGAACGGCGATGCCTATTTCCGCACCAGCGAAACCTGCGATCTCCCGGCCGAGGACGCCGCCGTGCAGAGCCTCGAAAAATCTCTGTTCGATCTGAACGGCATCGATCCCGCCCATGGGGAGCCGGTGCAGGGCCAGCGCTATCTCGCCGGTCAGGAGTTCAAGGCCCACACCGACTATTTCGAGCCGAGCGGCCGCGATTTCGCCAAGTTCTGCTCGGTCGCCGGGCAGCGGACCTGGACCTTCATGATCTATCTCAACGATGTGGAGGCCGGCGGCGCCACGCGGTTCAAGGAAGTGGGCAAGATCTTCCAGCCCGAAGCCGGCAAGCTGCTGTGCTGGAACAATCACCGGCCCGACGGCACGCTCAACGGCGCCACGATCCATCACGGGATGAAAGTGCGCAAGGGCGTGAAATACGTGATAACCAAATGGTATCGGGAAAGGCCCTGGGGATGGTGAACGGCGAAACACGACAGCAGGAGGGTGCCTGCCATTGCGGCGCCGTGAGGTTCACCGTGCGGCTTCCCGAAGCGCCGCGCGCTTCGCGCTGCAACTGCTCGATCTGCCGCATCAAGGGCGCCGTCACCGTGGGCGCGCCTTTGGATGCGCTCGAGGTGACCGAAGGGCAGGCCCTGCTCACCTGCTATCGGTTCAACACCGGCGTGGCGAAGCACTGGTTCTGCTCGCGCTGCGGAAGCTACACGTTCCACCAGCGCCGCTCCGATCCCGATACTTACGGCGTGAACGTGGCCTGCCTCGGGCTCGATCCCTATGCCGATTTTCCTAATGTCGCGGTGGTGGACGGAATCCACCATGCGCGCGACACCGGAACGCTGCGCGTGGCAGGCCGGCTGAAGTTCGAGGCAGCGGAGAAGTGACCGCTTCGCCCCTCGCACACGCCATCGCTGGCGCCCTTGCGCTTGCAAGCTTCGCTTCCAGTCCAGCCACCGCCCAGGAAGCCACGGCCGTGCAGGCCGACAATGCCGAGATCGCGTCGATGTTCACGGCCGATCAAGCCGATCGCTCCGCCACGCCAATCGACTGGACTGTGGTGGGGCCGCGCGATCGGGCACGTCTTGCGCGGATCGCCGAATTGCTGGAGGCCGGCGCGGTACGGACCGGGCAGGACTTCCACTATGCAGCCGTCCTTTACGAGCACGGCAGCCGGCCTGACGATTATCTGACCGCGCATGTGCTGGCCATGGCCGCGCTCGCTCGCGGTCGTCTCCAGGCGCAGCAGATCGCCGCCTCCTCGCTCGATCGCTATCTGCTCAGCATTGGCCGATCGCAGGTGCTGGGCACCCAGTTTGAGCCGGGCGCGGGCGGCATCGTCCAGCGCAACTATGATCAGGACGCGCTGCCCGAGAGCCTGCGCGCCGCATTGGGGCAATCGCGCGAGGCGCTCGATGAGCGGCGCCGGCTGCTGTCACGCTACATCCAGCCGGTCGGCACGAAATAGTCCGCCAACGAGAAAGGGCGGCCCTCACGGACCGCCCCTTGGTATTTCGCAGCGAAGCCGCTCAGCTCTTCTTGAGCGTAAGCCCGCCGAAACGCTTGTTGAACTGCGCCACGCGGCCGCCCTGGTCCACCTGGCGCTGCCCGCCGGTCCAGGCCGGGTGGCTGGTCGGATCGATGTCGAGATGCAGCGTGTCGCCCTCGGCACCCCAGGTGGAGCGTGTCTCGAACACGGTGCCGTCGGTCATCTGCACCTTGATCATGTGGTAATCGGGATGAATATCGGCCTTCATGGCAATCAGTCCTTCGCGCGCAAGGCCGGTTCCAACCGGCCGGGCAATGTCCGGGAAAGCGGCGCCCTTACAGAGCGCGCCGGCGAAATGCAACCTTGCGGATACCCGCCCTGAACCGCGTCGTGCCTAAACACGAACGCGGCGGCGCAGGCATCAGCCTGCGCTGGGCGGGTCCGCGACCATCGCAGTGAAGCTGACCTCGCACGTCACCTTGCCTTCCACGCTGGCCTTGCCCCAGAACTTGCACACCCGCGCACGCTTCTGGACAAAGCCGACGTTGAGATCGAGCAGGCAGCCAGGTTCCACCGGCGCGCGGAACTTGGCCTCGTCGATGGCCATGAAATAGACCAGCTTGCCGCTGCCGGCGAGCTGGAGCGTTTCGATCGCCAGGATCGCCGCCGCCTGGGCCAGCGCTTCGATCTGCAGCACGCCGGGCATGATCGGCCTTCCGGGGAAATGCCCCTGGAAGAACTGCTCGTTGAAGCTCACCGCCTTCACCGCGTGGATCTCCTCGTCGATCTTCAGGCTTTTGACCCGATCGACGAGGAGCAGCGGATAGCGATGCGGCAGGGCGGCCAGAATCTGTGCGATGTCGTAAACGCGCTCGCCCCCGGTCCCCGCGGCTTCGGCTTCGCTCATGCCCTGTTGCTTCCTGCCAGGCTCAACGGCCGACCGGCTGTGCCGGAGCCGGAGCGGCCTGGCCCTGTTGCGCGGGAGCGGCCTGGCCCTGTTGCTGGGCCTGCTGTGCCTGCTGCACCGCGGCGGAAAGCAGGATGTCCTGCACCTCCTGATAGAGCGCCACCGACTGGCGATTCGGCTGCCAGCCCTGCGGCACACTGGTCGAAACCGTGGGCGCGAGCTGGTTCAGCGCGGCGGCGATCTTCTGCGTGATGTCGACCGTATCGGTCGTCCACACCACATTATTCGGATTGAGCACCAGCTGGATATTGTTCTGCGTGGTGACCTGCTGCAGGGCCGCCGAATACTGCATCAGCAGCTGCTCGATGACATAGACGCGCGCCTGGGTGATCGGCTGCTGAATCGTATTGATCTGCTGATCGAGCCCCTGGATCTGCTGGAGCACCGCCGTATTGGCCTGGGCCGCGCGCTGCTCTTCCTCGTTGAGCTGGCCGTCATTATTGGTGTCGAACTGGCGCAACAGGCCGGCGCGCTGCTCCTGCACCTGTTCAAGCTGCGTGCGCTGCGCCTGGAAGGTCGTGCCGATCTGGGCATAGGCGGTCTGCAGCGCCTGGGCGCTGGCAATGGCGATGGCCGGATCAGTCACCGCGATCCCGTTGACCTGGGCGGAGGCCGGAGCCGCGGCGAGAATCGGAGCAACCGCCAGCGTGGCGGCTAAGAGACGTGCTTTCATCAGAACTGGGTCCCTACGTTGAAGGAGAAGATCTTGGTATCGTCACCCTTCCGCTTCAGCAGCGGATAGGCCACGTTGATGCGGAACGGCCCGAATGGCGAATTCCAGTCGACGCCGAAGCCGATCGCGACGCGCGGCTTGTACGTATTGCCGTAGAACTCTTCCAAGAACGGCGGCAGTGTGTTGCCGATCGCCGAGTTGTTCGGGCTTGTCAGGCAGGCTGGCGGATTGGGGTTCACCGGATCGGTGACGATCGCGCTCGACGTCGGCACGCAAACACCATCCCGCACTTCGGCCGTATTGATCTGCGTGTAGAGCGCGTTGCCGTCCGCGTCGCGGCTCGGCATGAAGATGCCGTCGGGATAGGGGCTGTTGGTCAATGTCGGCCGCTTCACACCATAGACCGCGCCGGCATCGATGAACACCGAAGGCCGGAAGCCCATCTCGCGCGCGCCCGAGCCGAGCGGAATCTCGATCTCCGCCCGTCCGAGGTAATAGGCCGTGCCGCCCAGCGCGTCGTCGGCGTTGTTCTTGTCGTTCAGAGGCAGGAGATACGGATTGCCGTCATCATCCAGCCGATAGAACCGCCGGATCACGCGCGGGCCGACGCCGCGGATATCGAAGCCGCGGATCTGCGGCTCGCCCAGGAAGAAGCGGTCGGTCAGCAGCACGTCGTCGTTGCCCGGCCCGCGATCCCTCAGGCCCTTGATATAGCCCGTCTCGCCGCTCAGCTGGAGAATGAACCCGCTGCCCAGCGACCAGAAGCGATGCATGTTGCCGGTGAAGCGCAGGTAACGGCTTGATCCACCCAGTCCGGCGAAATCGACGTTGATCTCCGCCCGCAGGCCGCGATTCGGGCGCACGCCGCCTTCAAGGGAATTGTAGACCAGCGAGGCGCCGATCATTGAGGTGGTGCGCGTTCCAAGGGCGTCGCACAGATAGCGGCCGGCAAGCAGAGGCTCACACGTGCGCACGCCATCGCCGTCCAGATCCGCGAAATAGAGATCCTCGTCGAGCGAGATCTTGTCGTAATTGAACGTGTAGCGGCCGAGCATCGACATATATTCGGTCAGCGGCACGCCCACGCGCGCTTGCAGGCCGGTGGTCGATTGCTCGTAAGTCGATGAGGCGCGGCTGTAATAGCCGTTGTTGTAATCGCGCCGATAGATGTCGACGCCGGCCGAGATGTTCTTGTCGAACACGTTGGGCTCGGTGAAGCTGATCGAGGCCGAACGGCTGTAGCGCGAATAGTTGACCGAAAGGCCCACGGTCTGCCCGCGGCCGCGGAAGTTCCGCTGGCGAATCGAGCCCTGGAAGATGAAGCTTTCGAGGCTGGAGAAGCCGGCCGAGAGCGACAGTTCGCCGGTCGCCTGTTCCTGCACGTTGGCTTCGAGCACGATGCGGTCGGACGACGAGCCGTCGGCCTGGTCGATCTCGAAGTTTTCCTGGAAATAGCCCAGCGAATTGATCCGCGCCGTCGAACGCTTGACCGCAAGCGAATTGAACGCATCGCCTTCGGCCAGGCGGAACTCGCGGCGGATGACCTTGTCCTGGGTCAGCGTGTTGCCGTTGACGTCCACCCGCTCGATATAGACGCGCGGCGCTTCGTTGATGACGAACTTGACGCCCATCGTCAGGCTCTCGGGATCGCGATCGTATTGCGGCTTCACGTCGGCAAAGGCATAGCCGAAGGTGCCCGCGGTCTCATTCAGCCGCTCGATCGTGTTCTCGACCAGCTTGGCGTCGTACCAGTCGCCGGGCTTCATCGGCAGCGTCCTGGTCATCACCGAACTGTCGAAATCGCGCAGCTGGCTGTCGACGCTGACCTCGCCGAATTTGTAGCGCTTGCCCTCTTCCACCACGAAGGTGACGATGAAGTCCTTTTTGTCGGGCGTCAGCTCGGCGACCGCGGAAACGATGCGGAAATCGACATACCCTTGCGAAAGGTAGAAGGCGCGCAGCTGCTGCTGGTCGTAATTGAGGCGATCGGGGTCATAGCTGGTGCCCGAGCTGAAGATCTTCAGCAGCCCGGCTTCCTTGGTGATCATCTCACCCTTGAGCTGGCCGTCGGAAAACGCCTCGTTGCCGATGATGTTGATCTGGCGGACCTTGGACTTGGGCCCTTCGTTGATCTCGAACACCACGTCGACACGATTCTGGTCGAGCTGCACCATCTTGGGCTCGACCGTGGCGGCGAAGCGGCCCTGGCGCTTGTACAGCTCGATGATCCGGGCAACGTCCGCGCGAACCTTGGAACGGGTGAATATCTGCCGCGGGGCCAGCTTGATCTCGGGCAGGATCTTCTCATCCTTGATCCGCTTGTTGCCCTCGAGGATGATGCGGTTGATCACCGGGTTCTCGGTCACCGTGATCACCACGTTGCCGTCGTTCTCGCTGATGCTGAAGTCCGAGAACAGCTCGGTAGCGGCGAGATCTTTCAGCGCCTGGTCAGCTACCGCGGCGGTATAGACCTGGCCCGGCCGCAGCTTGATATAGCTGACGATCGTCTCGGGCTCGAGCCGCTGCGCACCGGCGACGCCGATGCTCTTGATCACGTTGCCCTGCGGGCTCGGCGCAGGAGCCGGGACCGGTGCGGGCGCTGGTGCCGATGGGGTGGCAGGCGCCGGCGCGGCGGCCCCTTCGGGCTGCTCCTGCGCCGCGGCGACGGCGGGCAGGCCGGCGAGCATCGTGCAGCCCAGCAGGGCCGTGGCGAATGGGATGTGTCCGATTGTCTTGGCCCTACCGCTCATGTTCCGTCCACTAATCGGCATTGCCGGTCCGGGCAGTGCAGTCCCGCCGTGGCGCCTCCGCCGGCGTCAGGCAGCTTCGCCCGACAGCGGCGCGAGGAGCGCCCTTGCCCGATGTAGGGCGAGCGTTCAAGCGAACTTCCCGGAAATACGCCGCCGTTCCAACCCTTATCCCCGCCCCAGCCAGCCGGAGCGCCTTTCACCCGGCTATCCGCCGAACAGCGACAGCGAGGCGACGTCGTTGATGGTCACGAACAGCATCAGCGCGAGCACGAAGGCCAGACCGGTGCGGAACGCCCATTCCTGACTGCGGGGTCCAGCCGGCTTTCGACGGACCGCCTCGGCCGCGTAAAAAGCCAGATGCCCGCCGTCGAGGGCGGGAATTGGCAGCAGGTTAATGAACCCCAAGTTAATTGAGACCATGGCCACGAAGTGGATGAACTGCATCCATCCCAGGCTCAGTTGCTCGCCCGAAAACTTGGCCATCTTGATCGGCCCGCCCAGCTCCTGAACAGAGCGGCGGCCGGTGATGATCTGCCAGATTCCGGTGACCATCAGGTCCACGATCTGGCCCGTTTCCCGCACCCCCAGCACCACCGCTTCCACCGGTCCCACCGGCACCAGGCGCCCATTGCCCGATCCGATGCCGATCTGGCCGACCTTGTAGGTATTGCCGAAGCGGTCGCTCTCGGTCACCGAGGGAATCGTGAAGGCGTACGTCAGCCGTTCCCCCTTGCGCTCCACATCCAGAGTCAGGCGCTCGCCGGGGAATGGGGCGATCTTGCCGCCCAGATCGTCGAAGCTGTCCACCGGATCGCCGTTCACCGCCACGATGCGATCGCCGGCCTCGATCCCGGCCTTGGCGGCCGCGCCGTTTTCCACCAGCACCTGCACCACCGGCGGGATATCCGGCTTGCCGTAGGCGAAGATGAAGGCCGAAAGGATCGCGATGGCCAGCGCGAAGTTGGTCAGGGGGCCGGCCGCCACGATCAGCGCGCGCTGCCACAACGCCTTGGCCTGAAACGTCTTCTGGCGCTCCTCCTCCGGCAGCGCCAGCCACTCATCGCTCGGCTGGCTTGCCGGATTCATGTCGCCGGCGAACTGGACATAGCCCCCCAGCGGCAGCGCGGAGAGCTTCCAGCGCGTGCCGCGCCGATCGGTGAACCCTGCGATCTCATGGCCGAAGCCTACAGAGAACACATCGGCCTTCACCCCGAACCAGCGCCCGACCAGGTAATGGCCCAGCTCATGCACGGTCACCAAAGGCCCGAGCATCAGCACGAAGCCGAAAACGAACATCCACCAGGGAACGGATTCAAGCAACGCGGACAAGCTCCAGCATCTCGGCGGTCCTCGCCCGCGCCAGCGCATCGACGGCGAGCACGTCGTCAAGCGATTGCGGCGGCGGGGGCGGATCGCGACCGAGAGTTTGCTCCACCAATGCCGAAATATCGGTGAACGCGATCTGACCGGCGAGAAAAGCGGCTACTGCCACTTCGTTCGCCGCATTGAGCACAATGGGGGCCGCCCCGCCCTGCCGCGCCGCCTCGCGCGCCAGCCGGGTAGCCGGAAAACGGTCCTCATCCGGAGCCTGGAAGGTCAGCTCGCCGATGGCCGCGAGATCGAGCGGCGCGCACGGAGTGTCGATCCGCCCCGGCCAGGCGAGGCACGCGGCAATCGGCACCCTCATGTCCGAAGGGCCGAGCTGGGCCAGCGTCGACCCGTCGCGATATTCGACCATCGAATGAATGACGCTCTGCGGATGGATCACGATGCGCAAGGCATCGAGGCCCACCGGGAACAAATGATGCGCCTCGATGAATTCGAGGCCCTTGTTCATCATGGTCGCCGAATCGACGCTGATCTTGGCGCCCATGCGCCAGTTGGGATGATCGATCGCCTGCGCCGGCGTCGCCGTCCTGAGGCGGGCATAGGGCCATTCGCGCAGCGGGCCGCCGCTGGCCGTCAGGGTGATCGAGCGGACATTGGCGATCGCGTTGCCGGCAAGGCATTGGAAGATCGCGTTGTGCTCCGAATCGACCGGCAGCAGCGTGGCGCCGTGGCGGGCGACCGCCGCGGTCATCACCGCGCCCGCCGAAACCAGGGCTTCCTTGTTGGCCAGCGCGATCGTGCCGCCCTGCTCGATCGCCGCCATGGTCGGCGCCAGGCCCGCGCAGCCGACGATCGCCGCCACCGTCAGGTCGGCCGGGCGCGCGGCGGCTTCGACCAGTGCGGCCTCCCCGCTCGCCGCCTCGATGCCGGTGCCCGCCAGCGCCTCGCGTAATTCGGGCAGCGCACTTTCGTCGGAAACCACGGCCAGTTCGGCGCCGAATTCGCGCGCCAGAGCCGCCAGAGCGCCCGCGTGCCGCTTCGCCGTCAGCGCCACTACGCGCCATTCATCGCGGTTCCGCCGGATAAGATCGAGCGTGGAAGCGCCGACCGATCCGGTGGCGCCGAGAATGGTGATCGAACGCATGGGCTAAGGCGCCATCCATGCAGCGATCAGGCCGGCGACGATCGCCACGGGCACCAGCCCGTCGATCCGATCGAACACCCCGCCATGGCCGGGAATCAGCCGCGAGCTGTCCTTCACCCCCGCCCGGCGCTTGAGCCAGCTTTCGAGAAAGTCCCCCGCCTGCGCCACCACCGCCAGCACCGCGCCCAGCACAATGCCGCCAAGCGTGTTCGCGAAGGAGAGATTGAGCCCGATCTCGAACCGGGGGCCGAGCCAGTCAAGCGCCGTGCTGTCGATCGCCGCGACCCAGACGAACACCCAGACGGCCGCCGCAATCATGCCGCCGGCGAGGCCCGCCCATGTCTTCGACGGGCTGATCGCCGGGGCGATCTTGGGGCCGCCGATCGCGCGGCCTGCAAAATAGGCGCCGGTATCGGTGAACACGGCAATGCCGATCACCATGACCAGCAGGAACGTCCCCGCGCCGATCATCACCGCCGCCGCCAGTCCGAAATAAGCGGCGCCGGCGGCGATGCCGATGATCCGCAGCGCCCAGTTGCGGCTGGCGGCCAGCACCAGCCGGACCAGCTCCGCGAAGCCGATCAGCGCAACGAGCAGGATGAAGGCGTCGAGCACGCGCCCGCCGATCGCCAGCGCGGCCGCAGCGATGGCAAGGAGGACGGCAGCCGAAGCCAGACGGGTGGGCAAATCGCTGACCCGCACCGACACGGGGACCTCAGCCGTATTATCGTCCGCCATAGCGCCGCTCCCGGCCGGCAAAGTTCGCCAGCGCTTCTTCTAAATGCGCGAGCGTGAAATCCGGCCACAGCACGTCGATGAACCACATTTCGGCATAAGCCGCCTGCCACAGCAGGAAATTGGACAGCCGCACCTCGCCCGACGTGCGGATCAGCAGGTCGAGCGGCGGCAGATCAGCCGTATCGAGATGGGCGCTGATGGTATCCACCGTCACGGGGCCGGTCTGCGCCGCCTTGGCCGCCGCGCGGGCGATCTCCTGCCGGGAACCATAGTTGAGCGCTACCGCCAGCGTGCGGCTTCCCTTGGCCGTGCGCGCCAGGGCATCTTCCAGCATTTCGACAATATCCGGCGCCAGCGCCTTGTAATCGCCCACGATCTTCAGCTTCACGTCATTGGCGATGAATTCCGGCAAGTCGCTTCTGATGAAGGCCCGCATCAGCGCCATGAGATCGGAAATCTCGTCTTCCGGCCGCTTCCAGTTTTCCGAGGAGAAGGCGTAAAGCGTCAGGCATTCGAGGCCGAGAGGGCCCAGCGCGCGCACCAGGCTGCGCACGGCTTCCACGCCCTTGCGATGCCCCATGGCCCGGGGCAGCCGGCGCCGCTTGGCCCAGCGACCGTTGCCGTCCATGATGATCGCCACATGCCGCGCGCCATGGCGCACCACCCCGGTCCCTTCAGGCAAGGGGCCCGGGGGATGAGGATTGCCGGACAGCGATGAGACGTCCGCCTCGCCATCGGCCCCTTCCCGGAAGGAGAGGGGCGAGCTCACTGGGTCAGGATTTCCTTTTCCTTCTGCGCGGCGGCCGCGTCCACTTCGGCCACGTATTTGTCGGTCAGCTTCTGGACTTCGTCCTCCATCCGCTTGCGCTCGTCTTCCGAGATGTCCTTTTTCCGCTCGTCTTCCTTGAGCGCTTCCATCCCGTCGCGGCGGACGTTGCGGACGGCGACCTTGGCCTTCTCCGCATATTGGCCGGCGAGCTTGGCCAGATCCTTGCGCCGCTCTTCGGTCAGATCGGGCAGCGGCAGGCGCAGGGTCTGGCCGTCGATCATCGGATTGAGGCCCAGATTGGCGTGCGCAATGCCCTTTTCCACCGCCGTCACATTGGCGCGGTCCCACACCTGCACGCTCAGCATCCGGGGCTCGGGCGCGGAAACGGTGGCCACCTGGTTGAGCGGCATCAGCGAGCCATAGACCTCCACCATGACGGGATCGAGCAGCGCCACGTTGGCGCGCCCGGTGCGCAGGCCGGAAAGATCGTGCTTCAAGCTCTCCAGCGCGCCGCCCATGCGGCGTTCGATGTCGGCTTTTTCATACTTGGGCATTGTCAGGCTTCCTTCCGGACTATCGTCTGGACGCCTCTGCCGGCGAGCACGCGGGCCAGATTGCCCTTCTCGCGAATGGAGAATACCACGATCGGTATCCCGTTGTCGCGGCACAATGCCACGGCGGAAGCATCCATTACCTTCAGATTATCTGCCAGAACACGGTCATAACTGACCGTTTCAAAACGCTTTGCAGTGGGGTTCTTCTTCGGATCGTCATCATAGACGCCGTCCACGCTGGTGCCTTTCAGCAGCGCGTCGCATTTCATCTCGGCGGCGCGCAAGGCAGCGCCGCTGTCGGTCGTGAAATAGGGGCTGCCCACGCCGGCTGCGAAGATCACGATCCGGCCCTTTTCCAGATGCCGCTCCGCCCGGCGGCGGATAACCGGCTCGCACACCTGATCCATCTGCACCGCCGATTGCACGCGGGTATGAACGCCGATCTGTTCCAGCGCGTTCTGCATCGCCAGCGCGTTCATCACCGTGGCCAGCATGCCCATGTAATCGGCCTGCGCCCGGTCCATGCCCGCCGCCGCGCCGGCCATGCCACGGAAGATGTTGCCGCCGCCGATGACCAGGCAGATTTCCAGCCCGGTGTCCTTGGCGGCCTTCACCTCCTGGGCCAAGTCAGCGACGAAGGCCGAATCTATCCCGAACGGCTGATCGCCCATCAGCACTTCCCCCGAAAGCTTCAGCAGGACACGCTTGATGCTGGGCATTGTCATGGATCGGTCAGTTCTCCGGGGGATGGTTGCCGCCCTTATAGAGCGCGGCGGCATCGTGCCAAGTAGCAAGGCCGCCCCCCGTCTAGCCGGTTGGGCGCGCGTTCGCGCCGTGCTATGGCGCAGGCGGGTCGGCTTGCCACGGGGAAATGCAATGCCGGGAGAATTCATAAAAGCGTTCGTCGTCACACTTGGCCTCTGCGCCGCGCCGGCCCTCGGCCAATCGGCCGCACGCCAGCCCGCCTTGAGCGCGGAGCAGGCGATCCAGCTGTTCGAAGAAGCGGGCTTTGCGCTGAAGGACGGGCGGCCAGTGAACCGCTGCGGCACGCCTTCCAACCCACGCGTCGCCTTCATCGATCTGAACGGTGACGGGCGCGCCGAAGCGCATGTCGCCGATGTCGATCCGCGCTGTTACGGCAAGCCGGGCGCCTATTTCGCGGTGCTGACGCAAGAGGCCAACGGGCACTGGAAACGCCTGATCGGGGAAGACGGCATCGTCAGCTTCCAGAGAGAACGCAGCGCGGGATGGAACAACCTCTCGCTTGACGCCGCCAATTCCGCCTGCCCGGGCCTGCGGCGCTTCAACGGCACCGATTACGGCATGCCCACCGCTTGCGGCACTTTCGCCAGCGCGGCGTCACTGGCGAGCCAGGCACCGGCGTCAACCCCGGCGCAGGCCACCGGTCAGGTCAACGGCCCTCTTTCGCAGGACAAGCTGTTCGATTGGGACGGCGGGCAATTGCCCGAGGCGCGCGACCTTCCCGTGGCGGAGCGCGACGCGCTGTTCAAGGCGGCGGACATGCGGCCGATCGGCGGCGGGAAATGGACCGGCTGCCCCGAGGACACATCGGGAAACTCGCAAGCCGAGGTAAGCCTGGTGCGGGACTTGAACGGTGACGGCCTCCCCGAAGCCGTGGTCCTTGACGGCGGCATCTTCTGTTACGGCAACGCGGGCGCCGGCTCCACCGTCCTCACGAAGACGGCGGCGGGGGGCTGGAAAGTGCTCTATACCAATCAGGGCTTCGTGAGCTTCCTGGCCAGCCGCGGCACTGATGGATTCCCCGATATCGAAGCGGGCCTCCCCGGCTTCTGCTTCCCTTACTTCCGCTGGAACGGCCAGGAATACGCCCTGATCGCCCGGCTGGACGACAAGGGCAAGGCCTGCGATCCGTTCTAGGCCCAATCAAAAGGCCGCCGAACTCGCGTCCGGCGGCCTCCTGTTGTTCGATGATCGAAAGGATCAGCCGGCGACGGCGGCCGCCACTTCGGCCGCGAAGTCGCTGGTTTCCTTCTCGATGCCCTCGCCGAGCTGGAAGCGGACATAGTCCTTGAGCACGATCGGCGTGCCCGCGGCCTTGCCCGCCTGGGCGACGACGTCGGCGATCGGGGTCTTGTTGTCCATCACGGAGAGCTGGCTAAGCAGCGCGTTCTCCTTGGCGAACTTCTTCACCGCGCCTTCCACCATCTTTGCCTGCACCTCGGCCGGCTTGCCGCTCTCGGCCGCCTTTTCGGCCGCGATCTTGCGCTCACGCTCGATCACGTCGGCGTCGAGGCCATCGGCATCCAGCGCCTGCGGGAAAGCCGCCGCGATATGCATCGCCAGCTGCTTGCCCAGCGGCTCCAGCACGTCGGCCCCGGCCTCGCTCTCAAGCGCGACGAGCACGCCGATCTTGCCGAGGTTCGGCGCCTGGGCATTGTGCATGTAAGGCACGACGATCCCGTTGGAGACCGAAACGCCCTTCACCCGGCGCAGCTGCTGATTTTCGCCGATAGTGGCGACGTTGCTGGTCAGCTTTTCGCCCACCGTGCCGCCGCCCGGATAAGGGGCGTCCCTCAGCGCCTCGATCGTGTCGGAGCCGAGCGTCAGGGCCACTTCGGTCGCCTTGCGCACGAAATCCTGGAACTGATCGTTCTTGGCGACGAAGTCGGTTTCGGAGTTCACCTCCACCGCCACGCCCTTGGTGCCTTCCACCGCCACGCCGACCAGGCCTTCGGCCGCGGTGCGGCTCGATTTCTTGGCGGCGGCGGCCAGACCCTTGGCCTTGAGCGCGTCGACGGCGGCTTCCAAGTCGCCGCCGTTTTCTTCCAGCGCCTTCTTGCAGTCCATCATCCCGGCGCCGGTGCGCTCGCGGAGATTCTTCACGTCGGCTGCGGTGTAAGCCATTATCCTGTCCTCTTGGAAATGATCGGAAGCGCCGGGCCTTAAATCGGCCCGGCGCTTTGAATTACAATCGTGACGCGCCGCTTACGCTTCGGCGGTGGCGGTTTCGCCCTCGGCCGCCGGCTCCTCGGCAACCGTCACGGTTTCCTCGGGCGGCGTGTCGAGTTCGCCCACGTCGGCGCCGGAATCGACCACGCCTTCGTTGCGGCCGGTCGTCGCGGCCTGGGCCACGGCGTCGCAATAGAGGCGCACGGCGCGGCTGGCGTCGTCATTGCCGGGAACCGGGAAGGCGATGCCGTTCGGATCGACATTGGTGTCGAGGATGGCCACGACCGGGATGCCCAGCACGTTGGCTTCCTTGATCGCCAGTTCTTCCTTGTTGGCGTCGATCACGAACATCACGTCGGGGATGCCGCCCATGTCGCGGATGCCGCCGAGCGACTGCTCCAGCTTGTCACGCTCACGCGTGAGCTGCAGCACTTCCTTCTTGGTGAGGCCCGTGGTGTCGCCCGAAAGCTGCTCTTCCAGGGTCTTGAGGCGCTTGATCGACTGGGAAATGGTCTTCCAGTTGGTCAGCATGCCGCCAAGCCAGCGGTGATTGACGAAATGCTGGCCGCACGCGCGCGCCGCCTGGGCGATCGGTTCCTGCGCCTGGCGCTTGGTGCCGACGAACAGCACCTTGCCGCCCGCGCGGACGGTCGCCGAAACGAAGTCCAGCGCCCGCGCGAACAGCGGCACGGTCTGCGACAGGTCGATGATGTGGACGCCGTTGCGCGAGCCGAAGATGTACGGCTTCATCCGCGGGTTCCAGCGGTGGGTCTGGTGGCCGAAGTGTGCTCCGGCCTCGATCAATTGCTGCATGGTGACGGTGGGAGCCGCCATAATCCGTATCCTTTCCGGTTCTGCCTCTGGAAAGCGGGGAACCAGCCGGCGGAGATCCCGCGGTTGGCACCGGTGCGATTGCCTTCCATGTGAATTTGCCGGCGCATGGGAATTCACCCGAATCCCCTTGGCCAGCGGGGGGCACTTAGGGGCTTCGCGGCGAAAAATCCAGTGTCAATCCAGCCGCGCTTCCTGCCTTGGCCCTAGGGGCCTTGACGAGATGGAACAAATAGTGAACACATGACGGCAGGCGGAACATTTGCCGCCCACGGGTTTAATCACCACGCCCCCGGCGGAAAACGCCGGGGCGGGCTTGAAGGAAATGGTCCGATGCTCGCAATCGCCATCTCGCTGCTGTTCGGGGCCGTGGCCTTCGCCGCCGTCACGGTGATCCATGCTGCCGTCACGCGCGGTGTCCGCCGCGCCCGGCTGATCCGGGCCGAACTTGCCATGCAGGAGGCGCCGCGCCCCGTGCGGATAACCGTGCGGATCACTCCGGCGTTGCGGTCTCGTGCGCCGATGCTGCTCGCAGCCGCTTGATCCGGGCATAGCGTACGATGGCATAAGGCATCAGCGCCAGGTACACCACGCACAGCGCCGCCAGGGTCCACCAGGGTTCCGTCAGCAAGGCGGCGAACACCAGGCCCGCAAGGCCGATCGCCTCCAGCCGGATGGAACTGCGGGGGCGGATCGAGGTCCAGCTCAAGGTCGCCAGGTTAGAGATCATCAGGATCGCGATGGCAGCGACCCACGCCGCCACCACCACGGGATGGCGGAACAGGCTCTCCCCCGTGGCGATCCACAGGTACATCGGCAGGAACGCCAGTCCCGCCCCAATCGGAGCGGGAACCCCGGTGAGGAAGCCGACCGACTTGTGCGGCTGATCCTCCACGTCGATGCGGGCGTTGAAACGCGCCAGCCGCAACGCGCAGCAGATGGCGAAGGCCAGCGCGGCGAACCAGCCCACTCGCGGCAGGTCGTTGAGCGACCACAGATAGAGCACCAGCGCCGGGGCCATGCCGAAGCTGAGCGAATCCGCCAGGCTGTCAAGCTCCGCGCCGAAGCGCGATTGGGCTTTGAGCAGCCGCGCGATTCGCCCGTCGATGCCGTCCAGCATTCCCGCCAGGATGATCGCGAACAGCGCCATGCGCCAATCGCCGTTTATGGCGAAGCGGATACCCGTAAGGCCCGAACACAGCGCGGCGGCGGTTATCGCATTGGGCAGCAGCGCGCGCACCGTCAGCCCGCGGGCCTGCCGCGCGGGTGAGAGGGTCACCTCGTTCTCGCTGGCTTTCGGCCCCAGCCACGAGGGGCCGGGCCGAATGGGCTGGTCCGCATCGTCCAGCGGCAGGCTCATTGCCTGACGCCTTCCAGCAGGCGTTCCTCACCAAGCGCCGCGAGCACGGTTTCCCCCGCGATCACCCTCTGCCCCAGCAGGACTTTCGGATCGGTCCCGTGCGGAAGATAGACATCCACCCGGCTGCCGAAGCGGATCAGGCCGATGCGCTGGCCCACCGCCACGATATCCCCGGGCTTGACGAACGGGACGATCCGTCGCGCCACCAGCCCGGCGATCTGCGTGCAGCCGATCACGCGCCCGTCGGGCCGCTCGATAAGGATATGCTGGCGCTCGTTCTCGTCGCTCGCCTTGTCGAGATCGGCGTTCAGGAACTTGCCGGGGATATAGATCACCCGCCGCACCGTGCCGCCCACCGGCGCCCGGTTTATGTGCACGTCGAACACCGACATGAAGATCGAGATGCGCGAGACCGGCTCGGTCCCGAGCCCGGACAGTCCGCTGGCATCGGCGCCTTGCAATTCGGGCGGCGGGGGAACCTGGCTGATCAGCGTCACCAGGCCATCGGCCGGCGCGACGATCAGGTTCTCACCCTGCGGCACCACTCGTTCGGGATCGCGGAAGAACGCGAAGACGCCGAGCGACAGGAGCAGCATCGGCCAGCCGATGATCTCCCAATCGAGCAGGATGAGTACCGCGAGCGAAATAGCAGCCGCGATCAGCCCGAACTTGCGTCCTTCGGGATGAATCGCAGGCCAGTTCCATTCGGCCTCGCCGCGACCCCGGTTGTCGAGCAGTTCTCCGGCCATGCGCACCCTCTAGGGATTCAGCGGCAACCCCACAAGCCAAACCACGTATGCCCGCAGGTTTGCCGAAACCCGGTGAACAGGTGATGGACCGCGCGTGTCGATCGGCGGGGCTCTGGTGGACAGGGATGGATTGTGTCCTTCGGACACGTCTCCGCTACGCTCCGACTCCGAACCACCGTGCGCCCGCTGCGCGGCCGCCGTACGGTGGTTCGCGAAACGATCGAATCCCTGGCGGCGTTTGTGCGTCGATTGGCGCGGCTCTGGTGGACAGGGGTGGATTCGAACCACCGTACGCTTGCGCGGGCAGATTTACAGTCTGCTGCCTTTAACCACTCGGCCACCTGTCCACCGGATGAGCCGGGTGCGGGCGGGCCCGCGAAATGCGCCCCGTGGAAGGGGCCGTCCGGCCGAGTGCGCGCGTCCATGGCGAAGCGGCGCTTGCCTGTCAATGGTGCCGCTGGCAGGAGGCGCCGATGACAGGAAAAGGCGAACGAAAGAACTTGCGCGGCCGCGCCGGGCGGATGCAGGGCGGGCGCGGCTCGGGCCGCGGGGCGCAGGGGCATGTCCGGCTGTGGGGCCGCCACGCGGTGGAAGCGGCGTTGAAGAATCCCGCGCGCCGGCACCGCAAGCTGTGGGCCACGCGCGAAGGCATCGCCTCGCTGGACGGCGAGCTGCAGGCGGACTTCCCGCTCGAATATGCCGACGGGGCGGACCTCGCCCGGCTGGTGGCGCGGGATGCGCCGCACCAGGGCCTGGTGCTGGATTGCGAGCCGCTTGACGATATCTACCTGGCCGACGTGCTGGATGGCGATCCGCGCCGGCCGCTGGTGGTGCTCGACCAGGTGACCGATCCGCACAATGTCGGCGCGATCCTCCGCTCCGCCGCGGCGTTCGGCGCCGCGGCGCTGGTGACGCAAGACCGCCACGCCCCGCCGGAAGGCGGCGTGGTCGGCAAGTCCGCCTCAGGCGCGCTCGAAGTGGTGCCCTGGGTGCGCGTGGTGAACCTTGCCCGCGCGCTCGAGGAGATGGCGGAGGCCGGCTATTGGCGGATCGGGCTGGCGGGCGAAGCGATGGCCACCCTGGCCGAAGCGCTGCCGGCCGGGCCGGTGGCCCTCGTGCTCGGCGCCGAGGGCGAAGGCATGCGGCACAATATCACCGCGCATTGCGATGCCCTTGCCCGGCTGCCCATCAGCGACGCGATGGAGAGCCTCAATGTCTCCAACGCCGCGGCGATCGCGCTCTACGCCGTGGCGACGCGGAGTCTGTAGCGCCCCGATCGCCGGCAAGCGAAAGGGCCGCCCCGGCGATCCGGTGGCGGCCCGTTTCGAAGCTCGCCGCGCGCAGGCGGCGAGCCCGGGATATCAGTTGACGGAATCCTTGAGACCCTTGCCCGCCTTGAACTTCGGCTGGGTGGAGGCCTTGATCGTCATCGGCTGCCCTGTGCGGGGGTTGCGGCCGGTCGACGCCTTGCGCTTGGCGACCGAGAACGTGCCGAAACCGACCAGGCGGACTTCACCGCCCTTGGACAGCGTATGGGTGATGGTGTCGAAAACGCCTTCGACCGCCTTGGTCGCGTCGCTGCGCGAAAGGCCGCTGGTCTCGGCGACGGCACCGATCAGTTCGTTCTTGTTCATGTCAGGAAGAACCCCCTCATGTTATTTGTTCGGATCAGGAATCTGAATCGCCTCGCGATGCGCGGAATTGAGCGAGTTTTGCCGCCGCTGGCAAGGGCAAAGCCGGCAAGTCGCGCGGAATCGAGGTTAATTACGGGCCAGCCCTCACGGCGAAGCGGGCGGGACCGCAACGGCCGGTGAAACCGGCCACATACGGCCCCTATGCCCGCACCGATTCGCTGCGGCGCAGCAAGCGCGCCGGCGGGACGGCGCTCAGTGAGCGGTGGCGCCCGGCGCGGCTTCGGGCACGCCCGGCCGCGGCTGGCTGGCCAGATCGTCCGCCTCGGTCCATTCGATCGGTTCCGTCGGCACGGTCAGCGCCCGGCGCAGCACCTCGTCGACATGGGCGACCGGCACGATCTCCAGCCCTTCCTTGGCGTTCATGGGGATTTCCGCCAGGTCCTTCTGGTTCTCCTCGGGAATCAGCACGGTCTTGATGCCGCCGCGCAGCGCCGCCAGCAGCTTCTCCTTCAGGCCGCCGATCGCCAGCACGCGGCCGCGCAGCGTGACTTCGCCGGTCATCGCCACGTCGGGGCGCACCGGGATGCCGGTGAGCGTCGAGACGATCGAGGTGACCATGCCGACGCCCGCGCTCGGCCCATCCTTGGGCACCGCCCCTTCGGGCAGGTGGATGTGGATGTTCTTGCGCTGGAAGATCGAGGGCTTGATGCCGTAAGCCGGCGCCCGCGCCTTGACGAAGCTGAAGGCGGCCTGGACGCTTTCGTTCATCACCTCGCCCAGCTTGCCGGTGGTCCTGATCTCGCCCTTGCCCGGCGTGGTGACGCTTTCGATCGTCAGCAGCTCGCCGCCGACTTCGGTCCACGCCAGCCCGGTGACCGCACCCACTTGGGGCTCGTCCTCCGACACGCCGTGCTTGAACTTGCGCACCCCGGCGAACTCGCCGAGATTGTCCGGGGTGATGACGACGCTCTGCGCCTTGCCTTCGAGGATCTGCCGCAGCGATTTGCGCGCCAGCCGGGCGATCTCGCGCTCCAGCGTGCGCACGCCGGCCTCACGCGTGTAATAGCGGATCAGGTCGCGCAGGCCCGCCTCGGTCAGCTCGAACTCACCCTTCTTGAGGCCGTGCGCCTTGACCTGCTTGTCGATCAGGTGGCGCTGCGCGATCTCGACCTTCTCGTCTTCCGTATAGCCTTCCAGGCGGATGATCTCCATCCGGTCCAGCAGCGGCTGCGGCAGGTTGAGCGAGTTCGCGGTGCACACGAACATCACGTCGGAAAGGTCGATATCCAACTCCAGATAATGGTCCTGGAACTTCGCGTTCTGCTCCGGATCGAGCACTTCGAGCAGGGCGGACGCCGGATCGCCCCGGAAATCCTGCCCCAGCTTGTCGATCTCGTCGAGCAGGAACAGCGGGTTCATCGCCCCCGCCCGGCGCAGGTTGGTGACGATCTTGCCCGGCAGCGAGCCGATATAGGTCCGCCGGTGGCCGCGAATCTCCGCCTCGTCACGCACGCCGCCGAGCGACTGGCGCACGAACTCGCGCCCCGTGGCGCGGGCGATCGACTTGCCGAGGCTGGTCTTGCCCACGCCCGGAGGGCCGACGAGGCACAGGATCGGCCCCTTCAGCTTGTTGGTCCGCGCCTGCACCGCGAGGTATTCGACGATGCGATCCTTGACCTTGTCCAGCGCATAGTGATCCTCGTCCAGGATCTGCTGCGCGCGGGCGATGTCCTTCTTGAGCCGGCTCTTCTTACCCCACGGCAGGCCGAGCAGCACGTCGAGATAATTGCGCACCACGGTGGCCTCGGCGCTCATCGGCTGCATGCCGCGCAGCTTCTTCAGCTCCGCGCCGGCCTTGCTTCGGGCGTCCTTCGACAGCTTGAGAGTCTCGATCTTCTCCTGCAGCTCGGCGATTTCGTCGCCTTCCTCGCCGTCCCCGCCCAGCTCCGACTGGATCGCCTTGAGCTGTTCGTTGAGGTAATATTCGCGCTGGGTCTTCTCCATCTGCCGCTTCACGCGGCCGCGGATCTTGCGCTCCACCTGGAGGACGGAAAGCTCCCCTTCCATCACCGAATAGACCATTTCCAGCCGCTTGAGCGCGCTGGTTTCGCTGAGCAGCGCCTGCTTGGTCGCCACCTTGGCGGCAAGCGCACCGGTGATCGCATCGGCCAGGCGGCCGGCATCGTCGATCCCGGCGAATTCCTCTTCGATATCCTCAGGCAGCTTGCGGTTCTGCTTGGCGTATTCGCCGAACTGATCGAGCGCGGAGCGCATCATGGCCGCGACTTCGCTCCCGGCGGCCTCGCCCTCCTCGAGCAGCTCCACATCGGCGAGGACATGGTCCGCCTCATCCACCAGGCCGGCCAGGCGGGCGCGCGCCTGCCCTTCCACCAGCACGCGCACGGTTCCGTCAGGCAGCTTCAGCAGTTGCAGGACCTGCGCGATCACGCCCACGTCATAGAGATCGTCATGCGTGGGATCGTCGATATTCTGTTCGAGCTGCGTGACGAGGAAAATATCCTTCTCGCCGGTCATCGCCGCTTCGAGCGCCGCGACCGATTTGTCGCGGCCGACGAACAGCGGAACGACCTGGCCGGGAAAGACCACGATGTCGCGCAGGGGAAGAAGGGGAAACGTCTGATTCATGCGGTTGGCAAATCCATCTGGCGGGGCGGACCCCGATCACTTGGTCCGGATATGGGGGCACGGCCGCGAGCCTGCAATGCCGCCCGCCACCGCCCTGTGGATGCGCGGGCCGGCAGCACGGAAGAGGACTGGCCGGATGCTTGCAATCGACTCTCGCGCCCGCGCCCCTATCCACGCCGGCGGGTGTTGAGCGCATTGGACCGCTGTTGCATCACGGCAAGACGGACTTTCGAGGCAATCTCCCCGGCCGCCGCATCGCTGAGCTCGCCTCTCGCATCCCGACACGCGCTCTCCGCCCTGACAAGCACTTCGCTCACCTCGACACCCGAACGTTCAAGAGCGAGCGCCTTGGTGGCCAGGCAGGATTCAAACGGATGGGTGTTTGTAGGGGGACGCTCGCCGGCGAGTGCAGCCGATGCGCACACGACAAGGCCGATCGCGAGTGTCCCACCCAGTCTCATGCGCCGGTTGTATCAGTGTTGCCCATGGAATGCCACCTGACCTCATTCGGGCAGGGGGCGGGCGCCCGCTTCCAACCGATGGGATTTCGCCCGCGTTAACCCAGGCCGGGCAGGTTGAATCCCGGCGGCAGGCCCATGCCCTGCTGGATCGACTGCATTTCCCGCGCGGAGGCCTGGTCCGCCTTGGCGCGGGCATCGTTGAAGGCGGCGGTGATGAGATCTTCGAGGATCGTCTTGTCCTCGGGCACGATCAGGCTGTCGTCGATCGACACGCCGAGGATGCGGCCCTTGGCGGAAGCGCGGATTTTCACCAGGCCGCCGCCGGACACGCCCTCCACTTCCACGGTGTCGAGCTTCACCTGCGCTTCGTTCATCTGCTTCTGGATGATCTCGGCCGCTTCCTGGGCCTTCTTCATCATCTCTTCCATATTCATGCGCGTTTGCTCCAATTGCGTTCGCCTATCGGCGCGTCATCTTCCTCGACGAATTCGGCGGCGGGAAATTCGGCGAAGGCGGCTTCCACCAGCGGCAGGCGGCGAATGCGCTCCGCCTCCGCCAGCCGGGCCGCTTCGCCTTGCTCGCGCAACGAAGGCGCCCCCTCCCCCGTTCCACGGTCCACCTGCCAGCGCTCGCCCGTCGCCTTCTGCAACGCCTCGCGCAAGTCGGCCGCCAGGTCTTCCGACAGGCCGGGAGCGAGCGCATAGACCAGCCGACCCGGCGCGAGGTCGATCACCCGCACCCAATCGCGCATCAGCCCGGCGACGCGGAGCATTCCGGCGCGGTCGACCCGCTCGCACAGGTCCGCCCAATCGAGCGTGGCGACCGGCGCCGCGGCCGTGCCTTCGCCGCCCGTCGGCGCGGAAACAGCCGGACTGGCGGCCCTTTCACCCAGTTGTTTCGCCAGCGTGCCCGGATCGGGCAGGTCCACGGCGTGGAGCACGCGCAGCAGGGCCATCTGCGCCGAGACCAGCGGATCGGGCGCGCCGCGCACTTCCTCGTGCCCCTTGAGCAGCAGTTGCCACAAGCGATGGACCTGACCGGCGGAAAGCCGCCCGGCCCATTCCTCGATCGCCTGGCGCTCTTCCGCCGTGGGCGCATCGGCCGCGCCGCCGCCGATCTGCGCGACGGCGATCCGGTGCGTAAGTTCCATCAGCGAGCGGACCAGCGCCAGCGGGTCCACCCCGAAGGCATATTGCCGCTCGATCGCGTCCAGCACGGCTTGCGGATCGCCGTCGAGCAACGCGGCGAACAAGTGACGCAGCGCGGACTTGTCGGCCAGGCCGAGCATGTCGCGCACGCGTTCCGCCGTCACCCGGCCTTCGGCATCGAGATCGGCGTGGGCGATCGCCTGATCGAGGATCGACAGGCCGTCGCGGCTCGATCCCTCGGCGGCCGAGGCGATGATCGCCAGCGCCTCCGGATCGGCCTCGACGCCTTCATTCGCGCAGATATCGGCGAACTGCTTTTCGAGGAGGTCCTTGGGAATGCGGCGCAAGTCGAACCGCTGGCAGCGGCTGAGCACGGTGACCGGCAGCTTGTCCACCTCCGTGGTGGCGAAGAGGAACTTCACATGCGCCGGCGGTTCCTCAAGCGTCTTGAGCAAGGCGTTGAAAGCATTGCGCGAGAGCATGTGGACTTCGTCGATGATGTAGATCTTGTAGCGCGCGCTGACCGCGGCATAGCGCACCGCCTCCACGATCTCGCGCACGTCGTCCACGCCGGTGTGGCTGGCGGCGTCCATCTCGATCACGTCGATATGGCGGCCTTCGGCGATGGCCACGCACGGCTCGCACTGGCCGCAGGGATCGATCGTGGGGCCGCCCTTCCCGTCAGGCCCGATGCAATTGAGCGCCTTGGCGATCAGGCGCGCGGTGGACGTCTTGCCCACCCCCCGCACGCCGGTCATCAGAAAGGCATGGGCCAGCCGCTCACGCGCGATGGCGTTGGCCAGCGTGCGGACCATCGGTTCCTGCCCGATCAGCTCGGAGAATGTGCGCGGGCGATACTTGCGGGCGAGCACCCGATAGGGCTGGGCCGAAGCGAGTTCGGACTTGTCCTGGAGCGGCTCTGGAGCGGGTGGGGAGGCCGACATGGGGGCGGCTGGCGGCGGCGGATCGCCGAACATCGCCGACTGGCCGGCGGCCTCAAGCTCCGCGGCAGTCGGCTGCACCGGCTCGGCGCTATCGCCTTCCGGGGGCTGGCCGCCGAACATATCGCCTGAATCACCCATACCCGGCAAAGTAGGGGCTCGGGCCCGGAATGTCATGGCAACAATGGTGTGGATTAAAGGAGCCGGGCGACCCGCTGCCATCCGTTGTGGCTGCTTCCTTCCGGACCTGACCAGGTTGGCGGACGCGAACGTCCACCCGACTCCCGCGCAGGCATATGGCCGGGCTCGGAACGGAATGCAAGGTTTGTGAGGGGCTCAATCAGCCCCGGAACTTACCGGAAGTTGTCGGCGTAAGCCTGGATTTTCAACCGCTTGGGCGGCGGATCATAAACCACGGCATCGATGCCGTACTTTTCCGCATAGGCGACCGCCGCTTCCCTGGTGGGAAAGCGCAGGGTAAGCTGCTGGCGCGTGTCGCCGCTGCCGGGCCAGCCCATCAGCGGATCGGGCTTCTTTGCCTCTGCCGGCACGAAGTCGAGAAGCCACTGGTCGGTGAGCGCCTTGCCGGACTGCATGGCGTTCTTGGGGCGCTGGAAGATACGGGCCTGCATGGCATTGGCCTTTCGTTCGGATGCCCGGCGAAATCAAGAGGCCCGTTCACGCCGGGCGCGCCGAAGCGTCGAATGCGTTACGGGTCTTGAGGCTGGGGGCTTCCTTCCACGGTTCTTCCGGCCAGCGGTGCTTGGGATAGCGGCCCTTCATGTCCTTCCTCACCTCCGCCCAAGAACCGCGCCAGAAGCCCGGCAGGTCGCGGGTCGCCTGAATCGGCCGGCCGGCGGGACTGGTGAGCTTCAGCAGCAGCGGCGTGTCGCCGATCATCGGGTGCGCTTCCAGCCCGAACAGCGCCTGCACGCGGACTTCCGCGCTGGGGGCGTCATCGCCGGCATAGTCGATGGCATGATGCGTGCCCGCAGGGGAGACAAACTCGCGCGGGGCGAGCCGATCCAGGCGCTGGCGCTCGTCCCACGAAAGGCGGGCGAGCAGCGCATCGGCCAGCGCGGCCTTGGGCAGGCCGAGATCGCGACGGCCGTGGAGCAGCGGGGCGAGCCAGTCTTGCGCCTGCTCCGCCAAGCGCGCGAGATCGAGCGCTTCGATGCCGGCGTAGCGGGCGCGGGCGAGGAGCGCGGGGGGTAGAAGTTCCCCCAGGTTCTCCACCGCTTTATCCACAAGGATATGCTCAACGGCGCTGGGGTCCGGCTCCGGATCGGGACCGCTGGCCAGGGTAATCGCGCCGATCCGCCGTTCGAGCCGCGCCTCCACTCGCTCGCCCGTCCATCGCAGCGTGGAGCGGCGTTCGATACGCGCGCCCAGCCATTGTTCGACCTCCCGCATGGCCAGCGGCAAGGCGGCGGTGATGCGCGCACCTTTTGCCTGCCCCTGCGCGTCGCCGATGGCGAGCCATTCGGCGGTGGCGAGCGGAGAGGTGGCGTCGAGATTGTAGCCACGCCCCCCGGCGGAGAGCCATGATTCGCCCGACGCATCGCGCCGGCGGGCGAGATTGTCCGGTAGCGCGAGGGCGAGGAGAATGCCGAGCGGTGGTAGCCCTCCCCCTTGAGGGGAAGGGTTGGGTGGGGGTGTCGCGACACCGGCGAGGACGCGCGTCCTGCGGCCGCGCTCCCCCACCCCCGGCCGCTCCCCGCCGGGGAGGGGAGATAACGTGGCCTCAGCCCGTGCTGCCCATCTCTCCGCCAGCTTGCGCGCGGACTGGGCGCGGGGCGAGCGGTCGCCATTCCAGCGGGAGAAGCGCTGGGCCAGGTCCTCCCCTCGCCCGCCCAGGCCGCGTTCCTGGAGCAGCAGGGCCAGCCGGGCCGCCTCCGGCGCCGCGCCATGCTCGGCCCCGAACAGCAGCATGGCCGCCTGCCACGGTTCCATCGGCAGCGCGGCGATCCGGCGGCCCCGCTCGGTGATGCGCCCTGTGCCATCCAGCGCATCGAGCTTCGTCAGCCGCTCGCGCGCGGCGGAGAGAGCGGCGGCCGGGGGCGGATCGAGCCAGGCGAGCGAAGCCGGATCGGCTACGCCCCATTGCGCCAGCGCCAGCGTGAGCGGGGCAAGATCGGCCGTGAGCATTTCCGGCGGATCGAACCGTTCGCGACCGGGATGCGCGGCTTCCTCCCACAAGCGATAAGCCACGCCCGGCCCCTGCCGCGCCGCGCGGCCGGCGCGCTGGGCGGCGGCGGCCTGGCTGGCGCGGCGGGTGACAAGATGCGTGACGCCGGCAGCCAGATCGAACTCCGCCCGGCGGGACAGGCCGCTGTCCACCACCACGGATACGCCATCGAGCGTGATCGAGGTTTCGGCGATGCTGGTCGCCAGAACCACGCGGCGGCGGCCTTCCGGGTCGCGCCGGATCGCGGCGCGCTGCATGGCGGGATCGACCTGGCCGTGGAGCGGCAGGATCGGCGTGCCGGGCAGTTTCTCCGCCAGCCGCTCGCGCGTCCGCTCGATCTCACCGACACCGGGAAGGAAGGCGAGCACGTCACCCTGCTCCGCGCGCCACGCGGTGAGGATCGCGCCGGCCATGGCCTCGTCGGTCCGCAGTTCCGGGCGGCTGCCGAGCCATTCGATGCGCAGCGGATGCGCCCTGCCCTCGCTTTCGATCACTGGCGCATCGCTCATCAGGCGAGCGAAGCGGGCGCCGTCGATGGTGGCGGACATGACGAGGATGCGCAGGTCCTCCCGCAGCACGGCCTGGCTTTCCAGCGCCAGCGCAAGGCCGAGATCGCTGTCCAGATGCCGCTCATGCGCTTCGTCGAACAGCACGGCGGAGACGCCCGCCAGTTCCTGATCGCCCAGGATGCGGCTGACGAAGATCGCTTCGGTGACGACGAGGATGCGGGTCGCGGCGCTTTGCTTGCTGTCGAGACGGGTGAGGTAGCCCACGCGCTTCCCCACCGGCTCCCCCAGCAACTCGGCAATCCGCTCGGCCGCGGCGCGGGCGGCGACACGGCGGGGGCTGAGCAGGATGACCTGGCCGGTGCACCAGGGCTCGCCGATCAGCGCCGGAGCGACCGCCGTGGTCTTGCCGGCGCCGGGCGGCGCGATGAGCACGGCGGAATTGCGAGCGCGCAGGGCGGCGAGCAGGTCCGGCAGGACGGCGTGGATCGGAAGGTCAGCACTCATGCGGCGCTTTCCGGGTTGGGTTGACATGTGTGACACGGTTGAGCCGTTTGCGGCGCGGAAGTGTCACCTTGCGCGTAAAAGTGTCACCTTGCAGGGGCATTACGCGGAAAGGGGACGGGCGCGGTTGCATGAGTGGGCGCTGCCACAAGCGGTGTGCCGTATGGAAGATGAATCGCCTTTCTGCCTCCCTCTTCCAGCGCAGGTCTTTCGATGGAGAGGGTTCTGCCTCAAGAGCCGACTGGGTCCCCGCTTTCGCGGGGATGACGAAGAATGTTGGGGTTTCGGTCAGCGGCGGCAGGGATCGCGCGCCGCAGCCCCTTGGCTCGTCATGCTGAACGCGTTTCAGCATCCATCGTGCCGCGTTCGCGGTGCTTTGGCGCGAGAGCGAGCCCGCGGCTAGGCTGGAGCGTGCCCCGGGTAAGGCTGAGAAAGGGATCCTGAAACGCGTTCACGACGACGATGAGAAGCGGGAGGTTTCAGTACCCCCGGCTCACCGCGAACTGGGCGGCTTCGATCATCGCCCGGCGCGCCGCGCCGTCGGGGAAGATCGACAGCGCATCGCAGGCGCGCTGGGCGAAGTGGCGGGCGCGGTCGCGGGTGGCGGAGACGCAGTCGTGGCGGCGGATCAGCTCGATGGCGTGGGCGAGGTCTTCATCCTCGGTGCGGAAGCCGGCGATGGCTTCTTCCCAGAAGCGCCGTTCCTCCGTATCGCCGCGCGCATAGGCGAGGATCACCGGCAAGGTCATCTTGCCTTCGCGGAAATCGTCGCCGCTGTCCTTGCCCATTTCGGCGGCGCTGCCGTCATAATCGATCGCATCGTCCACCAGCTGGAAGGCGATGCCGAGATTGCGGCCGTAATCGTTCAGCGCGCGTTCTTCCGCCTTGCTCCGCTCCGCGACCACGGCGGAAATGCGGCTGGCGGCGGCGAACAGGGCGGCGGTCTTGGCGCCGATGATCTCGAGATAGCGATCCTCGCTGGTCTCGATCTTGCGCTGGGCGGTGAGCTGGTCAACCTCCCCCTGCGCGATCACCGCGCTGGCGGAGGAAAGGATCTGGAGGACCCTGAGGCTGCCGTCCTCCACCATCAACTCGAAGGCGCGGGCGAAAAGGAAATCGCCGACCAGCACGGTGGCCGGATTGCCGAAGATGATGTTGGCGGCGGACTTGCCCCGGCGCGTTTCGCTGCCGTCCACCACGTCGTCATGCAGCAGCGTGGCGGTGTGAATGAATTCCACCGCGGCGGCCAGCCGGTGATGGCGCGTGCCCTGATAGCCGAGCAGTTCCGCCCCGGCGAGCGTGAGCATCGGCCGCATCCGCTTGCCGCCGCCGGCGATCAGGTGGCCGGCCAGCGCAGGGATCAGCGGGATTTCGCTCTGCATCCGATCCAGGATGATCGCGTTGACCGCATTCATCGACGTGGCCGTCAGGTTCAGGATGGGGGCGAGCGAAGGCTCTTTCACGGGCAGCGGGACGACCTCGGCGCTCATAAGGCGCATCTGACGATCCGGCGCCCGCTTGGCAAGCGCGGAATCCCTGCTAGTCGTGTCGGCCATGGCCAGCCAACCCACGCCCAGTCAGCCCGACCCGACGCTCGCGGCCTTCCGCAAGAGCATCGACAACATCGACGCCGCGTTGATCCATCTGCTGGCGGAGCGGTTCCGCACCACTCAGGCGGTGGGGGAATACAAGGCGCGCGTTGGCCTGCCGGCCAGCGACCCCGCCCGCGAGGCGCGCCAGATCGAACGCCTGCGCGCGCTGGCGGTGGACGCCGACCTGGACCCCGAATTCAGCGAGAAGTTCATCCGCTTCGTGATCGACGAAGTGATCCGCCACCATCGGCGGCAGGCTGCGGGGAAGTAGGCATTGTGCGGGGGTGCGGTGGGTCCCACCGCGGCCCACGTTCTAATCCTAGGCGGGCCAAGCTCTACCCGGCCCCTCACTCGTCATTGCGAGCGTAGCGAAGCAATCCAGGGCGGCAGTGCAATACGCTCTGGATTGCTTCGCTACGCTCGCAATGACGAACGGGGGTGTTAGGGCGCCTCAGAGACAGTGCCGGGATAGGTACACGGATGCAGGCCGCTTGGAGGACGCCCGCCCATAACGGCCGGGGCGTCACTCCCTAACGGCGGCGATTGCCTCGGTGGGGTCGGTCGCGGCCGTAGCCGCTCCAGTTCTGGCGCACGTGGTGGCCGCCTCGGTTGCCTTGCCAATAGCGGCGGTCCGTATCGCGCCAGCGATGGCGAGAGCCCTGCCGGTCATAGACGTAATAGCCGGTGCCGGGATAATAATAGCCGTCGTACCAGCCGTAATAAGGCCGGCTGCTGGCATAACCCACTGAAACGCCGCTGTAACCGTGGCGGCCATAACCGTCATACGTGCTGCAGCCCGCGAGTGCGATCGAGGCCCCGGCGATCACGCCGAGGCGGATGAGGGATCGATTCATGAGGACTCTCCGGTGCGGATTTCTCTATGCACCGATGTCTAGCAGGCCCGCTTGTATCAGGGCTGAACCCCTTAGCCAGCTCGCGGCAACTTGAGCTTGACCAGCAGGCCGCCGAGATCCTCGCTTTCGCCCAGTTCCACCTGGCCGCCGTATATCCCGACCACGTCGCGCACGATGGCGAGGCCCAGGCCGGTGCCCGGCTTTTCGGTATCGAGCCGGGCCCCGCGCGAGAACAGCTTGGCCTGGTCGGCTTCGGAGATGCCAGGGCCGTCATCCTCGATCCATACGGCGCAGAGCGCGGCCGCCGGATCGGGATCGACGGTGACGAACACGCTGCCGCCGCCGTATTTGGCCGCGTTCTCGATCAGGTTGCCGAGGATTTCGTCGAGATCCTGCCGCTCCATCGTGACCACCGCGGTGCGCGATCCGGCGATATCGAACCGCACCGCCGGATAGAGCCGCGCGACCGCCCGCTCGACCGCTTCGGCGGAAGCCAGCACGCCGGTGCGCGAATGGCCTGTCGCCCGGCGGCCGACGGCGCGCGCGCGGGCGAGGTGGTGATCGACCTGGCGGCGCATCGTCGCCGATTCGCGCAGCACGGTTTCGGCGAGGTCCGGCGCGTGGGCGCTGGCCGCGTTGGTCAGCACGGTGAGCGGGGTCTTGAGCGCGTGGGCGAGGTTGCCGGCATGGGTGCGCGCTTCCTCGGCCTGAGTCTCCGAATGGGCGAGCAAGGCGTTGAGTTCTTCCACCATGGGCTGGACTTCGAGCGGCAGCGGATCGGTTACCCGGTTGGCGCCGGATGTGCGGATGCGGGCGATCGCCAGCCGCACTCGGCGCAGCGGGCTGAGGCCGTACCAGGTTTGCAGCATGGCCAGCACGAACAGGCCGATGCCGAGCACCGCGAAGCTCCACACCAGGATCGAGCGGATCGCCCTGATCTGCTCGTCCAGCTCCGCGCGGGCGCCGGCGACCATGAATTGCCATTCCACGTCGCTGCCCGGCAGGCTGACCGTCTGTTCAACCACGCGCAGCGGCTCGTCGGGAAACTGGTTGGAATCGTAATAGAGCGGTTCCAGGCGGGCCTTCTTCCCGCTCGGCTTCAAGGTGCGGTCCCACAGCGAGTTGGATGGAAACGGATCATGCCCCGCGCCATCGACCTGCGAATAGAGGCCGCTGTTGGGCTCGAGGAAGCGCTGGTCGGCCAGCGCGCGGTTGAACCAGATATCGCCGTAGGAATCGATTTCCGCCGAGCTGATCATCGCCGTCAGCATGTAATGCAGCTGTTCGTCGTACTGGCGAGTGAGCAGGCCGGTGAGCGTGCTGTTGAGCGCAAGTCCGCCGACCAGCAGCAGGATGGTGATCCACCCCGCAGCGATCAGCATCATGCGCCGCGCCAGGCTGCCGGTATTGTGGCGCGGCGCAGCCGCCGCGGCTTCCGCCCCGTCGCCTTGCGGCACGCCCTGCGCGGGCGCGCCGGGGGCTACGGGATCATTCGCCGCGCGGCGGTTCGTCGGGGTCGTCGAGGCTGTAACCGAGGCCACGGATGGTGGTGATGACATTCGCCCCCAGCTTCTTGCGGATGCGGGTGACGAACACTTCGATAGTGTTGGAATCGCGATCGAAATCCTGATCGTAGATATGTTCGATCAATTCGGTGCGGCTGACCACCTTGCCCTTGTGGTGCATCAGGTAGCTGAGCAGCTTGTATTCCTGCGCGGTGAGCTTGACCGGCTCTCCCGCCAGGGTCACGCGGCCGGAACGCGTATCCAGCCGCACGTCACCTGCCATGAGTTCCGAGCTGGCATTGCCGGAAGCGCGGCGGATCAGCGCGCGCAGGCGGGCGATCAGCTCTTCCGTCTGGAACGGCTTGGCCAGATAATCGTCCGCCCCGGCATCGAGCCCGGCGACCTTGTCCGACCACGAATCGCGCGCCGTGAGCACCAGCACGGGGAAATTGCGCCCTTCCTTGCGCCACATGCCAAGCACCGTCAGCCCATCGATCTCGGGCAGGCCGAGGTCGAGAATGGCCGCATCGTAATCCTCGGTCGAGCCGAGAAAGTGCCCATCTTCGCCGTCCACGGACAAGTCCACGGCGTATCCGGTCTGCTCCAGCGTCGATTTCAATTGCTGGCCGAGGGTGGGCTCGTCCTCGACGATCAGGATGCGCATCTGGGGTCCCCTGCTGTCACGCAGCGCCCGATGTGGGCTCTTGCGATGAACGCGTCAACGGGGCGAACGTATCCCGCAGGGGCGAGCCTATCTGGAGACTCGCAGGACACGGCCGGTTCGCGCATCGACATCCACCCAGGTGACATGGCCTTCCTTTATGAACTTGAGCCGATAGGCGCTGGCCACGGGATCGTATTCGAAGCCCAGGTACTTCTGATCCTTCATCTGCGGGATCACGCGACGCTCTATCTCGCGCGACGGCAGGGTGCGGCCGGCGAGCATTTCCTCGCGCGCGCTTTCCTGGTCGCGCAGGGACTGCCTGTCGCGCCCGCGCTGCGCATCGGCGGGCGCGGCAAGGCCGCCTGCGATCAGCGCGGCAACGAGGAAAAAGGCAATCGGCTTGCGCATGGCAGGGCTGTGCCTAGGCGCAAGCCATTGAACAAGGTGTGAATACGGCGCCGCGCCGCTATTTCCGCCCGGGTGTGGCGCCCCTGCCCTAGCGAGACCCCTAGCGCGTCATCTCGTAAGTCACCTGGATCGTCACCCCGGTCTCCACCAGACCCGGCTGCACCGGCGTCTTGGGGGCGGCGGCCGCTTCAAGCGCGACCCCTCGGGCATAAGGCATCGGCGGGGGGGAGGCGACGCTTTCGCTGATTTCCAGCAGGCGCACGCCCGAATAGCCGGCGGCGCGGGCATACTCGAGCGCCTGGGCCTGGGCGGATTGCATCGCCGCCTTGCGCGCCTGGGCCCGGGCGCCGGTATCGTCCTGGATCGAGAAGTCCGGTCCGGAAATATCGGTGGCCCCGGCAGCGACCAAAGCATCCAGCACCTCGCCCGTGCGCGGCACATCGCGCAGCTTCACGCTGACGCGGTTGGAGACCTGATAGCCGCGGAACACCTGCCGGCGATTTTCCTGATCGTAATCGTACTGCGCGCCCAGGTTGATGCCGGCTGTCTGGATGTCGCGTTCCGCAATGCCGAGCGCCTTGATGCGGGCGATGACCGCGGTCATTGCTTGCGCGTTCGCCCGCATCGCCTCGGCCGCGGTAGGCGCTTGCGTGGTCACCCCCGCCCCCACGGTGACGAGATCGGGCTCGGCCTCCACACTTTCATGCACGGTCAGCTCGACGATTGGGCCGGCCGAGGTGAGCTGGACTGCCGCACCAGCGGGCGCGGCGATGGCGGCAACGGCGGCGACAGGCAAAACATAACGGATCATCGGGTTTTCTCCCTTTCGATAACACCAGTTGCGGCCGGGCCGCTTGCGCGCGGCTGAACCGGACCGGTTGCATGAGCCTTGACGGAGGCCTTGACGGAGTCAGGGCCCCTTCACCTTGTAGGAACGCGCAAGGCCGCTAAAGGAGCCGCCATGGCGGACGCACCGATCCTTTCCTGGGAAGGCCTTGGCCTGCAACAAGGCGGGCGCTGGCTGTTCCGCGAGCTAGACCTGCATATCGGCCCGCGCGACCGGCTGGCGCTGATCGGCCGCAACGGCGCGGGCAAGACCACGCTGTTCCGCCTGATCGCCGATCTGATCGAAGCGGACACGGGCAAGCGGTCCGTCCAGCCGGGCACGCGGATCGTGCTGCTGGAGCAGGAGCCGGACTTCACCCCCTTCGCCACGCTGATGGACTTCGCGCTGGCGGGCAAGGACGCGCCGCAGCGGCACGAGGTGGAAGCCATCGCCGGGCAGCTGGGGATCGAGCTGGATCGCCCCGCCGCCACCGCCAGCGGGGGCGAGAGGCGGCGCGCGGCGCTGGCGCGCGGACTGGCCATGGCGCCCGACCTGCTGCTGCTGGACGAGCCGACCAACCACCTGGACCTGGCCGCGATCGACTGGCTGGAAAGCTGGCTCGGCCGCTACAAGGGCGCTTTCGTGGTCATCAGCCACGACCGCACGTTCCTGAAGCGCCTGACTCGGTCGACCCTGTGGCTCGACCGGGGGACATTGCGGCGCAAGGACGTGGGCTTCGGCGGCTATGAGGCATGGGAAGAGCAGGTCTATGCCGAGGAAGCGCGCGCGGCGGAGAAGCTGGACGCCAAGCTGAAGATCGAGGCGCACTGGCTGGAACGCGGGGTGACCGCGCGGCGCAAACGCAACATGGGCCGGCTGGAAGCGCTGCACCGGATGCGCGCGCAGCGGGCGGCGATGATCGGCAAGGCCGGCACGTCCAAGCTGGCGCTGGCGACCGACGACGAAGCGCGAACCAAGTCGGTGATCGTGGCCGAAAACGTGACCAAGCGCTATGGTGAGCGTACCGTGATCCGCAATTTCTCCCTGCGAATCCAGCGGGGTGATCGGATCGGCGTGGTCGGCGCCAATGGCGCGGGCAAGACCACGCTGCTCAAGCTGCTGACCGGCGAGCTGGCACCTGACGAAGGCACGGTGACGCTGGCCAAGACGCTGAACGGCGTGATGATCGATCAGCAGCGCAGCGTACTGGCGCCGGAAAAGAAAGTGCGCGACGTGCTGGCCGAAGGCGGCGACTGGATCGACGTGCGCGGGCACCGCAAGCACGTGCAGGCCTATCTGAAGGACTTCCTGTTCGACCCCTCGCTGGTCGATGCCCCGATCGGCTCGCTTTCGGGAGGCGAGCGGTCACGCCTGCTGCTGGCGCGCGAATTCGCCCGCAAGTCCAACCTGCTGGTGCTGGACGAGCCGACCAACGACCTCGATCTCGAAACGCTCGACCTGTTGCAGGAAGTGATCGCCGATTACGAAGGCACGGTGCTGATCGTCAGCCACGATCGCGATTTCCTCGATCGCACGGTGACGATCACCCTGGGCCTCGACGGCAGCGGCACGGTGGACATTGTCGCCGGCGGGTACGAAGACTGGGAAGCCAAGCGGAAGAAGCGCGCGAATCCCGCCGGCAAAACCGCGAAATCGCCTCTGCCGCGTGCGGCAGAGGCTGGGGGCGGGATCGTCCAATCCCAACCTGCGCCGGACGCGCCCGCCCCCAAATCCGCTGCCGCGAAGACGCGGGTGAAGCTATCCTACAAGGACCAGCGCGATTACGAATTGCTGCCCGCGCGGATCCACGAGCTGGACGGCGAGATCGCCACGGGCGAGCAGGCGCTGGCCGATCCCGACCTCTATTCCCGCAATCCCGAGCGGTTCGCCCGCCTGACCGAGCAGCTCGACGCCCTGCGCGCAGAGAAAGAGGCAGCGGAAGAGCGTTGGCTAGAACTGGCGGAACTGGTCGAGGGATAGCCCGGGGCGCTGGTGCCGTTGACACGGGCCTGGCGGGAAGACGCCTGCTTCCGCCGGACCTTCGTCATTGCGAGCGTAGCGACGCAATCCAGAGCGGCGCAGAACTGCCCTGGATTGCTTCGCTACGCTCGCAATGACGAGACTGGGGCTGGGCGCTACTGGGCTGGGCGTTACTGGGCGGGGATTTACCGGGGCGGGGATTTACCGGACGGGAAGCTACCGGGCGGGGAGTTACAGGGCTGCGACTACCAGGTCAGGCTTCTTGAGTCAGGGCCTCCCCCGTCACCTGATCCGGTAGAAATCCGCCACGCGATCGAGCGCCAGCTTGAGTACGAGCTTGCCGCTGCGCGCCGGCCAGTCGAGCGCTTTTTCGGCGGCGGGTAGCGTTTCGCAGGCGCAGACGACGCGCCAGAGGATATCTTCCAGCCCCTTGCCCGCGGCGGCGATCGCCCCGTCGAACCGGCGGCGCGCGGCCAGTTGCGCCTCCGTGGGCGAGAGGCCGGAATGGCCGGTGCCGCGAATCCGCACCGGCTCCCAGCGCATCGTCAGGCCCGGTGCGAGCTGGGCGCGCTCGTAATCCGCGCGCAGGCGCTCGCCCGCATCGAACAGCCGATCGCACAAGTGGCCGTGGGCGTGGAGCCAGCCAAGCGGCGATTCGGCCAGGTTGACCGTGACGCTGCGCCGGCGCGGGGCCACCCCTGCCCTGCGGCGCGGCCCTTCCGGCGTGAGTTCCCGTTCGACGAGGGTGCGGCGCATGTGAATCTCCTTGGCCCGATGCGCGAGGCTCTTGCCAAATCGACTTGTCTGTAGGAAAACGGAAAAACCAAATTGGTTAGGATCAATCGAGCCGTGATCAATCGTATCCGCGACATTCGCAAGCAGAAGGGCATGACGCTGGCCCAGGTGGCGGCGCGCTGCGATCCGCCGACCACGGCGCAGACCATCGGCCGGCTGGAAACCGGGATGCGCAATCTTTCGCTGGTGTGGATGAACCGCATCGCCGCCGCGCTGGGCGTGGATCCGGAACTGCTGGTGAAAGGTGAAGAGGCGGAGGAAACGAAGATCATCGCCCGGCTGGCGGAAACCGGCGCGGAAGCGCTGTCGGCCCCGCGCGATGCGATCCTGCCGATCGAGCTGGGCGGGGAGACACCGCTGGTGTGCCTGTTGGTCGAGGCGCCGCAAGGGGAATACCGCGCCGGCGACCAGATCTGGATGCGGCAACACCCGCCCGAGGAAGCGCCGAAGCTGATCAATCGCGACGTGCTGGTCCCCCGTTCGGGCGGGCGCTTCGCCTTCGGCCGCCTGATCGACCGGCGGGGCACGCTGGTCGGGCTGCTTCCACCAGGCCTCGGGCAACGACAGATCGTGATCGACAACCCGGCCTGGATCGCCGGGGCGGAGATGCTGGTCCGCCCCTTGTGACATTGTGAGCCGATTGCGGGCGAGCGCCGCCGCGCGGGCGGCGGCCTCGTCAAGCGCGGCCCGATCGGGGCCGATCCGCCGGGTAGCGGATCGGCCGCCGTATCAGGCTTCGCCCCGGGCCTTGCGATCCTGCCTGTCGGCCACACTTTCGGTCGGCACGAAGCTGTCCTGCTTGACCCCCAGCCACACCAGGATCGGGGTCGCCATGTAGATCGAGCTGTAAGTGCCGACGAAGATGCCGAACGTGATCGCCAGGGTGAAGCCGAAGATCACTTCCGGGCCTAGGAGCAGAAGCGCGACCAGCGTGATCAGCAGCGAGGTGGAGGTGACCACCGTGCGTGACAGCGTCTCGTTCACCGAGAGATCGAGCAGTTCCGGCACCGGCATCTTGCGGTATTTCTTCAGGTTCTCGCGCACGCGGTCGTAAACGACGATATTGTCGTTGAGCGAATAGCCGATGAGCGTGAGCAGCGAGGCGACGATATTGAGATCGAATTCCATCCCCGTGAGCGAAAACAGCCCCACGGTGAGAGTCACGTCATGCGCCAGCGCGAACAGCGCGCCGACGCCGAATTGCCATTCGAACCGGATCCAGATGTAGATCGAGATGCCGATCATCGCCAGCAGCAGCGCGACCATGCCGTTGCGGAACAGTTCCTGGGACACCTTGCCGGACACGGATTCGGCCTGGCCGATCTGGGCATCGGGATGGTTCCGTTCCAGCGTGGAGCGGATATCGGTGTTCATCTTCTCGGTGAGAGCGGGATTCTCCTCGTCCGGCAGCTTCATGCGGACGGCGATCTGGTTCGGCTGGCCGAGCTGTTGGAGAATCGGATCGCCGTAGCCCAGCCCGTCGATCTCTTCCCGCACTTCCGCCAGGGGGGCCACGGTGCCTTCGGCGAAGGTCACCCGGATCGATTGCCCGCCGACGAAATCCACGCCGAGGTTCAGGCCCTTGGTGAATACCAGCGCAAAAGAAGCCGCCATGAGCAGGAGGCTGACCGCGTAGAATGGCACCCGCCAGCGCAGGAACTTGATATTGGTATTGTCGGGAATGAGCTTGAACAGTTTCATGTCTCTATCCCGCCCTCAAAGCACGATATCGGTGGGGCGCTTGCGCCGCAGCCAGCCGGCGACCCACATCCGGGTCAGCGTCACGGCGGTGAACACGGACGTGATGATACCGATCATCAGCACAACGGCAAAGCCGCGCACGGGGCCGGTGCCGAACAGGAACATGATCACCGCGGCGATCACGTTGGTGATGTTGGCATCGAAGATCGCGCGGCTGGCTTCGCTATAGCCCAGTTCCACCGCCTGGACCACGCGCCGCCCGCGCGCCCGTTCTTCCCGTATTCGCTCGTTGATCAGCACGTTGGCATCGACCGCCGCGCCCACCGTGAGCACGAGGCCGGCGATGCCGGGCAGCGTAAGCGCCGCCATGGAACCCAGCAGGGCCAGGACGCCGAGGATCATCAGCAGGTTCAGGAACAGCGCCGCATTGGTGTAGAACCCGAAGCGCCCGTAGGTCACCGTCATGAACATCAGCAGCACGACGAAGCCCACGGTCATCCCGACCGCGCCCTTGGTGATCGAATCCTTGCCCAGTTCGGCGCTGATCGAGAATTCCTCGATCACCTGGAGATCGACCGGCAGCGCGCCCGAACGCAGGGCGATGGCGAGCTGATTGGCGGTATCGACGGTGAAGTTACCGGAAATCTGCGCCGTACCGCCGAGGATCGGCTCGTTGATATTGGGCGCGGAGAGCACTTCGCCGTCGAGGATGATGGCGAACGGCTTGTTGACGTTCTGGCTGGTCAGCCGGGCGAAGCGTGCGCCGCCCTGGGCGTCGAAATGGATGGTGACCACCGGCGCATTGGTCTGCGGATCGAAGCTCTGCTGCGCGTTGGTCAGCGAATCGCCGCGGATGCCGCCGAGCCGCTTGACCGCGATCGACGTCCCCTCGCCCGCCGTGCCCTTGGCATAAGGCACGATCTCGCTGCCCGGAGGGGCGATGCCCTGGGCCACGTCGGCCGGCAGGGCGGACTGGTCGACCAGCTTGAATTCCAGCTCCGCCGTCTGGCCGAGCAGATCCTTGAGCGCTTGCGGGTCCTTGAGGCCAGGCACATCGACCACGATGCGGTCGCTGCCCTGGCGGATGATCGTCGGCTCACGCGTGCCGAGCGCATCGATACGCTTGCGGACCACTTCGGTCGCGCTATCCATCGCGCCGTTGATCGCGGCATCGAGGCCCGACTTCGTCTGCGTGAGGACGAAGCGGCTGCCATCGACCACCTGCAGATCCCATTCACGGGTGATGCCGGTGCCGTTGATCAGCGGCAGCAGCGCCTCGCGCGCGCGATCGACATCGGCGGGGTCTTCCAGCAGGAACGAGAGCCGGCCGCCGGCCGCCGATACGTCACCGATTCGGATGCGGGGCTGGGCATCGCGCAGCGTGGTGCGGATGCTTTCTTCCATCGTTTCCAGCCGCTGGCGAGCGACCTGCCGGGAATCGGCCTCTAGCAGGATATGGCTGCCGCCCGCGAGGTCCAGCCCGAGGCTGATCATCGGGCGGGGCAGGAACGAAGGCAGGGTGATGCCGCCAAGCGCCAGCAGCGAGGGCACGGCGGCCACGGCGAAGAACAGCGTTATCCCCCAGAGGTAAACGCGCTTCCAGAACGGAAAATCGAGCATCGCCCCAGCTCGTCCTCAGTCGTTGGCCGGTTTGCCACCGGACGACAGGATATCGCCCAGCGTGGATTTGACCGCCTTGACGCGTACGCCCTGGGCGATCTCCAGCTCCACATAGTCATCGTCCACCTTGATGACCTTGCCGACCAGTCCGCCGGCGGTGACCACCTGGTCCCCCCGCTTGACGCCCGCCACTTTTTCCCTGTGCGCCTTCTGCTGGCGCATCTGCGGGCGGATGATGAGGAACCAGAAGATCGCGATCATGCCGACGATCGGCAGGAACTGTATCCATCCGGGAGGCGCGGCCGCAGCGGAACCGGCGGCAAGAAAATCGAGCATATTTTACGGCCTATCAGAACGGCAGGTGACCGGATCGGAACGCGCCGTGAAACGCGCCCTCCCCCTCGATGGCCGCCGCGCCTAGCAGCTAGGACCAAGGCTCACAACCTCACAATGGCGCGCACCTTGCCGCAGCGGCCACAGGGGGCGCGGCACGGGCTTGCCAGGGGGGCCAGCGAGCGCTGAAAATTGGACGATCCACGGCGCTTGCCTCGCCCCGGCCGCTTGCCTATATGCGCGCCTCCACTGGCTCGGGACGTAGCGCAGCCTGGTAGCGCATCACACTGGGGGTGTGGGGGTCGCTGGTTCGAATCCAGTCGTCCCGACCAGTGGTTTCCTCCCGACAGCGCGGCTGCCAAGGGGTCTTCGATGCCTCCAGCCCATCCCGTTCGTGGCGTCTTGCTATGCATCGCCGCGCTGGCGCTGTTCGCGTGCATGGACACCAGCACCAAGTACCTCGCCCAGAGCCATTCGCCGGCGCTGATCGTGGGCGTGCGCTATCTGGGCAACCTGCTGCTGATGGCCGCTCTGCTGGGCCCCACTCACGGGTGCCGCATGGTGGAGACCCGGCGGACGGCGCTGGTGGTGCTGCGCGCGTTCTGCCTGGCGCTGGCTTCGCTGTTCATCGCGCTCGCCCTGCGGGAAATGCCGGTGGCCGAGACCACCGCGATCCTGTTCCTGGCGCCGATCCTGCTGGTAATCGCGGCGGGGCCGGTTCTGGGCGAGCGCATCGGGCCGAGCGGATGGGTTGCGACGGCGCTGGGCTTCGCCGGAGTGCTGGCCATCGCCCGGCCGGGCAGCGAGATCACCGGAATCGGCATAAGCTTCGCGCTGTGCGCGGTGGCGATGAACCTCGGCTACCAGCTTCTCTCGCGCGTGCTGGCCGCCAGCGAGAACACCTTCGCGCTGCTGTTCTATACCGCGCTGGCCGGCTCCATCCTCTATGGCCTGGCCATGCCGTGGCTGATCGAAGACCATGCGCCCGACATGCTGGAAGCCGCGCTGTTTGCCGGCCTGGGCGTGATGGGCGGCCTTGGGCATTTCCTGTTCACCGCCGCGTTTCGCGATGCGCCCGCTTCGCTGCTGGCGCCGCTCAACTACCTGCAACTGCTGTGGGCGGGGCTGCTCGGCTATCTCGTGTTCGGGCACGTGCCGGGAGCGGTAAGCCTGTTCGGCATGGCGCTCATCGCCGGATCGGGCGTGCTGGTGGCGCTCAAGACCCGGCGCCCGCCGCCGAAACGGACGGCTTAGGGATATTTTACTTTCCTACATGAACCGTATGGGTTCATTGATTGGCGACTCACTTTGCAAGGATCGCGCCATGGCCCTTATCGAATCGCTCATCAGCCCCATCGCCTCGATCATCGATAAGGTGATACCCGACAAGGAAGCCCGCGAACGGGCCAAGCTGGAATTGATCAAGCTGGAAGGATCGCAGGAACTGGAAGCGGTCCAGGCGCGCCTTTCCGCGATCCTTGCGGAAGCGAAATCGGCCGACCCGTGGACCAGCCGCGCGCGGCCGAGCTTCCTCTATGTGATGTACGCCCTGCTGCTGTGGGCAGTGCCCATGGGCCTGATCGCCGCGTTTCGCCCCGAAGCCGCGCACGCCATCGCCGCGGGCATGAACGCCTACCTCAACGGATTGCCGGAGCCGCTTTATGCGCTCTTCGGCACCGGCTACCTCGGCTACACCGCCGCGCGGCAGTGGGGGAAAGCGAAGGGGGTGGAACGGTAACCGCACTCAGGATAGCTCAAGCGGCTGAAGGCTCGCCGGGAATTGTCCATTCCCCTGGATGGAGGTTGGAAAAGCAATGATCCCCAGGGCCTTCGCAGCTTTCCTGGTATTGTTGCCGGCGAGCCCTGCTCTGGCCGATCCGGCGCCGGGCGAAGGCTTCGACGTCACCAGTTACGAACTGGCGCTTACACCGGATATCCAGAACGGGACCATCGCCGGACGCGAGACAGTGCACTTGCGCGCACTGGGCGACGGGCTCCAGCGGATCAGCTTCTCAGGCAATGCGCTGAGCATCGACAGCGCAACGCTCGATGGCGCTTCCCTCGCTGCAAACGTGCGGGGCGGCGTTCTCACTTTCGACCTGCCCAAGCCGCTCCCGCGCGGGCGCACGGTGAAGCTGGAGTTGGCATACCACGGTCGTCCCGCGCGCGGGTTCGCGCGTTCGGCAGCGGCGCTCTACACGAGTTATTTCGCCTGCGACTGGATGATCTGCGCGCAAGACCAGTTCGGCGACAAGGCGGCCTTTTCCCTCGACCTGCGCGTTCCGGCGGGCATGGACACGCTTTCGGTCGGCCGCCAGGTCGCAAAACGACCGGGGCCGGACGGCAGCGAAATTCACAGCTGGAAAGCACCCCGACCCTATTCGGCTTATCTCTATGGCTTTGCCGTCGGCCGATTTGCCCGCGCCAGCGACAAGGCCGAATCGACCCGGCTCATTTATCTAAGCGATGTCGCCGAGGCGGCCGATTTGAAGCAGCGCTTCGCCGAGACGGGCGAGATGGTCCGCTTCCTGTCCGACAAGGCCGGCGTGCCGCTTCCCGTTGCCGAATACAGCCAGCTTCTGGTCGAAGGGAACGAAGCGCAAGAGGCCGCGACCTTCTCCGTGCTCGGCGTCGATAGCTTGCCGAAGAATGTGGACGATCCGGCGGAAGACTGGGCGGTTGTGCACGAGCTCGCCCACCAGTGGTGGGGCAATCTCATCACGTGCACGACACTCAGGGATTTCTGGCTCAACGAGGGCATCACCAGTTTCATGACAGCCGCCTGGAAGGAGCATCGTTACGGGCGGGCTGCCTATGAAGCCGAACTGGATGTTGCACGCCGCCGGCTGGATACGGCTCGCCTGGAAGGATTCGACAAACCCCTCGCCTGGGAAGGGCGATATCCGACCCTGAAGACGCGGCGGGCCGTCCAATACAGCAAGGGCGCGTTGTTCATGGATCATCTGCGCACCACGCTTGGCGAGGCGGCCTTCTGGTCCGGCCTGCGCCGTTATACGCGCGCTCACGCCGGCGGGACCGTGACAAGCATCCACTTCGAGCACGCCATGGAAAAGGCCAGTGGCCGGGACTTGCGCCCGCTGTTTAGCGAATGGGTTTTCGGGGAAGGCGCTTTCCCTGAAGCGGAGGTAGCTGGAAGGCGATAGGCCAGCCTTGCTGGCCCCGTCGTCTCAGCTTTTGCGCTCACCCCCCCTTGCCGCTATGCGCTTCCCCGAGAAGGGGAAACGCCCATGCCTGACACCGTCTTCGTCCTCAACGGCCCGAACCTCAACCTGCTCGGCACGCGCGAGCCGGAGATCTACGGGGCGGAGACGCTCGACGATATCGCCGCGCGGCTGGAGGAGAAGGGCCGGGCGCTGGGGCTGGCGATCGAGATGCGCCAGTCGAATCACGAAGGGCACTTGTGCGACTGGCTGCACGAGGCGCAGGGCGCGGGGGCGAAGGCCGTGCTGCTCAATGCCGGGGCGCTGACGCATACCAGCCTGGCGCTCTATGACGCGATCCGGTCCATCCGGACGCCGGTGATCGAGGTGCACCTGTCCAATCCGGCGGCGCGCGAAGCCTATCGCCACAAGAGCTTTGTCGGCATGGCGGCCAAGGGAACCATCGCCGGTTTCGGCGCCTTTGGCTACGAACTGGCGCTGGACGCGGCGGCGCGGCTTTGAAGAGAACCGGGCCGGTGCCCCTTGCCTTGGCGCGCGTCAAAACGCATAGCGCGCCGCCACGGGTCAACCTCGCGAGGACATGAATGGCCGATAAAGCCGACAACAAGGGTACAGTGGGCAACAAGGGCGCGGCCGGCATGAACGTGGACGCCAAGATGGTGCGCCAACTGGCCGAGATGCTGGCCGATACCGGCCTGACCGAAATCGAAGTGACCGACGGCGACAGGAGCATCCGCGTCGCCCGGGGCGCCCTGGCAGCCGCGCCGGTGACGGCCGTGGCGCCCGTAGCCATGCCCGCCCCCGCCGAAGCGCCGGCCCCTGCGGCGTCGCCCGCCGCGGCCCCGGCGGCGGATTTGTCCAACGCCGTGCGTTCGCCGATGGTCGGCACGGCCTATCTCTTCCCCGAACCCGGCGCCGATCCCTTCGTGAAGGTGGGAGACACGGTGAAGGCCGGGGACACGCTGCTGATCGTGGAAGCCATGAAAGTGATGAACCCGATCGCCGCCCCGCGCGACGGCACCGTGCGGCAGATCCTGATCGAGAACGCCCAGCCGATCGAATACGATCAGCCGCTGATCGTATTCGGCTGACGGCATGGCTATTTCCCGCCTCCTGATCGCCAACCGTGGCGAGATCGCGCTTCGAATCCACCGCGCCGCGCATGAGATGGGTATCGAAACGGTGGCCGTGCATTCCACCGCCGATGCCGATGCCATGCATGTGCGGCTGGCCGATCACGCGGTGTGCATCGGCCCGCCGCCGGCCAGCGAAAGCTATCTGAACACCGCCGCGATCATCGCCGCGGCTGAGATTTCCGGCGCCGACGCGCTGCACCCCGGCTATGGCTTCATGTCGGAGAACGCCCAGTTCGCCGAGATCGTGGAAGCCCACGGCATCGTCTGGATCGGCCCGAAGCCCGAGCATATCCGCACCATGGGCGACAAGGTGGAAGCCAAACGCACCGCCGGCGCGCTGGGGCTGCCGCTGGTGCCGGGCAGCGACGGGGCGGTTTCCGACCCCGCAGAGGCGGCGCGCATCGCCGAGGAAATCGGCTATCCGGTGATCATCAAGGCCGCATCGGGCGGCGGCGGGCGCGGCATGAAGGTCTGCAACAGTGCCGACCAGCTCGAAACCCTGATGAAACAGGCCGGGAGCGAGGCCAAGGCCGCCTTCGGCGACGATACCGTCTATCTCGAAAAATACCTCGGCAATCCGCGGCATATCGAGTTCCAGGTGTTCGGCGACGGCAAGGGCAACGCCATCCACCTGGGCGAGCGGGATTGTTCGCTGCAACGCCGCCACCAGAAAGTGCTGGAGGAGGCTCCCTCCCCCGTCATCTCTCCCGAAGAGCGCGCCCGGATGGGCGGGATCGTGGCCAAGGCCATGGCCGACATGGGCTATCGCGGCGCGGGGACGATCGAGTTCCTGTGGGAAAACGGCGAGTTCTACTTCATCGAGATGAACACCCGCCTGCAGGTGGAGCACCCGGTGACCGAAGCGATCACCGGAGTGGACCTGGTGCGCGAGCAGATCCGCATCGCCGACGGCAAGCCGCTGTCCGTCAGCCAGGACGAGATCGAGTTCAAGGGCCACGCGATCGAGTGCCGGATCAATGCCGAAGACCCATGGACCTTCGCGCCCAGCCCCGGCCTCGTCACCGCCTATCACGCGCCGGGCGGGATGCACGTGCGCGTCGATAGCGGGCTTTACGCCGGATACCGCATCCCGCCCTATTACGATTCCATGATCGCCAAGCTGATCGTCTACGGCCGCACCCGCGAAGGCTGCATCATGCGCCTGCGCCGCGCGCTGGAGGAGATGGTGGTCGAAGGCGTGAAGACCTCGATCCCGCTGCACCAGGCCCTGCTGCACCAGCCGGACGTGCTGAACGGCAGCTATTCGATCAAGTGGCTGGAGGAATGGCTGGCGGCGCGGGAGGCTTAACCCAGCCGAACCTGAGATCGCTCAGTAATACCCCTGTGAACTCAGCCGTCGTCGGTCACGCCAAAAGGCGCGGAGCCGATCAGCTTGCCCTGGACATCCTTGGCGGCGCGCAGGCGGATGTAAGGCTTGCCGTCGCGCGAGCCCCAGCCTTCGATGGTGATCGTTTCGCCGGGCTTGATCGCGTCACGCGTCCAGCCGCGCCGGGTGAGCACGACCGGCGCATTGGTTTCGGCCCGCCATTCGGTATGCTTGCCGTTGGCGCCGGTAACGTCGAGCACGATCAACCCGTGCGGATTGGTGAAGCGGAACGCGGTGACCTTGCCGGTGACCGTCACCACTTTGCCCGGATCGAAAAAGGCCGCGAACGAATGATGGGCCTGCGCCGCCGTGGCGGCGAACAAGGCCAGGCCTGCAAGGGCCCATGTGCGTCTGAACATCGGTGACTCTCCCACTCGAGTCCCAACCTAGCACTGCCGCATGCGCGCTGAAAGGTGCGGCCTATTCCAGCGGCACGCCGGGCTCGCTCTTGGCGGTGCGGATGGTCAGCGAGGTTTTCACGCTGGCCACGTTGGGCACTGGCGTGAGCTTGCTGGTGAGGAATTCCTGGAAGCTCTGCAAATCCCGGCTGACGATCTTGAGGATGAAATCGATCTCGCCGTTGAGCATGTGGCATTCGCGCACTTCGGGCAGCGCCATGATGTGGTTTTCGAACGCCCGCAGATCTTCTTCCGCCTGGCTCTTGAGGCTGACCATGGCGAACACGGTGATCGCGAAGCCGAGCTTCGAGGCATCGAGTTCCGCATGATAGCCCTTGATGACGCCTTCTTCCTCCAGCGCCCTGACGCGCCGCAGGCAAGGCGGAGCGGTGAGGCCGACGCGGCTGGCCAGATCCACGTTGGTCACGCGGCCTTCCGCCTGAAGTTCGGCAAGCAGGTGACGATCGATGCTGTCGAGCGTTGCCATTGACCGCGCACCCCCGTTGAGGTCGCCACGCCACGTCCGCACCGATTGAAATTATCGGCCGCACAGCCCGGCATCCCGGAAACATTATTGTTTATGGGCAATTGTCCCGCTTTGCAACGCGCCAAAGTGAAGCCATTCGCGGCTTCCACAAAGGGGCTAGAGCCACGATGCGCCAAGATGCGCGCGGGCTGTTTTTCACCGGGGAATCGATGCTGTTCGACGATCGCCTTGCCACCGTGCTGCGTCATGCCGCGCAGAGCGAGGCGGCGGCGCGCACGCAATACCGGCAATTGCTCGACCTGCTGGGTTCCATGCCGGGCGAGGCCGGGGACGATCTGGTCGGCGCGGCTTATGCGCGGCTGGAGGAACTGGCCGATCTGCTGCCCCCGGCGGTGCAATCGGCGATCCTGCGCGGCCCGGGCCTGCGGCTGCGCAGCGCCGGGCTGGTCGCCTGGCTGGCCGAGCGCGATCCGCAGGCCGCCGCCGCCGCCATGGCGACCGCCCAGCTCGACGAAAGCGAATGGCTGCATCTGATACCGCGCCTGCCGATGACGGCGCGGGGCTTCCTGCGCCACCGGCGCGAGTTGCCGTTCAGCGCGCACCAGGTGCTGGAACGGCTGGGCGTGCGCGACCGGGCGCTGCCCCGGCCTGACGGTTTCCTGGCGTCCGAATCGCCCGCGCCCCTTGAGGACACGGCCGCGCCGCGAAGCGAAGCCGGAATCGGCGCGCTGGTGCGGCGGATCGAAGCCTTCCAGCGCGCGCGCCGCGAAGGCACGGCCGCGCCGCGCGTGCCGCCGGAGGACATTCGCCCGATCGAGGCCGAGCAGCGCCGCCGTGCCTTCGACTTCGCCAGCGACGCCGAAGGCACGGTCACCTGGGCCGATCCCGCCATGGCGCCGATCGCCGTGGGCCTGCGCCTGGGCGCGGCCGGCCCAGGCGCCACGGCGGTGCTGGAGGCGGCGGCGCTGAAGGCCTTCGCCCGCCGCCTGCCGCTGCGCAACGCACGCATCGAGGTGATCGGCCTTGCCGAGATCGCCGGGGACTGGCGGATCGACGCGGCGCCGGCCTTCGCCCCCGGAACCGGCGCGTTCGAAGGCTATCGCGGAAGGATGCGGCGGTTCGCGCCGCCGCCCGAACGCCGTGCCGCTGCGAACGAGGCCAGCGATCGGATGCGCCAGTTGCTGCACGAGCTGCGCACCCCCGTCGGCGCGATCCAGGGATTCGCCGAGCTGATCCAGCAGCAGATGTTCGGTCCGGCGCCGAACGCCTATCGCGCGCTGGCCGCCGCGATCGCTGTGGACGCCGCGCGCCTGCTGGCCGGATTCGACGAGATCGACCGGCTGGCGCGGCTGGAAACCGGCGCCCTGCCGCTCTCCGCCGGGCGCAGCGATTTGCGCGAAGTGATCGTGCAGCTCCTGCGCCGCCTGGAAGGCGTGCTCCGGCCCCGCAGCGCGCGGATCGAGCTGACCGTGCGCGGCGGGCCGTTCACGCTGGAGCTGGACGAGACGGAGGTGCAGCAGCTCATCTGGCGGCTGCTGGCGACACTGGCCGGCGCGATGGCTCCCGGCGAGGTGATCACGCTGACCCTGACGGGCGATGGCGCCCGCGCGAGCCTCACCGCCGACTTGCCCATCGCGCTGCTGGATGACGAGGACGATCTGTTCACCGCCACGGCCCCTGCGCAGCCCCGCGCCATATCGGCGGGCATGTTCGGCAGTGGCTTCTCGCTGCGCCTGGCGCGTGCCGAAGCGGCTGCGGCGGGTGGCACGCTGGAACAACGCGACGAACAGTTGCACCTGGACCTGCCGGTCTTGGCCGCCCCTGCGGCCACCCATTCGGACGACGGCCATCGCGAGGGCGGCCTGTCCGCATAACCGGGCCCCTTCGCCGCGCGGTAGAGGAGTTCTTGCCATCGCCCTGCCCCGCAGCTACCTCACCGCCCGCGCCAGCGGCGCACCGGTTGGTTGTCGGGGCCTGTAGCTCAGCGGTTAGAGCTGGCCGCTCATAACGGCTAGGTCGCGGGTTCGAATCCTGCCGGGCCCACCACCAGCCGATGCGCGCCGACCGATCACGGCAAGCTGCCGAACAAGGCAATGAAGCCGGCGATACGGTGCGCGCCGGTTTTTTCGAGGATATGCCGGACATGGGTCCGAACAGTCGCCACGCTGGTGGAGCGGGTGCTGGCGATATCCTCCACCGTCCAGCCCGCGAGAAGCTGCAGGCCGATGCCGGTCTCCGCCCTGGTCAGGGAATAGCTTTCCCGCATCCAGCTTGCCTGGCGCGCGGCGTCCCGCTCACTGGGAGACAGCAGCAAGCAACAATGGCCCACGTCGACGCTCGGAAGCACCATGATGCGCCAGGGCGCCTTGCCCGACGGGCGTGACGCCAGGAAGGTGGCGCGGGCATTGGCGTGCCTGTTCACGGTATTCGCGACGGCCTGGCGAATCCCCCGCAACACGGCGAGGTCGGTCACCGTGAAATGGCCCTGCCTCAAGGCCACCCCATCGCCAGCCAGCAGCACTTGCATCGCCGATGGCGACGCCTCGACGAGACGGAGTTTCGCATCGACGAGAAGCACGCAATCCTGATGCGCATCGAGCATGCCGGCCAGGCGCGCGGACTTCTCGGCATGGCCGCCGATCAAGTCCCGCGCCCGGTATATGCGATGCAGATCGGTGCTGATGGCGTCCAGCCGCGCGGCTTCCAGGCGTGAAAACGGACCTGCCGACCACGCCCGGTGAAAGCTGGTGGCCATGGTCGTTCCGTCGAAGCGGTGAACCAGGCCGATGCTATGACCCGTATCGTCACCATGGAAACGGAAAAAATCGTTCCACATGGGAGACGCCCGAAAGGCCTCTTCCGATACGAGCGAGTCGACCGGGATAGCGCGATTGACGATCCCGCTCGCAAGCCCCGCTTGCGTCCAGATGTCCAGTTCCCCGCTGAAGCGCGCGGCGTAATCGTGCACCATGGTGCTGTCGAAGTAGCTGAAATGCTGGTCGGCGATGCTACCGGCCCGGGTCATGTGCTGGATATTGCCCGAGCGTGCGCCGATAAGTTCCGCCGCCATCGCCGGTAACTGGGCGTAGGCTTCATCGTCGCCGATAGCTTCGTACAAGTCCCCCGGCTTGACCATACCCGCCCCCGCAGCCGCCCTGGAGTCCCTGCCATCCGGGTTTTCGGCTGATGCGGTTTAGGAAGGGAAATGTCGCGGGCGCAAGACGCTAATCCGCGCCGCAGCTGCGAAACGATAGAATGGGGGCCGGCGCGACCGATACCGGCGCCATGGCCCCGCTCAGCCTGTTCGCTCGCGGTCCGACAACCGAAAGGGCGGCATTGCCGCCGCCCTTTCGGCCATGCCGGAGAGTCGCGTTAGAAGCGATAGCCTAGCGAGAACTGGAGGACGGGATAGAACTTGAAGCCGTCGATATCGTCCTCGATCTCGGCCCGCTCCCTCGCCAGGGATTCCTTGAATTCCGGGGTGTTGGCCAGACTGCCGCTGGCGTTCAGTTCGGTGACCTTGGGCGTTCCCTGGAACATGACGCCGATATCCGCGCCGAACTTCACCCCGCGCGTCAGGCCGCCACCCCAGCCGATCGTCAGGGTAGGGGCGAAATCCTTGGGTTCCACCCGTCCGGTCAGGGTGCCCACTTCCGCGGAGGTGTAGCTGTCATCGCCGATTTCCACGTCGCCCGTCGGCGTCGCGGTCAGCTTCACCTTGTTGTCGCTGATCCGGGCACCGGCGGAAAGGCGGAAACCGCCGCCGAACGGATAAAGATCGATCACCGCGCCGAACGATTGCAGATCGAGGTCGCCATTGTAGTTCACGTCGTCAGACTCGACATCACGGCTGATCCCGAGGAACGTGGCGCTCGCCCGCGCTCCAAAGTTGCGGGAGGCCCGATAACCGAGTTCCGGCCCGATCCCGAGCGTTCCGCCCGTGACGCCGAGCGACAGGCCGCCCTCGTCCTGCGCCATGGCCGGTGAAGCCGCGAGACCCAAGGGCAACGCGATCAAAAGTACGATCTTCCTCATTTTTCCAAGACCCCCGCTGAAATTGATGCTGGTTTTCCGAACGATCCCGTTCACCGCGCGGCGCTATCAGAGCGCAGCACTCCGAAAATCATCAGAACTGTTGATTTTCCGGCCGGAAGCGCAGGTTTTGTGCCCCGAACGTAAGGCTTGCGGAACGTGACGCCCGCGTGCCGTGAATCGCCATTGCCGCTTGCGCCTGAATAGCCGGAAACCTAAGGGCACCTGCGGATCGGGGAGTGGCGCAGCCTGGTAGCGCATCTGCTTTGGGAGCAGAGGGTCGCAGGTTCGAATCCTGTCTCCCCGACCACATCCGGCATCGATCGTGCCTTTGTGCCGATTTGCACCAGAACCTGCGTCGCCGCTTTCCGGCGATGCTCGGGGGGTTGATCTGCCATTTGAACGCGGCGATAGGCGGCCCTCGGCAAGAATGGCGGGGACCGCGGCACTCGTGAATTCATAACCAGGCCGTCAGCCGGTTTCGCCGGTTGTTCGCCGGCCGCGCCAAACGATACCGGCGCATGCGATCCGGCCACCCTGCCCTATCACAAGGATGGAACTTCCAGATGCGGATTACGATGATCGGCTCGGGCTATGTGGGGCTCGTTTCCGGGGCCTGCTTCTCCGATTTCGGGCACGAAGTCGTCTGCGTTGACAAGGACGAGGGGAAAATCGCGGCGCTGAAGGCGGGGCGGATGCCGATCTTCGAGCCCGGGCTCGATAGCCTGGTCGCCCGCAATGTGGAGGCCGGCCGGCTGTCCTTCACCACCGATCTCGCCGCCGGGGTTTCCAGCGCGGACGCGGTGTTCATCGCCGTGGGCACGCCCACCCGGGCTGACGACGGGCATGCCGACTTGTCTTACGTCTATGCCGCGGCCGAAGAGATCGGGCAGGCGATCGGCACCTTCACGGTGGTGGTGGACAAGTCCACCGTTCCCGTCGGCACGGGGGACGAGGTGGAGCGGATCATCCGCGAAACGAACCCCTCGGCCGATTTCGCCGTGGTTTCCAATCCCGAGTTCCTGCGCGAAGGCGCGGCGATCGGCGACTTCAAGCATCCCGACCGGATCGTGATCGGCAGCGAGGATGAGCGCGCGCTGCAGGTGATGCGGGAGCTCTATCGCCCGCTGTTCCTGGGCGGCAAATCGCCGATCATCGAGATGAGCCGGCGTTCGGCCGAGCTTACCAAATATGCCGGCAACGCCTTCCTGGCGACCAAGATCACTTTCATCAACGAAGTTGCCGACTTGTGCGAGAAGGTGGGCGGCGACGTGCGCGACGTGGCCCGGGGCATCGGCCTCGACAACCGCATCGGCTCCAAGTTCCTCAATGCCGGTCCCGGCTATGGCGGCAGCTGCTTCCCGAAGGATACGCTGGCCCTGCTGAAGACCGCGCAGGATTATGAAGCGCCGCAACGGATCGTGGAAGCGGTCGTCGGCGTGAACGACGAGCGCAAGCGGGCGATGGGCCGCAAGGTGATCGCCGCCTGTGGCGGCGACGTGCAGGGCAAGCGCGTGGCCGTGCTGGGCCTGACCTTCAAGCCAAATACCGACGACATGCGCGATTCCCCGTCGATCTCGATCATCGGCACGCTGCAGGAAGCAGGGGCCGAAGTGGCCGCCTGCGATCCCGAAGGTGTCGAGCAGGCGCGCGCCTTGCTGGACCGCGTGACCTATTGCAAGACGCCGTGGGAAGCCGTGGAAGGCGCCTCGGCGGCCGTGATCGTGACCGAATGGGATGCTTATCGGGCGCTGGATCTGGGGCGTCTGAAATCCCTGCTGGCGGAGCCGGTGCTGGTGGACCTGCGCAACGTCTATGAACGCGACACCGTGGAAGCGGCGGGGCTGCGCTACGTGGCTGTCGGGCGTTAGGCCCGATCGTCTAACTCTGAATCGTCATTGCGAGCGTAGCGAAGCAATCCAAGGCGTATTGCGTTGTCGCCCTGGATTGC
>JAFKFN010000019.1 GCA_017308255.1 Altererythrobacter sp. | reverse complement strand
TCTGGCTGCAGGTGCAGCATTTCCTCAACATGCTGTTCATGATCTTCATCATCCGGGCCAGCATCCAGATCCTCGCCGATCACCCGCGGCTTTACTGGAATCGCCATTGCACCCCGGGCACGGAGTGGTTCCGTTTCCAGCGGCCGGTGCCCGAGGGCCGCGTGTGGACCGCGAAGGACGATTCGGTCACGCTGCCGACCTGGCTCGGCATTCCGGGGCTTCGCCACAGCATCGGCCTGGCCCGCTGGTGGCACTTCACGCTGGATCTCCTGTGGCTGCTCAACGGCATTGCCTTCTATGTTCTGCTGTTCACGACGAACCAGTGGCTGCGCTTGGTTCCCATCACGTGGGACGTGTTTCCGAACGCGCTGTCGACCGCCGTGCAATATGCCTCGCTCGACTTTCCGGTGGATCATAGCTGGACGCGCTACAACGGATTGCAGCAGCTCAGCTATTTCATCACCGTCTTCGTGGCGGCGCCGGTTTCGATCGTCACCGGCCTCCTGCAAAGTCCCGCCATCTCGAACAGGCTGGGGCTTCTCGGAACGGTGTTGAACAGGCAAGTCGCCCGGTCGATCCACTTCCTCTCCTTCGCCTGGTTCGTGCTCTTCATCCTGGCGCACGGGATCATGGTGTTCGTCACCGGCATCCGTGAGAACACCAACCACATGTTCGCCGGGGTCGAAAGCGCCGGCTGGGTCGGGTTCCCGGTCTTCGTCGCCGCGATGGGGATCGTCGCCGTGGCCTGGTGGGCCGCCTCGCCGTTCACGCTGCGCCACGCCCGGCTCGTCCAGAAGACCGGCCGCTTCATGATCGGCTGGATCAAGGCGCTGTCCGAACGGTGGGAGCCCACCGCGCAGATGACGGAGAAGGACATTTCCCCCTTCTTCTGGCCCAACGGCACGATGCCCAGCTCAGAGGAATACGATCGGCTCGTGGCGGAAGGGTTCGCAAGCTATCGGCTGCGCGTCGGCGGCCTGGTCGAAAACCCGGGTGCGTTCTCGCTCGCCGATCTCAAGGCGATGCGGAAGCAGGAACAGATCACCACGCACTTCTGCATCCAGGGCTGGTCGGGCGTGGCGAAATGGGGCGGCGTCCCGATGCGCGACATCCTCGATCGGGTGAAGCCCCTGCCCGGCGCGCGCTATGCCATCTTCTACTCATTGGCGGACGGTTCGGAGGGCGGGCGCTATTACGACGCGCATGAGCTGTTCAACATGTACGATCGGCTGACGATCCTCGCCTATGAGATGAACGGCGATCCCGTCAGCGTGCTTCACGGCGCGCCGCTGCGCCTGCGCTGCGAGAACGAACTGGGCTTCAAGATGGTCAAGTGGATCGCGGCGATCGAACTGGTGCATGACTTCGCCGATCTCGGCGCCGGCCAGGGTGGCTATAACGAAGATCATGAGTTCTACGGATATCGCATGCCGATCTGATCGCCGGCCGCGCCTAGGCGGCCGCCGGGCCGGCGATCATGGCCCGATATCGGAATTGGACGGCCGCAGGAGATGGCTCTGGCTCTCCGGATAGCCGAGCGCGGTGGCTACGCGGTCATTCCAGCCATAGGGATCGGCGCGGATGACAGGCTCCCCCTCCTCGTCGAACAGCACGGTCTGATAGAGAAGCCTGACCGGGATTTCATGCGGCAGGGGAACGAAGCTCTCCTTCCCTGTCGCGCGGGCGCGTTGCCATTGATCCGCGACACCCTCGTCCCGGGCCAGCATTTCGGCGAAACCGAGGGCATCCTCCACCCGCACGCAGCCGTGGCTGCGCTGGCGCTGCACCTCGCCGAACAGCTGCTTGGCCGGCGTATCGTGAAGATATATCTGATGATCGTTCTTCATGTCGAACTTCACCAGCCCGAGCGAGTTCTGCGGCCCCGGCTGCTGGACGATCCAGCCGTCCTTCCAGACCATATTGTTGCGGCGCAGATAGCCGGCCCCCTTCCGCTCGATCTCTTTCGACTGGATCGAGCGGGGGACGGTCCAGGTCGGGTTCGCCACCAGGCGATAGATCGGCGAGCCAAGCTGCGGCGTCTCGGTTTCCGGCTTGCCGACCACCACCTTCCGCGTGTCGACCGACTTGCCATCGCGCCAGTAAGTCAGCCTTGCGGAAGCGAGGTTGACGTCGATGCGCGTGGCGGGCGGGTCGCGATCGAGCCAGCGCATGCGCTCCATGGCCACCGCGATGGCCCGGGCCTTGTCGGCGTCGGTGAGATTGAGGATTGCCAGCGTGTCATTGCCGATCACGCCATCGGGATCGATGCCATAGTCGGCCTGCATCCGCTGCACCGCGCGAACGGTCGCGGCATCATAGCGCTCGCTTCCATCGGCCTGCACTAGATAGTCCGACGCCCGCAGCTGGTGCTTGATGGCCGGCATCCGCTTGTCGCTGGCGCCTGGCTTCAGCGGCTCCCCAGAAGGCGGAATCGCTGGCGTCGAGCCTTCCGCCGCTCGCAGCGCGAGATAGGCGGCGGACAGCTTGCGATAGCTGTCATCCTGCGGGGCGAGGCTGTCGAACCACTTCCCGATATCGCCCTTCGCCAGCGCCCTGGCCAGCCCCGCACGCAAGTCCGGATGGGGGCGCGGCACGGAGTAGATGGAGAACAGCTTGTTCGGATCGACGGCCCCTTGCGCCAGAGCGGCGGCATAGCGAAGCGCGCTTTGCGTGAGCGCTTCCTGGCCCTCTGCGCTGTCGGGTGTGCCTTCCACCGGAAAGCGCATGTGATCCAGGCCGTGGGCCGCGCGCTGGCCGATCGCGTCCCGCAACTGCCGGGCCGCCGATTTGCTCCAGACGATACTCTGTTCGCCAGCACTGGTGGATTGCTGGGATCCACTGAACAAGCCGTCGCAGCCGGTGAGTGTGAATGACAGGATCAGCAACGAATGGGCAATCACACCTCGGCGCACAAATATCTCCTTGCAGGATTTGGGATAACTTCGCCGCAAGGCCGCGGTTCCGGCGCCGGACAGCACCGGGTCGCAGGCGCGCAAGTGGGAGTGGGAAAGGGGGCCGATGGCGGCCGAGCCGCCCGTTACGCCCGCCCGGCGTAGATCAGCCGGCCTTGCCCGAGATGATCGAAAACGCTCGCCAGGTCTTTCTCGTCCACGGCGAAGCACCCCTGGCTGCGCCCCAGTTTCCCTTGGGAACGCAGCAAGTCTGCACAGGCATACCAGGCGCCGTGAATGACGATCGCGCGATCGAAGGCATTGTCGTTCGTCGGATCGAGGCCCGCGAGCCGCTGCGAGCGGCCGTGCTTGCCGACGTAATACTCGCCGGTCACGAAGGCGCCTTCGCTCGAAGCATTGGAGCCGAAGGCGTTGGAAAAGCGCTGCACGAAGCCGGTATTGCCGGGATCGGATCCCGCGCCATGCGCCACTAGAAGGGACGGTTTCTTGCCGCCCTCGATATCGAGGAAATGAAAGCGCGGCTCGGACGATGGCGCGGAAAAATCGATGATCGCCATGCAATCTTTCCGCTTGATCGCGGCGGAATGCTGATCGAGCGCGGCGAGCGCGCGCCGGAACAGGCCCGGATCGAGCGAACCCGGCCGCATCTGCGGCACCTCGCTTCGCGGCACGGCGCGCGCAACGCCTTCCCCGTTGCGTTCAGGGGGAAAGAGAAGGCTGGAGGAGGACGAGGTGAGCGCACCCGTGGCCATCACTGCGCCTGATATGATCGCGCTCCGCCGGCTGAGGCGGACAGGCTGGTCAATCATCCCAGGGAATATAAGCCCGTCACCTGTCTCTTTGAAGGGCGGCGGGAACCCCTGATCCGCCGTCTGCCTCGATCGGCCGATTTCGGCGCAAGCCACAGGCCAATCCCGGGGCAACCTGTCAGGGCTGGGTGATCCCCGGCGCGATGGGCCAGCCTCCCAGTTCCTGCTCCGGCGAGAAGACGCGCATATAGGCCTGCACCATATGGATCTGCCCGTCGTAGACCTTGAACATCTCCCACGCGGTCAGCTTGTCCGAGCCGGGGCCGCTGCGGTTCCACGAAAGGCGCATCATGACGATCCCCATGCGCTCGTCCACCACGATGTCGCGCACCGTGACCCTGCCCAGGCGCTCGAAGATCGCGAGGGACTGATTGCCGATATCCTCGCAGCCGGGGGCGAAGGTGCAGCCGGGCCCGGCCATGAGGGCGCCGTTCTCCAGGCGATAGGCTTCGGGGGCAAAAGGCGTGCCGACCGCGTTGAACGTCTTCGCGCTGCTGAGGCCGCGGGGATAGTGCATCGCGATCTCGATCGCCTGTTCGCGCGGCGCCAGCCGTGCGGGCGCCGGGGCGATGTTCATGGCCTTGGCCGCCGCGCCGCTGTAGGCGTCGATGGCGAAGATCATGCCATCCGCGCGGCTGCGCGTAGTCACCAGTTCCAGCTCGTTGAGCCTCTGGTCGCCATCGACCTTGGCTCGCACCACCAGAATGATCGGCGCGCCGGCTTCCTCCACCATGACGGCGGTGACGGCCTGGCCTGTGCGTTCGTCCAGGGTGTCCTGGCGATAACCGCGCAGCTTCGTCACCGAACGCACCAGACCGACCTGGTCCAGCGGCTTCTCCACGCCGTCCTCGGTGACACGCAGGGTGGGAGCGACCGCCAGCTTGCCGACGTCATGTTCGACGAGGGCGTAGAGCACCTCGGTGACCTTGCCGCGCAGGCACTCGCGGTCGCAGGCAGCTGCCGCGCTGGCGGGTCCGGCGGCCGGCTGCGCGACGGCAGCAGTGGCCGAAAGAAGCAGGCACAGCGCAAGTAGGCGTTTCATCGATCTATCCCCCTGGGTGGCGAGTCTCGGGCTCGGCTCGATCCCCTGTAGCCGCCAAGAGGGCCGTTCTTCAAATAGTGTCGCTGCCGGGTAAGATCGACGATCCCCCTGCGGCCCCTAAACCGCTATCGCCCTATCGACCGATCGCCCCGAGGCTTGCCGCCTGCGCCCGAAAAAACACGCCGGAGCCCAGGGGCTCCGGCGTGTCCGATGGGCCTGCCCGGAGGTCGGCGCGGCAAGGGGTTTTCGGGGGGCACATGCCGCGCCCGGACAGGTCCGCTCGAGGGTGTCGTCTAGAAGCCCATGCGCATTGTTCCACGCAGCGACAGGGCGGTGCGGTCGTGCCGGTCTTCCGCGCCCACTTCGCCGCCGATCTCGAACAGCGAGCCGCCGCCCACCGCGCGTAAGCGGGCGTACCAGCCGCTGTCCGTCTGCTCCGGGTCCAGCGTGAACGGCGTGCCGCCGCCGAAATGGGCCGTAGTGGCGCCCAGCGATCCGCCGACGATCTCGCGCCAGCCGCCTTCGGTTTCCAGCCGGAACCAGGTGCCATCGCTGGTGCTCGGGCGCACCGGGCTGCCGCCCTGGCCGACGAAATCGATACCCAGCGTCAGCCCGCCGTTGACCGCGAACTCGTCGCTCGTGCGATCTTCCACGACCAGCTTCAGGGCATCGCCCCCGTCCTTGTCGGTATAGCCGTTTTCGGACAGGCGGATGTAATCGAAGCTCACCGCCGGGCGGAAGAAGAAGCTGCCCCCACGGCCCTCGTAAGCCATGCCGCCGGTCGCGGTCAGCAGGGTGCCGCTCCAGTCGCTGTGCACGGTCATGTCCACATTCTCGCCATCGGCGGTTCCGCGGAACGTGCGCCGGGCGTTGAAATCCACCCGGCCGATCGAACCCCGGCCGAACGCGCTGAAGCCACCCCACTTGCCGCGCCAGTAGCCGGCCAGTTCATAGGTGTCGGACACCACGCGGTTCAGGTCGCTGCCGTTGTCGTAATCGTTCCAGAACCAGTTGGCGGAGGCGCCGAAGCTGCCGATCATGCTGTCGATCTCCGCCCCGGCGGAGAACCCGAAGCCGCCGAGGTCGTAGGCGGCGGTCGGCCCTTCGTCCTTGTCGCTGCTCCACGCCGCGGTGCTGAACAGGATGTCCACCCCGCCCACCGAATAGACCGGGCTCTGCGGATCGGCGACCTGGCGGGCGAAGGCCCGCGTGCCCAAGCTCACGCCTTCGAACGCGCCGCCCGCATGGTCGGGCAGCATTTGCCGCACGGTGCCGCGGAACAGATCGCCGTCGGTGATGCCCAGGAACACGCCTTCGACATCCTCGTCCCGCCCGATCGCGGCGTAGATCGCGTCATAGGCGGCCGCCTGCGAGCGATTGAGGCCGAGTTCCGTCGCGGTGCGCCGCGCGACATCGACGGCGATGGTGTTGGGCGCCGCGTCTTCCGCCACGCTTGCCTTGAACATGAAGGGGATCAGCGCGGTGCTGGTCTCGAGATCGTCCAGGCCACTGATCGAGCCCGCTTGCAACACGACATAGCGGCCTTCCGCATCCTCGACGTTGCCCAGCCGGACAGCCAGCTTGGCCCCGTCGGCGAAGCTGGCGTCGCCGGCGATGTTGTAGAACGTGCCTTCGCCCTCGGTCTTGTTGAGCGTCGCCAGCAGGACGCCGCCCGAACCGACGGTCAGCGATCCGATCGAGACCGGGCCGGCAAGGTCCAGCCCGCCGCTGGTGACGTTCACCGCGAGATTGCCGGCGTTGACCAGGCTACCGGAAAACACCGCCGATCCGCCGATCGTCAGCGCATCCGCCCCGCCGCCGAAATCGACCTTGCCGTTGAACCGCGAAGTTCCCGCCAGGCTCAACACGTCAGCCCCGGCGCCGAAGGTCACATTGCCGGTATGCACGGCATCGCCCGAAAGCTTCATCGTATTATTGCCGCCGCCGAAATTCACGGTGCCGGTCACCGTGCCGTCGGCCACGTCGAACACATCGTTGCCGCTGCCGAACCGCACCGCACCGACGATCGAAGGGGCGGTGATGCCGGCGCCCACCTGCGTCTGCCGCACGGTGACGCCAGTGGTGTTGGCGGACAGGTCTATGGCCACGTTGCGGCCCGAATCCGCCGCGGCCCCGCTGGCCGAGATCATGCCGCTGTTCTCGATCAGCGTCAGGCCCCCGCCAAGATCGAGGATCGCGGTGGCCGAACCTTTTTCGCCGGCGGCCGCCTTGATGGCGCCGCTGTTGCGCAGCGTCGGCACGTTCGCGCCCACGTCCACCTGGACGGCATTCGCCTTCGCGCCGTCCGCATTGCCCGTGGTCGCGCTGACGCTGCCCGAGACATGCGCCTGCGGCGTCGAGGCGCCGCTGCCGAAACGCAGGGCCGTGGCGCCGGCATCCTTGGACGAAGCCGTAACGCTGCCGGAAATGCCCACGCCATTGGCGATGGTCACCGCGCCGCCGCGCCCACCGATCACCAGCCCGTTGCCGTCCACGCCCGTATAGACGCCCTGGCCCGAAACCGTGCCTTCGACGATCAGGCCGAACCCGCTGGCCGTGCCGGCGACCGCGCCGATGCTGATCGCGCGATCAGTGGCGCCGACGACCATGGCCGGCGCGCTGCCGAATGCCGTGACGAGGGCAGTGCCTTCGTCCTTGTCGGGGATGCCATCGTCATCCTCGTCGTCATCCGTGGTGCTGTTGTCCTTGGGAGGCACGGCGAGCACGATCCCGCCGGTCACGTCGCCTTCGATCATCAGCGCGGACCCGCCTTGCAGCAAGTCGTCCGCGTCGAGCTTGGAGGGATCGCTGGGTGCCGAGGTATAGCGATAGCCGCTGGAGCTGATCGCCCCCTGGATCACCATGGCCCCGGTCACGTCCCCGGTGAAGCGCGCGGCCACGGCATCCTCGCCCCGGGCGGAAACCACGCCGGCCAGGCGGACATCACCGGTGATCGCATCCGCGCGCACGCCCACGGTCCAGTCGCCCGTCACCACGGTCGTCCCGTTATGCGTCAGCGCGCCCGCCAGCGGGCCGCCCAGCCAGATACCGGCCGAATCGTTGCCTTTCACGGTGATCGTGCCGCTGTTGACGATCTTGCCGCCGTGCGCGCCATCGGTGCGGATGCCGAACCGGTTGGAGCCGAGCGCGAAGGGCCCATCCAGGTCACCATCGTTGTCGGTGTCGGTCGGCGCATAGGGCTCATCGATGGTGATCGTGCCGGAATTGACGATGTCCCCGCTGGCCCCCGCCACGGCGACGATGCCGGCTGAATCGTTGGCATTGCCGATGGCGATCGCGCCCCCATTGGTCACGGCGTGATTGCTGTCCTGGGTCACCGCGGTTCCACTCGCGGGCTTCACCGATCCATCCTTGGTGATGGTGATCGCATCCGCCGCGCCGTTCTTGATCGTGGAGGTCTTCACCGGCTGGGTGATGGCGGTGGCAATGGTTTCGGCGGAAGCGGGCGCGGCAAGCGCGAAGATGGCGGTGCCGGCAAGCAGGTAATGGCGCATGGATCCCCTCACAGATCGGTCTCTACGATCCACGAGACGGAGCCATGACGCCGTAACCTTGGCGACCGGCGAAAAAAATCAGAACGTGGCGTCGACCCCTATGCGCACCGTGCGCGGGCGCAGCGGCGTGGTCTGGTCGCGGCCAATGGCGAACGGCGTGCCCAGGGCGAAGCGATTGCCTTTCGCATCGGTGAGATTGGTCACGCTGAGCGTCAGACCCAATGCCTCGCGGCCCAGGCGCACCGCCAGCCCGGTATCGACATAATCGCCCTGCAACTCGCCCAGTTCGGGGCCCACGCCCAGCCGGGAGCGGCCGATATAGTTCGCCCAGCCCTGCGCGGTCAGTTCCATGTCGTGCCCCACCGGCCGCCGGTAATCGAAGCCGATCCGGCCGGCGAAGCGGGCGATGTTGGGGATTTCGGTGATCTGCTTCAGCAGGGCATGGGGCAGTTCTTCCAACCGCCCGGTGAAACCTGGGATGGCGACGACTTGCGCGACGTTCATCAGAACGAAGGCGGGCGGATCGTCGATCCGGCCATCGTTCCAGGTCAGCCCGCCGTCGATCCGCAGCCCCGGCGCCAGCGCCGCGCCCGCGGTGAGGCTGGCCGTCCAGATGCGCCCATCGCCGATATTGGCGGTGCTGGGGAAGCCGGCGCTGTCGATGAAGTCCGCCTGGATATCGCTCCAGCGCGTATGGGCGACGCTGAACGCTAGATTGAACGGCTGCGTTCCGGCCTGCCCGTGGCGCGCGCCCAGTTCCAGCGTGGCCAGCGAATCGTTGCGGAACCGGGCGACGAAATCACCGGAGATGGCCAGCCCGCCGGGGCGGAACCCTTCCTGATAACGGACATACACGGTGGTATCCGGCAGGACATTAGCCGAAAGCGAGGCGGAAGGGAGGAACGCCCTCTCGATGCGCGAGGCGGTGATGTCCGCCATGGCGAAGGCCAGCCGCCGGTCCACATCCTCGCCCTCGCCGCTCAGCCGCGTCTGGGTGAAGCGCCCGCCGCCGGTCGCCACCAGCCCCTGGGCCAGCCGCACGCTCGCTTCGCCATAGAAAGTCACCTCGTCCACCACGTTGGTGACCCCGGTCACCGCGCCCTGCGCGTCCGGCGGGCCCAGTGTGCGGGTCAGCCGGGTGCGGTTGTGGGTATAGCTCGTTCCCAGCAGCCAGCCCGGCCGATCGCCCAGCGGGCGCCACAGCCGGGTCTCATTGGCGACCATTTCGGTATCGTTGCGCTGGGTGAAGACGCGCGGCGAGCCTTCCGGCAGGGTCGCATCATAGCGTTCCTCCAGCTGCTGGCCGGTGATCCCGGTGGACGTCTTGAAGCGCACATCGCCGAACTCCCCGGTGATGACGAACTGCCCTTGCGCGAAATCCGCGTCGAACCCTTCGTCCACCTGAGACGAACGCGACAGCGGCGGCCCTGCCCGGTCGGCATATTGGCTGTCCTGGCCGTCGGTCCGCTGGACCACGCCGATCAGGTCCACCGTCCAGCCCGGCGCGGCTTCATAGCGGAACATCGCCCGCCCGCCGTAGACCCCGGTGCGGTTGACGTTCTCACGATCGATCAGCGGCTTGTCGATATAGCCGCCCTGGGTCTCGGCATTGAGCGTGACCCGCAGGGCCGTGGACCCGCCGATCACCGGCAGGTTCGCCGTCAGGCTGACATCGCCGCCCGGTTCGCCATGCTGGGTGACGCTTGCCCCCAGCATGGCGGAGCCTTCCACCACGCCCGGCACGGCATCGTTGGGCACCAGCCGGATGATGCCGCCCAGCGATCCGGCGCCGTAAAGCGTGCCCTGCGGCCCTTCCAGAACTTCCACCCGCGCCAGATCGGCAAGCCGCAGATCCGGGTCGGGCGCATTGTAGCTCAGCCGCAGATCGCCGAGATACTGGCCTACGGTGGATTGGGTCGGGCCCGTGAAGCTGGAATCGGCAATGCCGCGGATGAACAGCTTGTTGCGCCCGCTGCCCAGATAAGTGGAAGAGACGGTGGGCACCCGCTGCATGATCTTTTCGGTTCCGCCCACGCCGCCGAAGACCAGTTCCTCACCATCGAGCAGTTCCGCCTGGCCGGCGTAGTCCACCAGGGGCACGTCGCGCTTGCTGCCGATCACGACGATGTCCGGCCCCAGGTTCTCCACCGGCGGCGCGGACCGTGTCGCGGCGCGGGGCGCGGGCCTTGCCGCGGCGCGCGTGTTGCGCGCATTGGCCGGCGAGCGAGATGGAACCAGCCGCCAGGCGCCGCTGCCGACCTGCATCGCCCGCGCGCCCGCCGCCCGGGCCAGGAGCGCGACGGCCTCGCTCGGGGTGAGATGGCCGCGAATGGCGGGAACGGCGCGGTTCGCAATGTCGCTGTCCACCACGATACTCGTGCCGGTCTGCCGGGCGATCGCGGCGGCGGCTTCGCCCGCCCGGCCCGGTGGCGCGCTCACGGCGATGCCTTCCGCCTGCGCCGGAGCGCTGGCGACCACAGCCGCTATGCCGATCCACCATGCCGCCCGCATCGCTATCGGTCCCCGATCTCCCACGCTTCGCCGCTATAGCGCACCGTAATGCCCAGCAGCGGGCCCAGCGTGCGCGGATCGGTTTTGACCGGACCCGTCAGCACGCTTCCCGAGATGCGCCGCGATCGGTCCGCCCGGGCGATGAACACAACGCCGGTTGCGCGGGTGAGATCGTCGGCCACGTCCGCCAGCGTCGCGTCCTGGAACGTCACCCGCCCTTCGCGCCATTCGCCCACCTGGCCCAGCCGCACGGTGCCGATGCGATAGCCCCGGCGGTCCGCCGGGCGCACGAGCATCTGGCCGGGAGAGAGATGCACGTTCTCGCGGCGGGGGTTGAACACCACCGCGCCTTCGGCCACTTCCACCGTGGTCGCGCCCGCCGTGCGCTTCACGTCGAACACCGTGCCCACATCCACCAGCGTGTCCTCCCCCAGGGTCAAGCGGAACGGATGCGCTTCATCGTGGCGGATGGTGAACAGCGCCTGACCGTGGGAAAGGGACGCAGTGCGCGCGTCCTTCCGGTCCAGCACGATGCGCGAATCCCCGCCCAGGGCGATCTCGCCGCCCCCGGCAAGGGCGATCAGGCGCGTTTCGCCGGGCGCCGTTTCCACGGCGTAGCTCCCGCCGCGCAGCTGCCAGGCGCCCAGGCCCGCCGCCAGCGCCAGGCCGGCCGCCAGCGCGCCGCCCAGCCAGCGCCGGCGCGTGACGCCCGCTGCCGGCGGCTCCGCATCGTTGGCGCCCTGGGGCAAGGCCTGCAGGGCTTCTTCCGCATCGCCGATCCCCGCCACGAGTTCGTCATAGGCCAGCGCGTGCGCCGGATCCTGCTCCAGCCACACGGTGAAGGCATCCCAATCCTCGAACGCGGCGTCGCCCGTGCGCACGGCCCAGACGATCGCCTGTTCGCGGATCGTTTCATTCGCCATTGTCGGTGCCTCCTGCGAGTAGGACGGAGACGATCGGCTCAAGCCTCATCGATCCGCTCCTTCAGCTCGGCCAGCGCGGCGTAGGCCTTGCGCAAATCGCTTTCCACGGTGCTCAGGCTGACGCCGAACTGCTCCGCCAGCCGGCGCTGCGGTATCCCCTCGATCCGATGCGCGCGGAAGATACCCGCCACGCGCGGCCCCAGGGCGTCCAGCGTCTCCGCAACCAGCCGGGCATGCTGCCGCGCGATGATCAGGCGATCGGCCGAGGGAGCGTCCGACACGCCGGAAACGGCGCCCTGCGCACTGTCGCTCCACGCCTGGTCGCGCAGCCGGGCCTGATTGGCCGCGCGATAGCGGTCGATCATCAGCAGGTCCGCGGTGCGGAACAGATAGGACAGCGGCGAGGCCACCGGCCCGCTGGGGCGCCCGGCGATCTTCAGCCAGATTTCCTGAAGCAGATCCTCGGCGGAATCACCCGCCCCCCGCGCCCTGAGAAAGCGCAGCAGACGCTCGCGATTAGCGAGGAAGACCTCTTCCAGGCCGCTGGTTCCGTTCGCTGCCAAGCCCGTCAAGCACCCTCATTCGCGCGCGGCCAGATAGAGGCCGCAACCGCGCTTGCAAAGGGGCGAGCCTCACTTCGCCCGTCGTCCGCTCAGGCCATCTGAAGCCGCGACAGCGCCGCCAGGATCGCCGCTATGCCGAACAGGACCGAAACCCCCGCCCAGATATGCCCGCCGCGCCCCAGCAGCATCCGCCCCAGGTGAAGAAAGCGCTCCCCCGCCGCGATGATCAGCAGCCCTTCGGCCACGGCGATGCCGCCAACCACGCTGACCGCAATCGACAGCCAGTCGCCCCCTATCCATGGATTGACCAGATAGATCGCCGCGCCCACCGCCAGGGCCGCCAGCCCGCTGACCAGGCGCAGCGCCGGCCCGCGTTCGAGTTCCTTGAGCATGGTCCACCAGCTGTTCGGATTGCGCAGTTCGCCCGTCCCCGCGGCCAAGGCGTAAAGCCCGATGAACAAGGCAATCCAGGCGGATATGTCGGCGTTGCTTGCCATTCGTTGCGCGCTCCCGAAGAACGGCGACGATAGGCTGTCCGCCCGCCATCGTCCAGCGGAGCGGCGGGCGCTTCGGTCAGCCCATGCCCTGCCACTGGCGGATCGCCTCGATCGGCCAGAACAGCATGATGACGTTGAGCGTCAGGTTGTCGCGGATCACCCACAGCGTCAGCAGCTCGAGGAACACGGCCAGCGCCACGCTGGCCCAGGCGGGCAGACGAGAGGCGGCGAGGAAGCCGATCACCATCCAGCCGATATCCGAGGCGGAATTGATGATCGTATCCCCGCTGTACCCCCAGCTCACGGTGACCGCGCGATAGCGGTCGATCACCATGGGCGTGTTCTCGGTCACTTCCCACGCCGCTTCGATGAACACCGCGATCGGCAGCGCCCAGCGCGCGGGACGGCCCCCGAACAGGCGCCATTTGCGCCACAGCAGCCAGGCGGCGAAATACATGATCAGGCCGTGCGTAAGATGGCTGGCGCTGTACCAGTCGGTGATGTGCTGGCTGTTGCCGCTCGATTGCACGGCGCCGTGCCACAGTTCCACATGGCCGCAGGTGCAGATCGGCGGCCGGCCCATCGCGAACAGCACCGCGACAGCCAGCGCGATCAGCGCCAGCGTCGCCGCAATAGCCTTGCGGTGCCGTCTGAGCCCGTTCCCCTCCACAACGGGGGCTTGTCGGCGCGGCGGCGGCGCTTGGCAAGCCCGGGCGCCAGGCGGCCGTCAGGCCGTGAGCTTATTTCCCGTCGTACCAGGCCACGAAAGTGGAGGTGATGTTGCGCGCGGAACTGGCCTGGAGGCCGGCGAGATCGCTGGTGCGCGCCATCTTCAGGTCCTCGCACCCGTGCTGGGCGGCGAAAGCCTGCGCCCGCTGGCTAACGCGCCTCTGCACCGGCGCCACCAGCAGCTGCCGCTGCGCGGCATAATCGCGCTGGAGCTGGCTGCGCTTGGTGTCGAGATCGGCAGCGATGCGCTGCTCGTCGGACTGCAAGGCGACGAGATCCACCTCTTCCTCTGCCTGCACAGCCTCGCGCTGCCGTTCCTGGATGCGATTGAGCTGCTCCTGCAGCACCTTGATCTCTTCCACTTGCGGCCGCAGCGCCTCGTCCAGATGGTGGAGCGCCACGCCCAGTTCACCCACCCCTTCGGGCGGATCGGAAACAAGCTTGCTGATTTCGAGATAACAGGGCGACGAGGCATTCTGCGCCAGAGCCGCCGGACTCGCGAACGCCACCAGTCCGGCGCCGCAGGCAATCACGATACGCTTTTTCATCGACCTTGCTCCCCAGAAAGGCCCAGCGTCGTCAGGCTATCACAGAATAGACACGGGTCAACGAGGTTTCCGCCGGTTGCGCACCCTACCGGTTGCGCTAAGTGTCCGGCCATGGACAGGCGCGACCGCGATAGGGCCAGGGTCGGCAGCGGCCTGATCACGGCGCGGCCGGGGCGGATCATCCCATGACTTTCGAAGGCAAGCACGCCTGCGTGATCGGCGCGGGGTTCGGCGGGCTGGCCCTGGCGATCCGCCTTCAGGCGGCCGGCCTAGCCACCACGCTGGTCGAAGCGCGCGACAAGCCGGGCGGATGCGCCTATTTCTGGCAGAAGGACGGCTTCACGTTCGATGCCGGCCCGACCGCGATCGTGGATCCGGGCTGCTTGCGCGAGCTGTGGGAGATCACCGGCCATTCCATGGCCGATGATGTGGAACTGATGCCGGTCACGCCGCACTACCGGCTGAGCTGGCCCGATGGGACGAGCTTCGACCAATCGGACGACGCGCCCGCGCTGCGCCGGCAGATCGTTCGCCTCGCCCCCGCCGATCTGGGCGGTTACGAAGCGTTCCTGGCCCATTCGGCGGAGTGCGCGCGCGAACATGGCGAGCGACTCGGCGCGCAGCGCTTCTTCGATTTCACCGCCATGGCCCGCGCGGTGCCGGCGCTGGTCAAACAGCGCGCCTGGCGCAGCGCCTATGACACGGCCGCGCGCTTCGTCGAAAACGAGAAGGTGCGCCAGGCACTGAGCATCCACACCCTGCTCGTGGGCGGCAATCCGCTGGCCCCCGGAAGCGTCTTCGCCCTGATGCACAGGCCAGAGACGAGCGGCGGCGTCTGGTGGGTCCGGGGCGGCATCAATCGCCTGGCGGCCGCGATGCTGCGCCACTTCGAACGCCTGGGCGGAACCGTGCGCCTGGGCGAGGCGGCCGTGGCGATCGAGACGAGCGGCACCCGCGTCACCGAAGTTGAAACCGCCAGCGGCTGGCGCGAACGGTTCCAGGCGGTGGCCAGCAACGGCGATCTGATGCGCACTTATCGCGACTTGCTGTCCGACTCCGCGCGCGGGCAGCAGATGGCCCGGCGGCTGGCGCGCAAGCGATTCAGCCCCTCCCTGTTCGTCGTCCACTTCGGCATAGAGGGCAACTGGCCCGGCATCCCCCATCATACCGTGCTGTTCGGCCCGCGCTATCGGGGCCTGCTGGAAGATATTTTCGATCACGGCGTGCTGCCAGCGGATCTTTCGATCTATCTCCATCATCCCACGGTGACCGATCCCTCGCTGGCGCCCGAGGGGATGAGCACGTTCTACGCGCTGATTCCCGTGCCCCATCTGGGCAAGCTGACGGTCGATTGGGCCCAGATCGGCCCGGTGCTGGAAGCGCGCGTGCTCGCCGAGATCGAACGGCGGCTGATTCCCGACCTTTCGGATCGCATCGTGACCCGCTTCCATTATACTCCGCGCGATTTCGCCGGCGATATGGGCGCCCATCTGGGAAGCGCCTTCGGTCCGGAGCCGGTGCTGACGCAGAGCGCCTGGTTCAGGTGCCCCAGGAGGGACGATGTGATCTCCAATCTCTACCTGGTCGGCGCCGGCACGCATCCCGGCGCGGGCATCCCCGGCGTCATCGCCGGCGCCAAGGCCACGGCCGCGATCATGCTGGAGGATCTGGCTTCATGAAGGCATCGGCATGACCCGGCCGATCAGGCGCCTCGCGGTCTATTGCGGCTCGGCCTCGCCCGAGAACCCGCGTTATGAGGAACTGGCGATGGAGATCGGCCACGAGTTGGCCGCGCGAGGGATCGGCGTGGTCTATGGCGGCGGCAAGCTGGGGCTGATGGGGGCGCTGGCGGCCGGCGCGCTGCTCAACGGCGGCGAAGTCATCGGCGTGATACCCGAAGCGCTCGTCGCCAGCGAAGTGGCCAACAGGGCCTGCACCGAATTGCACGTCGTGCGCACCATGCACCAGCGCAAGAAGGCGTTCACCGATCTTTCCGACGGCTTCCTCACGCTGCCGGGCGGCGTCGGCACGATGGACGAATTGTGGGAAGCCGTCAGCTGGGCGCAGCTCGGCTATCATGACAGCCCCGTGGGCCTGCTCAACGCCTGCGGCTTCTATGACGGGCTCATCGCCTTCTACCGGCAGATCGGCGAAACGGGCTTCGTCCGGCCGGAGCATCGCGGGATCATCCTCGCCGAGCCGGAACTGGGCCCCCTGCTCGACCGCATGGCGAGTTATCGGCCGCACAGGCCCATCATCCGCATGAAAGCGGACGAGCTCTGACGGCGATGGCAATCAGGCTCTTCCGCGATCGTCGCCCCCGCCTGCTGGCCCCCTCGCGCATCCTGCGCGAGACCCCCCGCCAGGCCGGCGGCGGGCACGAGCGCGAGGAACTGGTGGAGCACGCCAGCGAGACCCTCGCCCCCACCAATCGCGCCTTCGCGCTCGCCGCACGCCTGCTCGACCGTCCCGCGCGGGAGCGCATTGCCTTGCTCCATGCCTGGTGCCGCCACTGCGACGAACTGGCGGACGAGACGGGCGATCCCGCCGATGCGGTGCAATGGCTGGAAGCTATCCGGGTCCTCACCCGCCGCGCGATCGAAGGCCATCCCACGGCGGAGATCACCTTCGATTCCTTCGGCCAGCTGGCGAAGGAAGCCGGGCTCACCGCCGAGATGGCCGAAGACGTGCTGGAAGGCTTCGCGCTGGATGTCGCCGGCTGGCGGCCGCGCACCGAGGGGGACCTGATGCGCTATGCCTATCACGTCGCCGGCGCGGTGGGCGTGATGGCCGCCCACGCGCTGCATGTGCCCGACAGCGATCACGAAGCGCTGGACCGGGCCTGCGATCTCGGCCTGTTCTTCGAACTGGTGAACATGGCGCGCAACATGGGCGCCGACGATGCCGCCGATCGCAACTATCTGCCGGTCGAATGGCTGGCGGAAGCCGGCATCCCGCCGGGCGAGCACATGAAGCCCATCTATCGCGAACAGCTCGTCACCCTCGTGGCGCGCCTGCTCGACCTGGCGGATCAGCATGGCGCGGCCGGGCGATATGGCGCCGCCCGGCTTCCCTTCCGCCGGCGCTGGGCCGTGCTCACCGCCGTGAACATCTACGGCGCCGTGGCGCGCGAAGTCCGCCGGCGCGGCCCCGCCGCGTGGGATCATCGCGTGCGCAAGCCCGCCCCGGCCAAGCTGCGCGCCGTCATCCAGGCTTTCGCCGAAGCGCTGCGCCAGCCGGAAGAACCGGCGCAATGGCCCCGCTGGACACGCGCGGAGCTGCTGATCGCCGTGCGCATGGCCGGCCCGATCGCGCCCGTTCCGATGACCCCGCTGCCTGACGAGGACGCGCCGTGATCCGGTCCCTGCTCATCGCCAACCGGGGCGAGATCGCCTGCCGGATCATCCGCACCGCGCGCCGCATGGGCTTGCACACCGTGGCGGTCTATTCGGATGCGGACGCCAGGGCGCTGCATGTGCGGCAGGCGGACGAAGCGGTGCATATCGGCCCCTCCCCCGCCGCCGAAAGCTATTTGCGCGGCGACAAGATCATCGAAGCGGCCAAGGCCACCGGGGCCGAGGCGATCCACCCCGGCTACGGCTTCCTGTCCGAGAATGCCGAGTTCGCGGAAGCCGTGATCGCAGCCGGCCTGATCTGGGTCGGCCCGCATCCCGCAAGCATCCGCGCGATGGGCCTGAAGGACGCCGCCAAAAAGCTGATGATCGAAGCCGGCGTGCCGGTGACGCCCGGCTATCTGGGCCAGGACCAGTCGCCCGATCGCCTGCTGGCCGAGGCGGAAAAGATCGGCTGGCCGGTGCTGATCAAGGCTGTTGCCGGCGGCGGCGGCAAGGGCATGCGCAAGGTCGATGCCGCCGCGGATTTCATCCCGGCGCTCGAATCCTGCCGGCGCGAGGCGGCCGCCGCCTTCGGCAACACCGATGTGCTGCTGGAAAAATGGATCAGCTCGCCCCGCCACATCGAAGTGCAGGTGTTCGGTGACACGCAGGGCAACGTGGTCCACCTGTTCGAACGCGATTGCTCGCTCCAGCGCCGGCACCAGAAAGTGATCGAGGAAGCCCCCGCGCCGGGCATGGACGAGGTCACGCGCGAAGCGCTCTGCGCCGCCGCCGTGCGCGCCGCCCGGGCGGTCGACTACGTCGGAGCCGGCACGATCGAATTCATCGCCGACGCCAGCGGGGGCCTGTCGGCCGATCGCATCTTCTTCATGGAAATGAACACCCGCCTCCAGGTCGAACATCCGGTGACCGAGGAAATCACCGGCGTGGACCTGGTCGAATGGCAGCTGCGCGTGGCGAGCGGGGAGGAACTACCGCTGCGGCAGGAGGACCTCGCCATCAACGGCCACGCCATCGAGGCGCGGCTCTATGCGGAAGACCCGGCGAAAGGATTCCTGCCGAGCACCGGGCCGATCGAGTGCTGGCATATGCCGGAAGACTATGTCCGCATCGATGCCGGCTACGCGCAGGGATCGACGGTCAGCGCATTCTACGATCCGATGCTGGCCAAGATCATCGTCCATTCGGACACACGCGACAACGCCATCGCCCTGATGGCCGATGGGCTGGAGGGGTTGGCGGTCTGGCCGGTCAAATCGAACGCGGGCTTCCTCTATCGCGCCCTCACCCATGCGAGCTTCAAGGCCGCCGACCTTTCGACCAGCTTCATCGCGCAGCATCAGGAGGAATTGATCCCGCCGGAAGCCCCTTCCGACGCCGTACTGGCGACCGCGGCGAAGCAGTTCATCACCGCATTCGCATCAGTGCCCGAACTCCCCGGATTCCGCATGAATGCCCCGCCGAAGAGGACGGTACGGCTGCTGGTCGGCGATGAGGGCGTCGACGTGGCAGCCCCGGCGGAATGGCCGCCTGAAACCTACGCCTCCACCGCCGCGCTCGGCCTCGCCCTCATCACCGAGAAAGGGCAGACTTTTGCCCTCGCGCTCGATCACGCGCGCGGGGGGGCCGCCGGCGCGACCGCCGACGGCGCCGTGCTCGCGCCCATGCCCGGCAAGGTGATCGCCGTCGATGTGGCCGAGGGCGATGCCGTGACCAAAGGCCAGCGCCTCATGGTGCTAGAAGCCATGAAAATGGAACACGCCCTCACCGCGCCGTTCGACGGTACGGTGGCCGAACTCAAGGTCAGCGCGGGCAGCCAGGTCCAGGTCGAAGCCCTGCTGGCGCGCGTGGAGAAGAGGGCGGGGTAAACCGCACGATGCTTCCGCTCCCCTCGTCATTCCCGCGAAAGCGGGAACCCAGCGAATATGCGCCGTGGGCCCGCTTGCGCGGGAATTACTCCACCTGCGGAACGCCAGGGCCAGCGCCCGGCTTGTTCAACCGCCGGAACAGCTTGCCCTTCTCGCTGAACAGCACCAGCACCAGGGCGCTGCTGCTGCAGACCAGCAGGGCCAGCGCGAAAGGCTTGGCGGTGCCGTCATAGGCCTGGCCGATGATCAGGCCGACCACTGCCGCGCCGAACATGCGGAAGAAGCTCTGCACGCTCGCCGCCGCGCCGGCGATGTGGGAGAACGGCTGCATCGCGATCGAGCCGAAGTTCGCCCCCAGGAAGCCGAGCAGCATCAAGTTCGTCGCCATGAGCGGCAGAAACCAGGCCAGATCCCCGTCGCGGTAATAAGCGGCCCAGACTTGCGCCAGGCTCACCACGATGAAGATGAGTATGCCCATGTGCGACACGCGCCGGGCGCCGAAGCGTTCGACGATGCGTGAGTTCACCAGGTTGGAAACCACCATCATCGCCGCCGTGCCGCCGAACACTGCCGGGAACCAGTCGCCGGCCCGGAAATGCTCGCCGATCAGCTGCTGCGCGCTGTTCACATAGCCGAACACCGCCCCGATCAGCAGCGAAGTGCCGAGGACGTAGCCGGATGCCCCGCGATGAAGCAGCGCCACCCGCATGTTGTGCAGGATCGTCGGCACATGAATGTCCTGCCGGTATTCGGGATGAAGGCTTTCGGGCAGCCGCAGATAGGCCCACACTGCCGCCAGGAAGCCCAGGCCCGCCAAAATGATGAAGATCCATCGCCAGCCGGCAAACAACAGCACCGCCTGCCCCAGGCTGGGCGCGAAGACCGGCACGGTGATGAACACGGCGCTGATCAGCGAGAACAGCCGCGCCATCTGGTCGCCTTCATAGCGGTCGCGCACGATGGCATTGGGGACCACGAACAGGCCAGAGGCGAGCAGCCCCTGGATCCCGCGCAGCACCAGCATCATGGTGAAATCGTGCACGAAGGCAATCGCCAGCGACAGCAGCGAATAAGCCGCGATCGACGACAGCAGCACCACGCGCCGCCCGAAACGATCCGCCAGCGCGCCGGGGATCAGCGTGCCGATCCCGCCGGCAAGCAGGTAAGTCGCCACGACCAGCTGGCGCCGGTTCCCTTCGCCCGCGCCCAGCTCCCGCGCGATATTGTCCAGCGCGGGCAGCATACCGTCGATCGAGAGTGCCTGCAGGCTCATCAGCAGGGCCAGCATCACCACCAGCTCCCGCTGGCCTAAGGTCTTGGGTGGAAAGGCGGTCGTGCTGGCCATAAGCGGGGCCCCCTAGACCCATGTTGCGGTGCAGCACAACCCTCGTCGTCCACGAAAGGCGCGTCCCATCCCGGCTTCCGCCCGGCGGGAGATCGCCTAGAGTCGGCGCCATGGCGACTCCGGTTCCCACCCTGCCCGAGGAAGAGGAAAGCGCGCTCGGCCTGCGCAAGATCATCCATGTGGACATGGATGCCTTCTTCGCCAGTGTGGAGCAGCGCGACGAGCCGGCCCTGCGCGGCAAGCCGGTCGCGGTCGGCGGATCGAGCGGGCGCGGCGTGGTGGCGGCGGCAAGCTATGAAGCGCGCAAGTTCGGCGTCCGTTCGGCCATGCCTTCGATGACGGCGAAACGGCTGTGCCCCGATCTGATCTTCCGCAAGGCGCGCTTCGCCGTCTATGCCGAAGTCTCGCAGCAGATCCGCGCGATCTTCCGCGGTTTCACCCCGCATGTCGAACCGCTCAGCCTCGACGAAGCCTATCTCGACGTGACGGAGGACTTGCACGGCATCGGCTCCGCCACCCGCATCGCCACGCTGATCCGCCAGCGCATTCGCGCCGAGACCGGCCTCACCGCCAGCGCGGGCGTTTCCTACAACAAGTTCCTCGCCAAGCTCGCCAGCGACCAGAACAAGCCCGATGGCCTGTGCGTGATCCGGCCGGGAGAAGGCGCGATGTTCGTCCAAGCCCTGCCGGTGCGGCGTTTCCACGGCGTGGGGCCGCGCGGGGCGGAGAAGATGGCCCGGCTGGGGATCGAAACCGGCGCCGATCTGGCGGCGAAGGACATCGCCTGGCTGCGCCAGCATTTCGGCAGCTTCGCGGATTATCTCTATCGCGCCGCGCGGGGGATCGATCTCAGGCCGGTGCGGGCCAACCGCATCCGCAAGTCGGTGGGTGGGGAGCGGACGTTCAACGAGGATCTTTCCAGCGGCCAGGCACTGCGCGCCGCGCTGGCCGATATCGTGGAGATCGTCTGGACCCGCATCGCCGAGAACGAGGCCCGCGGCCGCACGGTCACCCTGAAGATGAAATACATCGATTTCCAGATCACGACCCGCGCCCGATCGCTGCCTCAGCCCATTTCGGGCAAGGCGGAATTCGCCCGCATCGCGCGGGCCCTGCTCGACGAACAACTGCCGCTGCCGATGCCGATCCGCCTGATGGGCCTGACTCTGGGTTCGCTGGAAGGCGGCAGCGGCGACGAACCGGCGAGCGACGCGGCGCAGCTGTCGCTGCTGCAATGGCTCTAGCCGTCGAGCATGGCCAGCCGCTGCGCCGCCTTGCGGCTCATCGGGCGGGGCAGCGCATCGCGTAGGAAGAAGCGGGCTTCCACCACTTCGCGGCCATCGGCCCGCGGCTCACCATCGGCCACGCCTGTAAAGACATGCACCTCGTTGGTCGCCCCCAGATAAGGCTCTTCGATCGTCCCGAGGCATCTCAGGCCCGTGAGGCCGCAGCGCAGTTCCTCGGCGAACTCGCGCCGGGCGGCAGCTTCCGGCTCCTCCCGCCGGCCGATTCCGCCGCCGGGGAACTCCCATTGTCCGCCGCCATAGGAATGGCGGACCATGAGCAGCCGTCCCTCGCCGTCACGGGCGATGATATGGCACCCGTACAGCCGCCCGCCGCGAAGCCGTAGCCAGTGCCTGCGCAGCGAGTAGGCGAGGCGATAGAGCTGGCGGTGCAGCGGCGGCGGGATCAGGCGAAGCATGTCACCGGCATCGGCGCCGCCGCAAGCAGGCGGGCGACGGGCAAGTCGTTCTCGCCCCGCGCCGCCACTTCGAACAGCGCGCGCTTGTCCGCCCCCCGGATCACGAACAGCAGCTCATCCGAATCGAGCAGCGCCGGAATGGTCAGGGTGACGCGGTCGAACGGCGCTTCCGGCGGCAGCGGATCGGGCGTCAGGTGTCGCACCCTTTGGGAATCGTCAGCCTTGGGGTCCGTGTTGGGAAAGAGCGAGGCGATATGCCCATCCGCCCCCATGCCCAGCCAGGTGAGCGCGAAATGCGGCGGCGGCGCGCCCGCGTCCAGGCAGGACACTGTCGCGCCGGCGGGTTCCAGCAGCGCGCGGATGCGGCCGGTATTGCTGGCCGGGTGATCCTCGGGAACGACGCGGTCGTCCCCCGGCCATACCGCGATCCGCCGCCAGTCCAGCGGGCGGCGCGCCAGATCGGCCAGGATCGGAAAGGGCGTGCTGCCGCCGGGCACCGTGATCGCGACGCTTGCGTTGGAGCCGGCAAGCGCGCGTTCCAGCCGCTGCGCGATCCAGTCCGCTATGCCGGCATCGCTCACGCCTTCGAGGATTTCGATCCGCGCCATGGCCGGGTGATAGGGCAAAGCGCCGCGCGGCGCGAGGCATTCAGCCGAGCAGGCCCTTCGCGCCAAGCCCGCCAAGCCCGCCGGCCAGCAGCAGAAGCGCGGCAATGCCCCAGCGCGGCGGTCCCAGCGGCACGCGCGCCTCCCACTCGGCGCCCGCGCGCCAGGCGGCGGTGAGCACAGCGGCGCCACCTATCGCGCCGCCGAAGGCCGCCAGCCCCGGCATCGGCGCGATGGCCGCGAGCGCCAGCACCAGGAACCCGGCGGCCGAAGTCAGCTGCGCCGCGCCGAGGACCAAGGCGATCGCGCCGAACGAGCGCGTCGGCTCCAGCGGTGTCCGCCCCGGCCGCAGCAGCGCCAGTTCCCCAGCCGCGAGCAGCAGCGCAATCGTCATCAGCATCGCCTTGGCATCGGGCCCGAGCAGTGCCGCGATGCGCCAGCCGAGCCAGGCCGCCACGCCGCTCCCTACCGCACAGGCCAGCCAGCACGCGACAAGCAGGCCCGCCCCGGCGCCCAGCGCCGCCGAAAGCCGCGCCACCCGCACCGCCTCGCGCCCCGCCAGAGTGGCGGCGGCGGCGGCAAGCAGCGCGAGGAAGAAAGAAGGCAAGCGTCAGGTCCGGCACGATCCAGGCCGGCGACAGTAAGGCCCGCGCCCGCCGAGGCAACGGTCCCTGCGCCAGTGACCGACGATGGTGACCCCGCCAGGGTAAGCCAACACGCACAGGATCATGGCCCCCCGCCCGCCTCTCCGGTTATGCTATTCGGCGTTCTGGAACATCTCGGGAATGGTTCGGACCAGCCCCATGTCCTTGGGGATATAACCGGGCAGCCGCATGATCTCGGCATGGAAAGCATCGCTGCGCATCAGTTCGGTCAGCCGCTTCACCGGCTCCAGATCGAGGATCTCCGCGCGGCAGACGAAGAAATAATCCTCCGTCACCAGGCGCACGAAATCGAGGTCGAACTGCTGGGCGGCCGCTTCCACCCCGAAAGCCGCATCGGCCATGCCGCTGGCGACATAGGCGGCCACCGCCGCGTGGGTGAACTCGGTCTGCTCGTAACCGTTGATGAGGCGCGCGTCATGGCCGTGCTGGACGAGCAGCTGGTCGAACAGCAGCCGCGAGCCTGAATTGGGGTCGCGGTTGACGAAGCGGATCGCCGGATCGAGCAGGCGTTCGAGGTTGGATATCTTCAGCGGGTTCCCGCGCTTCACGATCAGGCCCATCTCGCGCGTCACGAAGCCGATCACCCGGTGCGCCTCGGGGATCACCAGTCCGCGCACGGCGGCGATGCTGCGCTTGCGCAGCGCGCCTTGCGGCAGGTGCATCCCGGCCAGATCGCACCCGTCATGCGCCAGCGACATCAACGAGGCCGGATTGCTGACGTAGCGCAAGTCGAAAGGAATATCCTGCGCGCCATCCAGCATCTCGCGCAGCTTGGAGATCGCAAAGCCGTGGCTGGCATGGATGCGCAGCGTCGGGGTCGCTTGCGGCAGAAGCTGGTCGATCTCGGTCTCCAGTTCCTGCGAAAGGTTCTGCAACTGCGGCCCCAGCCGCGCCTGCAGCCGCTGGCCGGCCCAGACCAGCTTTTCGCCCAGCGGCGTGAGGCGGGTGCCCTTCCCGCGCCGGCGCTCCACGATCGGCGTATCGAAGAACGCGCCCCAGGCTTCGATCAGGTTCCACGCATGGCGGTATGACATGCCTGCCTGGTGGGCGGCCACGGTGATTTTCCCCGATGACCGAATCTCGTTCAGCAGGTCCAGCAGGACGAGCGTGGTCGAAGGATCGCCATCGCGGCGAAAGCGCCATTGGGGTGCGATCTCAATCCTTATCATGCCGCGCCGCCAGTCAAATCCGCTCCGCCTTATATGAATAATAATACATATTAGGCCCGGATAGCTATGTCCCGTGGTGCATAACATGGGCCCGCATTCCTGCCGTAAATATCATATTCCCACTGGATCACAATCCTCGCTAATCGCCATGCCAGCAACTGACGGCTGCTCTGGCCGGATGAGATATGCACTTTGTTTCATATTTGAGAGATGCGATGAACCAGTTCACTGCCGGCAAGCACCACGATCTGCTGATCGACGGGCAGCGCGTTCCCGCGGCGTCCGGCCGCTATTTCGAAACCCGCGATCCTTCGACCGAGGAGGTGATCGCGCTGGTCGCCGAAGCCGATGCCGCCGATGTCGATGCGGCCGTGCGCTCCGCCCGCGCCGCGTTCGAAGGAACTTGGGGCCAGATGCGCCCGGCCGATCGCGGGCTTGCGCTGCTGCGCCTGGCCGAGTTCGTCCGCCGCGACCAGGAAGAGCTGGTCGAGCTGGAAAGCCTCGATTCCGGCAAGCCGGTCTCGGCCGTGCGGCGGCAGGACCTGCCGGCCGTGATCGACACCCTGATCTATTATGCCGGCTGGGCCGACAAGATCAGCGGCCAGGTGATTCCCGCGCGCACCGACGCGCTGACCTACACCGTGCGTGAGCCGATGGGCGTCGTCGGCGCGATCATCCCGTGGAACTTCCCGCTGATGATCGGCATGTGGAAGATCGCCCCGGCGCTCGCCTGCGGCTGCACCGTGGTGCTGAAGCCCGCCGAGCTGACGCCGCTGACCGCGCTCAAGATCGGCGAACTGGCGGTGGAGGCGGGCTTCCCCGCCGGCACGCTCAACGTCGTTCCCGGCTTCGGCAAGACGGCCGGGCAGGCGATCGTCGATCACCCGGATATCGACAAGGTGACCTTCACCGGCTCCCCCGGCGTCGGCCGGCAGATCCTGCGCGGCGCGGCCGGCAATCTCAAGCGCGTGACGCTGGAACTGGGCGGCAAGTCGGCCAACATCATCTTCCCCGGCTCGGACGTGGAAAAGGCCGTCAAGGCCGCCGGCGCGGGGATTTTCTTCAACACCGGGCAAGTCTGCTCCGCCGGCTCGCGCATCCTTGCGCACCGCTCGATCTATGACGAGGTCGTCGAACGCCTCGTCGGCCGCGCACAAGGCATGCGTCTCGGCGATCCGCGTGACGACAAGACCTCCATGGGCCCGCTGATCTCGCAGACGCAGATGGAGCGTGTGCTCGGCTATATCGAAGTCGGCCGGCAGGAAGGCGCCGAAGTGGCGATCGGCGGCGCCCGCCACGGCGACAAGGGCTATTACGTGAGCCCCACCGTGTTCACCGGCGTCGAGCACGAGATGCGCATCTCGCAGGAAGAGATTTTCGGCCCCGTCGCCACCGTCATCCCCTTCGAGGACGAGGACGACGCCGTGCGTCTCGCCAATGGCACCGTGTACAGCCTGGCCGCGGGCGTGTGGACGGCCGACATCGCCCAGTCGCACCGCATGACGCGCAAGCTCAAGGCCGGCACGGTCTGGGTCAACACCTATGGCCCGACCGACGTTCGCCTGCCCTGGGGCGGGATGCGCGATTCCGGCTTCGGCCGCGAGCACGGCGATATCGCCATCGAGAACTTCACCGAACCCAAAGTCGTCTGGATCAACACCGGCCGCTGAGCCGCAGACGCCCACGATCATTGCCAGTCCGCTCAACCGGCCACCGCCGGAACGGCTTCCTGTTGCTTGAGGAGATACCACCGTGCGCATCGCCATTTTCGGCCAGCAGGCCTTCGGAAAGAGCGTTCTCGAAGCCTTTCTCGACCGGGGCGATGAAGTCGCCGCCGTGTTCTGCGCGCCCACCAAGCCCGGCGCGAAGCCCGATCCCCTGGCCGACGCGGCGCAAGAGCGGGGATGCCGGCTCTATCAGCTTCCCTCGCTGCGCGGCCCGGACGCCGCCGAGGCGCTGCGCCAGGCGAACGTGGACATCGCCGTGATGGCCTATGTGCTGCAATTCGCCCCGCAATCGCTGGTCAATATCCCGCCCCACGGCACGATCTGCTATCATCCCTCGCTGCTGCCGAAGTATCGCGGGCCGAGCTCGATCAACTGGCCGATCATTCGCGGCGACCGCCAGACGGGCCTGACCATCTTCCGCCCCAGCGACGGTCTGGATGAAGGGCCGGTGGTGCTCCAGAAAACGGTCGAGATCGGGCCTGACGACACGCTCGGCACGGTCTATTTCGACCGGCTGTTCCCGCAGGGTGTGGCGGCCATGCTGGAAGCCGCCGATCTGGTCATCGCCGGCAAGCACCGCGAAGTCGCGCAGGATGAAAGCCAGGCCAGCTACGAAGGCTGGTGCAGGGACGGCGAAGCCCGGATCAACTGGCACAGCCACGTCGATACGATCTATGACCTGATCCGCGGCTGCAACCCCGCCCCCGGCGCCTGGACGACCTGGAACGGCAGTCGGCTGCGCCTCTACGATGCGCGCAAGATCCCGGCCCGCAAGCTGAGCGACGTGGCCGGCAAGCCGGGCGAGATCGTCGCCGTGGGCGAAAAGAGCGTGATCGTCGCCGCGCAGGGCGGTTCCATCGAGCTGCTCAAGGTCAGGCTGGACGGGGCCGGCAAAGTCGCCGCCTCCGCCTTCGCGGCGGAAAACGAAATCGCCATCGGCACCCGCCTGGGTACCGAAGCGCGTATCACACAGCGGTATCCGGAACCCGCCTGACCGGCGCCCTCAGCGCTTCGGCAGTTCCCCCGCCGGGGCGCGCAACAGGCGCCTCAGCATCCGGCGGAGCGCGACGTTGTGGATGCAGACCCCGCCGGCCAGGCCGAGGAGCGAGCCGGTCACCGTGTCCGCGAAACGGGCCAGCATCAGGGCCGAACTGCTGGAATGGCCCAGGGTGGATGCCTCCGCCAGCAGAATAGTCAGCGGCGTGATGAAGATCGCCGCGAAGGCATAATGGCGCACGATCGCGGTTTCGATGCAGAAGGTCAGCACCGTGACCGCGATGGCGATCGCCCAGGGATCGGTGGCATGGCGCACCAGCGCCCAGGTAACGGCGAGGCCGATCATCGTGCCGATGATGCGCTGCGCCTGGCGGTTCCACACTGCCCGCAGGTTGATGCCCTGGATCACGGCCAGGCAGCTGACCGGCGCCCAATAGGGCTTCTCGATCCCCAGCAATTGCGCCGCGCCCAGCGACAGGCCGACGAACAGCCCGATGATCAGCGCGTCTATCACCACGAAGTCCAGCAAGTCCTCCGGGGGCGCCTGCGCCGGCAGGGGATCGCGGAAGCGCAGGATATGCGCGCTGTAAACGAACGTGATCACGACCGCGCCGATGGCCCCAAGGGCGAATACGCCCAGCCTGGCCGGGGCATCGGCGCCGCCGGGCATATAGGCCCCGATCGCCGCCGCCATGACGAAGAACAGCGAGCCGGGCGGAACGACGCGATAGTAACGGCAGGCCATGGTCACCAATGCGGCGACCAGCGCGATAATCGGCCCCCGAGCCATGGGGATGAACTGGCTCGCCTGCCCCAGCGCGAAGCAGGCGATCATGGCAAAGGCCGCCGCCATGACGGTGACCATGCGACGAGGGAGCGTGGTGCGCGGTATATAGACGATGGTCATGGCCCCGATGGAGGCCAAAGCGCCGTAGCCTATCTCCCCCAACCAGACCCCGAGCAGCAAGGGCAGGCCCGCCGCCATGGCGACCGCGAAAGGCAATTCCCACGGCCGGTCGCTCGCATTGACATGAACCAGCTCCCGCCACTCGCGCCGCGCAAGCGTGCCGATGGAGGTGAGAAGGGAAAACCTGGCCCGCGACATCGCCGCCCGTCTAATCGGAGAGCTATCCCGGGTCCATCCAGGCATTCCACGCCGAGGCTGATCCGCCCCTCGGCGCGATGTCCCTCAGGCTGGGAAGGGGGGCGGGAAATGGAGCGGGTGAAGGGAATCGAACCCTCGTCGTAAGCTTGGGAAGCTTCTGCTCTACCATTGAGCTACACCCGCAAAACGGCGGAAATCTGCGGCTTGTGCGGGGCTGTATCCCGCCGGAAACTCAACCGCTTACAGCACCCTTTACAGGGGGCCCGCCGATTCGCCTGCCGACTGCCACGATCCGCGCGGTCTGGTCAATATGGACCGGCGGATATGCCGACCTGCTCGGGCGAGCACGGGCGTCTACACCGCCTTGTAGAAGCGAATTTTAACCGCCGGGCCGCTGGTATTCTGGGCGAGTTCCAGGGTGCCGATGAAAGCAGTCTTATTGAGCCAGTCGTATTTGCCCTTGGGAGCTTCGAATCGGGGCTGGGTTCGCGCCGGGGCCATTTTCCCGGGTTCGGGCGGGCACAGCGCCCCGGCATTGATGACGTTGATGATCACGCCATCATTGGTCTTGATCATATAGTCGGCCTTGATCTCGGTGCAGCCATCCGAGCGGGTCAGCTGCCAATCCCAGCCGCCCGCAATGATCGTGCCTTCGATACCAGGTCCCGAAAACGTGCCGCCCGTGATCGGTATGATATTCCTCTTCCCCAGGGGCGTTTCCCCCACGGGGATGGCCGGGCCCAGCAGCACGATCTCCTCGAAAACGAATTCGAGACGCGGCGGCTGATCGTCCTGGGACAAGGCCGGTGCGGAGCTGAGCAATGTCGTGAGACCAAAGGCCAATACGCCAATAGATGCGGCTTTACTCATTATCCTCCCCCTTTTTCACCGTGCCCATGCCTGAGTTAAACACCGCCGGGGCATTCAGCTAGATCGAAGCCGCCGCGGAAGCCCTTCGGCCCCCTGAGAGGTCCGTCCAGGCTGGGCCGCGCCATCAGCGCGACCCGCCCCTGCCATACGAACCTGGGTTTTCATCAGATCGGGAAGTGCCCAGCTTCCGTCTCGACCGTGATCCACCTGAGCTCGGTGAACGCCTCGATACCGGCTTTGCCGCCGAAGCGGCCATAGCCCGACGCCTTCATCCCGCCGAAGGGCATCTGCGCTTCGTCATGCACGGTCGGCCCGTTCACGTGGCAAATGCCCGACTGAATGCGGCGGGCAACTTTCAGGCCCTTGGCGATGTCGCGCGTGAAGACAGAGGCGGACAATCCGTATTCGGTGTCGTTGGCAAGCTCGATCGCCTGTTCCTCGTCCCGCGCCCGCACGATGGCGACGACCGGGCCGAAGCTCTCCTCCCGGAAAAGCCTCATCTCCGGCGTGACGTTGTCGATGACATGGGCGGGCATCAGGACGTTCTGCGTGGTGGCGCCGCCCGTGAGTTGATGGGCGCCTTTCGCCAGGGCGTCCTCCACAAGGCTGGTCACGCATTCGACGGTCCGAAGGTCCACCACCGCGCCAAGCGGTGTCGTCCCTTCGCGCGGATCGCCGACGGCCATCCCGCCCACCTTCTCCTTGAACCGGGCGGAGAACTCATCGGCGATCGCATCGACGACGATGATCCGCTCCGTCGACATGCAGATCTGGCCCTGGTTCATGAACGCGCCGAAGGCCGCGGCTTTGACCGCTTCATCCAGATCGGCATCCTCCAGCACGATCAGGGGCGCTTTCCCGCCCAGTTCGAGCAGCACCGGCTTCAAGTGCTCGGCCGCCCGCTTCGCGATGATCTTGCCGACATGGGTGGAGCCCGTGAAGTTGATCCGGCGCACGTCAGGCGCGTCGATCAGCGCGCCCACCACCTCGGCGGCATTTTCAGGCGCATTGGTGACGATGTTCACGGCGCCTTCGGGAAAGCCGGCTTCCTGGAAGGCTTCGACGATCAGGGAATGCGTACGAGGGCAGTTCTCGCTGGCCTTCAGGATAACGGTATTGCCGCAGGCGAGCGGAACCGCGATCGCCCGCACGCCAAGAATGATCGGGGCGTTCCAGGGGGCAATGCCCAGGATGACGCCAACAGGCTCTCGCAGGGCCATGGCCAGCGTCCCGGGCTTGTCGGACGGGATGACCTCGCCGGAGATCTGGGTTGTCAGCGCCGCCGCCTCGCGGATCATCCCCGCAGCGAGGCCGAGGTTGAACATCGCCCACCCGGCCGTGGCGCCAATTTCGCCCATCATGGCCTCGACGAATTGATCCTTCCGCGCCTCCAGAGCGGCGGCCGCTTTCATCAATACCGCGCGGCGAGCATTGGGCCCCTGCGCCGACCAGGCGGGAAACGCCGCACCGGCGCGGCGGGCAACGGCAGCCATGTCAGCCGATTGCATCGCTTCCGCTTCGGACGCGACCTGGCCGGTCATCGGATTGATTCGCGTGAACTTCACTTTTCAATGCTCCTGCTGGCTGCACGACCCGCTTGGGCGTGTGAAACACAATGTAACGGCCCTGCGCCGCCAAGAGAACCGGCAAACGCCCGGGAACCGAGAGCGTGGCCAGCGAACCAGCCGCCGGCCACGCTCTCTCCCCCCGTCAAAATTCGGCGGCGACTTGGATGTACCAGTTGCGCGGCCGGGCAAACATGCGTTCGGCGTATCCCAGGGTCCCCAATGAGGCATTGCCCTGGATCAGGTACTCCTCATCAAAGATATTCGCGACGCCTGCCGTGACCGACCAGCGGTCGTCGACGTCGAGCGCGATCGATGCATTGCCGACGAAGTAACCGTTCTCCTCGATGCTGGGCACGCTACCGGTGATGAAGGTGAACTTGGATGTATAACTGCCGTCGAAGCGTGGGGTCAGGGTGAGCCGGTCGTTGAAGGCGAATTCGTAGCCGATCCCGAAATTGCCCTGGAAGCCGGGCGTGAAGGGAAGATCATCGCCCGGTGCGACGGTCGCAGTGGCTCCCGGCACAGGCGTAATCTCCAGAAGGTCGTCGTCCAACAGACTCACCGCCCCGTCGAACACGAGCCCGCCGCCCTGACGATAGCTGAACTCCGCCTCCAAGCCGCGAATGCGGGCCCTACCTGCGTTGAACAGCAGCGGGACCACGCCTTCTCGGAAGATCAGTTGGATGTTATCATAATTGGTCTGGAACGCGGCGAGGTTCAGGCGAGCCTTGCCGAAGTCCATCTTTGCGCCCAACTCGAATGAATCGACCGTTTCCTCGTCGAAGGGAACCGGGACGAAACCAGCAGGCGACGCATTGTACCGGGTGTTGAAACCGCCTGACTTGAAGCTGCGCGAATAGGACACGTAGGCGTTGAGCCAGGCACTGAAGTCATAGCGGGCACTGGCCGATCCGGTGAGCGCGGAAAACGTTTCGACATAGGGCCGATCATAGATGAACAGCGGCCCGCCTTCGGGAATTGCCAGTGTCGGGAGTGGATCGGGATCGGGCTGGGTGGCCGGGAAAAGGTTCATCACCGTGCCCTTATAGGTCTTGCGGTCCTCGGTGTAGCGTAAGCCACCGCTAAGCTCGAGGCCGCTCACCGGCTTGATGGAGAGTTCGCCGAACGCTGCCAGTGATCGCGTTTCCAGATCGGAAAGCTGCAGGTCGCGCGAACCCGGACCACCCGCCAACAACGAAGAGATCACGGGCGGCGATGGCGGGAAAGCCAGCGGTACCGTGGCGCGCTCGAATGTATCTTCGTCGAAGTAATATCCGCCTAGGATGCCACTGACGCTGCCGCGTTCGTACTGAAGCTGCAGTTCCTGGCTGAACTGGGTCGATTCGCCGCCAACATCGGTGGTGATCATCACGAATGGCGTGTTGTCGGCATCGCGAATGCCACGAGATTCGGTCGATCGGTAGGCAGTGATGCTCTTCACCAGCAGATCATCGGTGAGGTCGTAGCGCAGCGTTCCGGACACGCCCCAAACCTCGGAGGTGCTGGTGACGGCCGCGGTGCCTCCGTTCACGAAGTTTCCGAGCGCCTGAAAATCGTTGGCGCAGCGCGGGTCGTCGATGAGCGGTACTGATGGGGCGCCGAAACGCGGATCGCCCGGCGCGATCGGGGCAAACGGGATCGTCGCGCCGGGGCAACCGGCCGCGACGCTGACGATCGCGGCCACCGGCGCCTTCTCGTCGATCTCGGCGAAAGTGAAAGGAGCGCCGTTCTCGTCGCGCTTGGTATAGTCGGCACGCAGCGAGAGGTGGAAGCCTGGCGCCGGTTCCCAACGGAAAGCGCCGTTCATCGTCACGATGTCTTCGTTGCCCAGATCCAGGCCGTCGTAGGCGCGAATGACGTAACCGTCGCGCTTGCGAAAGCCGCCCGAAACACGCGCGGCCATCGTTTCCGCGATCGGAAGATTGATCGCGGCAAATCCTTCGAACAGGTTGTCATTGCCCGCGCGGAAGCGAGCCCGTCCAGAAAGTTCATCGAAATCGGGCTCACGCGTTCGAACCAGAATGGCGCCGCCGATCGTGTTGCGACCGAACAAGGTGCCTTGCGGCCCCCTCAACACTTCGACACCGGCAATATCGCCGAATTCGATGGTCCCGCCAACCGAGCGGCCGACGTAGACCTCGTCGATATAGATGCCCACACCCGGATCGACGGCTGCCGTCGGGTCCACCTGGCCCACGCCTCTGATGAACACGACAGAGGCAGCGCTGTTGCCCGATAATTGCCCTGCGGGTTTGAATTGCAGGCTGGGCGTGATCCGCTCAAGGTCCTGAGTCGTATGGATCTGCCGCATTTCGAGTACTTCAGGACTGAATGCGGAGATGGCGATCGGCGTTTCCTGCAGCGATTCCTCACGCCGGCGTGCCATCACGACTATTTCGCTTCCCTGGCCGGCCGTTGCCTCTGATTGCGTCTCCCGCTCCGCCGAACTCTGCGCGGCGGCGGGGACGCTGATCGCTCCCAAGCAAGCTGATGTCAGCATAGCGCCCGATACCATCAGCCGAAGGCGGCCCGTTCGCCGCACGATGTTATCCCCCTCGCACCTCATGTCGATTCCCCCCAATCTGACGAAATATTTATCGGCAACATCCATTATCGTCGATAACCTGCATATGCAATAACCGTTGGCTTGTGTAGCTTGGGCAGAGGGAGCATGCTGGAACCATGAGAAGCGCCGCCGGAACTGCTGATCCTCTCGCCGATGTGAGATATCGGACTCCGCCGTTGGAGGGGCACGAGATCGATCACGGGATCCTGACCGATCTCACCGGATTCTCGGTCAAGCTCGTCTGGATTCTGGGCCACGGCCTCTTGGCCCGTGAATTCGGCGATTCCGGGATCACGCCTCATCGCTACTCGATTCTGGAGGTGATCGGCCGAAACCCCGGTCTGCAGCAGACCCAACTCGCGGCGGCGCTCGCTTTGACCCGTCCGGCTACGACTCTTGCGGTGGATTTCTGGGAAGAGCGCGGGTGCGTGGAACGTCGAAAGATCCGGGGCGACCGCAGGTACTCTGGCGTCTATCCGACGCAGCACGGGGAAGAGGAGCTGCACCGTCTTCGAGCGCTGGTTCGCCAGGCCGACGCCGCGCTCACCAGCGACCTCACCGATGCCGAAGCGAAGGAATTGCGCCGGCTCCTGAAGAAGATCCACCGCTAACGGACGCAAGGGAAAGACAGGCAGCTCGAAAACAGGGCGCCGATTTACAGGGAGGGAAGAATGCTCGGTTCGCTGACATCACGGCGCGTCCAGACACCGCTGGCGCGCGTATATGGCGCTTTAGCAATCGTTGCCACGGCAACGTTGGCTGTCTCGCAGCCCGGTTCCGCCCAGGCCCCGGCTGGCGCGCGCCAGGCTAACGGCCCCCCTAGCGCCCCGATGCGCATGGAGCCCGATCCGCGCGTGCAACAGCGGAGCTATCACTTCGCCGATACGAACGAGGATATGGCGTACACCCTGTTCGTATCGTCCAAGGTCAAGCCCGGCGTCCCCGCTCCGCTGATCGTTGCGCTGCATGGTTATGGGGGCGATTCCAACTTCATCGTACGCGGGCGCCTGATCGATCTGGCTGAAGAGGGCGGCTACATCGTGGTCGGGCCGATGGGCTACAACGCCACCGGCTGGTACGGCTCACCCGTGATCGTGATCGGCGGGGGCAAGGTCGAGCCCCCCAACCTCACCGAGCTGTCCGAGAAGGATGTGATGAACGTCCTCGCCCTTGCCCAGAGCGAGTTCGATGTCGATCCCAACCGCACCTACCTGATGGGCCATTCCATGGGCGGCGCCGGCACGCTGTTTCTCGGCCAGAAGTACGCCGATCGCTGGGCGGCCATAGCGGCGATCGCCCCGGCGGCATTCATGATGCAGCCCAATCAGAAGGACATCCTCGCCCCGATAAAGGCGGCCAACCTGCCGCTCATGATCACGCAGGGCGATAAGGATCCGGTTGTCCCGCCCACCAACACCCGCACCTGGTCGGCCGCCATGAAGGAGCTTGGCATAAACGGCGAATACATCGAGATGCCGGGCCGCGATCACGGCACTATCATCGCCGACGGGATGCCCGACATCTTCCGCTTCTTCGCCGCGCACACGAAGGGCAAGTGAACGAATGGAGGAAGAGCGGGCCGGACAATGTCCGTCCCTGCGCCTCGACGTGTTACCCGGAGGCGGCCCGGCAGGAGCTGGACCGGGCCGGCCTCCGGGATACCCGGCGTCCGCGCTATCCGCACGGACACCGGGGAAGCGCTCAAGGCGATCCGCGTGATCCGCCCCGCTGCGTGGCTCTCTCCAAGCGCAGAACCCGGGGCGCAGGACGGAGGCCTTATTTGGCCGGGATCTTGTCGAATTCCGCCTGAATCTTTTCCAGGTTGGCATCGGACAGCTCTTCGGGCTCGTACTGCTGTATCGCCTTGAGCGTGAGATCGCGGCCGAGCGTCTGGAACATCTCGTTTGCGAAAGTCCTGGGTATCAGGCGCTTCAGAATCTCCGCCGCGGCGGGATCGTCGAGCAGCTTGCCGACCTTGGTCTCACCGACCGAATAGTGCGCCGATTGGGCGGACTGCGCCAATGCGGCGGGCGCGGCAACGCCCGTTGCGATAACAGCGGCCGAGAGTGACAAACCATAGAAAACGTTACGCATCTTGCTTCTCCCAGAGTTTAGAATTCACCGAGATCGCGGGCACTGATTGCCCTGTCCGCGATAACGGGCAAGTTGGGGTTCGCCGCCGATATGGCCATCGGTCGCCCCGAGGTTCGAGATGATCCGCCCGCTCAAGCACCCTCCAGGGCAAGGGCCTGCCCATTCGCTGCGGACCGCTTGGCCGCGAAGATGAAGAGGGTTCCGATCGGCGGCGCCGCGGCCATGACGGCGATGCCATAGCGAAGGCTCTCCTCCCCCAGCGCGGCACTGAGGTAATCGCTCAGCACCCCGACGATAAAGGGCCCCAGCGTGCTGCCGATCAATCCGGCCGAGGCCAGCATGACCGTGGCGGTCAATCCCCGGTCGCCGGGCGCGGCCTTGTCGACGGCGAAGTTGATGCTCGGGATGATCGCGCAGGCAAGCAGGAAGTTCATCAGAGCGGCGCTTGCCATCGTCAGCGAGAGAGACGGCAGGAAGGCGAAGCCCAGCACGCACGGCACCGAAAGGGGCATCGTGATGGTGGGTATCCAGAGTATGGCATCGGCCGAGCCGGCCCGCCGGCGCACTGTGTCGGCAAGAAAACCGGCGAAGAGAGTGCCGGCGATGCCGCCGATCCCGACCGCGGGGCCGATCACCACCCCGACCTGCGCCAGCGGCACGCCGTGCGAGCGTTGCAGAAAGGCCGGGCCCCAGGCTGCGAGAACCGCGGTCAGCATCCCGGCGATGCCATAGCCGACCACGAGGCGGGCGAGGCCCGGCTCCCCCCAAAGCCGGCACAGGCCTTCCCACAAGTCGGGAAAGGTGCCGACAGACAGGGCGGGCCGGCCCCCGCCGCTCCCCCGCGACGGCTCCGTCGTCGTCACCAGCATCACCAGGGCGAGGACGACGCCGACGCCGCCCGCCCAGAAGAACATCGTCCGCCAACCTGCCATCGCCGCGAGAACGCCGGCCATGATCGCCCCGCCCACTATGCCGATGAAGGCGCTCGACTGGAACACCGCCACCGCTCTCCCGCTCGCCTGAGCGCGGAACAAGTCGGGAATGAGCGACATCGCCGCGGGAAAGGCCGTCGCTTCGCCCAGGCCCACGCCAATGCGCGCGATCGCCAGTGTCGTGAAGTTGTTCGCCAGTCCGGTCGCCGCGGTGGCGACCGACCAGCCGATGATGCCGAAGACCAGAATACGCGTCCGGTTGCCGCGATCGATCATGCGCGAAAGGAACAGGCCGCCGACCAGGTTGAACACAGTGAAGAACAACCCGTTGGCAAGCGACATTTGCGTGTCCGACAACAGGAGATCGCTGCGAACTTCCTCTGTCACCACACCCAGCAAGGTGCGGTCGCCGGTGTTCAGGACATTGGCCAGGAACAGCAGGAAGAGCACCCAGACGGCCGTGCGCCGGGATACCGAAGGAGCATCCTCGTTCATCAGAGCATCTCCGTCTCTCGGTATCATCGGGATGCCCGCAGGTTGCGCGGGGTGGGAGCCGCGCCAGGCCCGATCAGCGTTCGGACCATCTGGCTGGGCGCGTCGCTCAATCCGCGCGTTCCAGGCCGAGGAGCGCGGCGGCGTTGAGGCCGAGGATACGCGCCTTGTCTTCTTCCGATAGCCGCTCGTGGAACCCAATGGGGTCGGGCTCGGACATGTCGAAGGGATAGTCGGTGCCGAGGCAAAGCTTGTCGGCGCCATGCGTGCGCACGAGGCTATCGAGCTGATCCTGGTCGAATACCAGCGTGTCGAGCCACAGCTTGCGCAGGTAGCTCGACGGTTCGTGCCGGCAATGTTCGGAACAATCGGCGCGCGCGCGCCAGCCGTGGTCCATCCGGCCCCAGTATCCCGGCATGTAGCCCCCTCCGTGGGCGACGCAGATCCTCAACCCGGGGTAGGCGTCGAGCACGCCGCCAAAGATCAAGTGGCCGACGGCGAGGGTGGATTCGAGCGGATTGCCGATCAGGTTGTTGAAGTAATACTCGCTCATCCGCGCGGCGTGGGTGAATCCCAAGGGGTGGATGAAGACCAGCACGCCCAGTTCCTCGGCGGCGGCCCAGAAGGGGCGCAGGTCCTCGGTATGGAAATCCTTGCCGTTGACGTTGGAATTGATCTCGATGCCGCGCAGGTCGAGATCCTTCACGCACCGGCGCATCTCGGCCACCGCCATTTCGGCGTTCTGCAGCGGCACCGTGCCCATGCCGATCAGGCGGTCGGGATGCTGGGCGACAGCGGCGGCCATGCCGTCATTCACCACGCGGGCGGCGTCGCGCCCGGTTTCGGGATCGGTAAAGTAGAAATACTGCCCCGGGCTGGGCGAGATCGCCTGCATGTCGATCCCCAGCCGGTCCATGTCCGCGAGCCGCGTGTCGAGCGTGTTGAGTGTGCGGCCGATCTGGGCAAACTGCGCGCGGTTCACTTCCGACGTCTTGGCGCTGGTGAAATCGTTGATGCCGGGGGGAGGGCCCGGATACTTGGCCTGCACGATCGCATCGGCCGCCGGGATGCCGAGGTGGCAATGGATATCGACGACGAGGTGCTTGCCGCGCGCCTTCACCGGGATCGGCTTGCGGTCGCCGCAAGTGAAGACCTCGCCGCTCATGCCGCGACCCTGGCCGGCGCGATCGTTCCGGCGCAGGGGCCGAAACCGATCGGCACATACCCTTCCGCCACCGCCTTGGCCCGCAAGGTCAGCGTATCGCCGTCCTCCAGCATGACGCGCTTCGTGCCGTCGGGCAGAACCAGCGGTTCCTCGCCCAGCTTGGTGATTTCGACCAGGCAGGCGCGCGCCTCGTCGGCCGCGCCGGAGACGGTCCCGGTGGCGATCAGGTCGCCAACCTCCAGCGGGGCGCCGCCCGAAGCCTGGTGGGTGACCATCTGCGCCAGCGTCCAGAACAGCTCGGCCACATTGGTGCGCACGATCGTGTGCGGACCGTTGCCGGTATCGAGTTCGGCGACCATTTCCACGTTCAGCCCGCCGGCCTGACGGTCGAAAGGCGCGTTCAGATAGGCGGGCAGATCCGGCTCGTCTCCGGTGCGGCCACGGCCGGCCACCCGGAAAGGCGCGAGCGCCTCCATCGTCACGACCCACGGCGAGATCGTGGTCAGGAAGCTCTTGCCCAGGTGCGGGCCGAGCAGCATCTCGTAGAACTGAATGGCGCGCGCCGACCAGTCGTTGACCAGGCAGCAGCCGAACAGGATCTCTTCCGCACGGGCCATGCCGACCGTTTCGCCCAGGGCATTGACGGGCCCGCCCAGCCAGGCGCCGAACTCAAGCTCGAAATCGAGCATCGGCTCGGCCACCACCACCATCGCGCTGCTGCCTGGCGGCACGACCTGGCCGACCGGCCGCACGACCGGCGTGCCCGATACCGCAACCGAACTGGCGCGGCCATTGTATGCCACCGGGAGGGTAGCCCAGGCGGGCATCGGCGTGCGGCCGCCGCGGCCGGCCATGCGCAGGATGTGATCGGCCGAGGTGCAGAAATCGGTGAACGCCGCCGGTTTGGCCGGCATCAACAGTGTGGCGTCGCTCATCGGCACGAGCGCGGCCTCGGCGGCCGAGCGGTCACCGGTCGCGTCAGCCCGATAGAGATCGGACAAGGCGGCCCGAAGGGCCGAAACATCCTGACGGGCACAGGCGAACAGCGGAAGCAGGCTTTCGCCGCAGGCGGCTTCGGCAGCCGGTCCGGAGATCGCCCCTGCCTTGAGCAGGGCGGTCAGGTCGATGATCCGGTCACCCAGCGCCACGCCGCCGCGCGCGCCCTTGCCATCGTCGAACACCCCGAACGGCAGGTTCTGGATCGGAAAGTCGATCCCGTCGGCATTGGCGCTTTCGACCCAGCTCCGGCGGGCGGGATCGTGGGTGGCATTGAGTTCAGTGGGCATGTCCGCATCCGTGCTTCGCGTGGTGTTCCTTGCGATACCGGTTCATCTCCGCGAACAGGACCGGCGGCGGGGCATGCGGCAAGTTCGGATCCCAGCCTTTGTAGAGCGAGAAGACATTGGCCACGACCCGCTCGCTATCCGTCCAGTGGGCATATTCCTTGATCGGGATGTCGCGCGCCGCCTCACGCCAATCCATCCCCGCCTCGAACCGGCCGCGCGCTTCGCGGCGCAGGTGTTCGAAATAGCCCTTCATCGTGTGAACGTTCTCGACATCGCAGATCGGCCCGTGCCCCGGCACGACGACTTCGGGATCGAGCGCGATGATGTGATCGCAGGCCGCGATCCAGTTCTCGAACGGGCCGGCCCAGACGATCGGGTGCCCTTCGTTGAACATCAGGTCGCCGGTAAACACCGTGCGATCCTCCAGCACATGGGCAATCGTGTCGGATTCGGTGTGGGCCGGGCCCAGATCCGTCAGCTCCACGGTCTTGTCCCCGATCTTGAGCGTCAGGGCGCTGTCGAACGTGCGCGTCGGCAGGGCCAGTTCGTCCACCCCGCTGAAATCGAAATACCGGCCCATGGTCTCGAACAGGAATTCGCCGGCTTCGCCCATATTTTCCCAGTTGGCCGACAGATTGGCGAGCGCCTGGGGATTGAACCCTTCCATTTCGTGGCGGGTCTTCGCGGTGGCGATGATCTCCGCCCCCTCGACCACGCCGTTGCCGAAGAAGTGATCGGGATTGGCGTGGGTGTTCATGACCATGTCGATCCGCTTGCCGCCCGGAAGCCGGGCGAACGCAGCGAGCATGTCGCGAGTCAGCGGAACGCTCATCAATGTGTCGATCAGCAGGGTCTGACCGGCCGAGGTCACCAGGCCCGCGTTCGACCATCCCCACGTGCCGTCGGGCTGGATGTAACCGTAAATCCCGTCGGCAATTTCGTGCACGCCTTGCCGGAAAGGCCAATTTGCCATCTTGCATTCTCTCCCCGGCGGCAACACTACTGACTTATTTCCGGCCGACAAGAATATTCTATCCGGTTGAGATGGTTGTCGCCGCGCCACACAGCGAGTAGCACCCTGCCGATGGGAAAAGGCCAGGGCCAGCCAGGAAAATCAGCCGCGAAGCCAGCTCCGCGCGGGAAGGGCCGCCCGACGGCTTCGGCGCCGGGCGTGGGGCGCGAGGCCCTGATCGACGCCGCGCGCGCGCTGTTGCAGGAACTGCCCCCTGCCCAGGTGACAAGCACGGCCATTGCCCGCAAGGCGAACGCCGACCCGGCGCTGGTGCGCTATTACTTCGGCAATCGCGAGAACCTGCTGTTCGAAGTCGCAAAGCAGATCGGCGAGGAAGCCAACCGGCCGCTGCCGCCGGGCGATCCGCTCGCCCTGCTCGAAGACATGATCCGCGGCACCTTCCGCTTCACGCGATCGGCCAAGCACATGCAGCGGCTGATGATCGAGGAACTGGATTCCGCCTCGTCACCCGAAGTGCGGGAAAAGATGCGCGAATGGAACAGGAAGCCGGTCGCCAACTATACCCGGATCCTGGAATTTGACGACACGGGCGAGCTACGCGAATTCGATCCGTTCTTCATGTACCTCGCGGTAGTCGGCATCAGCGACTTTTTCGTGTCCGGCACCCCTCTTATCGAGCTGCTCGTTCCACCGGGCACGAGCAAGGACGATCTCGCCAAACGCTACGAGGATTTCGTCGTCCGCCTGATCACGGACGGGGTGCGCAAGCGTTAGGTCTGTTCGGCCACGCAGACATTGCGCTGTTTCCCCAGGCCGGCAATCGTCGCTTCCATGACATCGCCGGGCTTGAGAAAGACGCCGAAGGCCGAACCGTTGCCATAGGGCGAACCCGTGCAGATCAGGTCTCCGGGTTCCAGCACGACGCGGCTGGAAAGATAGGCGATCTGCCGTTCGATGGAAGCCATCATGTCGGCAGTCGTCTCGTCCTGATAGATCTTGCCGTTGACGGACAGCTTCATCGCCAGATCATAGGGATCGGCGATGCACTCCCGCGGCACGATCATCGGCCCGAACGGCAGGAAGGTCGGAAAGCTCTTGCCCGATAGCCAGTCGGCCCCGATCGCCGATCCGTCGCGGCGGAAGATCAGCTCTCGCGCGGTGACATCGTTGACCACGGCGAAACCGGCGACATGCTCCATCGCCTCCGCCTCGCTCACGCGGTGGGCGCGGCGGCCGATCACGACGCCCAGCTCAAGCTCCCAATCGGGCTTCTCGACGTCGTAGGGCAGGATCACCTCGTCACGCGGGCCGATCACGCTGGCGGGCAGCTTCAGGAAGGCGAACGGCGGGGCTTTCGCGCGGGCGTCCATCATCGCCTCCACCCGGGCCTTGAGCTCGGCCGGATCGACGTTGTCGTGCTCGCTCGTGCGCATCGACGGGTCGCCCATGATCAGGCCGACGACGTGCTTCTTGTAGTTCGCCCCGATGCAGAAGACCTGCCCCGGCCGGTAAGGCATGCGGACGTCCGCCGCCGCGAAATCGCCGCCGGCAGCGAAAGCGCCCCGATCCGCGGCCCACGCGCCGAGTTGCGCCGAGACATTCGGCCAATCGCGCAGCAAAGCCGGCAGATCGCGCCCTTCGCCCCAGTGCGACAGCGGCACGAAGCGCTCACCGGAAACGAGCACCGCCTGCTCCGCGCCGCCCGCGGAAATAGTCGCCAGTCCGTAGGTCATGCGTCCTCTCAGTAAGGCTCGTGGAGCTTTTGCATCGTATTGCCGAGCATCGCGTTCGCATCGCGCTGATCGCCGCCGGCCATCTCGATCTCCCCGATGCGGACCGAGTTTTCGACGACCATCCGCGCACGCTCGAAACGCCGCGCGGTGAAGGCGGCGAGCGCCGTTTCAAGATCGTCGTGACGGGCGATTTCCGCGGCGAGGACCAGACCATCCTCCACCGCCATGCCCGCGCCGGAGGCCATGTGCGGCGTGGTTGCATGCACTGCATCGCCGATCAGGACGGTGCGGCCGCGATGCCACGGGGCGGGCAGCAGCAGCCATTCCAGCGGGCGGTAATTGACCATGGAATCCGGCCCGAGGCCGGCGCGGACCTGTGACACGTAGCCGCCGAACGGCGCCAGCAGGCCCGCGACGTGATCCAGCTGCTCCTCGGGCTCGAACCACGGGTTGTCGGGCACATGTTCCAGGATGAAGGCATACATCTGGTCGTCGGAAATGGGATTGAAGCCCAGCTTGACCGGGCCGCCGAGGAACATTTCCGGGCGATCAACCTCGGGCGGGCGCTGCGCGACGATCCGCCAGCAGCCCTGCCCGGTGAAGCGCGGGGCCGGCACCTCAGGAAAGAGCTGATGGCGCAGCCGCGAGAAGATGCCGTCGGCACCGATCACAAGGTCGTAGCTTTCCTGGCGGCCGTCGGGGAAGCTGACATGGGCCCCGGCCGCGTCCTGCTCGACCGAGGTGATCTCCGCGCCGAGCGTCACGCGGATGCCCGCCTCGCGCACCTTGTGCGACATGATCTCGTGCAAGGCTGGCCGCATGATCCCGCCACTGCGCGCGACAGGCGGCGCATCATCGGGGATCGGCGGCGATTCCATGATCACGCTGCCGTCCACCGTGCGCAGGCGGATGCCCCCGCCGACGAAGCCCTTCGCCCGAACCTCGTCGAGGATCCCGAGATCCTCGAACGCGCGCAGCGACAGGCCGGTCACGCTGATCCCGGCGCCATAGGCGCGCCAATGCGGATCGGCATCGACCAGCTCGACCTCTACGCCCTGCCGCGCAAGCGCGAGGGCCGCGCTCATTCCGCCGACGCCGCCGCCGACCACAAGAGCTCTGTCGATCATTAATCCAGTCCTCTCACGCGCCGGCCGTCAGGCCGGGACCTGCCACAAGCCCTTGTCCGGGGTCATTTCCGCATGAGGCACGTTCCCGGTTATGATGCGGCCGGTGCCCCACTGGTCGATCGTGTTCGGCCCGGGCTGGTAGGTCTGCGGCTGCCAGGTATCCTCGTCGACTTCATCGAGGTCAGAAGTGTATTCGACGGCGTTGCCGTTGGGCGTGATGAAGTAGCTGAAGGTGTTGTTCCCGGCGGTGTGCCGGCCCGGCCCCCAACTCAGCGTGATCCCGTTCTCGTGCATGCGGGCGAGCCCGCGCATCATCTCGTCGACTGAGCTGACGTCGAAGGCGATATGGTTGAGCGCCGGCGGCCCCGGAAGGATCGCCAGACGGTGGTGCGCCGAATTGCAGCGCAGGAAGACCATGAAGTCCCCGATCCAGTCCGACAGCCGGAAGCCGAGCGCCTTTTCATAGAATTCGGCCAGGCCTTTGTGGTTGGGCGAATGGAACACCACGTGGCTGATGCCGATCGGGATCGCCTCGCCCTTGTCGAGCTTGCGGAACGCGCGGGGCGTGCTGTCGCAGATCACTTCCATGGCCCGGCCGTCAGGGTCGAAGAAGCGGAAGGCGAAGCCGCCCGCCGGCCCGGTGGCGGGGGCGGGTTCGGAAATGATCTTGGCTCCGGCCGCCTTCACCTGCTCGAAAAGGGCCAGCACATCCTCGCGAGAGGCGGCCGAGAAGCCGACCAGATCGGTCTTGCGCTCCGCATCCTCGCGCAGCACCAGCACGTAAGGATGCGGCATGCCCTCGGCCGCGAAGTAAACGCTGCCGTCCTGCTCGGCGACTTCGACCAGGCCCCATTTCTCGCCGAAGAACGCACGTTCGGCGGCGAGGTCGGGAACCGCCAGGGCGACGTATTGCAGGTCGGTTACGCTCACGGTCATTTTGTACTCACTCCTTTCGATGGCTCCGTCAGAACTGGCCACCGATCCTGATGCCGTAGGTGCGCGGCTGTTCCGCGGAGGCGGCGATGAGGCCGCCCGGATTGGCCGTCCCCCCGATCAGGCGCCGGTTGTTTTCGATGTTGTTGATGTAGAAACTGACGAAAAGGCTGTCATCCTCGCGCCCAAGCGTCAGCGAGGCATAGCTGACGAAGGTCCCTTCGGACTTGAGATAAGGCAAGTAGTCCGCTGAGGAATAGCTCGACGAACGATAGCGCGTCCCGGCGACCAGCACGGCCTTGTAGTCGTCGCCGAAGGGAATGGTCTGCTGGCCATTGAGGTTGAAAGACCATTTCGGAGAATTGAACGCGACATTGCCCGAGCAATCGATCTCGAACACATCGATCGGGCCGCCCGGCGTCGTCTGCGTCATGGGCGTGTACGGGCAGGTGGTGTTCGGCGGCAGTCCCTGGTTCGGCGAATAGTAGACGAAGCTGTCGTACTTGGTGTCGAGGTACTGAACATTGGCCGAGAGCAAGGTGTTCTCGACCGGGAGGAACTCTACGTCGAGGTCCACGCCCTTGATCGTGCTATCGCCGATGTTCCGCGTGAGGAAGACCGTCGAAGGCGGATTGCCGAGGTCGTAGCCGAACTGGCTGAACTGCTGGTTCTTGTACTTCCACAGGAACGCCTCGGCATTCACCTGGAGGCGATTGTCGAAGAAGCGGTTCTTGGTTCCAAGGGTATAGGCCTTGATCGTTTCGGGATCGTAGGTGGAAATGCCACGGGCGAACGAGAAGCCGCCGGCGTGATACCCGGTCTCGAAGCTGGCGTAGATCATGTTGCGACGGCTCAGGTCGTATTGCGCCGCCAGGCGATAGGTGAACTTGTCGTTCTTCAGGCTGTCGTTGATGACGATCGGCGAGAAGAGCACGAAGGGTGCGGTTTGCGACCCGCCTGCCTCCGGGGGCAGGACGAACAGCGGCACCGGAGTGATCGGTATGCCGCGCGAGGTGTAGAAGTCGCGAAATTCCGCTTCCGTCGAGGCGAGCGGGGCAAAAGGCAGTGTCGGGCAGATATCCTGCGGCGGAGCAGGGTTGCCGCAGAACAGGATGTAGACGTTCGACACGCCGTCGAATGTCTTCTTGTCCGAGGTATAGCGGCCCGCAACGGTGAGGCTAAGCGGCTCGACCGGGCGCCAGGTCACTTTGCCGAAGCCGGCCCAGCTTTCGGTCCCGGTCGTGAAATCCTGATAGGGGACCAGCGTCTGCTGGTTGTAGCGCGCGGTCGCGTCGATATCCTCATCGAAGTACATCGCGCCCAGCAGGTAATCGACAGAATCGCCGAGATCGCCGGCCCAACGCGCTTCGATGCTGGCCTGCTTGTCCTTCTCCTTGGTGAAGCCTTCGCGGAACACGCCGTTGAAGGCGTATTCGATGGCAGCTTCGCGATAGGCCGGCTGGAGAGTCAGCGTGCCGGCGTCCGTCACGTAATTGAGTTCGGCCGTGACCCCCCAATAGTCGTTGTCGTTATAGGGCTGGCCGTCCACGACGGCTCCCGCACGCCCGACCTGGGCAATGAAGCGCGAGGCAAGCAACGCGTTGGACGCCGGATCCAGCAATCCCTGCTGAGTGGAAAACCCGGTCGGCGTGAATTTGTAGCCGGCAAAGCCCGTAGCCCCGAATGTCGGGTCGACAGAGCCGAGGTAGTAACCGCTGGCGCTCGCCCCGCCCTGGTGCGAGAAGTCCACCGCAAGGCGTACGTCCAACTGGTCATTAGGCTCCGCGTAGACCTGCAGGCGCCCGGCGTACTCACGCTGGTTGCCCGTGTCGTCGCTCAGGAAAGCATCGCGGTGAGACATGGAACCCGCGGCGCGCAGGGCGACATCCTGGCCCAGCGGCACGTTGACCGCGGCCTGCCCCGTCAGCCAGTCGTAGTTGCCGTAGCCGAGCATGAAGTTGCCCGAGGTTTCGCCGAGCTTCGGGCGGTTGGGGATCACGTTGATGGCGCCGCCCGTGGCGTTGCGGCCATAGAGGGTGCCCTGCGGGCCCTTGAGAACTTCCACCCGCTGGAGGTCGTAAAACACCCCCGATGTCGAGGTGGGCCGCCCGATATAGACCCCGTCATAGTTGAACGAGATCGCCGGGTCGGAATAGCCGTTGACCGTCGCGTTGCCGACACCGCGCACGAAAAACACCGTGGTCGGCCCGCCCCCGCCGTTCGCCGCCAGCGAAGGCGACAGGCGCGACAGGTCCTCGGCCCGGATGACGTTCTGCTGCACCAGTTGGGCCGGATCGATGACGTCGACCGGAATCGGGATGCTCTGACCGCTTTCCTCGACACGCTGCGCGGTCACGATGATGTCGGTGATTCCGCCTTGGCTGGCATCCTCCGCCGGATCGCTGGATGCTGGCCGAGTTTCCTGGGCCACGGCGGCAGACGAAGCGAATATGACGCAGAGCGCGCCGATCGACGCGCTCACAAGAAGTTTCGCGGACATAATGGCTCTCCCAGACCTTATATTCCGGGGTATATGAATTAAAATTCATTTCGCCAAGAATTTTATCGGAAGAGGGCCGTTGACCGCCCGGGAAGCAGGCGGGACAGGCGATGCCAGCCAGCCGAATCCCCCAGCGGAAGATCGCCGACGAAGGCCTGGGAAAACGGCCGAGCGGCTATGCCTCTGGCGGGGCGCGGGGCGCCGATCCTCTCACATTGTGCTTGCGATATTGGCTGGGGGTTTCGCCCAGTTCGGCGGTAAACGCGCGGATGAAGGCCGCCCCGCTCGAATAGCCGAGTTTCGCTCCGATCCCGGAGATCGATTCCTCGCTCGCCACGATCATCGCGGCCGCCTTGCGCATGCGAACCTCGCGCAGGTAATCGAACGCCGTCCGCCCCATGGTATCGAGGAACTCCTGCGCGAAGGAGGATCGCGATCGCCCGCCGACCCTGGCCAGGCTGTTCAGATTCCAATGAAAACCGGGTTGCGAGTGGATGGCATCGAGCACCCGGCGCATCCGAGGGTTCTTCACCGCCGTCGCCAGGCCCGTCTCGCTTTCGGATTGCAGCAGCCATTCGCGCAGCGCCTGGACGCAGAACAGTTCGAGCGCGCGTGACGAGACTGCGGCAAAGCCCGGCTCCGAGTGTTCGAGTTCCCTGAGGACGAGCGCCAGGCTGGTCCGCAGGATGTCGGTCAACTTCTCGTCGTCACCGCGAAATACGATCACCGGGGGAAAGTTGAACGATCCCAGCCCCGCCTGCTCGGGCTTGAAACCGACGATACCGGACAACAGCCTTGCCGCGAACGGCGGCTCGCCGATTTCGATGTGCAGCGGCACGTCGAGCCCCACGCTGTCGGACCATTGCGGAAGGGTGCGTTCCGCCACGATCTGTCTTATCGATTGCCGGGCGCCGCCTCTGCCGGTCTTGATGATGTAGTGGTCCCAGTGAGGCAGCAGAACGACATCCCCCCGCTTCAGCAGGTGTTCCGATGCTCCGCTGATCAGCGTCGCTTCGCCTTCGATGACGAAGTGGAACGGCGCGCCGCGAGCGCGCTCCATATCGATGCAGGCATCGTTCGCGATCGCAAGTTGCGAAAGGAGCGGGGCCTGTACCCGAACCTCCTGCAACAGGCTGCTGATGACATCCATGGACCGGGCCACATTGGACTAAAAGATGGAAAAATAAGATTTTGAGTACCTATTAGTCCAAAGTTTGCCTGTGTAAACTCCTCATCACGCGCTGAGACGCGACACCAGAAAAGCGCTTCTTGAGAGAGGAACACCATGTCCGCACCCACCTTGCAGCAAGCCATCGACAAGGCAGGCAGTGCCATGAACCTGTTGTGGAAGCCTGGCTCAGGGCTGCCCACCGTCCCCAAGGTGCCCGCCGAATTCGACGGCTGGAGGGAAGAGCAGCGCGCGTGGGAGGAAACGGTGGCGCTTCTCGACCTGTGTCATCACATGGACGATCTGTTCGTCGAGGGCCCCGACGCCACGAAGCTGCTGCAATATTCGAGCGCGAACAACTTCGACAACTTCGCCGTCGGGCAGGCCAAGCAGTTCGTCTGCGTGAACGAGCAGGGATATCTGGTGCAGGACGGCATCCTGATGCGGTTTGCCGAGGATTCCTATAACCTGATCGGCATCGGCGGCGCCGCGAACTGGGTGAAATATCACGCCCAGGCAGGCAACTACGACGTCAAGCTGACGTATGACCCGGCGTCCAACGTCCGCCAGACCGCCCCGGTGCTGTTCCGCTATCAGGTCCAGGGTCCGAACGCGGCGGTGATGCTTGCGGACCTGTTCGGCGATCAACTTGAAGACATCAAGTTCTTCCATTTTCGCGAGGTCGAGCTTGGCGGCCACCGCTTCTACGCCCTGCGCCACGGGATGACGGGCCAGGCCGGCTATGAGTTCTCGGGCGATTGGGAGCACGAGGAATTCCTGCGCAATGCGCTGATCGAGGCCGGCAAGAAGCACGGCCTCGTGCAGGTCGGCGGGCGGGCCTACTACACCACCGGGGTCGACAGCGGCTGGATGGCGACGCCTGTCGCCGCGATCTACACCGGCGACGCGCTCAGGGACTATCGCGAGTTCATCAGCCTCTATTCCTACGAGGGGATGAGCCCGATCCACGGATCGTACTATTCGCCGAACATCGAGGACTATTACCGTTCGCCCTACGAGCTGGGGTATGGCCGGTCGATTTCCTTCAAGCATGACTGCTTCGGCCGGGAAGGCCTGATGAAGCGGAAGGACGATGTCCGCCGCAAGAAAGTCACGCTGATCTGGAACCAGGACGATGTGGTGCGCGTGTTCGGCGCGGATCACGGGCTGATCCATTCCTACACCAAGGATCGCGTGGAGAGCGGGACGGGGCTGGTCGGCGTCTCCGAGTATGCCTCGTTCATCGATCCGGCCGGCGAGGTGCACTCGCTCGCGGTGGTCGACAACGCGTTCGCGGCGCCCGGGACCGAACTCACGCTGGTCTGGGGCGAACATCCCGGGGCCGACGCGCCGGCGGACGTGCTGGACGGCATGGCGAGGATCCGGGTCACGGTGCAGCCGGCGCCATACAACGAGCACGCGCGCACCACCTATCGCACGGACTAGCCTGCGCTTGCCACCGCGAGGTATGGCCGCAAGTCGCGTGACGGAGGAAAAGCGCCGCGGATGATCGAGAGGATCGAAAACACCGTCGCCTTCATCACCGGCGGCGCCAGCGGGATCGGGCTAGGCATCGCGGCGGCGCTGGCCCATCGCGGCGCCTCGGTGGCGGTGGCCGACATTCGCGCCGACCACCTGGCCCAGGCGCGGGACCAGGCGGTCCGCGACGGGTGGGAGGATCGCTTTCTCGGGCTCGAACTCGACATTGCCGATCGGCAGGCGTTTGCCGAAGCGTTGAAAGCGGCCGAAGCTCGCTTTGGACCGCTGCGGATCCTGGTGAACAATGCCGGGGTGGGTATCGCCGGCCCCGTCGCGGAAGCCACTTTCGGCGATTGGGACTGGGGGCTCTCGGTCAATCTCGGCGGGGTGGTCAACGGCCTCGTCTGCGGCCTGCCGCTGCTTCGCCGGCATGGCCTGGGCGGCCATATTGTCATCACCTCGTCGCTTGGCGCGCTGATGCCTCCTCGGCCCACGCGCGGAATCTACGCGACGGCAAAGGCGGGCCTGATCGCGCTGGCGGAACACCTGCGGTTGGATCTGCAGCACAGCGGGATCGGCGTTTCGGTCCTCTTGCCCGGCCCCACCCTGAGCAAGATTCACGAGAGCGAGCAGACACGGCCCGCGGAGCTGCGCGCGGGCAGCCGCTTCGTGGGCAATGCAACCGATAAAGCGCCGGCGGGCATCACCTGGCAGGATCCCGGAATCGCCGGGCGAATGACGGTCGAGGCGATCCTGGCCGATCGCCTCTACATCGTGACACACGGCGAATACCTCGACGCGGTCAAGGCCCGCAACGCCGCGATCGAGGAGGCCGTGCGCCAGGCCACCGATCTCAGGGAGGGAATGCGTGGCTGACCGGCTCGAACTCTATCACGCCGAACCGTTGTCCAACAGCCTCAAGGTCCTGGCGGCGATCCACGAGAAAGGCGTTCCCTTCGTCAGTCACCCGATCAACCTCCGGCGCTTCGAACAGCACGAACCGCATTTCCTGGCGATCAATCCGGCCGGGCAGGTGCCCGTGCTCGTCCACGGCGAATGCACCATCGTGGAATCGACTGTGATCAACGAATATCTCGATGAATCATTCGACGGTCCGCCCCTGCGCCCGGGCACCCCATACGGCCGCGCGCAAATGCGGGTGTGGACCAAGTTCGTTGACGAGAGCTTCCGTCCCGCGCTCAGCTTCCTCGCCTGGGCGCGTCAGATGCCGACCCTGGTCGGCGCCTTGCCGGAGGGAGAGTTCGAAAGGCGCCTCGCTCGCATCCCATTGCGCGAAAAGCGGGACAAATGGGCCATGGCGGCGCGAGGCGGTTTCACGCCGCGGGAAATCGAAGGCTGGCGTCAGAACCTGATCGAGGCGACCGGGCGGATCGAACAGGCCCTGGCGGCAGGCGACTGGCTCGTCAAAGACGGGTTCAGCCTGGCGGACATCGCGGTGTTCTCGATCGCGAACAGTCTTTCGTCGGGATATGCCGAGATCATGAACGAAGAGATCGCTCCGCGAACGATGGCCTGGCTGGCGCGCATGCGCACGCGGCCCGGTGTGGCGGCGGCACTTGCCGTTCCCACGCCTCCGTCGCCGGTCGAAAAGCCGCCGGCCACTCCTTCGGACGTTTCAGGATGATGGAACGGCGCTGACTACCCGGCGGCGGACGTGATGAAATGGGCCGCGCGTTCGGCGACCATGATGACGGGCAGATTGGTGTTGCCCCCGGGCAGGGTCGGGAACACCGCCGCATCGGCCACGCGCAGCGCGGTGACGCCGCGCACGCGAAGGGCGCCGTCGACCACCGATCTGTCGTCAGACCCCATTCGGCAGGTGCAAGAAGGGTGATAGGCTGTCGCGGCGGAGGCCCTGACGTAATCCATCACTTCGCTGTCGGAATGAAGCTCGCCATCGGGCCGGCGGATGGCGCCTGTCGCCTCCGCCAGCGCGGGCTGCCCCAGCAGGGAACGCAAAGTGTGGTAACCCCGCAGCATGTCTGCGCGGTCATCCGCGTCGCTCAGCAGATTGAAGGCAATTCGCGGATGCTGGTGAGGGTCGGCGGACCCCAGCTTCACCCATCCCCGGCTTTTCGGATAGTTGAGCGACCACATCGCGCCGAGACGAGGGCCGAAGGGTTTGGCGACGCCCGGAAACCACACCCGGGATTCCATCGCCAGCGGGATGAGCAGCAGGTGAAGGTCGATCCGCGCACTGCCGGGCGTGGTCGCGATATTGGCGGAAATCGCCAGCGGGGGCGCGCCGAACACGCCCTTGCCGCGCAGAAGCCAGGCAAGGCCTGACCGGGCCAGCCGGTCGAAGCGCAGTTCCCGTTCGAAAGCCAGCGAGGGATCGAGATCGAACTCCATTCCCGCGCCCGGGTGATCGGTGAGATTGGCGCCGACTTCGGGGCTGTCGGCAATAACGTCGATCCCGTGTTCCCGCAGCTGTGCGCCCGGCCCGATGCCCGAGAGCATGAGCATGTGGGGCGAATTGATCGCTCCCCCGCACAGGATCACCTCCGCATTGGCGGCCACCTCGATCGTATCGCCATCCTGGCGGTATCTCACCCCTGTCGCGCGCCCGTTCTCGATAAGGACCTTCTCGACCAGCGCGCCGGTGCGAACCTCCAGGTTCGGCCGGGAAAGCGCTGGGTCGAGATAGGCATCGGCGGCGCTGCACCGGCGTCCGTTGCGAATCGTGAAGTCCGGCATGCCGAAGCCGTCGGTCCTGGCGCCGTTGAAATCTTCGGTGATCGGGAAACCCAGGCTCCGGGCGGCGTCGATTGCCTTGGCCATGAGCGGGCTCGGCGCCGGATGGGGCTCGACGGAAAGCGGGCCGCTGCCGCCATGACAAGGCGTCTCGCCGCGCCAGTGATGTTCGAGCTTGCGGAACCAGGGAAGGACGTCGTCCCAGCCCCAGCCGGCAAGGCCCTGCGCGCGCCAGCCGTCATAATCCGCCGGGTGGCCGCGGATCGCCATCATGCCGTTGAGGGACGAAGTTCCCCCCAGCATCTTGCCGCGCGCGACGGGAAGCCGGCGCCCGTTCAGCTCGGCCTCCGGTTCCGACATGAAGCCCCAGGTCAGCGCGGGGTTGGGCCACAGTTTCGATACCGCCAGCGGAATCCGCACGTCCCAGCGGCGATTGCTGCCCCCTGCCTCCAGCAGCAGGACACGCCGCGCGGGGTTTTCCGAAAGCCGATTGGCCAGCACGCAACCGGCCGAGCCCGCTCCGCCGACGATGAAATCGAACCGATCCATGGCGGCTTCAGACGACCTTCCAGTAACGGAAGATGGAGCCGGTGGGATTGCGCTGCCCCACGCCGACGAACAGCGTCCGGTTCAGCCAGTCGTGCGGGCCGGCGGGCGCTTCGAAACGGGGGGTCATCCGCATGTAGTATGACTGCGGATCGACCGGCTGCTGCGCCAGCAGCTTTTCGACGACGTCAGGCGGGGCGTGGCGGATGCCGGTGCTGCGCTTGAGGATGAACGCGCCATCGTCGGTTTCCAGCAGGTACTGGGATTCGAAGCGGCCGCTCCCGTCCGCCCGCACCATGGGGAAATCCCCGCCGCTTTTTTGCACCACGGTGCCGCGAATGTTCGGGCCCGAAAACGTCCCTTCTTCGATCAGCACCGCCCCGCGCGTATAACCTTCGGCGAGTTCGATGTGGATGCGCCGTCCGAGAGACAGACGGAATTCCATCGCGAATTCGACCTGCATGTCAGGTGATCCTGGCGATCTGCATCAGGCGGCTTCCCTGCGCTTGTTCGGCCATGAAGGCGCGAGTGGCAAGTTCGGCGGCGGGGCCATCCTCGGCCGCCTCGAACAGCAGGGCGAGGCGAAGCCCGCTGAACCTATCGCCCCGCGTGATGTATCCTTTCCCGAAGCAGCGGGCCGCGGCGCCATTGGCGAACGCTATATAATAGCTGGCCTCCACGTCGATCACGCCGTCGGCGCGCTCGAGCAGCGTCTCCCCGCCGCCGACGAAGGTTCCGCAGAATCCCGATCCTTCGATCGATCCGCCCTTGACCGGCCGATAGATTCGTCTGCCGCCGGTCGCGATCGCGCCCACGGTGACGGGCGCCTCCCGCTCTATGCTCGCCTCGAAGGCGTGATCGAAGCCGGGGGACGGCGCGGTGAAGTCATCTGCCATTTCAATAAGCCATCGTGACGGTCTTTAGCTCTGTATAGGCTTCCACTCCCGCGCGCCCGTTCTCGCGCCCGAAGCCGGAAGCTTTGACGCCGCCGGCCGGCAGGGACAGATCGCCGCCGCCGCAGGCGTTGATCCGCACCGTTCCGGCCTGCAACCGGTCGGCCAGCCCGTTGGCGACGGACAAGTCGCGCGTCCAGGCATAAGCGGCCAGGCCATAGGGCGTATCGTTCGCCAGCGCGGCGATCTCGTCGAGATCGGTCGTTTCGAAAGGAACGGCGCAGAGCACGGGCCCGAATATCTCTTCACGCAGCGCCGCGGCCTGCGCGTGAACATCGCTCAGCACGGTGGGCGATACGAAATAGCCCGGGCCTTCACGAAGATCTCCGCCGGTGATCGCCCTGGCGCCAGTGGCGAGCGCACCAGCGACGAAGCCTTCGATCCGTTCGCGTTGGACAGCCGATATGGCCGGCCCCAGCTGGGTATCCGGATCGTCGGTTCTGCCGATTTTCATCGATCCCGCTATGCGGGCGATGCGATCGAGCAGGGCGCCGGCAACCCCGGCATGAACCAGCAGCCGCGACGCCGCGGAACATGTCTGGCCCGTGTTGAAGAAGATGCTGGTGGCGATGGCGCGCGCCGCTGCGTCAAGGTCCGCATCCGGCATCACGATGACGGGGGACTTGCCGCCCAGCTCGACGGTCACCCGCTTCATCTGGCGTCCGCAGGCGGCGGCGATCTCGCGGCCGGTCGCGGTCGAGCCGGTAAAGGCGATCTTCGATACGCCCGGATGATCGACCAGCGCCGCGCCGGCTTGCGCGCCCGCCCCGGTGACCACGTTGATGAAGCCCGGAGGAAAGCCGCAGGCCCTGGTAAGCTCGGCCAGCCGCAGCGTGGAAACCGAGGTCTGCTCCGCCGGCTTGAGGACCAGCGCGCATCCCGCCGCGATCGCGGGGCCGATTTTGAACGCCGCCCCCATCAGCGGGTAGTTCCACGGAATGATCTGCCCGACAACACCGACCGGCTCGCGCAGCGTGAAGCCTCGCGCGCCGCCCTGCTGAGACAGCTCGGTGGTTTCGCCCGAAAGCTTCGTCGCCCAGCCCGCGAAATAGCGCAGGATCGCGGCCGATGCGGGCACGTCCACACGCGAGGCGTTGCTGATCGGCTTTCCGCCGTCGCGCATCTCGATCCGCGCCAGCTCCTCGGCATGGGCGTCGATCGCCGCGGCCAGCGCCAGCAGCGCGTCCTGCCTTTCGGTCGCAAGCCATTTGACCGGCCGCGCCATCGCCTCCTGCGCGGCTCCCACGGCTCGATCTATGTCCTGGGCATTGCCGGCGGCGATGGCGCCGATCCGCTCACCGGTCGCCGGATCCTCCACATCGATCGTGGAACCGCCGGCCGGCGCTGCCCAGTCGCCGGCGATGAAATGCCGGGGCTTGTCGATCAAAGCGGCGCCCGGCCAGCGATCCCGTGTCATTCGGCATTCCCAAATCATTGCTGCCAGGCGGCGCTACCAGTGCGCGCACGGCCGGACTTGCACCTGCGCGCATGGCTTGCGCTCACAGTGCAAAGCCAGGCGCTTCCGGCCGCGGTAGCCCGTGTGGACACCCGGTGAACCTGTGATAGTCTGATTTGGAGCCCGATGAAGGCGAACACGCCTCCGATGGAATGGGCGGGAGAGGGCTGAATGCTGCATCGCTTCGCAACCCATGCGATGAATCGAACGGAACGCAGCCGGCAATGGTGCGCACTGACCCGGGCGGACCATGTCGAGTTTGCCGACGATCGCGAAGCCTCCCTGCGCGGCGGCGATTTTGGCCAGCTTCGTCTGTGCCTGGTTTCGATGGGCAGCCACAGGGTCGTCCAGGCCCGCCCCGCAAAGGCATCGGGGGGCGCGCCGGCGCTCAAGTTCCTTTTCCAGGAGGAAGGGAACGCAACGGTGCGGCAAGGCGGCCTGGAAAACCGAATCCAGGCCGGCCAATGGTGCGCCATCCGCAAGGATATCGGGTACGAGATCGATGCCCCCGGCCCCTCCCGGCAACTGTCCCTTACCGTTCCGTGCGAACTGGTGCCCGGCCAGCGGCGCGGCATTCAATGGTGGCGCCGGCCGCGCGGCTATCTGCGGGGCGCCGCACAAATCCTTCATGCGAGCGCTTCCGCATCGGTTCTGTCGGGCGGCAGCCTGTCGCAGAAGAACTGCGAACAGCTCGGCGGGCAACTCGCCCAGATGGTCGAGATGACCCTGTGTTCGGACACTCAAGACAGCTTCCCCGATCTTCGGGAAGAGCGGCGGCGGGCGGTCCTCGAATTCATTGACGATCGGCTGGCCGAATCCGGCCTGGACGTGGGCCAGATCGCCCACGAATTCGGCTGTTCCAGCCGCACGATTCACAAGCTGTTCGAAGGAGAGGCGCATACCGTCGGACGCGCGATCTGGGAGCGCCGGCTGGAGCGTTGCCGGCACGACATGATCGACCCGTCGCTGGCCTCACGCTCCATCACCCAGATCGCCCATCACTGGGGCTTCAGCGATTCCCAGCACTTCAGCCGCGCGTTCAAGGCCCGCTTCGGCATCACTCCCCGCGAATATCGCACTCTGTATATATTGAATTGAGCCGTCGCACCGAGTCCGCCTGGTGCGCTCCCGTCCAATCGCCGCCGATCGCGCCGGCCTAACGGTTCCGGCTCGAACCACGCGAAAGCGACCCGGCCCCTGCGTGGAATCCGGGCACGCGCGGGCCTTCACGAGGGGATTCCGTTGACACGCAACCAACGCATAACGGCGCTCGTCCTGCTCGCGTCGATCAATGCATTTGGTTTCATCGACCGGGTGATGATCGCCCTCGTCGCCGAGAAGATCAAAGCCGAATTCCAGGTTTCCGACCTTCAGATCGGCTTGCTGGGCGGCACGGCCTTTGCCGTGGTGAACGCCCTTGCGGCCGTTCCCATCGCGCGAATGGCCGAACGCTTTTACCGATCGTATGTCACCGCCGGCTTTCTGCTGATGGCCTCGGTCTTCACCACGCTTGCGGGCGCGACGGCCAGCTTTGCCCAGCTATTCGCCTGCCGGCTGGGCATGGCGGCGGGCAACGCCGCCACGGAGGCGCCCCCGCATTCGATGATTTCGGACATGTATCCGAAGGAAAAGCGCGCGTCGGCCATCTCGATCTTCATGCTCGGCGTGCCGCTGGCGGCTCTGTTCGGCTCGTTTCTCGGCGGCTCGATCGCGGAAAGCTTCGGCTGGCGAAACACCTTCGTCTTCTTCGGGGTCGGCGGCGCGATCATCTCGCTGCTGTGCTTCCTGTTCCTCAAGGAGCCCCAGCGCGGCGCGTCCGATGGCGCGGCCAGCGAAGCGCTGTCCACGATCGGCGTGGTGCGCATTCTCCTGGGTTCCAGTTCGCTCCGCTGGCTGGTGATCGCCTTGTCGACCATCAGTCTCGGCAGCTTCGGCGTGAACACCTTCCTTCCCGCGTTCTTCTCCCGCGATTATGGCCTGGACGCCGGACAGGCGGGCTTCGTGTTCGGGCTGATTTCGGGGATCGGGGCTCTCATCGGAACCTTGTTCGGCGGTTACGCCAGCGAGTGGATGGCGCGGCGTGATCCGCGCTGGCTCCTGGGCGTGCCGGCGTTGGGGCTCGTCCTCGGGGCGCCGCTTTTCGTGGCCGGCCTGCTCAGTGGCAACCTGTACGTCGCGGTCCCCGTGATGCTCATCGGCTCCGCCGCGTTCTACACCGCGATGGGGCCGTCCATCGCCACGCTGCACGGGTCGTTTTCCGCGCATAGCCGGGCAACCGGGTCCGCGGTCTTCCTCCTCATCATCCACCTCCTGGGCCAGGGCCTCGGCCCGCCCCTGGTCGGCATAGTCAGCGATACCGTGTCGGCCGCCATGTACACGGGCGGAAACTTTGCGTCGGAATGCGCCGGCGCCGCCGCGCAGATCGAAGGATCGGCCTGTGCCCGCGCCTCCGCTGACGGCCTGCGCTATGCCATCGGGACGTTCGCGTTGTTTTTCGTCGGCGCTGGGGGCCTGCTCTACCTCGCCGCGCGGGCCGGCTGGAAGACTGTGGCTCGAACGGCCGGAGCATAAGCCCGCCTGCACCAAAGCTCACCAGGCGGGGTTCGCCGCCGGTCCCTTTCGCTCGTCCATCATCTCGTTGAAGATCGTGCGCCGCTTGAACAGCCAGCCCGAGCCCGTGCGAACCAGCTCGTCCTCGTAATGGCCATAGGCGCCGACGTAGGGCCACCGATGGCGATTATCGTTGTCCAGCTCGAACCAGAAAGCCAGCGTCCGCGCCGTGTCGCCCTCGATCTGCATGACCTTGTTGGTCACGAAATGCCTCAGCCGCGACGGCCGCAAGGGAGCGTCCGCTTTCTCGAACTTGCCGAAATGCGCCTGCATGCCGATGACCGCCGCGTGTATCGAATCCCGACCCTCGATCACGCCCCCGGCCCAATCCAGCACTCCGTCCTCCGTAAACAGAGAAGCGATGACGCCGGCGTCCAGCCAGTCGAGCGCGAACAGATAGCGGCTGTGCAACTCGTCGATCCGCGCACGGTCGAGCAATTCCGCCACTGCCGCAGGATCGATTGGCTCAGTCATCGCTCTCACCCCTGATGATCATGGCAAGAGGTTAGCCGACTGAAAGCGCGGCGTCTTGCCCCGGCGCGAAGCTCAGGGGATGGGAAAGGGCCCATTGCGGCCGGCAGGTTTCAAGGCGCGTTCGGACCCAGTTGACACACCTTAGCCCCTCCCTCTAAAGGCCGCGCCCTACCCCGTGCCCAGATGGCGGAATTGGTAGACGCACCGTCTTCAGGTGGCGGCGCTCGAAAGGGCGTGGAGGTTCGAGTCCTCTTCTGGGCACCATTTGTTCTCATCAGAGTGTTCCAAAACATTGCAGAAATGGCGGAATTCTGCCATTCTTGACCTCTAGCGCAGAAAGCGAGGTCTTGTTTTGTTCCGCTTTGTTCCAACGTCTCTGGGGGCCTCGGCTGGGGGCTCCAGCCCAAAAGCCCCCAAATCGCACGAAAGTGAGGCCCCCAAATGAGCCTCAATGTGCAGGAAATCAAAGGCTTCCGGGCTGCCGACAAGTCGTACAAGAAATACGACTCGCGGGGGCTGCTGCTTCTGGTGAAGCCGAATGGCTCCAAGCTCTGGTATTTCAAGTACCGCTTCGGCGGGAAGGAAAAGAAGCTGCCGATCGGCGCGTTCCCAGAGGTCAGCTTGTCGCAAGCGCGCCAGCTTCGCGACCGGGCTCGGCTCAAGGTTACCGATGGCATTGATCCGATGCTGGAGCGCAAGCGCAAGAAGGCCAGGATCAAGCTAGGCGCAGAGAACACATTCGAGGTCATCGCCAACAAGTACATCGATGAGAAGATGGTGCCCGAGGGTCGGGCGGAAGCCACGCTGCGCAAGGCGCGCTGGTTCCTTGACCTGCTCAAGCCTGCAATTGGCAATATGCCGATCAACGATGTCGATCCGCAGTTGATGCTGGCGGCGCTCAAGAAGCTCGAAGCCAAAGGCAATCTGGAGACCGCGAAGAAATGCCGATCCTTCGCAAGCCGGGTGTTCCGGTATGGAGCCGCGCTTGGCCAGTGCCAAACCGATCCAACATCAATCCTTCAGGGGGCACTGGTCACGCCTAGAGCACGGCACTACGCGGCGATCCTCGAGCCCGAGAAATTGGGCGGGCTGCTCCGCGCTATCGATGATTTCGAATGCTACCCGGCAACGAAATTCGCCTTGAAGATCGCACCGCATGTCTTTGTGCGCCCCGGTGAGCTTCGCCACGGCGAGTGGAACGAGATCGATTTGGACAAGGCCACCTGGACAATTCCGGAAGGCAAGATGAAGGCGCGCCGGACCCATGTGGTACCTCTATCACGACAGGTGTTGGAGCTGTTTCGAGAGCTAAAATCGATCACCGGCAGCAAGGGCTACGTCTTCCCGGCGTTCCATACGAGCCAACGTCCCATGAGTGAGAACACAATCAATGCAGCATTTCGGCGCATGGGCTTCACCAAGGACGAGGTGACGGCACATGGCCTGCGCTCGACCGCATCAACAATGCTCAACGAAAGCGGTCTCTGGCATCCCGACGTCATCGAAAGGGCACTCGCGCACGGCGACAGCAACGCAATTCGCGGTGTCTACAATCGCGGCAATTACTGGGATGAGCGTGTGAAAATGGCGCAATGGTGGAGCGATTATCTCGATCGGCTGCGGGTGGGCTGATCGGAGAATGCGGCTGGCTTGGACTCCGGCGGCTCTCGCGCTACCCACAGGTCTAGATAATGACCCCGAACGGTAGCAAATCTCGCTGTCGACCCGGCTAAAAATCATTTCGCGCCCGTTCGGGATCATTTATTGACTTTTCGGGCATGAAATGCCAATTTGCTCCCGAAAGGGAACAACTATGAAGCCAGTGACCGATAGCCAGCGCCTCTTGAAGGCGCTCAATGAACAGGATCAGGCATTTCGGAAGCTCGCCACGAATCCGGCCTTCGATTCCGTCAACAAAATCAATCGTGCGATAAACGACCTGGTCGAGGGGCCGGGTGCCACGGCACGCAAACTTTCCGAACAGCTACGCACCCCGCAGTATCAGCGGGCGATCGATATCGCTCGGCAGCTGTCGGAAGCTTCCTCCGGCATTTCTGTTCCGAAGTTGCCCGCGCCGCGAATTGAAGCACCGCGTACTCCCCCTCCTGGCGAGCGTGTAAGATCAGTTGCCGAACTGGGCGCGATGGTCCGCCGCGCGCGCAAAGCCATGAAGATGAACCAGTCTGAATTTGCCGCTCATGCAGGCGTTGGACGAAGGTTCGTTTCCGAACTCGAAGGCGGGAAAGCTAGCCTAGAATTCGACCGCGTGATGGCCTGTGTCCAGGCAGCCGGCATCGATCTCACCGCCAGATTGCGCAACCGCTGATGCTCATCCTGCAAGTCTGGCTTGAAGCATCGACGGAGCCGGTCGGTTATCTTGTCAAAGGAGACGAAGGTGATCTGTCCTTCACTTACAATGCCCAATGGCTGGCAAATCCGAACGGTCACGCATTATCGCTCTCGTTGCCATTGGGCGAAGAGCCATTCGGCGACGTTCCTGTCCGCGCGTGGTTCGGAAATCTGCTCCACGAAAACGACCAGCTTGAAGCAACCATGGCGCGCTATGGAATCGAGCGCAGCGACATCGCTGGGCTGCTCGAACATCTGGGAGCGGATTGCCCGGGCGCTGTCAGCGTGCTTGGTCTTGATCAGCCACCGGTAAAGCGCCCTGGAACGCTGAGCGAAGACTATGATCCGCTCGACGAGGGCATGTTGCGCGAAATTGTCGAGCGCCTCGCCACAGGAAAACCCCTTCCAGATGAGATGCGCGACCCCTCGCCAGTCGCTGGTGTTCGCCGGAAGGTATCACTCGCCGCCTTGCCGGACGGTCGCTTCGCGCTTCCCAAGCATGGGACGGGCGCGCCCACGACCCACATTCTGAAGCTGCCGGACCGCCAGAATCCCAAGGAAGCGCGTGACGAAGCCTTCCTGACCGATCTGGCGGCAAAGTGTGGCTTCTCAGTCGGCACATGCGTGGCCGACCAGATTGGCGGACATGAAATCCTGCTCATCAACCGGTTCGATCGGCTGATCGACGACGAAAAGGTCTATCGCTTGCATGTCGAAGACTTTGCCCAGGCAAGCGGCCTTCCCTCCGATCTCAAGTATGAGCGGCGCGGAGAGGCGGGACGTCGGTTCGACGCGGCAACAATCGGAAGAATACTCGCCGCAACGGATCAGCCCGCTCTCGCTCGCGACACATTCCTGAGAATGACGCTGTTCAACCTGCTGCTTGGTAACAACGACAACCATGCCAAGAACAACGGCCTGATCCTGGCCTCCGGCGGCTCGGTGCAACTCACTCCATTCTATGATCTTACGCCGGTGCTGACAGGCGGCGACTATACTGACGAATTGGCATTCAACGTGGGAGCGGCCAATCGCTTTGACAACGTAACTGCGGACGATCTGATTGCCTTATGCGCTGCTATCGGGATTCCGGCATCGGGTGCGCAAGCCTTGCTGAGGTCGGCAGCGGGCGAACTGATCGACCAGCTTGAGGAGCTGTCGGCGAGTTTCCCGCGTGAGATGTCCGCGCTCGACCGCTTGTTCGGAAATACAGCTACGCACATGAATGATATACTCGACCTGGATCGTAACCTGCGCGAACGGGACGCGCATGTTACGGGCGGTGGCGGTTGGGCTCTCAGCTGAACCGAAGGACGGGCGCTAAGCGCCCGGTTCCTTCTTCTCGTCGTCCAGCGGCGTGCGCAGGACGATCCGGCCATTGATCGGCACCACTTCCAATTGAAGCGAAAGCCCTTTGCGGTCGCGGTGGAACCAGGCGGCTCCGATGCGGGTCCAGAAGCCCTTGTCGCCCTTGTTGGCGACATGCCAGGCGAGGAAGTCCGGCGGATTAGTCTCCTGCGTGGGTGCGGTATTGCTGCGTGCCATGATGATTTCCTTTCGTGTCTGGCGGCTCGTTGCACCGAACAAGAAGGCCGCACGGCCAAGGGCAGGATTCATGTCCAACACGGGTGACCCCAGCGAAGGCAGGGGGAACCGGCGCGGGCCGGGTATTGAAGGCTGACCGCGTGCGGCCAGTTGAGTGCTCAAGAACGAAGCCGCCTGATCGAAAGGCAGCCAAGTACATGGCAAGCCGTCACACTTGCGCGCTGGATCACTCTCGCCCAAACCTTCGCTATGGCAATTGAGGGCAGTTCACGGAAACGCTGGAGTGAAGAGGAGACGGTGCTCGCGCTGTATCTCTACTTCCAGCTGCCGTTCGGAAAGCTGCACTCGGGCAATCCGGAAATCCAGGAGCTTGCCGCTGCGCTCGGGCGCACGAACAGCTCGGTCGCGATGAAGCTGTGCAACTTCGCCAGCCTTGATCCCAAGATTACCGACAGCGGACGCAAAGGCCTGGACGGCGCATCCAAGCTGGATCGCGCAACCTATTCCGAGTTTGGCCAGGACTGGACCGGTCTAGTCTCGCGGGCAGCAGATCTTTGGACTGCACAAGTCGGGCAGTTCGAGCTGTCTACGGCGCCATCGCGCTTGAATGAGAAGCGCAGCGAATTTCGGTTCGAACCCTATCAACGCGAGTCCACCACACAGGCGCTTGTAAACCAGCGCGTCGGCCAGGATTTCTTCCGCCGCGCGGTGCTCGCCAATTACGAAGAGACCTGCTGCATCACAGGTATTGCCGATCCTCGCCTGCTGACTGCAAGCCACATCAAGCCATGGGGCAAGGACAGCGACAATCGGCACAACCCCGCAAATGGCCTATTGCTGTCAGCGACACTCGACCGTGCCTTCGATCGCGGGCTGATCACGGTCGATCGCCAACGGCGCATCCGCGTCTCGCGGCAATTGCGCGAAAGCCAGAGCCGCGAGACGCGCGACTATTTCCGGCAATTCGAGAACGCAACGTTGCGCTCGGCAATCCGGTTCGATCCCGAACCGGCGTTTCTCGATTGGCACAACGAACACTGCTTTGTGGATCAACGCGCCGCCTGACGTGTCAGGCGGCGCGCCGACTGCCTCACCTCAATATTCGCTGGCCAACATGATGGTGAGCACTCGCCGCGTAACCGCAGGATTGGCCGGGTCATCGCTCCCGAACCGCAAATCGCGGTCGTGGGCATCGATCTTCCAGAACACGGTTTCGGCAGAGCGCGCCGGTCGCGTCGTCGTCCAGCGACCATCGCCATCTTGATATATTGCCCCGAAATCGCGCTCTCCATAAGGATCGTTGTCCGGCGTGAAGGCGTCAAACGTCTCGACCAGTTCGCGCACGCGCGACTGATCTTGCTCGGGCAAGGCCCGGAACCCCTCGGTTGCCACGGCAACGCAGGCCAGGCCCATCGCCTGCCGCGCCCGGTCATTGAGCCGTGCCATCTGCTCGCTGCGGGAAAGGGTGCCAGCAGTCATTGCACCGCCCTCCCACCAAGTTCGCAGAGTTCGACCAGCTCCCCGAAATCCTCCCGCTCGCCCAGTTCCTCGGCCAAGCGTTGCACCGTTCCGAACGGCAAGCCATTCTCGTTCGCCAGCATCCGCAACCAGTCCTCGCGGCACTCGGCTCCGCAAGCCCGGTAGCTCAAGATCAGATCACCCATTTTCTGCCCTCCTTCGGCTGAAAGCCGCATCCGACACGCGGCATGCGGCCTGCCTTCCGGCGAGAATGGGAGGGGGAGGGAAAACCGGAATCGATGCCCTGGCGCGGGCCAGCGGGCTAAGCCCGCCACACGGGGGCGTCTATATCCGGTTTCGGGAACGAGAGGGCAAAGCCCTTGGTGTTCCCGTCAGGGAGCGCCCGGCGATCCAGAAAGATCGGCACCCTTGCAACGGCGCGAAGCCGACGGGGGTCCTGCGCGCGCGATCAGTGCGCCAGCGGGCCTCCGGCTATGAGAGAGGCAAGAGTGCCTGCGGGTTAGCTCAAGGATGTCGCGCCCTCAGGAGCGCAGAATGCGCGGGACAGAGCCCGTCCACCAGAAATTCCCGCTCCGGTTCCAATTGCTCCTGATCGTCACCCGGATGGGACGGGACTACAGGCCCGGTCTGCGCCAGCGGACAGAGCAGGTCGCCCGCAAGGGCAGCCTACCAGACTTGCTTGAACTGCAAAGAAGAGTGATCCTTATGCCTGAAGAGGAAATCCATATACCTGACTTTTCAGACAAGAACGTTTTCGAGATGTACGTCGCCAACGGCATGAGACCTGGCTTCTGGTTGCGCAGGACCACCTGGGGAAGCACATGCGCGCGTGTCGTCGATGTCGGTGAGATCAAGGGCCCGGCACCCTATTTCGGCAATCCAAAGGTCTATGCGGACATCCATGATCTTCGAACTGGAGAGCTGAAAGAGGCCCGTGCCCGGATTCCTGCTGTCCGTCGTCAGAACATTCGGCACAACTCGCGGCGTAGATTAGCGGAGTGCGGACCTCGTCAGGGGGTTGATGTTAGGCGGCGAACTTGCGGTGCTGCAAGCGCCGATGTTCGATGGTCTGTTGCTTGATCCTTTCGCGCAGTTTGA
>JAFKFN010000018.1 GCA_017308255.1 Altererythrobacter sp. | reverse complement strand
CCTTGTGGGAGGGCCTCTTTTTTGTGCGGTGCCTGCTGGCGCGATGGGAACCGGTCTTTCGCCTTATCCGCTCGTCATCCTGAACTTGTTTCAGGATCCATCGCGCGGCTTGCCTCGATCGCCCGAGCCGATGGCTCTGTGCGGGCGGCGAAATAGATCCTGAAACAAGTTCAGGATGACGATGAAAGGCGGCGCGCGGCGAACCGGCAGAATGACGGCAGGTGACGCCCCCTAGAGCAACCCCTTTGCGCGCAGGCTGACGTGGCCTTCGCGGCCGATGATCACGTGATCGTGCACGGTGATCCCCAGCAGGCGGCCGGCCTCGGCGATGCGGTGGGTTATCTGGATGTCGGCCCGGCTCGGCTCGGGGTTTCCGCTCGGATGATTGTGGACCAGGATCAGCGCCGTGGCGCCGATGTCCAGCCCGCGGCGGATCACCTCGCGCGGATAGATCGCCGCTTCGTCCACCGTGCCGTCACCCAGTTCATGATCGAGGATGAGCTGGTTGCGTGCATTGAGGTAGAGCACGCGCACGCGTTCCACGGTGAGGTTTGCCATGTCGATCGCGAGATAGTCGATCAGCGCCTGCCAGCTTCCCAGCACCGGCTTTTGCCGCACTTCGCTGCGGGCCATGCGGCGCGCGGCGAGGGCGGCGATCTTGAGCGAGCCGACGCCGACCTCGCTGAGGCCCCTGACCTGCATCAGCGCGCCCGGCGAAGCCCCCAGCACGCCGGCGAGCGAGCCGAAGCGGGCGAGCAGTTCCTTCGCCAGTGGCTTGGTGTCGCCGCGCGCATTGGCGCCGAACAGGAGGTATTCCAGCACCTCGTAATCGGCCAGTGCCTCGGCCCCGCCGTTTAGCAGACGCTGGCGCAGGCGCGCCCTGTGGCCGGCGCCGCCGTGGGCCGGCTTGTCGGAAATATCAGCAGGTTCGCCTGACAAGGCCGCGCGCCCCCTCTTGCCCCTTCGTGCCGCATTGCCTTTGCCGGGCTTCGCGCGCAAGGGTGCGGCCAATGCCGTCCGAAGCCGAGATCGAGGAGCCTGCACGGCGAAGGGGAGCCCTGCGGATCGGCTGCATCGCCTCGCTGACGTTCGGCGGGCTCCTGCTGGCGGGCCTCGCGCTCGTCTGGGCCAACCGCAAGGACATCGCCGACAACGTCATCGCCGCTGAGCTGGAGAAGCGGGGGATTCCCGCCACTTACGAAGTGGAGACGGTGGCTGGGCGGCATCAGGTGCTGCGCAATATCGTGGTGGGCGATCCTGCCCGGCCCGACCTGACGGTGGAGCGGGCGGAAGTCATCATGCGCTACGGGTTCGGCCTGCCGTCGGTTGCCGAAGTCAGGCTCACGCGCCCGCGCCTTTACGGCAGTTATCGTGGCGGCACGCTCAGCTTCGGGGCGCTCGATCCGCTGATATTCACCGGGTCGAAGGAACCGTTCAAGCTGCCCGATATGCGCCTGCGCGTCAGCGATGGCAGGGCGCTGCTCGAAAGCGACTATGGCCCGGTCGGGATCAGCCTCAGCGGCAATGGCCCACTGCGGGGCGGCTTCGCGGGCGAACTGGCGGCGAGTGCGCCCCGCCTGGCCCTGGGCCACTGCGAGATGCGCGGCACGACGCTTTACGGCAAGCTGACGGTAACGAGCGAGCGCCCCGGCTTCGAAGGGCCCTTGCGCCTCGCCGCGCTGGCCTGCCCCGATCAGGCGTTGAGCGTGGAAAGCGCCGCCTTGCAGGTCACGGCGCGCGCGGACCAGGCGCTGACCCGGTTCGATGGCGAGGCGGGCCTGCGGGCGGGCGCGGCGCGGATGGGCACCAATCGCCTGGCCGCGCTGGGCGGGGAAGGCGAATTCACCTGGCGTGCCGAGGGGCTGACGGCGCGATACGATCTCGACGGCACCGATCTCGTCACCGGCGCGGCGCGGGCCGCGGGCGTGGGCATCGACGGTTCGCTGCGGACCCGGCGCGATTTCGCGCGGATCGAGGTGGATGCGCGCCTCAGCGGGCAGGGCGTGGGTCCGGGCGAGGCGGCCCAGGCAACCCTGGCCGGCGCCGAGAACGCCACGCGCGATACGCTGCTCGGCCCGCTTCTTGCCCGTATTCGCGGCGCGCTCATGGCGGAAAGCCGGGCCAGCACGCTTTCCGCCGAACTGACGCTGCGGCGCACCGACGGGAATGTTTCGCTGATCGTGCCCCAGGCCACGCTGCGCAGTGGCCGGGGCGTCAGCCTCATGGCGGTATCGCGCGTGCAGGGGGTGCTGGAGCCGGGCAGGAACGCTCGTTTCAGCGGCAATTTCGCCAGCAACGGCGGCGACCTGCCGCGCCTGGCCGGCCGGCTGGAGCAAGGCGCGGACGGCGGGATGCAAGTGCGGCTGAGCATGGCGGACTACGCCGCCGGCCCCTCGCGCCTGGCGATCCCGGAACTGGCGCTGGCATGGGATGCCGGCGGCAACCTGGGCTTTTCCGGCCGGGCGCGGATGAGCGGGGCGCTGCCCGGCGGCTCGGCCGAGAACCTGGCCCTGCCGCTCTCCGGCCAGTGGTCGCGCGCGGGAGGCCTCTCGCTCTGGCGCGATTGCACGGAACTGCGCTTCGATGCGCTCCACGTCGCCAGCCTCGCGGTCGATCAGCAGAGCCTGACGCTGTGCCCCCCGCGCGGGGGAGCGATCGTGCGCTATGGCGCGCAAGGCCTGCGCGTGGCCGCCGGCGCGCCCGCGCTGGAGCTGTCGGGCCACCTGGCCGAAACGCCGATCGCGATCCGCAGCGGCCCGGTGGGCCTTGCCTGGCCCGGCGCGCTTTCGGCGCGGCAGCTCGAAGTCACGCTCGGCCCGCCGGAGACCGCCAGCCGCTTCGCCCTGGACGATGTTTCGGCCCAGATCGGCGAGACCGTGGCCGGGCGCTTCGCCGGCGCGGACGTGCGGCTTTATGCCGTACCGCTGGACCTTCTGGGGGCGAACGGCGCCTGGCGCTACGCCGACGGCCGCCTGACGCTGAGCGACGGCGCGTTCCGGCTGGAGGACCGCCAGGGTCCCGCGCGGTTCGAGCCGCTGGCCGCCGAGGGCGCGACGCTGACGCTGGAGGACAACCGCATCGGCGCGCAAGCCACGCTGCGCGAGCCGCTGACCGGCCGCGAGGTGACGGACGTCAACCTGGTGCACGATCTTTCCAGCGGCCGGGGCCATGCCGATCTGACGGTTCCGGGCCTGGCTTTCGACCGGCTGCTCCAGCCCGAAACGCTGACCCGGCTGGCCTATGGCATCGTGGCCAATGTCCGCGGCACGGTGACCGGCACGGGGCGGATCGACTGGAACGAAAGCGGCGTGACCAGCCGTGGCCGCTTCTCCAGCGATTCGCTGGATCTGGCTGCGGCGTTCGGGCCCGTGAAGGGGGCTTCGGGCACGGTGGAGTTCACCGACCTGCTCGGCCTGACGACGGCGCCGGGTCAGCGCCTGCACGTCGCTTCGGTCAATCCCGGCGTGGAAGTGCTGGACGGCAATGTGACCTTCCAGCTGCGCGATGGCGCGGTGCTGGACGTGGAAGGCGGCACATGGCCGTTCATGGGCGGCACGCTGACGATGCGCCCGGTGGAGATCACCTTCGGCGCGGCGGAGGAGCGGCGCTACGTCTTCGACATCGCGGGGCTGGACGCCGCGCGCTTCATCGAGCGGATGGAGCTGGGCAATATCGCCGCCACCGGCGTGTTCGACGGCACCGTGCCGATCGTGTTCGATGCCATGGGCAACGGCCATCTGGAGGATGGTCTGCTGTTCTCGCGCCCGCCGGGCGGCAACGTGTCCTATGTCGGTGAGCTGACGTACAAGGATCTCGGCACCATGGCGAACATTGCCTTCGATGCCCTGCGCTCGCTCGATTACCGGCAGATGCGGGTGGAGATGAACGGCGATCTCGCGGGAGAGGTGGTCACCAGCGTGCGCATCGACGGGGTGAGCCAGGGAGTGGGCGCCAAGCGCAACTTCCTCACCCGCGCCATCGCCGGCCTGCCGATTCGGCTCGACCTCAATGTCCGGGCGCAGTTCTATGCCCTGCTGGGCAACTTGCGCTCGCTCTACGATCCGGCGGCGGTGAAGGACCCGCGTTCGCCCGATGTCGGCCTGCTCGATGCCCAGGGCAATCCGATTCTGCGCGACGAGGACGGCCGTCCGCTGCTACCCGCCCCGGCCGCCCCAGCGCCCGACGATACCCTCATTCAGCGCCGCGAAAGCGAGGAAAACCGATGATCACTGCCGATTTGACCAAGCCTGCACGGCGTGCGCATATGCCAGGAATGGGGATGCGTGGGGCGATCGCAGGGGTGATGGCGGTGCTGGGTTCGGCGCTGGCCGGGGGGTGCATTTCGGTGACCGCACCCAACGAGCCGATCGTGATCGAGCTTAACATCAACATCAAGCAGGAAGTGATTTATCGGCTCGCGGACGATGTTCGCCAGAATATCGAAGCGAATCCGGATATCTTTTGAGGTGGCTCACATGATCACGTCGCATCGCACTTTCGCCAAGGCCCTTCTCGGCGGCCTCGTGCTCGCCGGGCTGGCCCTGTCCGCCCCGGCACTGGCCCAGCGCGATCCCGCTTACGATGCGGCCCGCCGCGCCGGGCAGGTGGGGGAAAAGATGGATGGCTATCTCGGCGTCGTGGGGGATCAACCGGCATCGGTGCGCACGCTCGTGTCGGATATCAATATCCGCCGCCGCGCCAATTATGCCGAACGCGCCCAGGCCGCGCAGCCGCCGGCGACGCTGCAGGAATATGCCTTCACCCAGGGCTGCATCCTGATTGCCCGACTGGAAGACGGCCTCAAGTACCAGGCGCCCGACGGCACCTGGCAGACCAAGGCCGGCGCCGCCCAGCGCGATCCGCGCTGCCCGTAGCGTCCGCGCGTTTTCCGCGGGGGCCGGGGCGCGGCCGGCGGCTCCCCGCTGGCGGACAACGCGCCCTTCGCCGCCCGCCCGCGGTTGACTTGCCAGCCCCTCACCCGTAAGGGCGGCGCGTCGTCGGCCGGGGTAGCCCCTGGCCGCGAATTTCTTTACCCCTGCGCGAGGCAGACGCTTTCATCGTGGCCAACGATCCCGAAAACGCACCCATCGGTGAGGACCCGAAGCTCGATTCGCTCGAAGGCCGGATCGCCGCCGCGCGCAAGGCGGAAGACGAACGCATCGCCAAGGAGCACGCGCCCATGCGTGACGGGCGCAGCGCGGGCATCCAGATCGCTTCCACCATGGTGGGCTACCCGGTGGGTGGCATCATCATCGGCCTCGTGCTCGACAATGTGTTCGACACGCTGCCGTGGATCACGATCGTGCTGATGTTCCTCGCTTTCGCCGGGGCATGCCTGCACGTCGTGCAGATGAACAAGAACCGCGCCGACTAAGCGCCCAGGGAAAATCGGGAACCAAGACCAGTGGCCGCAGAAGCCAAGATCGATCCGATGCACCAGTTCATGATCGCGCCGATTGGCAGCGATCAACTGGCCGCGAGCCCGTTCCAGTTCACCAACTCGGCCTTGTGGATGCTGATCGTGCTGGTCGCGATCGTGCTGTTCATGTGGGGCGGGCTGAAGCGCGAGCTGGTGCCCGGCCGCTGGCAGGCCGCGGTGGAGATGCTGACGGGCTTCCTCGACAACGTCACCCGGCAGAGCATCGGTCCGGAAGGCCGCAAGTATCTGCCCTGGGTGTTCACCGCCTTCGTGTTCATCCTGGCGTCCAACTGGATCGGCGCGCTGCCGTTCGCTGTGGTGCCCGGCGCGCATCCGTTCACCGTCACCAGCCAGTTCACCGTCACCGGCACGATGTCGATCATCAGCTTCGCGATCGTGCTGGGCGTGGGCTTCTGGAAGCACGGGCTGCACTTCTTCTCGCTGTTCGTGCCGCACGGCACGCCGCTGCCGCTGAAATTCGTGGTCGCCCCGATCGAGTTCGTCTCGTTCCTGGTGCGCCCGTTCAGCCTCGGGCTGCGGCCGTTCATCGCGATGTTCGCGGGGCACATCCTGCTGGAGGTGTTCGGCAACTTCGTGGTGCAGGGGCTCAATGCCGGCGGGCCGATGGGCTACGGCGTTTCGCTGCTGGCGTTCCTCTTCGTCATTTTCGTGAACGCGCTGGAGCTGCTGGTCGGCGCCATCCAGGCTTTCGTGTTCGCGTTGCTGACCGCGCTCTACATCAACGATGCGGTCAACCTTCACTAAGAACAGCAACCAGTTATCCAACGGAGTTAGCAAAATGGAACTCGCTTCTGCTCAGGTTATCGGTGCCGGCATCGCGGCGATCGGCGTCGGCGCGGCTGCTGCCGGCGTGGGCTTCGTGTTCGGTTCGTTCCTTCAGGGCGCGCTGCGCAACCCGGCGGCCGCCGGCGGCCAGACCGGCACCCTGTACATCGGCTTCGCCGCTGCCGAACTTCTCGGCCTGATGGCGTTCGCCGTGGCGATGATCATCCTCTACGCGCGTTGATCCGTTCCGCCCGGCGGCGCAGTGCCGCCGGGCTGACGCACCGTCACTCGTCTAAGGCGTAAGCGATGCCCCAACTTTCGCAGCTTGGCCTGGTTTACCAGTCGCAGTGGTTCTGGCTGCTGCTGGTGCTGGGCGTGATCTACTTCTTCGTCGGCCGTGGGATCGTGCCCCGGGTGGAATCGACTGTCGATCAGCGTGACGCGCAGATCGCCGCCGACCTGGCCGAGGCCGAGCGCCTGCGGGCGGAGGCAGACGCGGCCGAGGAAGGCTGGCGCTCGCGGATGAACGCGGCGCACGCGGAAGCCCAGGGCCTGACGGCACAGGCCAAGGCCGCGGCGGCCGAGGCCGAGGGCAAGCGCATTGCCGCCGCCGACAAGCGGCTTGCCGCCAAGGCGGAAGAAGCAGCCCAGGCGCTCGACGCGGCACGCCAGAGCGCGCTCGCCGAGGTGGAGGCCATGGCGGCCGAGGCCGCGCGAGAGATCGTCGCCAAGCTGACGAGCGCCAAAGTGGACGATAAGGCGGTTCGCGCCGCCGTTGCCGGAGCGCTGAGCCGTGCTTGATCTTCTCGCAGCAGGTGCCCACGGGGCCGAGGAACATGCCGAAGCGACGGTGCATGGCATCGCCTTTCTGACGCCGGGCGCGATGGTCGCGCTGGCGATGATTGCGGTGATCCTGATCGCGCTGTGGGCCGGGGTTCCGCGCATCATCGCCGGGATCCTCGACAGCCGCATCGCCGGGATTCGCAAGCAGCTGGAAGAAGCCAAGGCCCTGCGCGCCGAGGCGGAGAAGCTGCGTGACGACTATGCCCGCAAGTCAGCCGAAGCGGACGCGGAAATCGCCCTGTTGCGCTCCGGGGCGGAGCGGCAGGCCGAAGAGATCGTGGAGAAGGCCAAGGCCGATGCCAGCGCGCTGATCGAACGGCACAAGGCCATCGCCGCCGAAAAGATCGCCACGGCCGAACGCACGGCGATCGAGGAGCTGCGCGTCAAAGTCGCCAGCGCCAGCGCCGCCGCCGCGCGCGAGCTGATCGCGAAGAAGCACGCCGAAGCGGACGATCGCAAGCTGACCGACCGGATCATCGCCGAGATCTGAGCTGTCGTGGGAAGGCCGGGCCTTCCTTGGGACTCCCTCACCCCATTGGTCCCTCTCCATTCGTCATTGCGAGGAGCGTAGCGACGAAGCAATCCAGGGCGGTTCAAGCCGCCTCTGGATGCTTCGCTACGCTCGCAATGACGAGACGGGGGTAGGGCGCAGCGAGTTCCTACCTAAAGCCGTCCTTCGCCGCCCTCAGCCGGGCAAACGTCTCCGCCGGATCGGCGCCGCCCCAGCGATCGCGCATGTATTCCTCGTCCGCGCGCAGGAACGGGTTGGTGGCAAGCTCGCGCTCGAGCTGCGTCGGAACGGTCGGCTCCCCCCGCGCGCGGCGCGTGTCAACCTCGCGCGCATAGATCTGCAGCTCGATATTGTCCGGGTCCGCATGAAGCGCGAAACGCGCATTGGCCTGGGTATATTCGTGGGCGCAGTAGAGCGTGGTTTCGGGCGGCAGCGCCTTGAGGCGCGAAAGGCTGGCCCAGAACTGTGGCGCACTGCCTTCGAACATCCGGCCGCAGCCCAATGCGAACAGCGAATCGCCGACGAAGGCCATGCCGGCCTGCGGCAGGTGATAAGCGATATGGCCCATGGTGTGGCCGCCGACGTCGATGACTTTCGCCGTCCACGCGCCGAGCTGCACGGTGTCGCCGTTCTTCACCGTGCGGTCCACCCCGGCGATCTTGGGCGCGTCGACGGCGGGCGCGATCACCTCGCAATGCGCGGCGGCCTTGATCGCTTCATTGCCGCCGGCGTGATCCGGGTGCCAGTGGGTGTTCCAGATGGCGGTGATCCGCCAGTTCTTCGCCGCCGCCTCGCGCAGATAAGCGTCCGCATCGGGCGTATCGATGCAGGCGGTTTCGCCGCTCGCCGGATCGTGCAGCAGGAAGCCGTAGTTGTCCGACAGGCAGGGGAACTGGTGGACTTCGAGCATGGCGCGCGCCTTAGAGGAGATTGAGCTGCCAGCTGACACCGAACCGATCGACGATCCAGGTGAACAGCGTGCTGAAGCCATAATTGTCGATCGGCATCAGCACCGCGCCGCCTTCGCCCAGAACATCGGCCAGGCGGCGCAACTGCGCCTCGTCATCGCAGGTGATGAAGGTTGAAGTGCTGGGCGTGAACGTGAAATCATGGATCGGCGGGCTGTCGTAGAGCATGATCTCCAGCCCGGCGATGCGGATGCGCGCCATGGCGATCTGCCCGGCCTGGGGCCCCTCGGCATGTTCCTGCCGCAGCAGTTCCTCATAATCGCCGAAGGCCTCGCGGTAGAGGGCGAGGGCATCCCTGGCCTGGCCCTGGAACATCAGGGATGGAGTGGCGTGCATCAGCTGTTCCTTCCTTGCGGATGGTGGCCCATGTCGTCGGGCAGCGTAAGCCAGTGATGGCGGCTTTGTTCATAGACCGAACGCAGCGGCCGGGGGAACGCCGGATCGCCGATCGTGCCCACGGTGATGCCGGTGATTTCCGGCAGGCGGCTGGCCCTGGCATATACGGTCGATCCGCAACGGGGGCAGAAGCCGGATGTGAAGGTGTTGCCGGCATCGGTCGGCCGGGTGAACTCGCGCGCTTCGCCCACCAGGGCCACCGCCTCGCCGGGATAATAGGCGATGGAGCCATAATGCGATCCGGTACGCCGCTGGCAATCGAGGCAGTGGCACAGGATGATCGTGGGCTCCGCGCCATCGTCGATCGTCGCGGTGAGGCTTCCGCATTGGCAGCGCGCTTCCATGCCCGGTTCCTACCCCTCCGGGCCGCCATGGGAAAGGCCCGCCAGCTCGGGTGAGCTGACGGGCCTTTCCTTGTGTCCGGCCGATGGCGCGAACGGCTTGGGCTTACTGCTTCTTCAGCGCTTCGCCGAGGATGTCGCCGAGCGAGGCGCCGGAATCCGACGAACCGTACTGCTCGACCGCCTGCTTCTCTTCGGCGATCTGGCGCGCCTTGACCGAGAAGTTGGGCTTCTTCGAACGGTCGAAGCCGATGACCATGGCATCGAGCTTCTGGCCCGCCTGGAAGCGGTCCGGGCGCTGCTCGTCACGGTCGCGGCCCAGGTCGGACCGCTTGATGAAGCCGGTCGCGCCATCGTCGCCCGCCTGCACTTCGAGGCCGCCGTCGCGGACTTCGAGCACGGTCACGGTCACCACGTCGTTGCGCTTGAGGCCGCCGGCGCCGTTGCCCGCGGCGGGGGCGCCCTTCTCGAGCTGCTTCATGCCCAGGCTGATGCGCTCCTTCTCGACATCGACGTCGAGCACGATCGCCTGGACCTCTTCACCCTTGCGGTGCAGCGCCAGCGCGTCTTCGCCCGAGATGCCCCAGGCGATGTCGGACATGTGGACCATGCCGTCCACGTCGCCCGGCAGGCCGATGAACAGGCCGAACTCGGTGGCGTTCTTGACTTCGCCTTCGACGGTCGAGCCGACCGGGTGCTGTTCGGCGAACTCTTCCCACGGATTGCGCTGCGCCTGCTTGAGGCCGAGGCTGATGCGGCGCTTGTCGGAATCGACCTCCAGCACCATGACTTCGACTTCCTGGCTGGTCGAAACGATCTTGCCGGGGTGGACGTTCTTCTTGGTCCAGCTCATCTCGGAAACGTGGACCAGGCCTTCGATGCCCGGCTCCAGCTCCACGAAGGCGCCGTATTCGGTGATGTTGGTGACGGTGCCCTTGACCGTCGAGCCGACCGGGTACTTGGCGGCGACGCCTTCCCACGGATCGCTTTCGAGCTGCTTCATGCCCAGGCTGATGCGCTGGGTATCGGCATTGATGCGGACGATCTGCACGGTGACGGTGTCGCCGATGTTGATCACCTCGCTCGGGTGGTTGACCCGCTTGTAGCTCATGTCGGTGACGTGGAGCAGGCCGTCGATGCCGCCCAAATCCACGAAAGCGCCGTAATCGGTGATGTTCTTCACCACGCCGTCGATCACCTGGCCTTCGGACAGCTTGTCGATCAACTCGCTGCGCTGTTCGGCGCGGGTTTCTTCCAGCACCGCGCGGCGGCTGACGACGATGTTGCCGCGGCGGCGGTCCATCTTCAGGATCTGGAACGGCTGCGGCATGTCCATCAGCGGGGTCACGTCGCGCACCGGGCGGATGTCCACCTGGCTGCCGGGGAGGAAGGCCACGGCGCCGTCGAGATCGACGGTGAAGCCGCCCTTCACGCGGCCGAAGATGCGGCCTTCCACGCGCTTGCCTTCGCCGAATTCGCTTTCCAGCTTGTCCCACGCGGCTTCGCGGCGGGCGCGATCGCGGCTGAGCATCGCCTCGCCTTCGGCGTTCTCCACGCGATCGACGAAGACTTCGACTTCGTCACCGACGCTGAGGTTCTGCTGGTCTTCCTCTCCGCGGGCGAATTCGCGCAGGGAGATGCGGCCTTCGCTCTTCAGGCCGACGTCGATCACGGCCATGCCGTTCTCGATCGCGGTCACCGTGCCTTTTACGACGCGGCCTTCGAAGCCGCCTTCGGCGCCGCCGAGCTGCTCGTCGAGGAGTTTCGCGAAATCATCGCGCGTGGGATTGGCGGTAGTTGCCATAAAGTTCAGGTTCCTAATTCACGTTTTCCGGCCAGGCGGTTGTCTCCGCCGGTCTTGATGGCCGAACTGCCCGCGAGACCGAATGCCGCCGCGAGCGTCCTCCAGAGCCTGCCGTCGGCGCGCGCGGGAAAAGCGAAACGCGGCCGCGGATCGAACCGCCAGCGCACACAGCCGCTTTTCCTTAGAGGAGCCGTCTCTTGCGGCCCTGCGCTCACGACCGGGCGAAAAACCCTATCGGACGGGCGCGCACATAGGGAAATGGGGGCGCAATGGCAAGCAAAAGCCGTGAGTGGGGCACCTGTGCGCGGCGCCATTCCGTCTTGCAGCAGACTGCTTGCGTCCTCGGCGAAGACTCCCGCGTCATCATGGCACACTTCGAACTCCCTTCCTGGCGGCTCGTTGACATCGAAAGGGCTTTCTGCTCCCTGGTGTGACGGGGGAAATCCGGAGCGATTTGTGATAGTTAAGCGTGACGTCACGATCGATGGCCTGCGCGCTGTGGCGGCCTTGGGCGTCGTGTTCGCCCACCTGGTGTCGTATCGGCTGGCCGAGGCCACCTTTCAGGGAATAGGCCTGCTGCAACGCCTGGCAGAACCATTCGCGCAGACCAGCGTACAGATCTTCTTCGTGATCAGCGGGTACATCATCACGACGCTGCTGCTCAAGGAAGAGGCCGATCGCGGCCGCTTTTCGATACCGGCGTTCTATGTCCGAAGATGCTACCGGATCATACCGCCGCTAGTGCTGTTCTATGCCGCGTTCCTTGCCGGCGATCGGCTGAACCTAATCAGGCTGGATGGTGCCAGCTTGGCGTCGGCGGCGACGTTCACGTGCAATATGGGCTTCGTGGATTGCCAGTGGTGGGTCGCCCACACCTGGTCGCTGTCGGTGGAAGAACAGTTTTACGTATTCTGGCCGGCGCTCCTTCTGCTGACCGTGAGAAGAGCGGACGTTCTGGCGGTGTGCATAGCGCTGGCGCTCGTCCTTTATGTCATCATGCCGTTCGCCTGGCACAGCAACTACATTTCGTTCTCCTGCATAGGCCTGGGGGCACTCTGGGCCCTGTCGCCAAAGATGCGCGCGATGCTCGGCCGATGCACGAATGGTACACTGTGGGCCGCGGCCATATTCGCCGTGGTGGTCGGGCCGCTGCTCCTGCCGGCCAAGCCTATGCAAGCCGCGATTCCGCTGCTGGTGCTCTACATCGTGTTCGCGACGCGGGAACTCGCCTGGCCCAGGAAAATGCTCGCCCTTCCGCCGATCCAGTGGATCGGAGCGGGCAGCTACAGCCTCTATCTGTGGCAGCAGGTGTTCCTGGCAAAGCCCGATCTCTACGTGAACGGTCCGTTCCCGCTGTGGTTTCTGCCGATCGTCGTGCTGGCTTCGGTGATGATCGTGGAGCGCCCCTTCATAAAGCTGGGGCGAAAGTTGTCCGCTAGGCTGCTCGACCGGAACACTGCGGAGCGGAATACGGAGGCTGATCCGGGGGCTTTGCCGGCTCCCTAGGGGTCAGTTCCCGCCGGCGCGGAGGCGTGTTTCCACCAGGGCAATCGCGGAAGCAACGGCCGCGTCTCGATCGAGGTCGGAGGTGTCGAGCACGATCGCGTCCTCCGCCGCGCGCAGGGGGGCTTCGGCACGGGTGCGGTCGCGTTCGTCGCGGCGGCGCAGGTCGTCCTCGATCCCGGCGAGGGTGACCGGCTCGCCGCGCGCCTGCATCTCCTTCCAGCGCCTGAGCGCGCGCGCTTCGACGCTGGCGGTGACGAACAGCTTCACGTCGGCATCGGGGGCGATCACCGTGCCGATGTCGCGCCCGTCGAGCACAGCGCCGCCGGCCTGCGTGGCGAAGCTTCGCTGGCGTTCGTAGAGCGCCTGGCGCACCGAGGCGTGGACCGATACCCGGCTGGCGAGGCCGCCGCTGGCTTCGCTGCGCAGCTCCGGGTCGAGCAGCAGGCCGTCGGGGAAAGTGGTGGCCGCCAGCGCATCGCCGCCATCGTCCGGATTGCCGCCGTCGAGGAATACCTGCCAGCCCACGGCGCGATAAAGCAGGCCCGTATCGAGGTGCGGCAGGCCGAAATGCGCGGAAAGAGCCTTGGCGATAGTGCCTTTGCCCGAAGCGGTCGGGCCATCGACGGCGATGATCATGCCTTGCGCTCTAGTCGGCGATCATCGTCTTGAGAACTGGCTTCTCACCGCTTATGTGGCCCGCGCGGCGGCCACGTCCTCCGTGCCCACCCGCCGGTATCGCGGGCGGGCCTTCAAGACCGGGACGGCCCGGCAGCTAACCTGCAAATGGAGGCTGCTGTGGCTTGGATTATTCTTACCGTCGCCGGCGTGCTCGAAATCGTATGGGCCTATGCGATGAAGCTGTCTGATGGCTTCACCAAGCTGGGGCCGACACTCGTGACGTTCGTCGCGATGTTCTTCAGCTTCGGCCTGCTGGCGCTGGCGATGAAGAGCCTGCCGCTGGGCACGGCTTACACCGTGTGGACGGGTATCGGCGCGGTAGGCGCGTTCGTTGTCGGTATCGTCGTGTTGGGCGAAGCCGCCTCGGCGATGCGCATTGCCGCCGCCGTGCTGATAGTGGCCGGACTGGTGCTGATGAAATTGTCCAGCCCGGCTTGATCCCGATCTTCATTCGTCATTGCGAGGAGCGAAGCGACGGAAGCGAAGCTGGCCATCGGTCGACCAATTCAGGGCGGCAGTGCGATGCGCCCTGGATTGCTTCGCTCCGCTCGCAATGACGAACACGGAAAAGTATGCCGCGTCCTAACCCGTCCCGCCAGCGGGAGGGGAACTTGTCGTGCTGTCGAGCAGGGCCTGGAATTGCGGGAAGCTGGTGGCGATCGGGCGTGTGTCGTCCACTTCCACGCCGGCGCGGCTGGCGAGGCCGGCCACGGCCATCGCCATGGCGATCCGGTGATCGAGATGGGTGGCGATCGGCTGGGCGGTGCCCGCAAGGGAATCGCCGCCGGTGCCTTCGATGACCAGGCCGTCCTCGCGTTCCTCGACGCGCGCGCCGGCGAGCCGCAGAGCCTCGGCCATCGCGGCGAGGCGATCGCTTTCCTTCACCCGCAATTCGTCGAGCCCGCTGGTCACCGTGGTGCCTTGCGCCAGGGCGGCGGCGACGAACAGCACGGGGAACTCGTCGATCATGCTGGGGGCGAGCGCGGGATCGACTTCGATGCCGGTGAGCGCGGAATGGCGCACTCGCAAGTCCGCCACCGGCTCTCCGCCCACTTCGCGGGGGTTCAATTCCTCGATGCGGCCGCCCATCAGGCGCAGGACTTCGTAGAGCCCGGCGCGGGTGGGGTTGAGGCCGACGTTCTCGATGACGAGATCGCTGCCGGGCACCACAAGCGCGGCCACGGCGAAGAAGGCGGCAGAGGATGGGTCGCCGGGGACGTTGATGATCTGCGGCCGCAACTGCGCTTCGCCGCGCAGGCGGATCACGCGCTCGCCCGCTTCCTGTTCCACCCACAGATCGGCGCCGAAGCCCTTGAGCATCCTCTCGGTGTGGTCGCGCGTGGGAACGGGCTCGATCACGCTGGTGATTCCGGCTGTGTTGAGTCCCGCAAGCAGCACGGCGCTTTTCACCTGGGCACTGGCCACCGGCAGGCGATAGGTTATCGGCACCGCGGGACTGAGCCCGCGCTCGGTCAAGGGCAGCATGGTGGCGCTGAAATCCGCGCCCATCAGGCCCAGCGGCTCGGTCACGCGGCCCATCGGGCGCTTCGACAGGCTGGCATCGCCGGTGAAGGTGACAGTGATCGGGTGGCTGGCGACAAGCCCCATCAGCAGGCGGGTGGAGGTGCCGGAGTTGCCCATTTCCAGCGGGCCGTCCGGCTGGAGCAGGGCGCCCACGCCAACGCCGTGGATGCGCCAGGTCGCCCCGGAGGCATTGGCGTCTTCACGCTCGATCGTGGCGCCCATCGCGCGCAGGGCGGCGGCGGTAGCCATCACGTCCTCGCCCTCCAGCAAGCCGGTCACCCGCGTCTCACCTACAGCGAGGGCGCCGAACATCAGCGCGCGATGGCTGATCGACTTGTCGCCCGGCACGCGGATGCGGCCCTTGAGAGGGCCTGCGGAAACGAAGCGGCGCGGGCGCGCGCCTTCCCGGGGCTCGGTTTCCAGGGGCTTGGGGGCGGCGGGATCGGAACGGGAGGGCAAGGCGGCTCTCTGCAAGAGGGGCGATCGAGGGAAGCGGCGGGCTTTTGACAGCGACCTGGGGCTGTGGCAAGGCGCGCGCCGCTCGTGATGGGTTTGGGCCCTGGCGGCCCTTGATTATAGGCGGAGCCGTCTCCATCAAGTCACGCAATTTCCAGGCCCGCCGCGCGGCGGGCAGAGAAGGAACATAATCCATGGTGAAGCCTGAATGGGGCGCCAAGCGCAGCTGCCCCAAGTGCGGTGAGCGTTTCTACGATCTCGGCAAGGACGAGCCGGTGACGTGCATCGAATGCGGGAACCAGTGGTATCCCGAGCCGGTGCTGAAGTCCAAGCAGCCGATCCCGTTCGAGGAGGTCAAGGAGAAGGAGCCCAAGGAGGCCGATTCCGATCTGGCCGACGAGGAACTGGAAGATGTCGACGAGGACGAGGATTCGCCCGATAACGACATCGACCTGGGCGGCGACGACGATCTCGGCGTGGCCGGGACCGGCGATGACGAGGATGACGAGAGCTGACATCGGCCACCGGGGCCGGGCCGGATGACGGCTCGCCACCCCGGTTCCGATGCGCATGACGATTGGCGAATATTAGGGACTTGCGGTTTGCCGGCTTCGCCCATAAACGGCGGCCCTCCCGCAAGGGTGGTGCGTCTCCCAGGGCGCGCCAATGCAAGTGACGGGGCCGTAGCTCAGCTGGGAGAGCGCTACAATGGCATTGTAGAGGTCAGGGGTTCGATCCCCCTCGGCTCCACCACTGCGACGATTGAGAGTAACTGTGGCCACGCTGGCTGACGAGGTTTCGTCCGCCGGCGTTTTCGGCGTTTTGTGCGCCGTGAGGAGTGACGCGAAGCCATGTTCGACACGCTGTCCGATCGCCTGACCGGGGTCTTCGACCGCCTGCGCGGGCGGGGGGCGCTGAACGAAGGCGACGTGCGCGAGGCGATGCGCGAAGTGCGCATCGCGCTGCTGGAAGCGGACGTGGCGCTGCCGGTGGCGCGCGACTTTATCAATCGAGTGACTGAAAAGGCCGTGGGCCAGCAGGTGCTGCGCTCGGTCACGCCGGGCCAGCAAGTGGTCAAGATCGTCAATGACGAACTGGTGGCGATGCTGGGCGGCGAGGAAGCCAGCCCGCTGACGCTGGATGCCAAGCCGCCGGTGGTGATCATGATGGTCGGCCTGCAAGGCTCCGGCAAGACGACCACCACCGCCAAGCTGGGCAAGCTGATCCGGGAAAAGCACGGCAAGAAGGCGCTGATGGCGTCGCTCGACGTCAACCGCCCGGCTGCGCAGGAACAGCTCAAGGTCCTGGGCGAGCAGGTCGGTGTGGCGACGCTGCCGATCGTGCCGGGGCAGCAGCCGGTGGACATCGCCCGCCGCGCGATCGAATCGGCCAGGTTGCAGGCGGTGGACGTGCTGCTGCTGGATACCGCCGGCCGTCTCCATGTCGATGCCGCGCTGATGGCCGAGATGAAGGCCGTGGCCGGCGTGGCGGCGCCGACCGAAGTGCTGCTGGTGGTCGATTCGCTGACCGGGCAGGACGCCGTTAACGTCGCCCAGAGCTTCTCCGGCGAAGTGCCGCTGACAGGCGTGGTCCTGACGCGGATGGACGGCGATGCGCGTGGCGGCGCGGCGCTCTCCATGCGGGCGGTGACGGGCAAGCCGATCAAGTTCGCCGGCACGGGCGAAAAGCTCGATGCGATCGAGGCGTTTCATCCGGGCCGCGTGGCCAGCCGCATCCTGGGCATGGGCGACATCGTCTCCATCGTCGAGAAGGCGGCGGCGACGATCGAGAAGGAGGATGCCGACAAGCTGGCCGAGCGGATGCTCAAGGGCCAGTTCGACATGAACGACCTGCGCACCCAGCTCAACCAGATGCAGAAGATGGGCGGCCTCGGCATGCTGGCCGGCATGATGCCGGGCATGAAGAAGGCCAAGCAGGCGATGACCGCCAGCGGGGTGGACGACAAGGTGCTGGTCCACATGGACGCGATCATCGGTTCGATGACGCCGAAGGAACGCCAGCGCCCCGAGCTGATGAATGCCAAGCGCAAGAAGCGCGTGGCGGCTGGATCGGGCACCAGCGTCCAGGACGTGAACAAGCTGCTCAAGATGCACCAGGAAATGGGCCGCGCGATGAAGCAGATCCGCAAGATGGGCGGGCTCAAGGGTCTTGGCGCCTTGTTCGGCGGCGGGGGCATGGGCGGTGCGGGCCCGGCAGGGGCGATGCCCGGCCTCGGCGGCCCCGGTGCGGCTGGCGGCGGGCAGCTTCAGGCCAACTTGCAGGACCTTCTCAAGAAGAATTGAATTTCAAGCGATTAGATCGGAAAGGTGAGTATTCATGGCAATTGCAATCAGGCTTTCGCGCGGCGGCGCCAAGAAGCGCCCTTATTACCGCATCGTGGTGGCGGACAGCCGTTCCCCGCGCGACGGCAAGTATCTTGAGCAGATCGGCACTTACAACCCGCTGCTCGCCAAGGACGATGCAAACCGGGTGAAGCTGAACGAAGACCGCGCCCGTTACTGGGTGGGTGTCGGCGCGCAGATGAGCGACCGCGTGGCCCGCTTCCTCGATGCCGCCGGCATCAAGGAGCGTGCGGCGAAGAACAACCCGAAGAAGGCCGAACCGGGCGAAAAGGCCAAGGAACGCGCTGAAGAACGCGCCGCCAAGGCAGCCGAGGCCGAGGAAGCCGCCAAGGCCGCCGCCGAAGCTCCGGCCGAGGAAGCGCCTGCTGAAGAGACGGTGACCGAAGAAGCGGTTGCCGAAGCCCCCGCGGAGGAAGCGGCTGCCGAAGAAGCTCCGGTGGAAGAAGCTCCGGCGGAAGAAGCCGGCGAGGAAAAGGCCGAGGGCTGACCCTCGCTTCCCCTCCCGCTTGCGGGAGGGGCCAGGGGAGGGCATGGGCGCGCCGTGGCGTTCGAAACAAACCCTCCCCCGACCTCTCCCGCAAGCGGGAGAGGGGACAAGACCGTCACGCTGGCCGCCATTGCCGGCGCGCATGGCGTGACGGGCGAAGTCCGCCTGAAGCTGTTCGGAGAGGGCGTGGCCGCGCTCTCCGCGCACAAGAGCTTCAACGGCGGCTCCCTGACTCTCCGGAAAGTCCGCGATGACGGCAAGGGCGGGGCGATCGCCCGTTTCGCCGAACTGGCCGACCGCACGGCGGCCGAGGCGCTGCGCGGCACCGTGCTCACCGTCCCGCGTTCCGCTCTCCCGCCGCTGGAGCCGGGCGAATACTATCACGCCGATCTGATCGGGCTGGGAGCCGTGTCCGATGCCGGCGAGGCGCTGGGTACCGTGATCGCGGTGGAGAACTTCGGCGCCGGCGACGTGATCGAGATCGAACGGCCGAACGGCAAGCGGTTCATGGTGCCGATGCGCCACGAGGCGGTTCCCGAATGGACGGTCGAGCGACTGGTGGTCTCGCACGACTTCGTGGAATAGCCGCCTATCGGCGCCGGAGCGGCTTCAGCTCCGCAAGGTAGTTCCTGATCGCCGTGGCGGCCACGCCGCCATCGCCCATGGCATGGCTGATCTGATCGAGCCCCTTCACGACATCTCCCGCCGCGAACAGGCCGGGGATATTCGTCCGCTGATGGGGATCGACCACAAGGCATCCATCGCTGCTGGTCTTCGCGCCTGCCCGCGCGGCAAGTTCCGACCGCACCTGTGTGCCGAGGGCTGGATAAACGCTGTCGAAGGCCAGGCGGCCTTGCGCGGTATCGAAGGCCAGGCGGCCGTCTTCGATCGCATAGCCGCCGCAAGGACCGTCCGCGCGAGCGATGCCGGCGGCGTCGAGCTGGGCGGTGTCCTGCGGGTCCAGCTGATGTGCGCCTTCGGGCGCGATGAGGGTCAGGTCGGCCGTGTAGCCGCGCAGGAACAGTGCTTCGCGCGTGCCGCGTTCCCCGGTGCCGATCACCGCGACGCACTGGTCGGTCACTTCGTAGCCGTCGCAGATCGGGCAATAGCGCAGCACCCCTTCGCGCAGCGCGCGGGCGTGAAGCGCATCGTCGATGCCATCGGGGCGATTGTTGACCACTCCGCTGGCGATCAGCACCGACCGGGCGCGGAACTGCCGCCCTTCGACGGAAACTACGAAGCCGTCATCGGTTCGCTCGATCCCGGTCACGCCCGCCAACTCTCGCCGCGCCCCGTAGTTTTCGGCCTGGGCCAGCATTCGCGCCAGCAGCGCCTTGCCGGAAATCCCCTCCGGAAAACCCGCGTGGTTATGGGTGCAGGGGATCAGCGCGGCGCGGCTGGTGCCGCAATCGAACAGGCGGATAGAGAGGTGAAAGCGCGCGAGGTAGATCGCGGCGGTCAATCCGGCCGGCCCGGCGCCGACGACGATGCAGTCTTCCATCAGCGTGCCAACGCAACAAAGGCCGAAGCTTTCCCGCCGGCTGGATAGGCAGGCTCCGCCGCCGCGCTCAGACCGCCGCGAAAGCCTGCGTTGCCGCCGCGAGTTCGACGGGCACGGTGTGCTCATGCGCGGCACTGGGCCCGGCCAGCGCGGCGAGTATCACGAAGAGCGTCATTGTCGTCGCGACAGCACCCAGTCCGCCGAGAAGCGTATTGCCTGCCCTGTGCAAGGCCCGTTCAGGGATGGCATCGGCATAAGTGCGCTCTATGGTCGCAGGCAGATAGGTCCGGCGGGAAAGCGCCTCGCGAACAGTGCCGAGCATACGGCTGAAATCGGCGGAAAATCGGGCGTGATCAGCGTTCCACATCCGCATGATGAGTTCGTCGTTCATCGTCATGTTCCTTCGGTCGGGTGGACAGGAGATGCCATGACGCCCGGCGCGCGGCCAACAAAAGGGTTGGGCGATGATATAAGTCAGGCTTATATCACTGCGTGTCTCGCCCGCCGCCTCTTGCCGCGATCCGCGCTTTCGAAGCCGCCGGCCGGCACGAGAACTTTTCCCGCGCCGCCGAAGAACTGGGGATGACGCAGGCGGCGGTCAGCTATCAGATCCGCCAGCTGGAAGATCGCGTGGGCCGCCCGCTATTCGTGCGCGAGAAGGGGCGTGTGAAGCTGTCCGACACCGGGCGCCGCCTCCTCCCGGCGCTCACGGCGGCCTTCACCGGCATCACCGAGGCTTTCGATTCGCTGCGCGAGGAGGACGAGGATGTCCTTTCACTGAGCACCGCGGTCTCGATCGGCGGCACCTGGCTCAGCGCCCGCATCGGCCGCTTCCAGCTGCGCTATCCCGATCTGGCCGTGCGCATGGCCTTGTCGAACGACCTGGTCGATTTCCACGGGGGCGGGGTGGATGCGGCGCTTCGCGGCGGGATGGGGCAATGGGAGGGCTTGCGGTGCGATTTCCTGTTCCGCCAGCATTTCACCCCGATCTGCACCCCTTCGTTCCTCGAAGCGAACCCGATCCGCCGGCCGCAGGACTTGCTGGGCGTGGAGCGGCTGGGGCCGAACGACCAGTTGTGGCGCGAATGGTTCGCCCGTGTCGGCATCGGCGCGCCGCCGCCCCGGCGCGGCGTGGCGCTGGACAGCCAGTTGCAGGAAGCGAGCGCCATGCAGAACGGCTTCGGCATCGCCATGATGACCCCGCTCTATTGGAAGGCGGACCTCGCCAGTGGGCGGCTGGTGCAGCCGTTCGACACGCTTTACATCTCCCCCACCGCGCAATGGCTGGTGCACCCCGCAGGTCGCGTGGGGGTGCGCAAGATCGAACGGTTCCGCGAATGGCTGCATGAGGAGCTGGCGACGGACCGCGAATGGATTCCGCCCGAGGTATGGGAAGCGGCGGCTTGACTCGCGGCGATTGATGACAGGCAAAAGAGATGTATATACATGGCGTATATACGGAGGCCGCAATGGGCAAGGAATACAAGGCCAAGGTGTTCAAGTCGGGCAACTCGCTCGCCCTACGCCTGCCCAAGGAACTCGGGCTAAAGGAAGGTTCGACCATGGTGCTGCGCGAGGAACAGGGCGGATATCGCTTCGAAGAGCAGGAAGCCCCCAAGGCGAAGCTCGATGTCGACAAGTTCTGGGGCAAGGCCAAGCACTTGAAAGTGCCCGAACGACGCGATTTCGATGAGCGTCCCAGCACGATCGCGGCGCGGCTGGCCCGGAAAACCCAGTGATCGGCTATCTGCTCGACACGGACTGTTCGGTCTATGCCATGCTCGGAACCCATCCCCACCTTCGCTCGCGATTGGCGGAATGCGAGCCGGGGGAAGTGGCGATCTCGGCGATCAACTTCGCCGAGATCGTCATGGGCGAAAACCTCGGCTATCCGCCCGACCGCGATGTGATCGAGGATTTCGTAACCGTGGTGCCCATACTCCCGTTCGATGAAGCCGCGGCGCGGCTCTACGCGACGCTGCCTTTCAAGCGCGCCCGGTTCGATCGCCTGCTCGCCGCGCATGCGCTCAGCATCGGGGCGACGGTGATTACCAATAACGAAGCCGACTTCGCCGATGTGCCAGGATTGAAGATCGAGAACTGGACAGTGCCGCTGTGACTTTCGCCGCCACTGTCCTCACGCTTTATCCGGAGATGTTTCCCGGGCCGCTGGGCGTTTCGCTGGCCGGGCGGGCGCTGGCGGAAGGGGCATGGTCCCTCGATACCGTGCAGATCCGCGATTTCGCCGCCGACAAGCATCGCACGGTTGACGATACGCCGGCCGGGGGCGGGGTGGGCATGGTGCTGAAGGCGGATGTGCTGGCGGCGGCGATCGATCATGCGCGGGCGCTGCATCCTGGCTGCCCGGTGCTGGCGATGACGCCGCGTGGGCGGCCGATCACGCAGGCGCGGATTCGCGAACTGGCGGCGGGGCCGGGGGTGACGATCCTGTGCGGCCGGTTCGAGGGATTCGACGAGCGGATTTTCGAAGGCCGCGATGTCGAACAGGTCAGTTTGGCGGACATCGTGCTGTCGGGCGGAGAGCCGGCCGCGCTGGCCATTCTCGACGCTTGCATTCGCCTGCTCCCCGGCGTAATGGGCGCGGCCTCAAGCGGGGCGGAGGAGTCCTTCGAGGAAGGCCTGCTCGAATATCCGCATTATACCCGACCTCAGGAATGGGAAGGGCGCACGATCCCTGAAGTGCTGCGATCGGGGGATCATGCGAAGATCGCCGCGTGGCGGAAACGCCAGGCGGAGGACGATACACGGTCACGCAGGCCGGACCTTTGGGAGCGCTACGGGAGCGCTCGGGACCGATCTGCCTCTGGCGCGCGGCGCGAGGATTGAAGGAGCCCGTCATGGGTCTGATCCAGGAGCTCGAGGCCGAGGCCATCGCAGCTTTCAACGAGGGGAAGACGATCCCCGAATTCCGCCCCGGCGATACGCTGCGCGTGGGCGTGCGCGTGGTCGAAGGCGAACGTACCCGCGTGCAGAACTTCGAAGGAGTGTGCATCGCCCGTTCGAACCGCGGCATCAACAGCAATTTCACCGTCCGCAAGCTGAGCTTCGGCGAAGGCGTGGAGCGTGTGTTCCCGCTCTATTCGCCGAACGTGGACAGCATCGAGGTGGTCCGCCGCGGCGTGGTGCGCCGGGCGAAGCTCTATTACCTGCGCGGCCGCACCGGCAAGCGCGCCCGCATCGCCGAGCGCAAGCAGACCGCGAGCCAGGAGGGCTGAGGCCCTTTCCCTGGCTGGTTCCAGATGTAACAAGAGGGGCGCTCCGGCAGACCGGGGCGCCCCTTTTCGTCTGCGGAGACCTTCCTTGCGATCCCTGCCGTTTCTCGCCGCTGGCGGTGTGCTTGCGCTGCTGACATGTCCCGCTATCGCCGCAGCGCAGAACGAGGTGACGCACGTGCCCGCACAGAAAACGCAGGATCTCACTCTGGAGCGCGTGTTCGCCAGCCCCTCGCTGGATGGGCCCAGCCCGCGCCTGCCCAAGCTTTCCCCCGATGGCCGCTATCTGGCGGTGCTGCGCAATCGGCCGGACGATCGCGAGCGGTATGACTTGTGGGCCTTCGACCGCCAGGAGGGCGCCTGGCGGATGCTGGTCGATTCCGAAAAGCTCGGTTCCGGGCGGGAATTGTCCGAGGCCGAGAAGATGCAGCGCGAACGGCTGCGGATCGGGGAGCTGAAGGGCATTGTCGCCTATGACTGGTCGGCGGACGGCCGTTCGATCCTGGTGCCGCTGGAAGGGGATCTCTACCTCGCCGCGCTCGACGGCGGGGTAACGCCCTTGACGAGCAGTGAGGGGGGCGAGCTCAATCCCAAGCTGAGCGAGACCGGCAAATACCTCTCCTTCGTGCGCGACCGGCGCCTGTGGACCGGCCCTGTCGGTGCCGAGGCGATGCCGGTCACGCCGGAGGAAGCGGAAACCGTCCACTGGGGCGAGGCCGAGTTCGTCGCGCAGGAGGAAATGGACCGGCTCACCGGCTATTGGTGGGCGCCGGACGATCGGCGGATCGCGGTGGAGCGGTTCGATGAAGCGCCGGTTGGCGTGGTCACCCGCACGGCGATCGGTGCCAGCGGGACGACGACGTTCCAGCAGCGCTATCCGGCGGCGGGCACGCCCAACGTGGACGTGAAGCTCTTCGTGATAGACCCGGATGGCGGCAACCGGGTGGAAGTCGATCTGGGGCCGGATCGCGATATCTACCTGACCCGGGTGGATTGGGCGCCGGACGGCAAGACGCTCTATGTCCAGCGCGAGGATCGCGGGCAGACCACGCTGGACATGCTGGCGGTCGATCCGGCCACGGGGAACAGCCAGTTGCTGTTCAGCGAAAGGGCCGCGGCGGGGCATTGGATCAACCTGACCGACAATTATCGCGTCCTGAAGGACGGAAGCATGATCTGGTGGTCCGAACGTGACGGGTTCGGCCATCTCTATCGTTTCGCGGACGGCCAGTGGCGGCAGCTCACCAGTGGGCCGTGGGTGGTATCGAGCTTGAACGGCGTCGATCAGGAGGCCGGGCGGCTCTATTTCACCGGCACGAAGGACGATGTCCTGGCGCCGCAGGTCTATGCGCTCGATTATCGCCGGGGCGGGGAGCCCGAGCGGCTGACCGATCCCGCTTTCGCCAATTCGGCGACCATGGACGAGAAGGGCAAGACCCTGCTCGTCACCCGCTCGTCGGATCGCCAGCCCCGGCAGGTCTACCTGGCGGATGGCGATGGCCAGCGGCTCGCCTGGGTGGAAGAGAACGCGCTGAGCGCCGATCACCCCTATGCGCCTTATCTCGCCAGCCACCAGGCGGCGCAGTTCGGCACGATCGCGGGGCCGGACGGCACCGTGCTGCACTGGAAGATGATCACCCCGCCGCTGGAGGCGGGCAAGCGCTATCCGGTGTTCTTCTCGCACTATGGCGGGCCGCATTCGCAGACGGTGACGCGCGGCTGGGGCGGGGCCTTGCAGCAGGCGATCGTGGACAAGGGCTATGTGTGGTTCGAGATCGACAATCGCGGCAGCTCCAACCGCGGCGTCGATTTCGAGAAGGCGATCTATCGCGCGATGGGCAGCGTGGAAGTGGCCGACCAGAAGGCCGGGGCCGCGTACCTGAAGACGCTGCCCTTCGTCGATCCCGCCAAGATCGCGATCTACGGCTGGTCCTATGGCGGTTACATGACGCTGAAGATGCTGGAGGCTGATCAGGGCTTCTATGCGGCGGGCATCGCCGGCGCGCCGGTGACCAAGTGGGAGCTTTACGACACGTTCTATACCGAACGCTACATGGGCACGCCCCAGGCCGATGCGGCGGCTTATGCGGCTTCTGACGCTCTGGAGGAGGCCGGCCGGATCGCCGACCCGCTGCTGCTGATCCACGGCATGTCGGACGACAACGTGGTGTTCGAGAACAGCTCCGAACTGATCGCCCGGTTGCAGGCGGAAGCCAGGCCCTTCGAAATGATGCTCTATCCCGGCTACACCCACCGCGTTTCCGGCCCGAAGATCAGCGTTCATCTGTGGAACACGATCTTCCGCTTCCTCGACGCGCATGGGGTCACGCCGGCCGAATAGGCCGCCGCTCAAGCCCAGGCTTGGGCGCCCCAAGCAAAGCCGCCATTGCAAGTGCCGCGCGGCGCGCTAAGGCGGCGCCAATTTCGTGCGGATGGAGAATGACGGTGGGTTACCGGGTAGCGGTTGTCGGAGCGACGGGGAATGTCGGGCGCGAGATCCTCGCCATCCTGGCCGAGCGCGAGTTTCCGATGGACGAGGTGGCCGCCGTCGCCAGCCCCCGCTCGACCGGCACCGAGATCGAACTCGGCGACACCGGCAAGATGCTCAAGTGCAAGAATATCGAGCATTTCGATTTCACCGGCTGGGACATCGCCCTGTTCGCCGCCGGTTCCGGCCCGGCGAAGGAATATGCGCCCAAGGCGGCCGCCGCCGGCTGCGTGGTGATCGACAATTCCTCGCTCTATCGCATGGATCCCGACATTCCGCTGATCGTGCCCGAGGTTAACCCGGATGCGATCGACGATTATTCGAAGCGCAACATCATCGCCAACCCGAACTGCTCCACCGCGCAGCTCGTCGTGGCGTTGAAGCCGCTGCACGACGCGGCGGGCATCAAGCGCGTGGTGGTGAGCACCTATCAGTCCGTTTCGGGCGCCGGGAAGGCGGGGATGGACGAGTTGTTCGAGCAGAGCCGGGCGATCTTCGTCGGCGATCCGGTGGAGCACAAGAAGTTCACCAAGCAGATCGCCTTCAACGTGATCCCGCACATCGACGTGTTCCTTGACGACGGGTCCACCAAGGAAGAGTGGAAGATGGTGGTCGAGACCAAGAAGATCCTCGACCCCAAGATCAAGCTGAACGCCACCTGCGTGCGCGTGCCGGTGTTCGTCGGCCATTCCGAGGCGGTCAACATCGAGTTCGAGCGCGAGCTTTCGGCCGAACAGGCCCAGGAAATTCTGCGCGAGGCGCCGGGGATCATGCTCGTCGACAAGCGTGAGGACGCGGGATACGCCACCCCGGTCGAAACCGCGGGCGACGGGGCGACTTACGTCAGCCGCGTGCGTGAAGACCCCACGGTGGAGAACGGCCTCACCCTCTGGTGCGTCAGCGACAACCTGCGCAAGGGCGCCGCGCTCAACGCGGTGCAGATTGCGGAGCTGCTGGGCCGGCGCCACCTGAAGAAGGGGTGATCCCATGGCGCGGGGCACCCACGCGGACGCGATGGTGCCCTATGAGCCGCTGAACGTGCCGAAGCCGTTCGGCACTGAAACCTGGATCGTGGACGGGCCGGAAATCCGCATGGATTACGGCCCGTTTCACGTGCCGTTTCCCACGCGAATGGTGGTCGTGCGCCTGGCTTCGGGGGACTTGTGGATTCATTCGCCCATTTCGCCGGACGACATGCTGTTCCGCGCCATCGATGCGCTGGGCCCGGTACGCTACCTGATCGCGCCGAACACCCTCCATTACTGGTACATGGCCGATTGGCTGGAGCGCTATCCGGCCGCATCGAGCTTCGCGGTCGGTGATCTTCAAACCAAGGCGAAGCGCCCGTTTCGTATCGACAGCGTGCTGGATGACGCCGCCGCGCCGCCGCCCTGGGCGGACGAGATAGACTGGCTGCTGATCGCCGGCAGCGTGGTGGACGAGGCGGTGTTCCACGTTCGCGCGGCGCGCCTTCTGATCGTGACCGATCTGATCGAGAATTTCGAGCCGGCTCGCATGCGCAACCGCCTGCTGCGCTGGCTTATCGAGATGGGGGGCGCCGACGGTTCCACGCCGATCGACTTGCGCATGACCTTCAGGGGCAACCGGCAAGAGGTCGCCCGGCGGATCCGGCAGGTGCTGGATTGGCGGCCCCAGCGGGTGACGATGGCCCATGGCCGCCCTTATGCGGTGGGGGCCGAGAGGGAACTGGACCGCGCGTTTCGGTGGGCGTTGAAGCCGGCCCGCTGACAGGCGGCGCTAATGCGCCGGCGGCTCCACGGCGCCTGTCGGGGCCCGGCTGCGGCGCATGATCAGCACCAGCGGCACCGACGCCAGGCTGAGCCACATCATCAGGTAGAAATCGTCGATATAGGCGATCATCGCGGCCTGTTGGGTAACCAGGCCATCGATCACCTGCAGGCCGGCCTCGCCGTATTGCTGCAAGCGCTGGAGCGATGAGAGGTCGAGCATCGCGGTGATCGCGGGCGTGATGTGGCCGGCCAGATCGCTGTGGCTGGTCTGCGTATTGCGCGAAAGCAGCGTCATCATCACCGAGATGCCGATCGAGGAGCCGACCGAGCGAGTGAGGTTGAGCAGGCTGGACCCATCGGTGCGCAGGTGCGGGGGCAGGGTGGCGAAAGCCGTGGTCTGCAAGGGGATGAACACCAGCCCGATGCCCAAGCCCTGGATCAGCCCGGAAACGATCACGTGATAGCGATCGACCTCCAGCGACCAGCCGGCCATCATGTGCAGCGACCAGGCGCCGATCAGGAAGCCGAGAGCCACCATCCAGCGCGCATCGCCGCCCTTGCGCATCAACAGGCCGGAAAGCTGCATCGAGACGAGCACGCCAATGCCGCGCGGCATCAGCACCAGGCCGGTATCGACCACGTCATAGTTGAACAGGCCCTGCAGCATCGGCGGCAACAGCGCCATGGTGGCGAACATGACCACGCCGATGACCACCATGAACACCAGCGCGATCACGAAATTGACGTTGGTGAACAAGTGCCGGTCGAACAGCGGATCAGGCGCGGAGACGAAGTGGATCACCGCCACCCAGGCGCTCGAAAGGATCAGGAAGGCGTAGATCCAGGTCTCCGTCGAGGCGAACCAGTCGAGCTGCGTGCCGCGGTCGAGCAGCAGTTGCAGGCTGGAAAGGCACACCGCGATCATGGCGAAGCCGAACAAGTCGAACCGGCGCTTCACCACTTCGCGCGAAGGCAGCTCGGCAAGGAGGATGGCCACGCACAGCAGGCCCACCGGGACATTGACGTAGAACACCCAGCGCCAGGTCCAATTCTCGGTGATCCAGCCGCCCAGCACCGGGCCGGCAATGGGGCCGATCATCACCCCCATGCCCCACAGCGCGATGATCGAGGCCTGCTGGCTGGGCTTCGACGTGTCGAGCAGGGCCGCCTGGCTGAGCGGGGCGATGAAAGCCCCGGCCACGCCCTGCAAGGCGCGGAAGAGCACCATCTCTTCCAGGTTCTGCGCCATGCCGCACATCATCGAGGCGATCACGAACCCGATCACCGAAAAGATGAACAGCCGGCGCGATCCGATCCGGTCGGAAAGCCAGCCGGTGATCGGCATGGCGACGGCGGAGGCGATAATATAGCTGGTCAGCACCCAGCTGATCGTATCGGGGGTGGCGCCCAGCGCGGATTGCATGTGCGGGATCGCCACGTTGGCGATCGTGATGTCGAGCACTTGCAACAGCGTCGCGGCCATCACCCCGACGATGAGCAGGAAATGATTCTCGACCGGAAGTTGGGCGATATCCTCCAGCGGCGCGTCCGCCGCGCGCGGCTTCCGGCCACGGCCAGAGGCGGCCGCCGTTGCCATGGCCTAGCGTTTCCGCCCGTCGATGAAGACGGTGACGTCGGCCGAAAGGCCGGCGATCAGGGGGCGCGGGCTTGCCTCATCGATGGCCACCCGCACCGGCACCCGCTGGGTGACCTTGACCCAGTTGCCGGTGGCGTTCTGCGCTGGGAGCACGGAGAATTCCGATCCGGTGCCCGCCCCGATCGAAGCCACATGGCCTTTCAGCGCGAGGCCGGGATAGGCATCGAAGCGGACTTCGGCCGATTGCCCGGCGCGCATCTCGTCAAGGTCGGTTTCCTTGAAATTGGCTTCGACATAGGAACTGGTGTCGGCGACGATGGTCAGCATCGGCAGGCTGGTGACGGCCTGCTGGCCAAGCTGGAGCCGGTCCGCCTGGGCCACCCGGCCGGCGATGGGCGCGCGCACGTCTGTGCGCCGCAGGGCCAGCTCTGCCTCGGCACGCCGGGCCTCGGCGGCGGCGATCTGCGGGTTCACGCCGGGCACGGCCGGGCCATTGGCGAGCCTTGCCTGCGCTTCCTTCTGCTGCGCCTGCGCCTGCTGCAGCGCCGCGCGCGCCTGGGCCACGGCGTGTTGCGCCGCCTCGTAATCCGCCTTGGTGGTGAAGCCGCGCTTCCACAGCGCTTCCTGCCGTTCCAGCGTGGCCTGGGCGAAGGCGATATCCTCACGTGCGGCGGCGATGTCCACGTTCGTCAGCTGCGGCGCGTTCGACAAGGTGGTGACATTGGCCTGGGCCGTGGCGATCGCAGCGTTCGCTTCCTGGATCTGCAGGCGATAGGGTTCGGGATCGATGCGGAACAGCAGGTCCCCAGCCTTGACCCGGTCGCCTTCATGCACCGAAACCTCGACGATCTTGCCGACGACTTCGGCGCTGACGCCGACCATGTCCTGTTTGAGATAGGCGTTGTCGGTCGAAACCTTGCCTTGCAGGCTCTGCCAATAGATCAGGCCGCCAACGAGGAGCACCAGGGGAAGGGCGAGCATGAGCGCCAGGCGCCCCCAGCGGCGCTTTTTCGGGCCTTGCGTGGCGTCTTCCAGGGCCGGCGCTTCGCCTTCGGCTTGCGCTTCGCCTTCGGAGAGTTGCGGATCGGCTTCCGCCATAAGGATTTGTTGCCTTATTCCGTGAGTGGAGGGGGCAGATAGGCGAACTGGTTGCTTGTAACAACGTAATGTCGATTTTTTTCCGGAAAGGTAAGAAAATGGCGGAAATGAGCGGGGGCTGCCAATGCGGCCGGGTGCGTTATCGGGCGGCGGCCGACTCTGCGGAGGCTTATCTGTGCCATTGCCGGATGTGCCAGCGGGCCACGGGGGGATTCGCCGCCAGCTTCGTCCACCTGCCGGCCGAGGCGGTGCACTGGGAAGCCGAGCCCGACTGGTACGCCAGTTCGCCGATCGCGCGCGGGCCGTTCTGCTCTGCTTGCGGGACGCCGCTCGGCTTCCGGTTCAACGACGGCACGGGAATCGACCTGACGCTGGGCAGCTTCGACGATCCCTATGGCTTCGTTCCCCAGTCCCACTCCGGCGTGGAAAGCCTGCACGAAGCGTGGATCGATACGTCCGCGCTACCTCGCCAGCGCAGCGACGAGACCCCCAGCGTGACCAGCCGCTGGCGGGCGGCCGGCCTGGAGGTGCCGCAGTGACCGTGCGGATCGAGCGAATCGCTTCCTTCGACGGCGCCGAGCTGGCCGTTCACCGACTCGGCAAAGGGCGGCCGGTCGTCTTGCTGCACGGCCTGTTTTCCAGCGCGGAGATGAACTGGATTCGCTTCGGCCACGCGGCGAAGCTGGCCGAGGCCGGTTTCGAGGCGATCATGCCGGACTTGCGCGCCCATGGCGAAAGCGCCGCGCCGCACGATCCCGCCGCCTATCCGCCGGATGTCCTGGTGCGTGATCTGGACGCGGTGGTGCGGGCCTGTGCGCCGGCGGCCTTCGATCTCGCCGGCTTTTCCCTCGGCGCGCGCACGGCGGCGAGCGGGGTGATCGCCGGCTTGCGGCCGCGGCGCCTGGTGCTCGGCGGGGTAGGGCTGGAAAGCTTGTCCAACTGGGATGCGCGCGCCGCCTTCTTCGTCGATGCGATCGATCGTTTCGATGCCATCCGCATGGGCGATCCGGCCTATTTCACGGTGCAGTTCATGAAGACGATGAAGATCGACCGCGTGGCCGCGCACCTGCTGCTGACGCGGGGCGTGGATGACCCGCCGCTGGACGGCCTGGCGGGAATCACGACGCCGACCCTGGTCCTGTGCGGCGAGCAGGACCGTGACAACGGTTCGCCCGAAGCGCTGGCCCGGGCCCTGCCCGATGCCCGCTACGAGACCGTTCCGGGCAGCCACATGAGTTCGGTGACCGAGCCCGCGCTGGGGGAGGCGATCGTGCGCTTCCTTTCCATGTAATCAGCGGAACGGCGGCTCGCTGAACGCGCGCAGCTTGCGGCTGTGCAGGCGCGGGCCTTCGGCGCGCAGGCGTTCGCAGGCGCGAATGCCGATCCGCAGGTGGCCCGCGATCGCTTCTTCGTAGAACACGTTGGCCTGGCCTGGCAGCTTGATCTCGCCGTGGAGCGGCTTGTCGGACACGCACAGCAAGGTGCCGTAGGGGACGCGGAAGCGATAGCCCTGGGCGGCGACAGTGGCGCTTTCCATCTCGATGGCCACGGCACGGCTTTGCGAAAGGCGCAGCGCCGTGCGGGTATAGCGCAGCTCCCAGTTGCGATCGTCTGTGGTCACCACGGTGCCGGTTCGCATGCGCTGCTTGAGATCCGCGCCTTGCGAGCCGCTGACTTCCTCCGCCGCGCCGGCCAGCGCCTGCTGGACTTCGGCGATCGCCGGAAGCGGTATCTCGGGCGGCAGCACGCTGTCGAGCACATGGTCGTCGCGCAGATAGGCGTGGGCGAGGACGAAATCGCCGATCTTCTGCGTGGGCCGCAGGCCGCCGCAATGGCCGATCATCAGCCATGCTTCGGGCCGCAGCACGGCGAGGTGATCGGTGATCGTCTTGGCGTTGGAGGGGCCGACGCCGATGTTGACCAGCGTGATCCCCATCCGATCGGGCGCCATCAGGTGATAAGCCGGCATCTGGTGGCGCCGCCAGGTGGTTTCGTTGAGCTGCGCATGGGCCTGGGCCGTGCGCCGGTCGAGCATAAGGCCGCCGGCGCCCGCAACACCGGTGTAGAACCCCTGGCCGACCTGCTCCCCGGCCCAGTCCACGAACTCGTCGATATAGCGATGGTAATTGGTGAGCAGCACGAAGCGCTGGAAATGCGCCGGCGCGGTGCCGGTATAGTGAGCCAGGCGGGCGAGCGAGAAATCCGTCCGCAACCCATCGAACAATGACAGCGGCATCGGCTGACCCGCTTTGCCGAAATCGACGCAGTCGGCCAGCTCGTCGCCGATCAGCGCCAGCTCCGTGGTCGGGAAATGGCGAGCCAGCTCCGTCGGCCGGACATCCGCCAGCCCCTCGCCATGATGGCCGTCGAGGACGTAGGGGAAGGGGATTTCCTGCCTGGAAGGCCGGCATTCGATAGAGACGTCGTAATCGCCCAGCAGCAGGTCGAGCTGTTCGGCCAGATAGCCGGCGAACAGGTCCGGCTGGGTGACGGTCGTGGCGTAGATGCCCGGCTGATGCAGCCGCCCGAACGCCCGCGAACGATCGGTGGCCGCACCGCCCCCGGCGAAGTTCACGCGCAGCTCGGGATAGCAATAGCTGCCGTCGCGGCGGCGTTCCGGCGGGGGAAGCACGCCGGAGCGGACATATTCGGCGATATCGGAGCGCAGCCGCTCCACGGCGGCATCGTAGAGGGCGGCAAGCTCGGCGATGACGCGGCGGGAATCCATCCGCACGGGCTAGCATGTCCGGGGGAAAGAGAAAGGGCGCGGTCCTTGCGGAGCGCGCCCTTTCGGTTCCTGGATCGGGAAGCGGGGGATCAGCCCTCGGCGTTCTCGTCGCCTTCGGCCGGCGCTTCTTCCGCCGGGGGCAGCTCGCCCACTTCGGCGCCGGCTTCCAGCGCTTCGGTGAAGCCTTCGCTATCGCCGCGCTCTTCCTCGGCGATCTGGCCGATCACGTCGACGCCCTGGCGCTGAAGCTCGGCCTCGTCGTCGGAGCGGGCGACGTTCGCCTTCACCGTGACCTGGACTTCCGGATGCAGCGCCACGCGCACGTCGAACAGGCCGATCGTCTTGATCGGGCGTTCGAGCACGATCTGCGACTTGTTGATGTCGAAGCCCTTGGCCTTGAGGCCGTCGGCGATGTCGCGGACGTTGACCGAGCCATAGAGCTGGCCGGAGTTCGACGAGGCGCGGATCAGCACCAGCTCGGTGCCGTCCACATGCGTGCCGGCCTTGGCCGCTTCATCGCGGCGGGCGGCGTTTTCGGCTTCAAGCCGCTCGCGATTGGCTTCGAAGACCTGGCGGTTGGCATCGTTGGCGCGCAGCGCCTTCTTGTTCGGCAGCAGGAAGTTGCGGGCATAGCCGTCCTTCACGGTGACGACGTCACCGATCGTGCCGAGCTTCTCGATGCGTTCGAGCAGGATGATTTCCATGACGAGCGCTCCCTTACTTCACGATGTAGGGCAGCAGGCCCAGGTGGCGGGCGCGCTTGATCGCCTTGGCCAGCTCACGCTGCTTCTTGGCGGAAACGGCGGTGATGCGGCTGGGCACGATCTTGCCGCGTTCGGACATGAAGCCCTGCAGCAGGCGCACGTCCTTGTAATCGATCACGGGCGCGTCCTTGGCCGAAAACGGGCAGGACTTGCGGCGGCGGAAAAACGGGCGGGCCATCAGTCGCGCTCCTCACGTTCGGCGCGACGCTTGCGGTCGCGTTCGTTCTTGCGCATCTGCACCGAAGGGCCGGTCTCATGCTCTTCCACATTGATGGTGAGCCAGCGGATCACGTCTTCGTTGATGCGGTTCTGCCGCTCCAGCTCGGCGACCATGGCGCCCGGGCCTTCGAGGTTGAGCAGGACGAAATGCGCCTTGCGGTTGCGGTCGATCTTGTAGGCCAGGTTCTTGAGGCCCCAGGTCTCCGTCTTGGAGACCTTGCCGCCGTTCTGTTCGACAATCTCGGTGGCGGCGGCGGCGAGCGCATCGACCTGAGCCTGGCTCAAGTCCTGGCGCGCCAGGAATACATGCTCGTACAGCGGCATGTGCGCGTTCCTTTCACTTCCATGCCGATCGTTGGCTGATCCGCCCGTATGGCGGGGCCCCTCCGGCTTTCTTCGACGATTTCCACACAGCTTCGCTTGCGAGAGGACGCGCGGAAGCGGCGCACATACAGCTTCCGGCCCGGAATGCAAGCGGCCAGCGGGTCGGAACAGCGCCCGCGACCGGCACGATTCGGCGCATCCGCGGGAACGACTTGGGCGGCAAAGCGCTGGCCAGGCGTGGATGCTTCAAGCTGGCTTGTGGACCTGTTCCCCTTCATGCCGTCGCTGCTCGACAGCGAATGGCTGCTTGGTCTGCTGATCTTCAGCCTGACCGCGGCGGTGATGAGCTTCGGCGTGCCGGGCGTGCTGGTGCCGATCTCGTTCTCCTCGGGCGCGCTGCTGGGCGGCTGGGAAGGCATGGCCGTGGTCGGAATCGGCGCGCTGCTGGGCAGCCAGGCCTTCTTCATGGTTACGCGCCGCTGGCTGGGCGCGCACCTGCGCCATCGCTGGGGCGACAGGCTGAAACGGCTCGACGGCGAGATCGCCCGGCGGGGCTTCTTCTATCTGCTGGGCCTGCGGCTGCTGGGCATGCCGCATCTGGCGCTGACCGCCGCCAGCGCCCTTTCCCCGATGCGCGCGCGCAGCTTCGCCCTGGCGACGCTGCTGGGCCTCCTGCCGGCGATCGGGCTGGCGGCCATGGCGGGGTCGGCGATTTAGCAGACGAGCGTTTCACCCGGATCGTCACCGTGGGAAGGCCTGCCCATAGGGGGTTCAGGAAAGGCGCGCCAGCAGGTCCTTCGCGAACCCCGTCAGCGTATCGTCCCGCGCGCCCATCACGGCGATGCGATCGCCAGGCTGGGCGAGTTCGACGATGCGCTGCCCACATTGTTCGCGCGAAGGGATGTATTCGGCCTTTCCGCCCGCTTCCCCGATCAGGCGGACGATGCGCTCGCTGCCTTCGGAACGGTCCACGGTGCCGCCGAAATAGACCGGATCGCACAGGATCGTCACGTCATCCGGGCCGAGTTCATTGGCGAACGTCAGCGCCAGTTCGTGGCCCATCTGTCGCAAGGGGCCATAGCCGTGCGGCTGGAAGAACGCGATCACGCGGCCGGGGTGCGCTTTCAGCGCGCGCAGGGTGGCGCGGACCTTTTCGGGGTTGTGGCCGAAATCGTCGATCACCGCGATGCCGGAGGCACTGGTGCCGACCAGGTCGAAGCGGCGGGCGATACCGGAAAATCCCGCGAGCAGGCGCGTGGCCTCCGTCACGCCGAGCCCGGCGGCGGCGGCGCCGGCTATGGCCGCCAGCGCGTTCGCCACGTTGTGGCGGCCCGGCATGGGAATGGAGAAGCGCTCTGCGGTGCCGCTGCGGCGATCCACCACGGTAGCGGCGATGCCGAAGGGGCTTTCCTCGATCGATCCCGGCTCGATACCGATCATGGCGTCGGCACGGTCGATGCCGAACGTGATCGCCTCGTTCGCCCGGCCGAGCAGGCCGTGCGCCTCCGCGTCATCCAGGTTGACGGCGGCGCGCGGTGCGGCGGCCAGGAAATCGCCGAACAGCGCCCGCAATTCGTCCAGGCCCTTGTGATCAAGGCTGACGTTGAGCAGCACGGAAACCCGCGGGCGGTACAGCGCGATGGAGCCGTCGCTTTCGTCCACTTCCGACACGAACACGCCGCCCGCGCCGACCCGCGCGCTGGCGAAAGGCACCTCGGGCGAGGCGAAGTTCTTCATCACCGCGCCGTTCATGATCGTCGGGTCGCGCCCGGCCTGGTGCATGATCCAGCCGAGCATCCCGGTCACCGTGGATTTGCCGCTGGTGCCGCCCACGGCGATACCTTGCGGCGCGGCGTTGAACAGCGTGGAGAGCAGTTCCGCGCGGCTCATGCGCGCGCAGCCGAGTTCCTTCGCGCGCACGACTTCGGGCACCGTATCTTCGATTGCGGCGGAGGCGACGAGGGTTTGCGCGGCGCTGGTCACGCCGCTGCCGTCCTGCGGGAACAGCGCGAATCCCTGCCGTTCCAGCCAGGCGCGCTTTTCCGGCGTGCGGCCCTGGTCGAAACCCCGGTCCGACCCGGCGACCTGGGCGCCCCGCGCCTTGAGGATCGTGGCCAGCGGCAACATGCCCGAGCCGCCGATGCCGCAGAAGAACCAGGGATGCGTGGTGAGATCGGCTGGGGAGGTCATCCCGGATCGGTATGCGGGGTCATGGCACAAAACAACCTCGTCATTCCGGCGAATGAGGTTACAGGGAGATATGGTTCGCATCGCGATCTGCGCTCCGTCGACCCCCATCACCCGTGATGTGGCCGAACGGGTCATGGCGCTGGCCGCTGAATACCCCTCGCTGGAGCTGAACTTTCACGAGCAGTGCTTCGTGGAGCAGGGGCATTTCGCGGGCCCGGATGCCACGCGGCTGGGCGCGTTCTTGGAATGCGCGAACGATCCCTCGGTCGATTCGGTATGGTTCGCCAAGGGCGGATACGGCGCCAGCCGGATCGCCGCGGATGCCATGGCGCGGCTGAACGATTCGGCGCGGGGCAAGACGTTCCTCGGCTATTCGGACGCCGGCTATCTGCTGGCGGCACTCTATCGCGAACGGATCGGCCACCCGGTGCACGGCCCCATGCCGGTGGACTTGCGCCGTGACGACGGGGAGGCCGCCATCCGCCGGGCGCTGGCCTGGCTGGCGGGTGACGCCGCCGGGATCGAGCCGGGGCTGGACGCACGGCCGGCGGCGGCCTTCAACCTGATGACGCTGGCCATGCTGTGCGGCACCGAACTGATGCCCGACATCTCGCGTCATGTGGTGCTGGTGGAGGAAGTGGCGGAGCACCTCTATGCGGTGGACCGGCTGTTCTTCCACATAACGCAGCACTTGCGCGGCATCGCCGGTCTGCGCCTCGGCCGCGTGAGCGCGGTGCCGGAGAATGACCGGCCGTTCGGCGCCGATCCTCAGGAGATCGCCCGATTCTGGTGCGAGCGCGTGGGCATTCCCTTCCTCGGCGCGGCGAACATCGGGCATGACGCGGCCAACAGGATCGTGCCCTTCGGCCTTGCCCGCCAGCCGGCGCGCGCATAACCGCGCGGCCGCAACAAGGAGCAAGCAATGACGGCATTCGTATTTCCCGGCCAGGGCAGCCAGAAAGTCGGCATGGGCGCGGAACTGGCCGAAGCCAGCGCCACCGCGCGCGCGGTGTTCGAGGAAGTGGACGAGGCGCTCGGCCAGAATCTCTCGCGCATCATGCGCGAAGGGCCGGAGGATGCGCTGACGCTGACCGAGAACGCGCAGCCGGCGATCATGGCGCATGCCATCGCCGTGCTGCGCGTGCTGGAGGCGGAAGGCGGCCTGTCACTCGCAGCCAAGGGCGAATGCGTCGCTGGTCACTCGCTGGGTGAATATACAGCGCTGTGCGCCGTGGGGGCGTTCTCGCTGGCGGACACCGCGCGGCTGCTCAAGCTGCGCGGCCAGGCGATGCAGGCGGCGGTGCCGCTGGGCGTGGGCGCGATGTGCGCGCTGCTCGGCGCGGACCTGGAGAAGGCGCAGGCACTGGCCGAAGCGGCGGCCGAGGGCGAGATCTGCCAGGTCGCCAATGACAACGATCCGGGGCAGGTGGTCCTCTCCGGCCATCGCGGCGCGATCGAGCGCGCGGTGGCCATGGCGAAGGAGCATGGCATCAAGCGCGGCGTGATCCTGCCGGTCTCCGCCCCGTTCCATTGCAGCCTGATGCAGCCGGCGGCCGAGGCGATGGATGCCGCCCTGGCCGCGACGCCGCCGGACCCCTTCCGCCTGCCCCTCTACGCCAATGTCACCGCCGCCGCCGTGACCGACCCGGCTGAGGAGCGGCGCCTTCTGGTGGACCAGGTGACGGGCCGCGTGCGCTGGCGCGAAAGCGTGATCGCGATGAAAACCGCCGGCGCCGCGCGCTTCGTGGAACTGGGCGGCAAAGTCGTCGGCCCGATGATCGGGCGCACGGTGGAAGACGTGAGCGTGACCAGCGTGGTGACGATGGCGGATATCGAGGCGTTGGTAAAAGAAATCTAGGGTTCACGCGGAGACGCGAAGGGGGAAAGGTGGAGGTCGACGATCTTTCCGGCGAGGTGGTCGATGCGGCGGTGCGCGTGCATCGCGAACTCGGTCCGGGCCTGCTCGAGAGTGTCTACGAAATGGTAATCGCGGGAAGCCAGAAGAGGCCTGAAGGTCGATCGGCAAAAGCCGATCGACATCGTCTTCGAAGGCATGCGGCATCCGGCAGCGTTTCGTATCGATCTCCTGGTCGAGGACAAGCTTCTCGTGGAAATCAAGTCTGTCGAACGGCTGGCGCCCGTTCACGGAAAGCAATTGCTGACTTACTTGCGTCTCACCGATCAGCCCGTAGGGCTGCTTCTCAACTTCTCTGGCGCAACGATGAAGGAAGGGATCCGGCGCGTAGTCAACAACTACCGGCCGCAAACCCTCTCCGCGTCTCCGCGCCTCCGCGTGAACCAATCGAACGGAGAGTTCTGAATGTTCGACCTTACCGGAATGACCGCCCTCGTAACCGGCGCCAGCGGCGGGATCGGCTCGGCGATTGCGCGGGCGCTGGCGGGGCAGGGGGCCCGGCTGGCGCTGTCGGGATCGAACAGCGGCAAGCTGCGCGCCTTTCGGGAGGAGTTGAACGAACAGTTCGGCTCCCCGGACGCCGGCGATCATGTGGAGATCACCTGCGATCTTTCGAACGCCGCGCAAGTGGAGGAGCTGATCCCGGCGACGCTCGACACGCTGGGCGGGCTCGACATCCTGGTCAACAATGCCGGCATCACGCGCGACAACCTGGCCATGCGGATGAAGGACGATGAATGGGACGCGGTGATCCGCGTCAATCTGGAGGCCGCATTCCGCCTGATGCGCGCCGCCGCCAAGCCGATGATGAAGGCGCGCTTCGGGCGCATCGTCGCCGTCACCAGCGTGGTGGGGGCCACGGGCAATCCGGGGCAGGTCAACTATGCCGCGGCCAAGGCCGGGCTGGTGGGCATGACCAAGAGCTATGCCCAGGAAGTGGCCAGCCGCGGCATTACTGCCAATTGCGTGGCCCCCGGCTTCATCCGCACGGCGATGACCGACGCGCTGCCCGATGCGCAGAAGGAAGCGCTCAACGGGCGCATCCCGATGGGCCGCATGGGCGAAGGCGAAGATATCGGCGCAGCCGTGGCCTTCCTCGCCTCGCGCGAGGCCGGCTATGTCACCGGGCAGACGCTGCACGTGAACGGCGGCATGGCGATGTTCGCCTGACCCGGTCCACGGAGGAATCGTCCCCTCTTTTCGTCATTCCCGCGAAAGCGGGGGATCCAGAGCGAAGTTGCGCTGTGTTGCCCTGGGTTCCCGCTTTCGCGGGAATGACGAAGGGGTTAGGTGCAGGGATGAGGGGAGGGGGAAGAAGGAAGCCACGCCGGTGCCTGAATCCCATTTATCCCCAAGCCCGCGCCATTCGTTCTTGCCGCTCGGCGCGGCCCCGCTAAGGATAATTCGACATATTCCGGCGCTTGCGGGCGATTCCGGCCCATCCCTGTCCCAAGGGGAGAAGCGCGCAAGGGGGTCTGAGCTCTGATGAAAGCCACCATCGAACGCGCAAAGTTGCTGCGTTGCCTGTCTCACGTTCAGTCGGTGGTGGAACGCCGCAATACGATTCCCATCCTGTCGAACGTGCTGATCGAAGCGGCGGGCGACGGTACGGTGCGGGTCACGGCGACCGATCTCGATCTGCAAGTGGTTGAAAGCCTTGAGGCCGTTTCGGTGGAAACGCCGGGCGCGATCACCGTTTCGGCCCACTTGCTGTTCGACATCGCCCGCAAGCTGCCCGATGGCAGCCAGGTCAGCCTGGAAACGGCCGAAAACCGCATGACGGTGAAGGCCGGGCGCAGCCGCTTCCAGCTTCCTACCCTGCCGCGCGACGATTTCCCAGTGATCGTGGAGGGCGACCTGCCGACCAGCTTCGAGCTGCCGGCGCGCGTGCTGGCCGAGTTGATCGACCGCACCCGCTTCGCCATCTCCACAGAAGAGACGCGCTATTACCTCAACGGCATCTTCCTGCATGTCACCGATGGGGAGCTGAAGGCGGCGGCGACCGATGGGCACCGCCTGGCCCGCTTCACCCTGCAACGCCCCGAAGGCGCCGGCGACATGCCGGACGTGATCGTGCCGCGCAAAGCGGTGGGCGAACTGCGCAAGCTGCTGGAAGAGGCGCTGGACAGCAATGTCCTGATCGACCTGTCGGCCAGCAAGATCCGCTTCGCCCTGGGCGGCGAAGGCGGCGTGGTGCTGACCAGCAAGCTGATCGACGGCACGTTCCCGGATTACAGCCGGGTGATCCCCACCGCGAACGACAAGCTGCTCAAGCTCGATCCCCGCAGCTTCTACGAAGGGGTCGATCGCGTGGCGACGATCGCCACGGAGAAGACCCGCGCGGTGAAGATGGGGCTGGAACGTGACAAGGTCACCCTGTCGGTGACCAGCCCGGACAACGGCACCGCGGCCGAGGAAGTGCCGGCCGATTACGCATCCGATGCGTTCGAGATCGGCTTCAATGCCAATTACCTCAAGGACATCCTCGGCCAAATCGATGGCGATACGGTGGAACTGCATCTCGCCGATGCCGGCGCGCCCACGCTGATCCGGCAGGACGAGAACAGTCCGGCGCTGTACGTGCTGATGCCGATGCGGGTCTAGGGCGATGCGGCGCTGGCTCCTCGCCCTGGCGGTGCTCGCGGTTCCCGCGCACGTCGCCGCGCAGGATGCCGCCCAGGATACCGTGCGCCTCGACCCGAAGGAATCGATGCAATGTGCGGTCTGGGCTTCGGCCCTGTCCGGGGTCGTCACGGATCAGGACACCAGCGCCGGCCTGCGTTTCGCGCTCAGCTACTTCGTGGGGCAGTACGAAGGCGCGACCGGCCGCTCGATCAAGGATGGGCATGACGAAGCGTCCGTGACCGAAGTGGCGCGAAATCCGAACGCCTTTTCAGCGAGATGCCAGGAACACATCACCCAGTTCGGCACGCGGATGAGGGACTGGGGCGCCGTGTTGAACGAGCTGGGCCAGAGGCTGGTTGCGGAAGATCAGGCCAAGCAATCGGGGAATTGACCGAGGGTTACGGCGTCGGCGGCGCCTCGGGCGCGATCGTCTATCGCTGAATCGTCCCTGATCTTGATCCTCATTACCCCCACCCTCGTCATTGCGAGCGTAGCGAAGCAATCCAGGGCGTATTGCACTGCCGCCCTGGATTGCTTCGTCGCTACGCTCCTCGCAATGACGAGGGTTTCCGAGGACAAAGTGTTTCAGCGGAATGAGTGCTTCGGGCAGACCAGTGTCTCAGCCAACAGCAATCCCGCAGCCTAACGGCGCGCCCGTATCATCGCTTCGATATCGACGAACTTCTCTCTCGGCGCGCCCTCTCTCGCCGCGCGTTCTTCGGCTTCCTCGATCTTCTTCCAGTCGCGGAAGGTGACGACGTCCAGCTTGCGTTCCGCCGCCAGCGCGTCGAACCCGGCGCGGCCGGGCTTGCGGGCGGGGCCGAGGGCGCCGCTGGCGATATCCTCGCCCATCTTCTCGATCACGGAATAGCCGTCCGGCCGATTGGTGCCGATCGTGCCCGAAGGGCCGCGCCGCGCCCAGCCGACGCAATAGAGGCCGGGGGTGATGCGGCCTTCGTCATTGGCGAAGCGCCCGGCGCGCTCGTCGAACGGCACGCCGGGGATCGGCGAGGTGCGATAGCCGATGCAACTCACCACCAGGTCGGCGGGGATGCGATAGGTTTCGCCCGTGCCTTCCGCGCGGCCATGGACTAGCTGGGTCCGCTCCACCTCGATCGCTTCCACTTTATCGTCGCCAATCAGGGCCTTGGGTGATGACATGAAGACGAAGTCTATCGCCTTGGGCTTCCCGGCCCGCTGGGAGTCCGGAATCGCGGCAAAGCTGCGCAGGTGGCTGACCGACTTGCGCAGGCCAGGCTCCAGCAAGGCGTCTTCCTCCGGCGCGGGAAGATCCGCCGGCACGACATGGGGGGAGGCCTGCTCCAGATCTCCGAGTTCGCCCAGTTCCTTGGGCGTCATCATGATCTGATGCGGCCCCCGCCGGCCGAGGATCACGATCCGCTCGATCCGTGAGGCCTGCAAGGCGTCGAGCGCGTGAGTGACGATATCGCTGCCGGCGAATTCCGCGCGGGTCTTGGCCAGGATGCGGGCGACATCCAGGGCAACGTTGCCCATGCCGATGACCACCGCCGTGCGTCCTTGCAGGTCCGGATCGAGCTCGGCGAATTGCGGATGGCCGTTGTACCAGCCGACGAAAGCGGCGCTGCCGAAGACATTGCCCAGATTCGCTCCCGGAATGTCCAACGGGCGATCGTGCGGCGCCCCGGTGGCCAGCACCACGGCATCGTAGAGGCCGCGCAATTCCTCGATCGACAGCTGCTCGCCTATCGAGACATTGCCGACGAAGCGCACGTTTTCGGAAAGCGCGACCTTCTCGTAGCGCTTCGACACGCCCTTGATCGACTGATGATCGGGCGCCACGCCGGTGCGGATCAGCCCGTAAGGCACCGGCAGCCGGTCGAACACGTCGACTCGCACGTTGTCATCGAAAGTCTTCTGGGCTGCTTCGGCGGTGTAATAGCCGGCGGGGCCGGAACCGATAATCGCGATGTGCCGCATGCCCCGATCCGCCTCCTTGCTTGCGTGAGGCGAGTGTAGCCGCCGCCGGGCGTCCCGCAATCGGTCAATCGACAAAACCTGCCGACAACTTAACCGTTTCTCAAAGCTGTGCGGACCAAGCCCGGGCCATGTCCCGCGCCGCCAAAGCTCGTTCGACCGCTGGCGCCGCCGCGCCCGTGATCCCGGGCCCGGCGGACACCGCGCCGCATCGGGAAGACGGCGGCCGGCCGGACGCCGTGCAAACCCTTGCTTCCGACGAGGACACCCCGGCCGAGCGGCGCCTGCGATCCCGCCGCACGCCCCGCCTGGACCGGGCCAAGGCGCTGCCGGCGGCCGGCGTGCCCGCCAGCGAATGGATACCGCGCCGCTGGCCCTACGTTCTGCTGGCGATGATCGCCTCGATCGTCAGCGCCATGGCTGCCACGCGGAGCTTGCCGGGGCGCGTCGAATCCGTGCTGTTCGCACTGGCGCTGCTGGGCGCTTCCGCCGTTCCCGCCGCCCGTGCCTTCGCGGAGCGGCGGCGGCTGGAAGCGCGGCTCGGGGCCGTCTCCTTCGCGGTGGTGGCGCCGCTGTTCCTGTTCGGCCTGGCGATGACGCGCTGGTGCATGGGCGGCGCCCTGCCGTGGGACGTGCTGATGGCGTCGCTGATATGCACGACCGGCATCGCTACCGCCTATCTGCGGCGCCAGCCCGGCGTGGTCCTGGCCGCGCAGCTTTCCGTCTGGGCGGCTGTGGTCGTGGCCACGGGTTCGGCGGGCGGTACGGCCATCCTGCTGGTCGCCGCCGCCGCGGCCATCCTGGTCAGCCGCGAGCAGGCGCACGAATTGCAGCGCGAGAGCGAGCGCAGTCGCGCGCACGAGCGGGTGCACAACCGCGCGCGGGAGATCCTGGCCGATTACGAGGAAACCGGGCAGGGCTGGTTCTGGGAAACCGACCGGCGGGCGCTGCTCACCTACATCTCGGCCCCCGTGGCCCAGGCCATCGGCAAGGACCGGCGCGAGCTGATCGGGCAGCCGCTGGTGGAACTGTTCGACCTTACCCAGACCGGGCAGGAGGACGAACGCACGCTGCTGTTCCACCTCGCCGCCCGCTCCGCCTTCCACGAAGTCGCCATGCACGCCGCCACGCGCGGAGAGGAGCGCTGGTGGTCGCTCAGCGGACGGCCGATCTACGACGAGTTCGATAATTTCGTGGGCTTTCGCGGGTCTGGCACCGATCTCACCGCCAAGCGGCGCAGCGAAGCGCAGGCGACACGGCTCGCCCATTACGATTCGCTCACCGGCCTCGCCAACCGCTTCCAGCTGTCGCAGGCGCTGGAGAAGATCCTCGCCTCGCCGCTGGAGAACGGGCGGGCCTGCGGGGTGCTGCTGCTCGATCTCGACCGGTTCAAGCAAGTGAACGATTCGCTCGGCCACCCGGTGGGCGATGCGCTGCTGAAACAGGTCGCCCAGCGCCTGCTGCACACGGTCGATCAGGCGGGGCAGGTCGGCCGGCTGGGCGGGGACGAATTCCAGGTCATCGTGCCGGGCACGGTCAACCGCGACCGGCTGGGAGAACTGGCTTCCGCGATCATCCATGCGCTGTCCCAGCCCTACACGATCGAGGGGCAGAGCGTGGTGATCGGCGCTTCCGTGGGCGTGGCCGTGGCGCCGGATGACGGGCTGACCAGCGAAACCCTGGTGCGCAACGCCGATCTGGCGCTTTATGCCGCGAAGGATCTCGGCCGCGGGCGGTTCCACTTCTACGCGCAGGATCTTCATGCCGTGGCCGAAGCGCGCTCGCGGCTGGAACATGATCTGCGCGAAGCCATCGCCTATGGCCACCTGCAGCTGTTCTACCAGCCGGTGGTGTGCACCGCGACGGAGAAGATCAGCGGCTTCGAAGCGCTGCTGCGCTGGCTCCATCCGGAACAGGGCTGGATCCCGCCGGATCGCTTCGTGGAGACGGCCGAGGACACCGGGCTGATCGCGCAGATCGGCGAATGGGCGCTGCGCACTGCCTGCCGGGATCTGGCGCAGTGGCCGGAAGAAGTGCGCGTGGCCGTCAACGTCTCGCCGCTGCAATTCGCCAATCCGCAGCTTCCGGCGATCGTCACCAGCGCCATCGCCCAGGCCGGCATCACCCCCTCGCGGCTGGAGCTGGAAATCACCGAGAGCGTGTTCATGGGCGATGACGAGAACACCGAGGCGATGTTCGCCGCGCTCAAGCGGATCGGCGTGCGCCTGGCGCTCGACGATTTCGGCACCGGCTATTCCTCGCTCGGCTATCTCAAGCGCGCGCCGTTCGACAAGATCAAGATCGACCAGAGCTTCGTGCGCGGGGCGACTCAGCCGGGCAGCCGCAACGGCGCCATCATCGCCTCGATCACCAGCCTCGCCCAGGCGCTCGCCATGGATACGACCGCCGAGGGGGTGGAGACGCTCGACGAGCTCGATCTCGTGCGGATGCACGGATGCAGCCATGTCCAGGGCTTCATCTACGCACGGCCGCTGACGCACGAGGCGGCCAGCGAGCGGCTGCGGTCGGGCCTGGCGGTCGTCGCGCAAGGCCCGCGCTCGTCACGCGCGCCGCGGCGGACCATGCTGCGGCGGGTGGTGATCGAGCACGACAGTCAAACGCACAACGGCACGATCCGCAACATCTCCAGCACCGGGGCGCTGATCGAAGGCGCCTTCGATGTGCCGGCCGGAACCCCTTTCACCGTTCGCCTGTCGGACACGCGCACCATCTGCGTCACGGCGCGATGGTGCGATGGGGAGCGAATGGGCGTGGAATTCGATCAGCCGCTCGACGCCGATCCGGCGGACGGCCTCCCGGCGCTGCGGTCCGGCGCGCCCGCCCCGGTCCTGCGGCCCCGGTTCAGGAGAACTGGCTGAGGCCTGGGCGAGGGCGGGGGGCAGCGCCCGCTTAGGAGTTCGGTAAGCCCGACGATTTACCATGCGGCTGTCCGGACAAGTGCCGGGACAGGCTGGAGAAGTGCGCCCAGACATGGCGATGCGTGCTAGGCTGCGGAATCTGGGAACGAAGGGTGGTCCGGCCGGCCCGGCGGCGGAACGGGGCGGGATGGATTCCGCCCAGCGGCTGGCCATGCTCGACGCGGTCGAGGAAGCGGGGATCGGCTGGTTCTGGGCCACCGACGCCAGCCATCGGCTGACTTATCTCTCCCCATCGGCCGCGCGCTTGCTCGCGCCCGGCCGCACGATCGCCGGCGAGCCGCTGACCGGCCTGGTGGAAACGGTGCCCGGCGAAGGGGGCGAAGGCTCCGACCGTCCGCTGCCGTTCCTGCTCGGCGCGCGCAATCCGCTGTGCGACCTGACCGTGCGCGTGCAGGCGGGCGACGGGGAAATGTTCTGGCTTCTGACCGGTATTCCGCACCTGGGCGCTTCCGGCGACTTCCTGGGTTATCGCGGCGGGGCGAGGGACATCACCGAGGCTTACCGTCGCCGGTCCGATTCCTCGCGCCTGGCGGAATTCGATCACCTGACCGGGCTTGCCAACCGCCGCCGCATGACCAGCCGGCTGACCGCCGTGCTGGCAGGATTCCGGGTGGCCAAGCGCAGCTGTGCGCTGCTGATGATGGATCTCGACCGCTTCAAGCAGGTCAACGACACGCTGGGCCATCCGGCGGGAGACGACCTGCTGCGGCAGGTGGCCCAGCGGCTGCAACGCATCGCCGGGGCGCCGGCGGAGATCGGCCGCATCGGCGGGGACGAGTTCGAGATACTGATCCCCGACATGGACGATCGCGGCAAGCTGGGCGACATCGCCCAGCGCACTATCCAGATGATCTCGCAGCCTTATTCGATCGACGGGGCGCGGGCGATCATCGGCGCTTCGGTGGGCATTGCCGTCGCCCCTTATGACGGGCTGGAGCCGGATGAGCTGGTGAAGGCCGCCGATCTTGCGCTTTATGCCGCCAAGGGCGGCGGGCGCGGGCAGTATCGGTTCTATTCGAACGACCTCAAGGATTCCGCGCAGGAACGGCGCGAGATCGAGGAAGACCTGCGCGACGCGCTGGCGCGCGGGGAGCTGGAGATACGCTATCAGCCGGTGATCCGCGCCGCGGACAGCAAGGTGGGCCTGTTCGAAGCGCTGGTCCATTGGGAGCATCCGGAGCGGGGGTCGATAAACCCCGCGACATTCATCCCCATCGCGGAGGAGAGTAATCTCGTCGGCGCACTGGGCGAATGGGCGCTGCGCCAGGCCTGCGCTGACGCGGCGCAATGGCCGGGTGACATCAAGGTGGCCGTCAACGTCTCGGCGCAGCAGTTCCTGCAGGAAAGCCTGGCGGATACGGTGAAGGCTGCGCTCGCCGCCTCGGGCCTGCCTCCGCGCCGGCTGGAGCTGGAGATCACCGAAAGCGTGTTCATGGGCGACATCGATGCCGCCGACCTGATGTTCAAGCGCCTGAAGAAGCTGGGCGTGGCCCTCTCGCTCGACGACTTCGGCACCGGCTATTCCTCGCTCGGCTATCTGCGAAAGGCGCCATTCGACAAGATCAAGATCGACCAGGCGTTCGTGTGCGGGTGCACGGAGAAGGACAGCACCAATCCGGCGATCATCACCGCGATCATCAGCCTGGCAAGCGCGCTGAACATGGAGACCACCGCCGAAGGGGTGGAAGCGATGGACGAGCTTGCGCTGGTCCGCAAGCTGGGCGCCACAAACCTCCAGGGCTTCATCTATTCGCGCCCCGCTTCGCAGGCGGACGTGCTGGCCAAGCTGGAAAGCGGCGACCTGGAATACCAGGCGATCGGCCCGGATCGCCACCGGCCCGAACGGCGGACCCTGTTCCGCAAGGTGGGCGTGATCCACGAGGACAGCCGCTATGAAGCGGTCCTGCGCAACCTCTCGCGGACGGGGGCGTTGATCGAAGGGCTGCTGGACGTGCCGGTGGGCACCGAACTGGTTATCGATCTGGGCGAAGGGCAGCTGGCGGTGGCGACCGTGCGCCGCTCGCAGGATGCCAGCCAGGGCGTCGAGTTCGAGACGCCCCTGATCAGCGACGGGGCGGACGGCCTGTGCACCCGCCACCGCATCTCGCCTTATTCGCTCGCCGCCGCGGGGATGCCGCTGCGGGCGCTGCCCCCCGGCCACTATGCGATGCCCGTCATCCAGGGGGCGCCGCCGTCCCGGCCACGGTTCATGCAAGTGGATGTTTCGGCCAGTTCCAGCCGGGCGGCTTGACGCTGCTGACAGAGCGGAAACGCGCGGCTAAGGGCGCGGGATGACCGAACTGGCCCGCATCCGCAATTTCAGCATCATCGCCCATATCGACCACGGGAAGAGCACGCTTGCCGACCGGCTGATTCAGGCGACCGGCGGGCTCACCGCGCGCGAGATGAGCGAGCAGGTGCTCGACAACATGGATATCGAGCGCGAGCGGGGAATCACCATCAAGGCCCAGACCGTGCGCCTGACTTATCGGGCGCAGGATGGCGAGACTTATGAGCTCAACCTGATGGACACGCCCGGCCACGTGGACTTCGCCTATGAAGTCAGCCGCAGCCTGGCCGCCTGCGAAGGCGCGCTGCTGGTGGTCGATGCGGCGCAGGGCGTGGAAGCGCAGACCCTGGCCAACGTCTATCAGTCGATCGAGCACGATCACGAGATCGTCCCGGTGATCAACAAGATCGACCTTCCCGCCGCCGAGCCGGAGAAGGTCAAGACGGAGATAGAGGACATCATCGGCCTCGACGCCAGCCAGGCCGTGCTCACCAGCGCCAAGGCCGGGCTCGGCATCGAAGAAGTGCTGGAAGCCGTGGTCCACCGCATCCCCCCGCCCAAGGGTGATCGCGAGGCGCCCCTGCGCGCGTTGCTGGTGGATTCCTGGTATGATCCCTACCTCGGCGTGGTCATCCTGGTGCGCGTGATCGACGGCGCGATCCGCAAGGGCCTCCAGGTCAAGTTCATGCAGGGCGGCACCGAACACCTGATCGACCGGGTGGGCTGCTTCACCCCCAAGCGCGAGGAACTGCCCGAGCTCGGCCCGGGCGAGATCGGCTTCATCACCGCGCAGATCAAGGAAGTGGACCAGGCGCGCGTCGGCGATACGATCACCACGGTGAAGCAGGGCGCCACCCAGGCGCTCCCCGGCTACAAGGAAGTGCAGCCGGTGGTGTTCTGCGGCATGTTCCCGGTGGACGCCGCCGATTTCGAGAAGCTGCGCGAATCCATCGCCAAGCTGCGCCTGAACGACGCCAGCTTCAGCTTCGAGATGGAATCGAGCGCGGCGCTCGGCTTCGGGTTCCGCTGCGGGTTCCTCGGGTTGCTGCATCTGGAGATCATCCAGGAACGGCTGACGCGGGAATACGATCTCGATCTCATCACCACCGCGCCCAGCGTGGTCTATCGCATCGTGCTGCGCGCCAGCCGCACCGATCCGGCCGGCGAGCTGATGCTGCACAACCCGGCCGATTATCCCGACCCGAGCCGGATCGAGATGATCGAGGAGCCGTGGATCAAGGCTACGATCTATACGCCCGACGAATATCTCGGCGCGATCCTCAAGCTGTGCCAGGATCGGCGCGGCGTGCAGATCGACCTCACCTACGTCGGTGGTCGCGCGCAAGTGACTTACGAGCTGCCGCTGAACGAGGTTGTGTTCGATTTCTACGATCGCCTGAAGAGCATCAGCCGCGGCTATGCCAGCTTCGATTACGAACAGATCGGCCTGCGCGAGGGCGATCTGGTGAAGATGAACATCCTGGTCAACGGCGAGCCGGTCGATGCGCTGAGCATGATCGTCCACCGCGGCGTGGCCGAAGCGCGCGGGCGGCACTTGTGCGAACGGCTGAAGGACCTGATCCCGCGCCACCTGTTCAAGATTCCGATCCAGGCGGCCATCGGCGGCAAGGTGATCGCCCGCGAGACGATCCCCGCCCTGCGCAAGGACGTGACCGCCAAGTGCTATGGCGGCGACATCACCCGCAAGAAGAAGCTTCTGGAAAAGCAGAAGAAGGGCAAGGCCCGGATGCGCGAATACGGCAACGTGTCCATCCCCCAGGAAGCCTTCATCGCCGCGCTGCGGATGGGGGAGGAATAGGGAAGAGCGGCGGGCCTCCTACCGCCCCGCCATCGCGTCGGTGATCGTCGTGAAGATGTCGGCCAGGTTCAGACCGAGATTGACGAAGGCGATGACGCAGGCGAGCGAGATCAGCGCGGCGATCAGGCCGTATTCGATGGCGGTCGCGCCGGTTTCGTCTTGCAGCAGGTGTGACAGCATGAACGGCGATCCTCCCCTGTTGGCGCAGGAGAGTGGACCGGCCGGGTTTTCGAGCGGTTAGCGATCGAGGTGAACGGCGGGTGCCTAGGGCTTCACGGCGCTGACCAGCGAGTAATAACCGCCGCCGGTGCGGATCGCTTCCACATCGGTGAAGCCGGCGCTTTCCAGCGTGTCGCGCAATTCGGGCAGGGAGTATTGCTTGCCCAGCGTGCCGAGCAGCATCAGCACGCTGAACGCGGCGGCGTGCCAGGGGCCGGTGCCGTCATCGTCCATCAGGATTTCGTTGAGGAAGATGCGCCCGCGGCTGGGCAGGGCGGTGAAGCTCTTGCGGGCGAGCAGGCGGTTCGTCTCCATCGACCAGTCGTGGAACACGTTGGAGAAGAAATGCGCGTCATGGCCGGTGGGCCAGGGGTCCTCGAACATGTTGCAGCCGTGGGTGGACATGCGCCCACCGAGGCCCGCGCGATCGACATAGAGGCTGGCTTCCTGGGTCATAGCGGGGAGATCGAGCAGGGTGACTTTCATGTGGGCGTGGGCCTTGGCGATCTCGATGCCGTAGACGCCGGAGCCGCAGCCGATGTCCATCACGCTGCCGCAGCGCGCCCAGCCGGGCTGCGCCGCCACGCCCAGCGCCGGGGCCTGGCTGTGGGCGTGCATGAAGGCGGCGATGCGCCGGGCGGCTTCCGCGCTCATCTCGCCTCGTTCCCACTCCGGCGCGCCGGAGCCATGGCCGGCGGGGCGCTTTCCCGTCCTGACGGCTTCCAGCAACTGGCCGTGGAACGCATTGCGTTCCCTCATGCCGGCGAGGAAACCGCCCCAATATCCCTCGGCATCCGGGTGCAGCCAGGTGCGCGCGGCGGGCAGGGCGCGCCAGCGGCCTTCGCGCTTCTCGACGAGGTCGGAAGAAGCCAGCGCGCCGAGCAGGATGCCGAGCGCGTGGGGATCGAGCGAGAGGGCCTGCGCCAGTTCCCCCGTGGTCAACGCCGCATCGCTCAGCGCGCGGAACACGCCTGTTTCATCGGCCACCGTTGCCGCGGGAAGGCGGAACTGCGCTTCCCATATGTCCCAGATCAGGCGATCGTCGCTGGTAGGCGGCAAATGGCTCACGCAGTCCCTCCCTCTTTGCTTTGAGAGGGATGATAGGGCCGATGCGCCGCTTGGCCAGCCGTTTTAGCCGGCGGCGATCGTCTGCCTCGCGCATTCGCGCAGCTTGTCGATCGAAGGCGCGATGCTGGCCAGCTCGGTCGAAGCGATGACCTCCCCGCGATAGAGCAGGCCGATGTGCTTGCTGCTGGAGAGATCGGTGAGGAGCTGGCGCACGTTGCGTTCGCCGGCGAAATGCGCCGTGAAGCGCGTTACATCGCCCTGCCGCGTATAGCCGAAGCTGCGCCAGCCCCAGCCGTCGTCATGCTTGGTCTTGCCATTGTCGAGCAGGACGATGGCGAGGTCGAGCGTGCCGGTGTCGGCCAGGCCGCTGACTATATCGGTGGTTTCCACCGAAAGGCTGACTTCGCCGGACCTGGCGTCATAAGCCAGGGTGAGTGGATTGCTCGCTTCGCCGGGCATGGCATTGGCCATGGAGCACGCCTGGCCCGACACCTGCACCGGCCAGGCATTCGACGCATAATAGACCTGCGCGTTCTGCGCGGCGGCCGGCACGGCCAGCAGCGCGAGCAGCGGGACGAACATCTTCATGGCGCTTTCTCCCCCAGAAATGCCCGGCGAAGGATACGTCAAAAATGGATTTCGGCCAAGCGCGGCAAATCGTGACGGGTTCAAGGCTCGTCGGGGCAGGGCAATTCGGTTCCGCGCTGGGAGAGGCCGCTACTTCGGCCGCCCGGCAGGGCCGCTCGCCAGCGTGTTCACGCGGTATAGCGTCATCGCCACGTTGCGCACGCCTTCGGGCGTGGTCCAGGCTTTCCGGTCCGGGTCCACAGCGCCCATCGTGCCGACATAGAGCGTGCGCTTGTCCGGCCCGGCGAAGGCGAGGGTGATCGGCACACGCGGCGTCGGTATCGTGCCGAGCGACTGGCCGCCCTTGTCGAACACGTAGATGCCGGCCGGGCCCGTGGCATAGAGCCGCCCCTCGTTGTCCACCGCGAGGCCATCGGCGCCGAAGCCCTGCGGGTTGCCCGGCAGCGTGGCGAAATCGCGCCGGTTGGAGGTGGCGCCGCCCGCGCCCACGTCGAACGCCAGGATGGTGTTGCGATTGGTGACGTAGAGCGTCTTGCCATCGGGGCTCAGCACCAGGCCATTGGTGAACAGGCCATTCCCTTCGGCCACCACGCTGACGGTGCCATCGGCCGCGACGTGATAGACGCCGGTCTGGGTAATGAAGGCGCCGCCATGGCCATCGGCCGCCACGTCGTTCAGGCGGCCGAGCGTCTTGCCGTCGGCGAAAGCGCTGGCGAGGACCTTGCGCTCGGGTGCGAGCTGGGTGACGCGGGTGGCCTCGGCGCATTGCGGCTGCTTGAGGCCGGGATCGGTGCAAGTGCGCTCCACCGTGAAGACGCGGCCTTGCGCATCGACCGAGACGGCGCCGGCGCCGGAGATATAGGGCCACTGGACCCATTCCTGCCCATCGGGCCACAGCTTGCGGATCGAATTGCTCTGCTCCTGCGCGAACAGCAGCGAGCCATCGGCAGCGGCGGTGATGCCGTCGGCCGTCATCGGCGATTGCCACACCCGTTCCCACTTCGCGCCGGCGGCCGTGACGCCGGGGATCGCCGGAACGGCGGCTTCCTGCTCCCCATCCACAAGCTGGGCCGCCGCCGGCGCGGCAAGGGCAGGGCAAAGTGCCAGCGCCATGGCGGCGGATATCGTGCGGATGCTCATGCTCTTTCCCCTCATCCGTGGCTGCTCAGCGTTCGTCGGCCGGCGGCTCGATCGTGTCGGCGGCGGAACGGTCGTTGTCGAAGTTGATCTGGATCATCCGGTCAAAGCCCTCATCGCGCACGAAGGTCAGCCGCGTGGTCCAGGGCTCGGTAAGCGCCACCGGGTCCTCGATGGTGATCTCGTCGATCAGGCGGTCGCCTTCCAGGTGGATGCGCTCCAGATAGCGCGCCTCTTCCGACAGCGGCGGCGCGCCGTGGAAGTAATCATTCGGATTCGCCACCTGCACCGTTTCGATGACCAGGGTATCGCCTTCCCAATGGCCGACCGACGTGCCCCACACGGTGGGCCACATGTCCTCCGCCGCGGGCATCGGCCGGCCATCGGTGTAGATATGCCGCGTATCGGCATAGGGATTGAGGATCAGCGTCTCTTCCGGGGTGATGAGGAATTGCAGCGGGGCGGCCGCGTTCATCATCATCGGATAGCCCCAGCCCATCGCCTTGCGCCCGGCGGACTTGGCGCGCGCTTCCGCCTGGCGCTCGCGCCCCTCCGCGCTCCACGGCGCACCGAAGCCGGCCAGGCTCATCATCGGGATGGTCGGTGCGGGCCCGCCGTCACGCGCGGCCAGCGTGGCCGGGGCGAAGCCGCCGATCGTCGTTCCGGCCTGGCCCTCGCTGACCCAATAGCCGGGCCAATAGGGGAGGCGGGAGAAAGCTTCCCCGCGATCCTTCTGGCCGGCATCCTGGGCCGACAGGGGCGCGCCGGCGAGCATCGCGCACGCGGCGGCCAGCGCGGTCCACGGCCTGGTCATCGGGCGCGCCTTCACGTGTTCTTCCCGATGGCCTTGCCATCGGGCGTAGTCACGTCGATCACGACGCCGCCGGGCTTGCCGTTGCGCAAGGGATTGATCCTGATGCTGACCAGCATCCCCACCTTCAGCGTCGAAGGCCGCCAGCCGCGCGCATAGAGATACATCGGCGCGCCCATCTCCATGCTCCATTCGACATCCTTGCCGGAAGCGTCCTTGGCCATGAGCTGGATATAGGAATGCGGATTGGTCCACTGGAACTGCCGCACGGTGCCGGTAACCGTCACTTCCTTCGACTGGTCGAACATGGCGAAGCTGTGATGGGCCTGGGCCTGCCCGGCGGGCACGGCCACAGCCAACGCTGTGGCCAGCGCGAGGTATTTCCGCATGCATCCTTCTCCCGGCCGTTATCGGCTCTGGCGTGCATAGTGGCACTGCGAATCGCGTTCGTCACCCGCCGAAATTGATCCTGTCCGCGCCGCCCGCGCTTGCCGCGCGCGGCGCGGCCGTGGCAAGCTGCCGGCGAGAAGAGAATCGGTTTTTGGAGAGGTTCCGATGGCCACCGCCGCCCCATCGCGGTTCGACGATATCGAAGACAGCGCGCGCGAGGTCGAAGCGATGATTCGCTATGTCGATCCGGGCAATTTCGTGACCCGCCGCTATGTGAGCCAGGGGGCGGAGATCAATACCGGCACGTACTCGGATCACCGCGTCGTGGTGCGCGATGCGATGCCGATCCGCGATCATTTCCAGCTCGACGTGCACGGCTTCCGCATCGCCACGCAGCCCACGGCGGTGACGGACTTCCACGACAAGGCGGAAGTGGACCGGATCTATGAGCGCGAGGTGGAGGAACATGTCCGCCAGCTCACCGGGGCGGACAAAGTGGTGGCGCGCGGCTGGATGATCCGCACCAGCGCCGACCTGACCGCGCGGGCGGAGGAAAAGGCGGAGAACTATACCCATTCGGGCGGCATCCAGCCGCCGGCGGGCGAAGCGCACATCGATCTCAACACGCCCACCTCGCGCCGCATGGCCGATTTCACCTATCGCAAGAATTTCCCCGATGGCCCGGGCTACAAGCGCTTCCTGATCAGTTCCTACTGGCGCACCTTCTCCCCGCCGCCGCAGGACGTGCCGCTGGCGCTGTGCGACGGCCGGACCAGCTTCGGCGGGGAAGAGAAATCCAACACCCTGTTCATCGTCGACAGCTTTCCTGAAGGGGACGCGCTGACCGCGCCGGTTGAAGGCGAAGAGGGGATGATCGCGGCGACGATCCCCAGCTATCACCCCGGGCATCGCTGGTGGTATTTCTCCTGCATGGGGCGTGACGACGCGCTGCTGTTCAAGTTCCACGACAGCGATCATTCGCGCACCTGGCGCTGCCCGCACACCGCGTTCCACGATCCGAGCTTCGCCGACGCGAAAATTCGCGAGAGCATCGAAGTGCGGACGGTCGCCTTCTGGGAATAGGGTAGCGCTCAGCTCCGGCTGGCGACCAGCCGCAGGCCCGGCCGGGCGGCGGATTGCGGGGCATCGCCCCAGCGCGCGGCCAGCGCCGGCACGCGCCGCGCCGGAACCGCGCGCGAGAACAGGAAGCCCTGGCCGATATCGCAGCGCAGGTCGATCAGCCGCGCCGCCTGCGCTTCCGTCTCAATGCCTTCCGCGACGACCCGGATGCCCAGCGAGCGGCCCAGGTTGATGACCGCGCGCACGATAGCCTCGTCGCCCGGATCGCGGTTCATGTCGCGTACGAAGCTCTGGTCCACCTTGATGATGTCCACCGGAAACTGCTTGAGGTGGCGCAGCGAGGCATAGCCGGTGCCGAAATCGTCGAGCGCGATCTGGACCCCGCGCGCGCTCAGCAGGGCCAGCGCGCGGTGCACGTATTCGGCGCCGCGGCCCAGGAACACCGTCTCGGTCACTTCCAGCTGGATGCAGCGCGTGGGCACATCCGCCCGGCGCAGCGCGTCGAGCAGCCGCTCGGCGAAATCGTCCCGCCGCAGCTCCGCCGCCGAAGCGTTGATCGCGACATGGTCGAAGGCAACCCCGCGATCGAGCCAATGGCGCACGTCGGCGATCACGCGCTCCACCATGCGGTCGCTGAGCTGGGCGGCGACCTCGAGATCCTCGAACGCCGCTTCCAGCGCCGCGGGCGGCGCGATCCGCCCTTGCGGCGTGCGCCAGCGAAGCAGCGCTTCGAAGCCCACCAGCTTGCGCGAATTCAGGTTCAGCTTGGGCTGGTAATAAGGCACGATGCGATGGTCGGCGATGGCGCTGCGCGCCAGGTCGACCATCGCCGCGCGGCGGTGTGCGCCTTCGCGCATGCGCGGCTCGAACATCGCCAGCGAGGCGCGGCCGGCCGCCTTCGCCGCGTAAAGGGCGATATCGGCGTTCTTGAGCAGTTCGGCCGGCGTGCGCCCGTGCAGCGGAAACACGCTGGCGCCCAGGCTGACCCGGCAATCGAGCAGTTGCCCTCCGTGCGCGAACGGCTCCAGCAGCCGCTGCTGGATCGATCGGGTCAGGCGCATGAGATCGGGTTCGCCGTCGATCCCGGGCAGCACCACGGCGAATTCGTCGCCGCCCAGCCGGGCCACGGTGTCGCAGGCCCGCACGCCCGCGCGCAGCCTCTCCCCGAAAAGGGCGAGCAGCCGGTCCCCCGCATCGTGCCCCAGGGTATCGTTGATCTGCTTGAAATGATCGAGGTCGAGCAGCAGCAGGCCCACCGTCGTGTCGGTGGCCGAAGCGGCGCGGATAGCCTGGTCGAGCTTTTCGGAAAACAGGCTGCGGTTGGCCAGCCGGGTCAGCGGATCGTGGCTGGCGCTCCAGCGCACGCGCTCTTCCGCCGTCTTCTCCTCGGTCACGTCGCGCACCGTCAGGATGATGCGCTGCAGCTTGCTGCCGGTCTTGTAGATGCGCCAGCCGTTCATCGTCACCCACCGTTCGGCGCCGTCACAGGCGCGCAGGATGCGGATGGAGACTTCGAACCGCCCGATATCGGCCGAACGGGCCGAACGCAGCGTGCGCATGAACCGGGCGCGATCGGCCGGATGGATGCAGGCTTCGGCGACTTCCAGGCTGGGCTCCACCTCTTCGGTCAGGCCGAAGATGTCCCGCAGGCGGCCGGACCATTCGCGCCGGCCATCGGCCAGGTCGTAATCCCACACGCCCAGGCCGGCCGCCTCGGCCGCCAGGCGGAAGCGCTCCTCGCTTTCGCGCAGGGCTTCCTCCGCCCGCTTGCGCTCGGTGATGTCGAGATGCGCGCCGATGGTGCGCGTCGGCATCCCGCCGCTGTCGCGTTCGATCGCGCAATGGGTGGAAAGCCAGCGGATTTCGCCGGTGTCTCCGTGGATGATCCGGAACTCCGCCTCCAGCCGGTCCTCGTTGCGCATGGCGTGGAGGACGGACGCGGCCAGTCGCTCGCGATCGTCGGGATAGACCGATTCCAGCCACTCGGGGAACGTTATCTCCCCTTCCCGGACGGGCAGGCCGACCTGTTCGAAGAAGCGGCTGGAGTAGGAGCTGATCCCGTTCGGCGTGGTCTGGAATTCGGCGAGCCCGGTCGCTTCCTGGACCAGCCGCAGGCGCTCCTCGTTGCGGCGCAGCGCCTGTTCCGCCTCGATGCGCTCGTTCACATCGCGCGAGATGCACATGTGCGCCGTGGCGCCGTCCGGCATGCGGAAAGGCACGGCGTGGGCTTCCACGTGGCGGCGGCGCCCGGCCAATCCGATGACTTCGTATGTCCAGACCACCGTCTCGCCGGCGATCACCCGCCGGTGCACATCCAGGCAGCCGTCGAGATACTCGGGCGGCACGGGGACATAGCCGGGCGTCGAAAGCAGGGCCTCCAGGCTCGGCGCCTGGAGCAGCTCGAGCCCGTGCGGATTGATGTAGACCAGCGTGCCGGCTTCGTCGAAGATCTTCACGCAGTCGGGCATCGCGTCGAGCATCGCCCGCAAGCCGCGCTCGCTCTTCAGCGAGGCGGCTTCGGCTTCCACTTGCGCCGTGATGTCCTCGCAGGTGCTGACGCAAAAGCCACCGGGCGTGCGGCGGTTGCGGACGGCATAGGTGCGGCCGGCCCGCACGAGGGTAAGCGGTTCGTCGCCCGCGGCCGCTATCGCTTCCTGCAACTCGCGGTGGGCCTGGTCGGGCGCCTTGCCGCCCTGCCGATGCCCGGCGGCCATGCTCAGCCCGATCAGCTCGCGCCCGGTGGTGCCGGGGCCGATCGAGCCCGCGGGCAGGTCGAGAATCTCCGTGTAGCGCCGGTTGCACAGCACGATTCGATCGTCGGGATCGAACATGCACAGGCCCAGGTGCATGTGGTCCATCGCTTCGCGCAGAAGTGTCAGTTCATCGTGTGGCCCGGCTGCACGCCGCGCCGCTTCCGCAAGGCTCGCGGCATGGTCGGCCAAGGTCGCTTCTCCCCTATAGGTAAAATACCCGGGACGATTGAACGGCGTCTTAGGCCGGCCTACGTAAAAATACGGGTAATGGGCGGATCGCGAGCGGGCGGGGCAGGGCGGTGTCACTTCACTTGGCGTTCACCCGAGCGCTGGCTATAGGCGGCACATGATCGCACGCTCCCCCTTCCGGATCGCCATGCTCGCCACCGCCGCGGCCGCGCTAACGCTCACCTCGGGCTGCGCCTCGCTCGGCCGCAAGGGCCCGCGCGACACGGGCTATGTCGCCCGCGACGCGGAATCGCTTTACGCGGCGGCCAAGGAACGGCTCGATCGCGGCGACGTGCAGACCGCCGCCGCCCTGTTCGACGAGGTGGAGCGGCAGCATCCTTATTCGGTCTGGGCGCGCCGGGCGCAATTGATGGGCGCGTTCGCCTATTACCTGCGCAAGGATTACAACAAGTCGATCGAAACCGCTCAGCGGTTCATCTCGATCCACCCCGGCAACAAGGACGCGCCTTACGCCTATTACCTGGTGGCGCTGGATTATTACGAGCAGATCAGCGACGTCGACCGGGACCAGAAGATCACCGAGCAGGCGCTGACCGCGCTGCAGGACGTGCAGCGCCGTTTCCCCGGCAGCCAGTATGCCGCCGACGCCGCGCTCAAGGTCGATCTGGTGCACGATCACCTGGCCGGCAAGGAAATGCAGATCGGCCGCTTCTACCAGCGCACCGGGCAGTGGCTGGCGTCGGAGATCCGGTTCCAGAACGTGGTGGATAAATACCAGACCACCAGCCACGCGCCGGAAGCGCTCTATCGCCTGACGGAATCGAGCCTGGCGCTGGGCCTGCCTTCGGAAGCGAAGAAGTATGCCGCCGTGCTGGGGGTCAATTATCCGGGCAGCAAGTGGTATCAGCGCGCTTATCGGCTGATGGAGCAATACGCCCCCAACGCCACCGCGAGCTGACGGTTACCGGCGCTCAGGTGCCGTAACGGGCCATCTCTGGCTCGCAGCGCCCGATCGCCACCAGATCGGCGAGCTGACTGCCAAACAGCGCGTTGTCGAGCCGAACCCCGGCCACGCCGTCATGCGCCCAATAGACGCGGCCCGGCAGGGTCACGTCGCCGATTTCGACCGTCACGCTGTCGCCCGCCACGCATTCGCCGCGCTTCAGGTTGCTGATCCGGCAGCCTTCCGAAGACAGCTCGATCAGCAGGCCCCGCGTCCGCCGCCCTTCGGCCTTGTGCAGGCTGACTTCCTGCCGCACGGCGTAGCGCTTGCGAGCGCGAATGGTGAACACGGCCATCGAACCAGGGTCCCTTTCCCTCTTTCCCTCGTAGGAATAAGGTCACAGCTTCGTTAATAATTTCCTTCCGCAGGGCTTGGGGACACGGCGTTGCGCGGGGAAGGCGGCTCCCGTAATACCGGCGCGCGCCATGCTGACCACGCTCGCGATCCGCAACGTCGTCCTGATCGACGCGCTCGATCTGGCTTTCGGGCCGGGGCTCGGCGTGCTCACCGGCGAGACCGGGGCGGGCAAGTCGATCCTGCTCGACGCGCTGGGGCTGGTGCTGGGCGCGCGGGCCGAAAGCGGCCTGGTCCGCGCGGGGGAGGAACAGGCCAGCGTCACCGCCACGTTCGAATTCGCCGCGCTGCCCGAAGGCGTGCGCCAGGCGCTGGGCGAAGCGGAAGTGGAGATCGAGGCGGGCGAGCCGCTGATCCTGCGGCGGCGGGTGCGGGCGGACGGCGGATCGAAGGCATGGGTCAACGATCAGCCGGTGAGCGCCGGCCTGCTGCGCGAAATCGCCCCCTCGCTGGTGGAACTGCATGGCCAGCATGACGATCGCGGGCTGGTCAATCCGCGCGGCCACCGCGCCTTGCTCGATCGCTATGCGGCAAGCGACGTGGCGGGCGTGGAAGACGCCTGGGCCAAGTGGCGCGCCGCCCAGGCGCGGCTGGACGCGGCGCGGGCCGGGATCGCGCAGGCCAAGGCCGACGAGGATCTGCTGCTGGCCTATCTGGCGGAGCTGACCGCGATCGAGCCGGAGCACGGCGAGGAGGAACGGCTCGCGCTGGCCCGCGCCGACATGCAGAAGGGCGAGAAGCTGTCCGGCGATCTCGAGGCGCTGCGGGTGCTGTGGGACGGATCGGATTCGGCGCTGGCGCAGTTGCGCGGCGCGGCGCGGCGGCTGGACCGGATCGCGGGCGAGCACACCCTGCTTGCCGAGGCGCTGGCGGCGCTCGACCGGGCGGTGATCGAAGCGGGCGAGGCGGAAGAAAGGCTGGCCGGCGCGGGCGAGGCGCTGACCTTCGATCCCGCCGAGCTCGACCGGATCGAAAGCCGCCTGTTCGAACTGCGCGCGCTGGCCCGCAAGCACGGCTGCCAGCCCGACGATCTGCCCGACGTGATGCGCACGCTGCGTGCCCGGCTGGAATCGATCGAAGCCGGCGATGCCGAGATCGGCGCGCTGGAAAAGGCGGCGGAGCAAGCCGGCCACGTCTATCGCACCCAGGCCGAGGCGCTGCATGAACAGCGCGTGGCGGCGGCGCTGCGGCTCGATGCGGCGGTGGCGGGCGAACTGGCACCGCTCAAGCTCGACGCGGCGCGGTTCCGCACGGCGGTGACGGCGCTGCCGGAAGAACGCTGGGGCGCCCATGGCACCGATGCGGTCGAATTCCTCATCGCCACCAATCCCGGCGCCGATTTCGCGCCGCTGAACCGGATCGCCAGCGGCGGGGAACTGTCGCGCTTCATCCTCGCGCTCAAGGTGGCGCTGGCGGAGCAGGGCGGGGCGGCGACGGTCATCTTCGACGAGATCGACCGCGGCGTGGGCGGCGCCGTGGCCAGCGCGATCGGTGAGCGGCTGGCGCGCCTGGCCAGCGGCGGCCAACTGCTGGCGGTGACGCACTCCCCCCAGGTCGCCGCGCGCGGAGTGACGCATTACCTGATCGAGAAGTCCAGCGAAGGCACCGTGACGCGCACCTCCGTCGCGCTGCTCGACACCGCCGGCCGGCAGGAAGAGATCGCCCGCATGCTCTCCGGCGCGGAAATCACCAGCGAAGCACGGGCGCAAGCGGATCGGCTGCTGGAGGGCGTGTGAGCCTGGCGGCCGAACAGGCGCGGGGAGGGTACTGCGTGAGCCACCCTCTCGACCGGCCGGTATGGAACGCGCTGACCGGCCGGCAGGCACGACTTGCCATAGCCAGTGGGAAAGCCGTGCGGATCGATCCGGCTTATGGGCCGTTCGCGGTGGCACAGGATATGGGCGAGGAGGCTCAGGCCGCGCTGCTTGCGACGTTGCGCGATCCCGAGGACCGTATCGCGGTGATCGAGCGGGAGCCGTGGCCGGCCCCTGGCGGCACGCGCCTAGCGGGCGAGGGTGAGTTGGTGCAGATGGTGTTCGAAGGCGTGATGCCCGACGCCGACGATCCGCGCATCGTTCTGCTCGGCGAAGGCGACGCGGGCGAGATGGCGGGACTCGCCGGTGGGACCGAGCCCGGCCCGTGGAGCAGCATGACCCACCGCTATGGCGATTACTACGGCATTCGCATCGGCGGCCGGCTGGCGGCCATGGCGGGGGAGCGGATGCTGCTGCCGGGGCTGGCCGAAGTCAGCGGCGTGTGCGCCTGGCCGGAGTACCGGGGGCAGGGGCTCGCCACCCTGCTGATGCACCGGGTGATGCGCGGATTCGCCGCGCGGGGCGATCGGCCGTTCCTGCATTGCTATGCCTGGAACACGGGCGCGATCCGGCTTTACGAAGCCCTGGGCTTTCGCCTTCGCGCCCGAATGGCGCTGACGATACTGGCGCTCGCCTGACGAGACGCTAGAACCGGTGCCATGCGAAAAGACATCGTGGTTCGTCTCATGCCCCTGCTTGCCGCCGGCGCGCTGGCCGGCTGCGTTTCCGATGGGGGCGCCCCGCCGCCGCTGCCGCCGCTGGCGGCGGATTCGTCGCGGCCCCTGCTCGCCTTGTTCGAGCACGTGCTGACCGGATATTTCGCCGAGGCCGGCGCGCAGGGGCCGACTGTCTGCGCGACACTTTCGCCCAAGCCGCTTTCCGCCGAGCAGGAGGAAGCGCTGATCCTGCGCTTCGTGCGGCTGGCGCCGGCCGACCGCTGCCGCCCGGCCGATGACGGCACCTGGCGCGATGCGATAACCGGCGAGCCCGCGCAGACGGTGCGGATCTACAATTTCGCCTGCCGCGAGGAAGCGCCGTGCGCCGGCTGGGCCACGGTGCCCGGCCGGCCGGCCACGCGCTATACCCTGCGTTTCGAAGGCGGCGCCTGGCGCTTTGACGGTGATCCGCGGATCATCGCGGAGTGAAAGCTCCGGAAATCAGCGAAGCCGATGCCGCGAACGAGTTGATGCGGCTGGCGCGCGAGATCGCGCGGCACGACCGGCTGTATCATGCCGAGGATTCCCCCGAAATCTCGGACGCGGCCTACGATGCCCTGGTGCGGCGCAACGCTGAGCTGGAGGCGGCGTTTCCCCATCTGGTCCGGGCGGATTCCCCTTCGCGCAAGGTGGGCTACGAGATCGCGGCCTCGCCGCTGTCCAAGGTCAGGCACGAGGTTCGCATGATGAGCCTCGACAATGCCTTTGCCGAGGAGGAGGTGGCCGACTTCGTCGCCCGCGTCCGCCGCTATCTCAACCTGCCGGAGGACGAGCCGATCGCCTTCACGGCGGAAGACAAGATCGACGGCCTTTCCTGCTCGCTGCGCTATGAACATGGCGCTCTGGTCCGCGCGGCGACGCGGGGCGATGGGCAGGTCGGGGAAGACGTAACCGCCAACGTCGCGCACGTTCCGGACATCCCGCAGCATATCGACGGCGCCCCGGCGGTGTTCGAGGTGCGCGGCGAAGTCTATATGGAAAAACAGGCGTTTGCCGCGCTCAATTCCCGCCTGATGGAGGAAGGCCGCGCCAAGGCGGAGGCGAAGGGGGATCCGTTCGATCCCGCATCGGTGCGGCAATTCGCGAATCCGCGCAACGCCGCCGCCGGCTCGCTGCGGCAGAAGGATCCGGGTGTCACCGCCCGGCGCCCGCTGCGGTTCCTGGCGCATGGATGGGGCGCGGCCAGCGACGTGCCGGAGCCGACGCAATTCGGGATGATGCGGCGGATGACGGCCTGGGGTTTCAAGGTCTCGCGCGACCTGGTGTGCTGCCATTCGCTGGAAGAGATGCTGCGCGCCTATCACGCCATCGCCGCGAAACGGGCCGATCTGCCTTATGAGATCGACGGCGTGGTCTACAAGGTAGACCGGCTGGACTGGCAGGCCCGGCTGGGCTTCGTCGCCAAGGCGCCGCGCTGGGGCCTGGCGCACAAGTTCCCGGCCGAGCGGGCGGAGACGGTGCTGGAAGCGATCGACATCCAGGTCGGCCGTACCGGCAAGCTGACGCCGGTCGGGCGCTTGCGGCCGGTGCTGGTGGGCGGGGTGACGGTGACCAACGTCACGTTGCACAACCGCGACGAGATCGCCCGGCAGGGCCTGCGCGTGGGCGACCGCGTGGTGCTGCAGCGCGCCGGTGACGTGATCCCGCAAGTGGTGGACAACCTGACGCGGGACGAGCCGCGCGATCCGTTCGTGTTCCCCGATCGCTGCCCCGTGTGCGGCAGCGAGGCGGTGGCCGAGGAAGGCGAGGTGGACGTGCGCTGCACCGGCGGGCTGATCTGCCGCGCGCAGCAGTTCGAGCGCCTGAGGCATTTCGCCAGCCGCGGCGCGCTCGATATCGAGGGGTTGGGCGAAAAATCCATCGCCGAATTCATGGAACTGGGCTGGCTGGCGCGAGGGCCGGGCGACGTGTTCCGCCTGCGCCGCCACCGCGCGGACCTGATCGGGCGCGAAGGCTGGCAGGAAAAGTCTGTGGATAACCTGTTGGCATCGATCGAGGCCCGGCGCCATCCGGATGCCGCGCGCCTGCTGTTCGGCCTGGGCATCCGCCATGTCGGCGCGGTGACGGCGCGTGATCTGATGAAGCGGTTCCACACCCTGCCGGCGCTGCGCGATGTGGCGGAGCGGGCCCATGCCGGCGATGCCGACGCCGTGGCGCAGCTCAGCGGCATCGAAGGCGTCGGCCCGGTGGTGGTGGAAGCGCTGGGCGATTTCTTCCACGAAGCGCACAACCGGCAGGTTTGGGACGATCTTCTGGGGGAGGTCGATCCGCCCGAATACGTCGTCGAGACCCAGGCCAGCGCGGTATCGGGCAAGACGGTGGTGTTCACCGGCAAGCTGGAGACGATGAGCCGCGACGAAGCGAAAGCCCAGGCGGAGCGGCTGGGCGCGCGGGCGGCGGGAACGGTAAGCGCGCAGACCGACCTGGTGGTCGCCGGCCCCGGCGCGGGCAGCAAGCTGAAGAAGGCCGCCGAATTGGGCATCGAGGTGATCGACGAGGCCGCCTGGGCCGAGATCGTCAGGAACGCGGGTTAGCCGGCGCGCAAGGGAACCCTTGCGCTCTTCCTCGGGCGACCGGTTCTAGAGATGAATCTTCTTCAGCAGCCGCCGAAGCTCGATGCCTTCGGCTTCGGTCAGCTGGGAGGTAAATATCGCTTCGACCCGCCGGAAGATGGCGCCCAGCCGCTCCAGTTCGCTCACGCCCAGGCTGGTCGGATATACGCCGAAAGAACGCCGATCCTCGGGCAGTGTCCGGCGCTCGATGCACCCGCGGTTTTCCCAGAAGTCCAGTTCCAGCGTCGTGGCCGGCCGCGACAGCGCCAGGGCCGAAGCGAGCTGCATCTGCTGCAAGCCGGGATTGCGCCCGATGACTTCGAGAATCGAAAACCGCAGCGGCGTGATCCCCGAATCGCCCACTTCGCGAGCCAGCCCAACGACACGCGCGATGCCTCGGCCTTGTCTTACCTGATGTACACCAGCTTCGGGATGAGCACCGAGAACGCCATCGAAGGGGCCAAGTTCGTCAACGCCAAGCCGGTCAGCTTCCCTCAGGTGGTGCGCCGGTGGGCGTCCGATTTCGGGCGGGGCAATTCCTGGAGAGGCGCGACCATCCATGACAAGGACGGTTCGGTCAGCGGTGTCCGCAATGCCTATATCGTCCTCGACAACGGCATCGCGTCCGACGAACAGGCCTGCGAGATCAAGCCCGACTGGAACGCGGCCGTGTGCCGGGGTGACTTCGGCTACTTCAACCTCGGCGGGAACATGGGGTTCGGCAGTGAACCCATTGCCGATCCGATCATGCTCAGCCGCAACGGCAGGCGGTGGGAATACACCGGGCAGACCACGGTGCGCAGCGGCGCCGAGGTGAGGGTGGAAACCGCCCGCGACGCCTTGTCCCTTTCGCTGACGGAGATGGATAACGGCTCTTCGGTGATCTTCGAGCTGCCGGGCTTCACCAATGCCGCGGCGGGAACGCAGCAGAGCAGCCTGGCGGCGCTGCGCGAGGCGTCCGACACGTCCTACTTCAAGGATGACAAGGGCCTGTGGGTCAAGCTCGTGGCCTCGAACACCGGCGCCGCGGCCGGCCCGGCCCGCGGACCAGCTGCGCCAACCGGCCT
>JAFKFN010000024.1 GCA_017308255.1 Altererythrobacter sp. | reverse complement strand
GCGGCATCGCCGTTGGCGCAAGCATGGACCCTTTCGACATCCGCTAGACCCTCTCTCTGCGCCTCTAGGCGCCGTTGTGCGACCGCTCGGCACAAGCCGGTGCCCAATCTCAATGTGATTCCCGCCTTGATATCACATTGTAGTGTGTTATGGCGAAAAAATGAACACATCTGTGATTGAGCGGGTTCGGGCCATTGTTGGCGAGGGGCGGATGACGCGGGCGGGGCTGGCGCGGGCGGCGGGGTTGCATGCCAATACCTTGCGCGAGTGCACCGAGGACGGGTGGAACCCGACGGCGGAGACGCTGGGGAAGCTGGAGCGGTTCCTCAGCCAGAACGACGATACGCCGGTGCTGGTGCCAATCGAACAGATCATCGACGAAGCGCGCAACGGGCGGATGTTCGTGCTGGTGGACGACGAGGACCGTGAGAACGAGGGCGATCTCATCATCCCCGCGCAGATGGCCACGCCCGATGCGATCAACTTCATGGCCACCCACGGGCGCGGGCTGATCTGCCTGGCGATGACGCAGGAACGGGCCGATGCCCTGGGCCTGCAACCGATGAGCCGGACGAACCGCAGCCGGATGGAAACGGCCTTCACCACCTCGATCGAAGCGCGCGAAGGGGTGACCACCGGCATCAGCGCCGCCGACCGGGCACGCACGATCTCGGTCGCGACCGACGCGGCGAAGGGGCCGGACGACATCGTCAGCCCCGGGCACGTATTCCCGCTGGTGGCCCGCCGGGGTGGCGTGCTGGTCCGCGCCGGGCACACCGAAGCGGCGGTGGATATTTCGCGGCTGGCAGGGCTCAATCCCTCGGGCGTGATCTGCGAGATCATGGCGGAGGACGGCTCGATGGCCCGGTTCGATGCGCTGATGCGCTTCGCCCGGCTGCATGGCCTCAAGATGGGCACGATCCGCGATCTTATCGCCTATCGCCGAAAGCACGATCATCTCATTGAAAAACGGGCAGAAAGCCGCTTCAACAGCCAGTGGGGCGGCGATTGGCGGGCGATCAGCTTCTGGAACAAGGCCACGGAGGAAGAGACCATGGCCCTGGTGAAAGGCCATATCGATCCCGCCCGCCCCACCCTGGTGCGGATGCACGCCCTGTCGCTGTTCGACGATGTCTTCGCCCGCGCCACCGAACGGCAAGGCCTGCTGGAGCGCGCCATGCGCATGATCGGCAGGGAAAGCGCCGGCGTGGTCGTGCTGATCAACCGCCCTACCCCGGACCACGCCAGCAAGGCGATCCGCGGCCTGGACCACCCCGAAGCCGACGATGAGAGCGGAATGCCGGTGGAACAGCGCGATTACGGCGTCGGCGCGCAGATCCTGGCGGAACTGGGCGTGCGCGACATGATCCTGCTGACCAACACGCGCCATTCGCTGGTCGGGCTGGAAGGCTATGACTTGTCCATCGTGGGCGAGCGGCCGATTGAACTGAACGGATAGCAATGGCCCATTTTCTGATAGTTGAAGCCCGTTTCTATGATCATCTCAACGACAGGCTGATCGCCGGCGCCCGCGCGGCTCTGGAAGCGGCCGGGCATCGCGTGGACATTCTCACCGTGCCCGGCGCGCTGGAAGTGCCTGGCGCCATCGCGCTGGCCGCCGAAAGCGGCCGCTATGACGGCTTCGTGGCCCTGGGCGTGGTGATCCGGGGGGAGACTTATCACTTCGAGATCGTTGCCGGGGAAAGCGCGCGCGGTATCATGGCGCTGACGATGGACGGCCTGGCCATCGGCAACGGCATCCTTACCGTGGAGAACGAGGCGCAGGCCCTGGTAAGAGCCGATCCAGGGCAGCTCAACAAAGGCGCCGGCGCGGCGGAAGCGGCGATGGCGCTGCTGGCGATACGGGAGAAGTTTGCATGACAAGCCATTGGTCCATAGCCGGAATTCCGCTCGTCCTCGGCGGCAATGTGTTTGGCTTCACGGCCGATGAAGACACCAGCTTCGCGGTGCTCGACCGTTTCTACGAGCACGGCGGACGCATGGTGGACACCGCGCAGGGCTATTCCGTCTGGGTGCCCGGCCATGTCGGCGGCGAGAGCGAGGCGGTGATCGGCAAGTGGCTGAAAAGCCGCGGGGTTCGCGCGGACATGCGCATCGGCACCAAGACCGGCATGGCCGGCGACCCGGGCGACCTGGAACCGCGCAAGGTGGCCGAGGAACTGGAGAAATCGCTCGAGCGCCTGCAAACGGACTATGTCGATCTCTATTACGCCCATCGCGACGATCCACAGACTCCGCTGGAAGAGGTGGCGCGCGGCTTCGATACCTTGGTCAAGCAAGGCCTGGTGCGCGAGGTCGGCGCGTCGAACTACAATGCCCAGCGGCTGGGCGAAATTCATCGCATCGCCGGTGAGAACGGCCTGGCGCCGTTCACGGTGCTGCAGAACGAATACAATCTGGTCGAGCGGAAGGATTATCCGCCGGAATTGCAGCGCCTTTGCGTCGAGCGCGGGATTGCCATGCTGCCGTGGTTCGGCCTGGCCGCCGGGTTCCTGACCGGCAAGTATCGCACGCGCGAGGATTTGCAGCGGTTCAACCGCGGATCGAGCATCGAACGGTTCTTCGACAAGGGGCTGGAAGTGCTGCCCATGCTGGATGCCGTGGCGGCCGAAGCCGGCGCCAGCCTGGGCGCGGTGGCCCTCGCCTGGCTTGCCCGCCAGCCCGGCATCGCCGCGCCGATCGCCAGCGCCAGCAAGCCCGAACAGCTCGACATCCAGTTCGAGGCGCTGGGGCTGAAACTGTCGGAGACTCAACTGGCCCAGCTCACCGCTGCCGGTGCGTGAGGAGGGTCCTTCGATCTACGATCGCATCGGGGTGGATTATTCCAACCTGAGACAGCCCGATCCGCGCATTGCCGCGCCTATTCTGGCTGCGCTGGGTGCGGCGGGTAGCGTTCTCAATGTCGGCGCCGGCACCGGATCGTACGAGCCGGCCGACCGGCCGGTGACAGCCATCGAGCCGTCGGCCGAAATGATCCGCCAGCGCAAGCCCTCCGCCGCACCAGCGGTTCAAGGCCATGCCGAGGCGCTGCCCTTCCCCGACAAGGCGTTCGACGCGGCGATGGCGATCCTGACGGTGCATCACTGGACGGACAAGGCGCAGGGCCTGAAGGAAATGCGCCGGGTCGCGCGCGGTCCGGTCATCGTGCTGACGTTCGATCCCGCCCATCGCGGCACCTGGCTGACCGATATCAGCCCCAGCTTTCCGCGCTGGACGAGGCGCAGATGCCGCCGAGGGCGGAATACCAGCGCTGGCTGGGGCCGGTCGAGATCAGCCCGGTGCCAGTGCCGGCGGATTGCAGCGACGGCTTTCTCCATGCCTATTGGCGCAGGCCGGAAGCCTATCTCGATCCCCGGGTCCGGCGGGGGATTTCGTCGTTCTGGGCATTGCCCGATCTGGATGGGGGACTCGCCCGCTTGAGGGAGGATCTGGCCACTGGAGAGTGGGCCCGGCGTTATGGCCATCTGCTGGATCGGGATGAAATGGATGCCGGCTATCGCCTGGTGGTGGCAAGCTGAAACGGGCCGATTCCGCCCTCTTTCGTGAACGGCACACAAAGGCGCATGAAGGCGTCGAGACATGGCAGACAGGGGGTCAAGGCCAGGGTTGAACGGGTATAGCGCCCGAAGCCTATCGGCCGAACCAGCCGAAATTTCCTACACAGATCACACGCCGATGTGCACATTCGCGGCAACGCCGAATTTGCCAGGCCAGAGCCCAAAATCCTGTTCGCCCGCCCGTTGACAGTGCGGTGGACCTGAGACAGTCTGCCCCCAGAGCGCGTTGGGGCGCCACCTGTCCGCGGCAAGGGGGGCTGCCCCCACCCATCCGGCTTTCGGAACCCTATCCACCTTCTTCCGGCCTGATTCGAGCGGACCTCGGGCGATTTTCGGAAGGAAGGTCCATGCCTCAGACGCTCGGCCCGCGGGCCAGTCTCGACACGTTGAAAAAGGATGCGAAGCGCTGGCTGAAGACGCTGCGCGAAGGGGATGCCGGCGCGGCCGAACGGCTGCGCGCGGCCTGGCCGCACGCCCCTGCCCGCCCCACCTTGCGCGAGGTCCAGCAGGCGCTCGCGCGCGAGCACGGGTTCGCCAGCTGGGCCGCGCTGAAGGAAGAGCTGGCCGATCGCGCCCTGGCGGCGATGAGTTCCGCCGAACTCGCCGCGATCGTCCTGCGCGGGGCGTGGGACGATGGCGACCGCGCCGCAGCCGCTCGCATCGCCCGAAAACATCCGGAACTGGCGCGGCATAGCGTGCACACCGCCGTCGCCTTCGGCGATCTCGACGAAGTGCGCCGGCGGCTGGCCGATGATCCGGCCGCGGCGAGGCAGAAGGGCGGGCCCAAGCAATGGGAGCCGCTGCTTTACCTCGCCTACAGCCGCCTTCCCCTTCCCGGCGTGGAGGCCAACGCGCTGGAGATGGCCACGCTGCTGCTAGACCATGGGGCAGATCCCAATGCGTGGTTCAACGATGGCTGGGACAATGCCTTCACCGTGCTGACCGGCGTGATCGCGCTGGGCGAAGGCATCCGCCCGCCGCACCCGCGCGACCGGGAGCTGGCCGCCCTGCTGATCAAGCGCGGGGCCGATCCTTACGATACGCAAACGCTCTACAACACGTCGATCGTGGACGACGATCCCTATTGGCTCGAGTTCCTGTGGCGCCATTCGGCGGCGCGGGGGAGCGAGGGCCGCTGGGCCAGCACGCGCGAAAAGTCGCTCGGCGGCGCGAAGATGAGCACGCTCGATTACCTGCTGGGCAACGCCGTGGCCTCCAACCATTTCGCCCGGGCGGAATGGCTGCTGGTGCACGGCGCCGATCCGAACGGGCGCAATGCCTATAGCAAGCGGCCGCATCACGAGGTGGCCCAGCTTCAGGGCTCGGCGGAAATCGCGGCGCTGCTGGAACGGCATGGGGCGCGGCCGGTGCGCCTGGCGGGCCAGCTCGCCTTTCACGCCCTGTGCATGCGGATGGACGAGGCCGGCGCGCGCCGGCTGATTGCCCAGCATCCCGCCTATCTGCGCGATCCGAGCCCCCTGCTCTACGCGGCCCGGCAGAACCGAACGGATGTCCTCCGGCTGGCGCTGGACCTGGGGCTTCCGGTCGATCTGGCGATGCCCAACGGCCAGCGCGCGCTGCACGAGGCGGCCGGGGCGGGCGCGCTGGAGGCGATCCGCCTGCTGATCGACGCGGGGGCGGACATCGACAAGCGCGGCGGCGATTACCAGGCGACGCCGCTGGGCCACGGCGTGTTCTGGAAGAACCGGGCGGTGATCGACCTGATCGCGCCGCTGAGCCGCGATCCGCACGAGTTAGCCTGGGCGGGCCGCGCCGAGCGCCTGCGTACGGTGCTGGCCGAGCAGCCGGCCCTTGCCGATGCGCGCAATCCGCGCGGGATGACTCCGCTGTTCACCCTGCCGGATGACGAGGAGGCGGCGGTGCAGGTGGTGGAAGTGCTGCTGGACTTCGGCGCCGACCGGGGGGCGCGCAATGCCGAAGGGGAGACGCCCGAGCAGGCCGCGCGGCGGCGGGGGCTGGATGAGGTGGTGGAGCTTCTGGCGGCGGGGGTGCGGAGAGGTTGAGCGCTGCGCGCGCTCTTTTGGGGCGCTGGGTTCCCGCGTTCGCGGGAATGACGAGGGGATGGGGCCGGCACTGGCTGGCCCCCCCCTCATCGTCATTGCGAGCGTAGCGAAGCAATCCAGGGCGTATTGCACTGCCGCCCCTGGATTGCTTCGTCGCTACGCTCCTCGCAATGACGATGACAGGGGGCTGGTGGCCGACCTGAAACCCCGGCCTTACCTCCCCCG
>JAFKFN010000037.1 GCA_017308255.1 Altererythrobacter sp. | reverse complement strand
CGGGTAACCTTCCGCGCCTCTGCCGGGGCGGAGGCGCTGCTGCTGTTCGCCCTGGTGATCCTGGCGCCCAGGGGCCTGCGCCGCTGGCCCATCGGCATTGCCGTGGTGCTGGCCGCGCAGTTCACGTTGCTGCTGCCCGTGCTCGACGAGCGGGCGCTGGCGGTCATGGCCGGGCAAGTGCTTCCCCCGACCGTGCTGCGCGAAGTGTGGATCGCGGCCGACGTGGCGCGGATCGCCGCCTATCTGGCCCTTTGCGTGATGACGCTGCGCACCAGCGCCGAGTGGCGCTCGCGGTGGGACCGGCGAGGATAGGCGGTGATCGCCCACCGCTGAATCGTCATTGCGAGCGCAGCGAAGCAATCCAGGGCGGCAGCGCAATGCGCTCTGGATTGCTTCGCTACGCTCGCAATGACGAAGGATGGTTGCTTTCGCCGAGACCTATCGCGCGGGGGCGGGCCGTTTGCGGCACTGGCCGGAATGGCAGCCCTTGGCACAGCAGGCATTGTTCCCCTCTCCCCGGGCGGGCAGCTGATCGAAGGGCACGGGCATCAGGCCGCCGCCGCACAAGGCGATCATCGCTTGCGGCCGGGCTTGCGCCGCGAGAGGGCCGATCATCGCCGGAACCACGGCGATCGCGGCGAAGACGAGCGCGCCGCGGCGCATCAATTCCGCCCCTCGCCTTCCTCGTCGTCATCGTCGAGCAGGATGCGGCTGGCGGCGCCGTCGGGATCGTCGAACTGGCCGTGGCGCAGGGCCCAGAAGAAGCCGATCAGGCCGAGCAAGCCCAGGCCCAGCGCGACCGGAATCAGGAACAGCAGGCCGTTCACCGGACCGCCCTGGCCAGGCGCAGCGAATTGGCCACCACGATCAGCGAACTGGCCGACATCGCCGCCGCCGCGATCAGCGGGGTGAGCAGGCCGGCGATAGCCAGCGGCACGGCGAGGATATTGTAGCCGATGGCCAGCGCGAAATTCTGCCGCACCACGCGCATGGTTGCGCGCGATGCGGCAACGGCGCGCGGCAGGGCCAGCAGCGAATCCGAGACGAAGACGACATCGGCGGCCTGAAGGCCGACATCGCTGGCCGAGCCCGGCGCGATCGAGGCATCGGCCGCGGCGAGCGCCGGCCCGTCATTCAGCCCGTCACCCACCATCAGCACCTTGTGCCCCGCCGCCTGGAGACGGACGATCGCATCCTGCTTGGCGGCCGGCGTCGCTCCCCACTGCGCGGTCAGGCCCGTCTGGCGGGCGGCCTCGGCCACGGCCGCGTGATTGTCGCCCGAAAGGATCGAGGATTCGATGCCGAGGCGATCGAGGCGGGCGAGTGCTTCGGCGGTATCGGGGCGCAGCCGATCGGCATAGGCGATCAGCCGGTCCGGCCGGGAGCCGATCGCCAGGGCCGAGGCCATGCCGCCGGCCACCTGCGGGCGCCGTAGAGCCACCGAATCCTCGTTCCACCGGGCGAAAACCCCCGTTCCCGGCACTTCGGCGACATCCACCAGCGGAGCGGCGCGATGGCCGGCGGCGGCGAGCGCATCGGCCAGCGCGCGGGACAGCGGGTGGCCACTGTGCGACGCCAGCGCGAGACAGACCGCCGCCTCCTCAGCCGTGAGCGCGGCCAGCGCGGCGGGATCGGGCAGCGGGCGGCCGAGTGTGAGCGTGCCCGTCTTGTCGAGCAGCGCGCGATCCACCCTGGCCAGCCGTTCGAGAGCCGAACCGTCCTTGACCATGATCCCCGCCCGCATCAGCGCCCCGCTGACCACGACTTGCGCCACCGGCACGGCCAGGCCCAGCGCGCAGGGGCAGGTGATGATCAGCACGGTGACGCCGACGACCAGCGCCTGGTAGAGCCCGGCGCCGGCCACCAGCCAGCCGAGCGTGGCAAGCGCGGCGAGCGTATGGACGGCGGGCGCATAGAGCCGCGAGGCGCGATCGGCCAGGCGGACATAGCGCGAGCGGCCCTGCCCGGCCGCTTCCATCAGCCGGGCGATCTCCGCCAGAGTGGTGTCGCGCCCGACTTGCGAGACGCGCACGTCGACCGGGCTATCGAGATTGAGCGTGCCGGCCAGCACGGTATCGCCGGTACGCCGCACGACCGGCGCGGCTTCCCCGGTCAGCAGGGCCTGATCGAACCGGCTGGCGCCGGCGACGATCTCTCCATCGGCGGCAAGCCGTTCGCCGGCGGCCACGCGCATCAGCATCGCCGGCGCCAGATCCTGGGTCTTGTGCCAACGGGGCGTGCCGTCATCGCCCACCACCAGCGCGCCCGTGGCCGCCTGCCTGAGCAAGGCATCGACCCCGGTGCGCGCCCGATCGCGCATCATCGCATCGAGCACTCTCCCGGCGAGGAGGAAAGTCAGCAGCATCAACGCCCCGTCGAACCAGGCGTCCCGGCCCCCGCTCGCGGTTTCGTAGAGGCTGAGGCAGGTGGCGATGACGACGCCGATGGAAATCGGCACGTCCATGTTGGTGCGCCCCTTGCTGAGCGCGCTCCACGCCGAACGGAAGAACGGCTGCCCGGCATAAGCGATCGCCGGAACGCCGATCAGCGCCGACAGCCAGTGGAACAGCGAGCGCGTTGCCCCGTCCGCCCCTGCCCAGACGCTGACCGAGAGCGTCATGACGTTCATCGCGGCGAAGAAGGCGACCGCGAGCGGGGCCAGCAATGGCCGCACGGCGGCATAGCGCGGCGCAAGCTCGTCACGGCGCGGCTGCGCCTTGAAGCCGATGCCGGACAGCGCGGCGACGAGGTCCGGCGTGTCGAGGCCCGGCGAATGGGCGACCGACACGGTGCGCGCGGACAGGTTGACCCGCGCCCGCGCCACGCCCGGCAGCGCCGCCAGGCCGCGCTCCACCTTGCCCATACAGCTGGCGCAGTGCATCCCCGGCACCGAAAGCACGGTGTGGACCTGGTCCTGCGCCGTGATTTCGGCGAGCGCGTTCACCGCAGCTCTTCCTGGCGGCGCCAGTGCCGCCCGCCTGCCTCCACTTCCAGCCGCAGCAGCCAGCGGCCGGCCGGCAGTGCCTCCGTCGACAGGAAGCGGCCTTCGCCATTCGGCTCGAACGCGAGCGCGCGATCGGGCAGGCGCCCCAGCGGATGCCGCGCCATGGCGCTGACGGCCGCGCCTTCGGGGACGCCCGAGAGCTGCACGGCCAGCCGGTTGTCCGGCCGCCAGGTGGTGACCGCATCCCAGCCGAGCGCGCGCTGGCGCTTCGCCTCGTCCAGCCAGCCGTTGAATTCCTGGCTGGCGACATAGGAGTTTTCGACCACGATCCCGCCGAAGGTGGTTACGGCGAAGCGCGCCATGGTGAAGTTGACCGCGATGATGATCCCGAAGAAGGCGACCATGATCGCGAACATGTGGCGCCCGGTGAAAGTCTTCATCGTGCTATTCCTCCGGCGCGGCGAAGCGCGCCTTGGCGATATCCGTTTCCGGCTGGTCGCCCAGCGTGGTCACCGCGAAGGAGAAATCCTGCGCCGGCGTGCCCGTGGCGGCGATGACGTAGATGCGCAGCGGCTCTGTCGCGTCGGGCGGAACGCGCTGGGTCAGCGCGCGGGCCGCATCCTCGCGCGGCATCTCGCTGGTCCACATCACGGCGCCGGGCAGGCCTTCCAGGCTGACGCGCATGTCGCGTGGGCGGCTTTGCATGTTGCGCAGCTTGACGGTGAAGCCATTGCGCACCGATCCGTCGCTCATCAGCATGAAGGGCGGATTGCGATCCTGCTCCACGGAGATATCGACATGGGTGCGCGCGCCGAGGGCGAACAGCAGCCCGAGGCCGATCCCGCCCCAGACCAGGAAATAGAGCACGGTGCGCGCGCGCAGCAGGGTCTTCCACGCGGGGCGCGGAGCTTCGCCGGCGATCTCGCGCTCGGTATCTTCCAGCGTGACATAGTCGATCAGCCCGCGCGGGCGGCCGACTTCGGCCATGACCCGGTCGCAGGCATCGATGCACAGCGCGCAGGTGATGCAGCCGATCTGCGGGCCTTCGCGGATGTCGATGCCGGTGGGGCAGACAGCGACGCACTGGTTGCAATCGATGCAGTCCCCGAACGGCTCGGGCGCGGCGCGGGCCTTCTTGAGACTGCCGCGCGGTTCCCCCCGCCAGTGCTTGTACGTGACGGTGAGCGACTTCTCATCCATCATCGCCGACTGGATGCGCGGCCAGGGGCACATGTAGATGCACACCTGTTCCCGCAGGAAGCCGCCGAGCATGACAGTGGTCAGCGTGAGGATCGCGACGGTGATATAGGCGACGGGCGCCGCCTGCCCGCTCCAGAAATCGCGCACCAGCGTGGGCGCGTCGGCAAAGTACATGATCCATGCGCCGCCGGTCCAGAAGCCGATGACGAGATAGATCGCCCACTTCAGCGATCGCTTGGCGATCTTGCCCGGCCCCCACGGCGCCTTGGCCAGGCGCATCTGCGCATTGCGATCGCCGTCGATCAGGCGGTCGATATGCTGGAACAGATCGGTCCACACCGTCTGCGGGCAGGAATAACCGCACCAGGCGCGGCCGACCGCGCTGGTGATGAGGAACAGGCCGATCCCGGCCATGATCAGCATCCCGGCCACGAAATAGAATTCGTGCGGCCAGATCTCGATACCGAACATGTAGAACCGGCGATGCGCGAGATCGACCAGCACCGCCTGATCGGGCGCATAAGGGCCGCGATCCCAGCGCAGCCACGGCGTGCCGTAGTAGATGCCGAGGGTTACCAGCATCACCAGCCATTTCAGCCGGCGGAAATGCCCGTCGATCTTCTGCGGGAAGACCGCCTTGCGCTTGGCGTAGAGCTTTATCGGCGCGCCATCGTCCGGGGAAAGGGGGCTATGACGCGTCATCGGATTCCGCCGGCGGCGCGGCAGCCTCCGCGAAAGCCTCACCCCCGCCGAGCGAATGCACGTAGGCGGCCAGCATCCTGATCGTGGCCGGATCGAGCCGCCCCTGCCAGGCGGGCATGACCCCGTGGCGCGGATGGGCGATCTGGGCGACGATATCCCGCTTCTTCCCGCCATAAAGCCAGATGGCATCGGCCAGGTTGGGAGCCCCCACGGCGCGGCTGCCGTGGCCGTCGGCGCCGTGGCAGACGGCGCAGTTATCGGCGAAGAGCCGCGCGCCGGCGGCATTATCGCGCGCCTTGCCCGAGAGGCTGAGCACGTGATCCGCCACTTGCCCCATCTGCGCCGTTGTCAGGATGCCGTCGCCGAAAGCGGGCATGAAGCTGGTGTGCGTTTCGCTGTCCCCCGGCTGGCGCGTGCCGTGGGCGATCGTCCGTTCGATGGACTGGAGATCGCCGCCCCACAGCCAATCGTCATCGTTGAGATTGGGATAGCCCGCCCCGCCCGCGGCCCCGGCGCCGTGGCACTGGACGCAGTTGACGCGAAAGGCGGCGCGCCCGCCGGCCACGGCCTGGCGCATCAGGTCGGGGTTTTCCGGCAGGTTTTCTATCGGAGTGGCCGCGAGAGCCGCCAGGAAAGGCGCCCGGCGATCGTTCTCGCGCTCCATCTCCTGGGCGAGCTGGCCGCGGCTGCTCCAGCCGAGCACGCCTTGCGTGGCGCCGTGGACCAGCGGCCAGGCCGGATAGAGGACGACGTAGATCACGCCCCAGACGATGGTGATATAGAGCGCGATCAGCCACCAGCGCGGCATCGGCGTATCGAGTTCCTCGATCCCATCCCATTCGTGGCCGACGGTGGACGTGCCGGTGGCCTCGTCTATCCGACCGGCGCGGGATGTGGGGCCCTTGTCAGGCTTCGTCATCGTCATCTTCCTCGAAGATCGCTTCGGCGGCCTTGCGGTTGTTGTCCTTCGCGCCGGGCCTGAACGGCCAGGCGACGAAAGCCGCGAACACGATCAACATCACCAGCAGGCCCCAGCTGTCGGCCAGGTGGCGCAGCATGTCGTAAGTCGAATGGGTGCTCACCGCCCGGTCTCCCCGGCGAGCACTTCCTGCGCGGCGGCGCCGTTCACATCGACCAGCGTGCCGAGCATCTGGAGATAGGCCACCAGCGCATCCATTTCGGTGAGGCGGCCCGGCTGGCCATCGAAATCGCGCTGCTGCGCCTTGGGGTAGCGTTCCGCCAGGTCTTCCGCATCGGCATCGGGATCGGCCTGCGCCTTCAGGTCCTTGAGCGCCATCTGCAGGTCACGCTCGGTATAAGGCACGCCGACATCGCGCAGCGCCCGCAGCTTGGCTTCGGCATCCCGCGTGTCGAGATCCTTTTCCGCCAGGAAGGCGTACATCGGCATGACGCTTTCGGGCACGACCGAACGCGGATCCTTCAGGTGTTGGACGTGCCAATCGTCGGAATAGCGCCCGCCCACGCGGGCCAGGTCCGGCCCGGTGCGCTTCGAGCCCCACTGGAACGGATGATCGAACATGCTTTCGGCGGCGAGGCTGTAGTGGCCATAGCGCTCCACCTCGTCACGGAAGGGGCGGATCATCTGGCTGTGGCAGGCATAGCAGCCTTCGCGCACGTAGATGTCGCGACCCGCCTGCTCCAGCGGGGTGTAGGGGCGCATCCCGTCCACCTTCTCGATCGTGTTATCGATCCAGAACAGC
>JAFKFN010000017.1 GCA_017308255.1 Altererythrobacter sp. | reverse complement strand
CTGGATTGCTTCGCTACGCTCGCAATGACGAAAGTTGAGGTTGGCGGCGGCTGCCGGTTGCGCGCCCCGCCCTGTGCCTTATCTAGCGGCATGACGGGAACAGGAGAGATTCCGATGACGATTGCGAAGGGTGACAAGCTGCCGGACGTGACCTTGGTCAAGGCCACCGAGAACGGGCCGGAGAAAGTGCAGACCGGCGATTACTTCAAGGGCAAGAAAGTCGCCCTGTTCTCCGTGCCCGGCGCGTTCACGCCGACGTGCTCTGCCAAGCATCTGCCCGGCTTTGTCGAGAAGGCGCAGGAGTTGAAAGCCAAGGGCGTGGACGAGATCGTCGGCACCGCGGTCAACGATGCTTTCGTGATGGGCGCCTGGAACAAGGCTTCCGGTTCGCCCGACATCACCATGCTTGCCGACGGCAACGGCGAATTCGCCGAACAGCTGGGGCTGACGATGGACGGCAGCGGCTTCGGCATGGGCAAGCGCGCCCAGCGCTATTCGATGATCGTCGACGATGGGGTGGTGCAGGAACTGAACGTCGAAGCCCCGGGGGACTTCAAGGTTTCCAGCGCCGAGCACATGCTCGGCCAGCTCTGAACCCTGGACCTATAACCCAGTAACGAAAAAGGGCGCCTCTCGCGGGGCGCCCTTCCCGTTTCAACCGGGTGCGGCCGGTCAGCTCATCGCGTGCTTCATCGCGCTGGCCCGGTCATGGCCCTTGCGGATGGAGCCGATGCACTGCTCCACCACGCCGCGAGCCGGGGCGGACAGCTCGTCGTCCGTCACCGCGGCCTCGAACTTCGCCTTGATGTAGTCCTCGCCGCGCTCGACCTCGTTGACGATGGCCTTTTCATTATGCCCGGTGATCGCCGCCTTGAGATCGGCCCAGCCGCGATGGACGGCGCCCGCGGTGGAACCGTGCATTTCCGGATCGCCGCCCGCCGCGCGGACCTGCTGCTGCAAGTCGGCCGCCACGTGGCTGCGTTCCTGCGACATCTCGGCGAAGAACTGCCGGTGCATCGCATCCTCGCTGTGCTCGGCCGCTTCCTGATAGCCTTTCACGCTATCCAGGGTGGTGGCGATGAGGGTGTTGAGAACGCTGGTATCGTGTGAAGTGTTCATGGGAAGCTCCTGTGAAAGGGACTACCCATGAAGCGAGCGAAGCCGCGCTCCGTTCCGCCGATGTCACATGGACTCGGCCAGCCGCGCCGCCGGCAAGGCCGGGCGCAGGGCGCCTATTTCATCCACTGCACATCGGCGCCGAGCGAGACGAAATTGTCCACGAAGTTGGGATGGGCCCGGCGGATCGGATCGGCATCGAGGATGGTCGATTCGCCTTCGATGGACGAAGCCACCATGAGCAGCGCGATCGCCACGCGGATGATATAGGGGCTGGTCACCGTGGCCGGCGCCAGCGGATCGCCACCGAAGGTGATCAGCCGGTGCGGATCGCACAGTAGCGTATGCGCGCCGAACAGCGAGAGTTCGGTGTGCCAGGTCAGCCCGCCTTCATAGACCTTGTTCCAGAACATCACCTGGCCTTCGGCCTTCACCCCCAGCGCGATGAAGATCGGCAGCAGGTCGGCCGGGATATAGGGCCAGGGCGCCGCCTCCACCTTGGTGATGAGGTGCGAGGTGAAGTTCTCCTCCACCTTCAGCCGCGCCGGCGCGGCCAGACGCGACCAGCCGTCTTCGTGCCGCACCTCGGCGCCGAACTTCCCGAACGTGCGGTCGATCAGGTCGAAATGTTCCGGATGGTCGTTGCGCACGGCGATATCGCCGCCGGTCACCGCCGCCAGCGCCAGGAAGGTGGCGATCTCGTGGAAATCGTCGGCGAAGGTGTAATCCCCCCCGTGCAGCGGAGCGCCGCCTTCCACCGACACCATCGAGGTGCCCTTGCCCACGATCCGCGCGCCCATCAGCTCCAGCACGGCGCACATTTCCTGCACGTGCGGCTCGCAGGCGGCGTTGACGATCTGCGAGGTGCCCTTCACCGTCAGCGCGCTGAGGATGAAGTTCTCGGTCGTGGTGACGGAGGCATATTCCAGCCACATCCGCGCCGGCTGCCCGTTGCCGCCGGCGCGGAACACGATCTCGTGCCCCGACTGGCTGACTTCGGCCCCGAAGGCGCGGAACACGGCAACGTGCGGATCGATCTCGCGCGCGCCCAGGGTGCAGCCCTTCACCTCATGCTCCAGCCGCGCCTCGCCCAGCCGCGCGAGCAGGCCGGGGATCATCATGATCGAAGCGCGCATGGCCTGCGGCAGCGTGGCGCTGGCGCCCGGGCTGATCGTCGAATGATCGAGTTCCAGCACCTTGGCCTGCTTGTCCCACGCCACTTTCGAGCCCAGCTCGCCGAAGAATTCGACGATCCGGGTCACGTCCGTGATCTCGGGCACGTTGCGCAAGATGATCGGCGCATCCGTCAGCAACGTGGCGCACAGGACCGGCAGCACGGCGTTCTTGTTGGCGGAAGGCTCTATACGGCCGGTGAGCGGCTTTCCGCCCCTGACAAGCAAGGCTGTCAAATCAGTACCCCATCAGCTTCAGGACTTCCTGCCGGCTCTTCTCGTCCCGGCGGAAGATGCCCATGACCCGGCTGGTGACCATGTTGACCCCCGGCGTGCGCACGCCGCGCGCGGTCATGCAGGCATGGCTCGCCTCGATCACCACCGCCACGCCCTTGGGCCTGAGTTCGTCCCAGATGCACTGGGCCACTTCGGCAGTAAGCCGTTCCTGGATCTGCAACCGCCGGGCATAGCCGTGAAGCACGCGGGCGAGCTTGGAAATGCCCACCACCCGGTCCGTCGGCAGATAGGCGATCGCCGCCTTGCCGATGATCGGCGCCATGTGATGTTCGCAATGGCTCTGGAACGGGATGTCCTTCAGCAGCACGATCTCGTCATAGCCGCCGACTTCCTCGAACGTGCGGCTGAGATGCGCGGCCGGATTTTCCGTATAGCCGACGCAATATTCCCTCCACGCACGGGCGACTCGCTTCGGCGTATCCAGCAGGCCTTCGCGCGCGGGATCGTCCCCCGCCCAGCGGATCAGCGTGCGGATCGCCTCCTGCACCTCTTCCGGCACCGGCAGCTTGCCGTCCTGCTCATCAACGTCATTGTCCGGACCCTGGGGACTGCTCATCGGCGGCGGCGCTTCCTGTTCACGCGGATCATCGTAGGCGCCCATAAGCTGCCGCGACGGAAAAGACCACGGTTCCCATCGCGATCGCCGGGAAAGTGGGTATAGTGACCCTGTCGAGCAAGGGGGTTCGTCCATGACCGGAAACACCATGGCAGCGCATCGCGGCTTCGAAGGGCCGGCCCCGCCGATCTGGCTCCAGGGCAGCTTCCGCCTGCTGTTCACCGGCGGTGCGCTGTGGGCGCTGGTCGTCGTGGTGCTGTGGGTCGGCGCGCTGGGCGGCGCGTGGACGCTGCCGACCGCGATGGACCCGCTCGCCTGGCACCAGCATGAGATGCTGTTCGGCTATCTCGGCGCGGTCATCGCCGGGTTCCTCAGCGCGGCGATCCCGAACTGGACGGGGCGGCCAGTGATGACCGGCTGGCCCGTCGCGGCCTTCGTCGGCCTGTGGGCCGCGGCTCGGCTGGCGCTGCTGTTCTCCACCGTGGTGCCGCCGCTCCTTGCCGCCATGCTCGATGTCGGCTTCCTGCTGGTGCTGTTCGGCTATGCCGCGCGGCAGATCTTCGCCGCGCGCAACCGCAACAAGCCGATCCTGATCGTCCTGCTGCTGCTGGCCGCCGCCTGCGGGATAGACCATGCGGCCGCGCTGGGAATGACGGCCGATCCCGCCATCGGCGTGCGGGCCGGCTTCGCGCTGATTGTCACGCTGATCGCCCTCATCGGCGGCCGGATCATCCCTGCTTTCACCCGCAACTGGCTGACGCGCCAGGGCCGCACCGATAAGCTGCCGGTCATGGCCAATCGCTTCGATTACGCGGTGATCGCGGTGACGGCGCTCACCCTGGCCGCCTGGGTGCTCGCGCCCGATGCGCGCCCCGTGGCCTGGCTGCTGCTGGTATCCGGCGCGCTGCATGCCGTGCGCCTGGCCCGCTGGTCTGGCCTGAGCGCACTGACGGATGCCTTGGTCTTCGTCCTCCACGTCTCCTACGCGTGGCTGCCGGTGGGCCTGCTGCTGCTCGGCGCAGCCGTGCTGTGGCCGGCGGCCGTGCCCTTGTCGAGTGCCATGCACGCGCTGGGCGCCGGCGCGATGGCGGCGATGACCCTGGCAGTCATGACCCGGGCGACGCGCGGCCACACCGGCCGCCCGCTGGAAGCGGATGGCGCCACCGTGCTCATCTATGCCCTGGTCAACCTGGGCGCCCTGCTGCGCGTCGCCGCGCCGTTCCTGCCGCTTGACTACATGCTGGCCATCCGCCTGGCCGGCGGCCTGTGGAGCGGCGCCTTCCTGCTGTTCGTGCTGATATACGGCCGCATGGCCCTGCAACCCCCGCCCGGCGACCCAGCCTGATCGCCGCGCCGGAACGGATGCGCCGAACCGCTCGTTACCTCGGCGAACGAGGGCATCATGGCGAAGTATTCCAAAGGCGATCGGGTAAGCTGGAATTCCGAAGCCGGCCGGGTGAGCGGCCGGATCATCAAGATCCATGAGTGCGATTTCGAGTACAAGGGCCACCCGCGCGACGCCTCTAAGGAAGCCCCGCAATATGAGATCGCCAGCGACAAGACCGATCACATCGCCGCGCACAAGGAAGAAGCGCTGACGAAGATCGGCTGATCGTGGCTGCCTTCACCACGATCGGCCATTCGAACCGCACCCTGGATGAGTTCCTCGGCATGCTGCGCGAAGCCCAGGTCAGCCTGGTGATCGACGTGCGATCCTTCCCCAGATCACGCAGCAACCCCGCCTACAATATCGATCGGCTGCCGGCGGACCTGGCACAAGTCCAGATCGGCTACCGGCATTGCCCGGCCCTCGGCGGCCGGCGCCCCCGGCAAGCCGGGATCGACGAAAACCTCAACGCCCTGTGGCGCGAGCAGAGCTTTCACAACTACGCCGATTACGCCTTGGGCAAGGCTTTCGGCGAGGCCTTCGACACGCTCCTCCACCTGGGCGGCGAGCAGCGGCTGGCCCTGATGTGCGCGGAAGCGGTCTGGTGGCGATGCCACCGCCGCATCATCGCCGACTACCTCCTGTTTAACGGCCACCCCGTAGACCACCTCATGGCGCCCGGCCGCACAGACCCCGCCCGCCCCACTCCCGGCGCGGAACGGACCGATGACGGCAAGGTGATCTATCCCCGCCCTGGCTGAGATCGGCTGGCTCGCGCGCATGGGCCGGATACGAAGAAACCGGGCCAATCCAAGCCCTGGCCTTTGCCCATCAGTTTCACGGAAGACAGTTGGCGCCCCACGCAGGACAAACATAACGAATATGTATCGCCGTTCCTACTACGCTAATACCGCCTGAAGCCACCGCCGACCGCCATTCGCCACACGGCCCGCTCTTGCGCGCTATTCCGGCCCTACAAGGGGTAGGGTAATCCGAACGCAGCTCTGGGGACCCGCTTGAAACTCGGCGGTTCCTCCGTGCTTCCCAGCAACATGCCGCACGATCGCGAGGCCAAGCCCAGCTCCTCGTGTTGAGGCGTCACCTTTCCGAAATCGCTCAAATACGAGCTCACGGATCGATTCGGGTACGCCCCCGCCCTCATCCTCAACCGTTATTGTGGCGTAGTCGCGGTCGCGGCGACCGACGCGCTCCACAGTTACGGTGATCGCGCCCTTACCGTGAATCAGGGCATTTTCGATCAGATTCCGGAGCATGTCTCGAAGATCGTCCTCGACGCCGTGGGCGATAACCACCGGCTCAGGTGCCACAACGGTGAGCGATCGATCTGCTCGTTCGACCATCGGCAAGAGCAGCGCGGCGGCTTCGCGCGCCACCCGCGACATGTTTACCTCGGATTTGCGCTCAGGGGTTCCGACCTGCTCCTTGCGGGCCAAGTCGAGCAACTGGGCCGTGAGGCGGTCGATCTGAGCGAAGTCGCGGCTGACAGCCTCCCAATCGAGCTGCGTCTCGGTGCTCAAGCGGGCGCGCTCTAGGCGCATCCGCAACACCGCCAAAGGGGTCCGCAGCTCATGCGCGGCATCCGCAGTTAGTTGCTTCTCGAAATGATACGCCTTGTGTAGCCGGTCGAGCGCGCCGTTGAAGGCTTTCACGAGCGGAATGATTTCCGACGGAAGCCCGGCTGGCGAAACGCGTGCCACCGACGACGCCGGGCCGATCCGAGCGGCCTCGGACGAAGCCCGCTCAAGCGGACGAAGCGTGCGGTTGATCACGAGCACGATAAGGGCAAAGGCAAGGAGCACGAAAGGCGCCAGGATGAAGAGTGGCCTTGCGTCCTGCTCGATGAGGCTTTCCGCCAGCGTCCTGGGATCGGGATCGTCGCGGGACACGATCAAGAAGAAACGATTGTCCGGTGTGCGAACGGTCATGGCCGCAATTCGGCTTGGCCCCACGAAGAAGACCGGGCCGAACTGCTCACCGAAACCGGGGAGCTGCGTGAACGGCAGTGGGCCGCTGCCGCGGCGGCTTTCGGACACGGCCCGCACGCGTCCATCCCGGTCGAACAGCGTATAGCCGTAGGCCGCGCCCGGGCGAGCGTAGATGGGATCGACCGAGCGCAGCGCCGCTGCGGCTGTCTGCCCGCTGCTCCCGGAAGACAAACCGTCCAGCAGTTGACGAGCCTGTTCCTGAAGGCTGCGCTCGCGCAGCCCGGCCCCGATGGCGCCCCCCTCCCAATAGAAGAAGGCGCCAGCCCCGAGCAGTCCAGCGCAGAATGTGACGAAAAGGATCAGGATGAGGCGTGCGCGAAGGCTCGGGCGCCACAGCATGGTTCGGATATGCGCCCACCAATTGTTCATGTCGTCTGGTCCGGCTCAATACCGATCCGGTATCCGATACCGCGTTTGGTCTGAATGCGGGTCGTTGAACCAAGAAGTTCGAGCTTTCGGCGCAGACGCGACACAACCGCCTCAATCGCGTTAGGCGTGACCGGCTCGTTGAACGAATACAGCCGCTCCTCCAGCACGTCGCGCACCACGATACGGCCGGCCGCCCGAAGCAGTTCCTCCAGCATCGCAGCTTCCCGTCGAGCCAGGTCGAGTGGCTGATCGCCCACGAACGCCGCGCGCGATGCGATGTCGAGTGTCACGTCACCGCAGCCCAATGTGCCCGATTTTCTTTCCCCCGGCCGCCGCAGCACCGCATGAATGCGCGCCTGCAATTCCGCCAGATCGAAGGGTTTGACCAGATAGTCGTCTGCACCTGCATTGAGGCCCTCGATGCGGGAGGAAAGCGCATCCCGCGCCGTGATGACGATGATCGGCAAGTGAAAGTCCGGACGAGCGGCGATGCAGCCGATCAGGTCCAGCCCGTCTCCATCGGGCAATCCCAGGTCGAGGAGCAGGATGTCATAGGTCGCGAGCGAAAGAGCCTCACTAGCTTCCTCCGCAGTGGCTAATGCATCCACCGTGATGCCGCAGCCGTCGAGATGGGCAGCGATCATCTCACGCAATTCAATGTTGTCTTCGACCAGCAGCACCTTCACCGAATCGCCAACCTCTTCTTCCGCGCAATGTCCGTTCATAGACTACCGCGTCGGCAGGGATGCTGACCACATTCTGACGCACGTCGTCGTTGCGTGACCCTGATGTCCGGCTTTCCGGCAGGCAAGAGAAATGGATCACCCATTTTCTCGTCAGGTACTTGTCAGCTTAGCCCAGCACGCAGTTCGGCAATGATCTACTTTCGATTTCCTCGTGTCCTTCTTGTTGCCGCTGTCGCCGTCGCTCCGGCAGCGTGCACGACCTATCGGCCAGTGCCCCTCGTCCCAGCGCAGAGCGCCGCAGCGTTGGAACAGCGGACGCTTGCGGATGAGCGGCTCCAGGAATTCCTCCGACTCTCCCCACAGACACAGACGTCGTCGGCGGGGGCGTGGGATCTGGAGCGCTTGACGCTCGCCGCACTCTACTTCCATCCCGATCTCGAGGTGGCGCAATCCAGACTGGCCGTCGCCCAGGCGGCGATCCGCACCGCAGCACAGCGCCCCAATCCCGGCCTCACCATCGACGGCGGGTTCAACGCAACCTCGGCCAACCCTACCGCGCTGACGATCGGAACCGCGATCAATTTACTCCTCGAACTGTTCGGCAAGCGCGGGCATCGAACCGAGCAGGCCGAGGCGCTGGAGGCAGCGGCGCGGCACGACATTGCTACGGCCGGCTGGGAGGTCCGGGGACGGGTCCGTTCGGCCTATATAGACATGTGGGCAGCGAGCCAGCGGATCGCGCTCAGCGCTCGTCAGCTTGAGTTTCAGGAGCAGCTGGTCGGATTTCTCGGGCGGCGCCAAGTGGTCGGCGAGGCGTCGGGCCTCGACGTTTCAAGGGAACGCGTCAATCTCGACCGATACCGGCTTGCCGAGCGCGATGCGGAGCGCGACCTCGCCACCGCGCGTGCCGCGCTCGCGACTGCGATCGGAGTTCCGGCGGACGCGCTTCAAGGGGTGGCGATCGACTTCGGCGCGATCCCCACCGCGGTTCCGCCAACCGAGGGCATTGCGCCGCTCCGCCGACAGGCTCTGACCGGGCGCAGCGACATCGTGTCGTCGCTCAAGCAATATGACGCGGCCGAGGCGGCGCTGCGGCTCCAGATCGCCAACCAGTTCCCGAACCTGACGCTCGGACCCGGCTACACCTACGATCAGGGCGACAACAAGTTCAGTCTGTCCGCCTCGGCCGACCTTCCGATCTTTAACCAGAACCAAGGGCCGATCGCCGAGGCCGTCGCGCGCAGGCGTCTGTCAGCCGCCAACTTCGAGGCGCTGCAGGCCACGGTGCTCGGCGCGGTCGATCGGGCGTCGGCTGACTACCAGGCCAGCACGCGGAGCCTCGAAAGAGCCGAGGCGCTTCTTTCGGAGCAGACCGCGCGCCAGGCGCGGACCAAACGGCTGTTCGACGCGGGCCAGATTGACCATGTCACACTGCTCGCCGGTGAACTTGAACTAGCCGCCACCGAGCTGGAGCGTCTCCTGGCGCTGACCAACCAGCGGCGGGCGCTTGGCGCCATCGAGGACGCCCTGCAGCAGCCGATCTTTGCGCCGGCCTCACCTCCTGCAACCGCAGGCCCCACCCTTCGAAGCGAGGAGCGGTCCGAGTGAACCGAGCCATCGAATATCTCCGTGGCTCGCGTCCCGCGCGCCTGATCCTGATCGCGGTTGCGGCCGTGGGGATCATTCTTCTCCTCGCCTGGGCCTTCGAGGAGTCCCGCAAGGAAGCGGCGCTCGAAGCCGAGCGCGAGCGTCCCGTCCCGATCCCCCTGCGTGCGACCTACGAGAACGGCCGCCCCATCGTCCGTGTCGATGCCGCGACCCAGCGGCGCAACGGGATCATCGTCACGCCCGTCGAGGCAGCGAGCGCCGTCGCGCCCATCCGCGCCTTCGCACGGGTGGTGGACGTCGCGCGCCTCACCGATCTCAACAACAATTACGAGACGTCGCGGGCGTCGGTCGCCGCAGCCGAGGCCAAGGCGGCGGCTTCGCGCGCCGCAGCGGAGCGCGCCCGGCTCCTCTACCGCGATGCGCAGAATTTCTCGCTGGCTCAGCTCCAGAGTGCAGAGGCGACGTGGCGGGCCGATGAAGCGGCCGCCGCCTCGGCGCGGGCACAGCTCGATGCCAATACGGCGCTCATCCGCCAGGAGTTCGGCATGGCGTTTCGGCCGGGAGCGACGCTGGTCGCGTCGCTCGCGCAGCGGCGTTCGGTGCTGATCCAGGTGACCGCGCCGCCGGGCGTGGCCGGAGTTTCCGCGCCGAGCGCGGTGCAGCTCGAAAGCGACACGGGCGTCAGGACCAGCGCCAGGCTGGTCTCCGCCGCTGCGCAGGTCGATCCGCGCATTCAGGGATACAGCTTCTACTATGTCGCGGCGGCGTCGAGCGGGCTTCTGCCTGGCATGAACCTGCTGGCACTGCTGCCGGGCAGCCGGACCGTGAGCGGGGCATTGGTGCCGGAGACGACGATCGTCTCCTGGCAGGGCCGTTCCTGGCTGTACCGGCTTGTCGGTCCTGAGGCGTTCGAGCGTATCGAGGTTCCGAGCGAGCTTCAGGCGAGCGAGGGCGGCTCGATCGTGCCGGGCCTCGCTGCGGGAACCCGCGTCGTAACGCAGGGCGCGCAGCTCCTCCTCTCCGAGGAGATGCGGTCGCAAATCCAGGTCGGCGAGAACAAGGAGTGATTGCGACCCGCCCGTCCGGCCTCCAGGCCGGCATCATCGCCTTTGCCGTCCGCTTCCGCGGCATCGTCATCGCGCTGGCGACGCTGCTGGTGTTCTACGGCGTCTATGGCCTCACCCAAGCCAAATATGACGTGTTTCCCGAGTTCGCGCCGCCGCAGGTCGGCATCCAGACCGAAGCGCCGGGGCTCGGCCCCGAGCAGGTCGAGCTGCTCGTCACCCGGCCGATCGAGACGGCGATCAACGGCGTTCCAGGCATCCAGAGCCTGAGGTCCACCTCGATCCAGGGCCTTTCGGTCGTCAACGTCTTCTTCGATCCGGCAAGCGACATCTACCGCGACCGGCAGGTGGTCGCCGAACGGCTCGCTTCGGCCGCTCAGCAGCTCCCGCAGGGCGTGCAGCCGCCGGCGATCACGCCGCTGACCTCCTCGACCAGCACGGTGCTGGTGGCCGGCCTCACCTCGGACCGCCGCTCGCTGATGGACCTTCGCACGCTCGCCGAATGGACCGTCCGCCGCCGGCTGCTCGCCGTGCCAGGCGTCGCGGACGTACTGGTGTTTGGCGGGGACACGCGCTCGATCCAGGTCCAGGTCCATCCCGAGCGACTGGTGCAATATGGCCTCGGCATGAGCGAAGTCCTCGCTGCCGCCCGCCAGGCGACCGGCGTGCGCGGCGCCGGCTTCATCGATACCTCAAACCAGCGCATCCTGTTCCAGACCGAAGGGCAAGCCCTGCACGCTCGGGATCTCGCCGGCACGGTGCTGGTCGCCAGCGACGGCGGCCGCGTGACGCTGGGTCAGGTCGCCGACCTCGCCGATGCTCCCGAGCCGCCGATCGGCGCTGCGGCTGTCGAGGGAAAGCCCGGCGTCGTCCTCGTCGTCTCCGAACAATATGGCGCCAACACGATCAAGGTGACGCGCGCGGTCGAGGCGGCGCTGGACGATCTCCGCCCGGCGCTAACGCGCCAAGGAGTGAACCTCAATTCCTCGCTCTTTCGTCCGGCGAACTTCATCAGCACGGCGCTGTCGAATATCCGCACCTCGCTGATTCTCGGCGGCATCCTGGTGATCGCCGTCCTGTTCCTGTTTCTCTTCAACCTGCGCACCGCAGCGATCGCCTGCACCGCCATTCCACTGTCGCTGCTCACGGCGACGCTGCTGCTCGAACAGCTGGGAATATCGCTCAACACGATGACGCTCGGCGGGCTCGCCATCGCTATCGGCGAGGTGGTCGACGATGCGGTGATCGGGGTCGAGAACATCATGCGTCGCCTGCACCAGAACCGGCGCCTCGAACATCCGCGCCCGGAGGGGCGCGTCGTCTTCGATGCCGTTCTCGAAGTGCGGAGCGCGGTCGTCTACGCCACGTTCGCCGTCATCCTCGTCTTCGTGCCGATCATCGCCCTGCCCGGCATTGCCGGCCGCTTGTTCGCGCCGCTGGGGATCGCCTACATCATCGCCGTGCTCGCCTCGCTGGTGGTGGCGCTGACCGTGACGCCGGCGCTGAGCCTGCTGTGGCTGACAGGCCGTGCGGAGGAGATCGCCGATCCGCCGGTCAGCAATTGGAGCCGTGGCCGCTATCTTCATGCCCTCGAACGGCTCATCGACCGCCCCCGTCAGCTCCTTCTCGCCGCCGGCGCTCTCACCCTGCTCAGCCTCGCGGCGCTCCCGTTCTTCGGGGGCGGGTTCATCCCCGAATTGAAGGAGGGCCATTACATCCTGCACATGTCCGCCGCGCCCGGCACGTCGCTTGAGGAGTCCCTTCGGATCGGCGCGCGAGTCACTTCCGCGCTGCGGCAGATTCCGGAGGTCCGTTCGGTCAGCCAGCAGGTCGGAAGGGCCGAGAAGGCGGGCGACACGTGGGGCACGCACTACAGCGAGTTCAACGTCGATCTCGTGCCCCAGAGCGGCGAGGAGTTCGAGCAGACGCAGGGCCGCATCCGCCAGGTGCTGAGCGGCTTCGTCGGGGTGAACTTCTCATTGAAGACCTTCCTCACCGAGCGGGTCGAGGAGACGCTGTCGGGCTATACGGCGGCGGTCGCGGTGAATCTGTTCGGCGACGATCTTTCGATGCTCGACGCCAAGGCCCAGGAGATCGCCCGGGTGCTGGCCGCGGTTCCCGGCGCGAGCGAGGTCCAGGTCCAGTCCCCGCCGGGTCTGCCGCAGATTTCGATCCGCCTGCGCAACGCCGATCTCGCGCAATTTGGCCTCAATGCCGTCGACGTGCTCGACGTCGTCCGCGCCGCCTATCAGGGCGACGTCGTCGGCCAGACCTATGACGGCGACCGAGTATTCAATGTCATCACCATTCTCGACCGCGACAGCCGCGGCGACCCCGCGCGGATCGCCGAGCTGCCGTTCAAGGCGGCCGACGGCAGATTCGTGCTGCTGCGGCAGGTCGCGGACGTGTCGATGACGAGCGGGCGCTATCAGGTGCAACATGACGGCGCGCGGCGACTGCAGAGCGTTACCGCGAACGTCGCCGGGCGCGACGTCGCTTCGTTCGTCCAGGATGCACGGGCGGCGATCGCCGCCCGGGTCCAGTTGTCGCCGGGAAGCTATGTCGCCTTCGCCGGGGCGGCGGAGGCCCAGTCTCAGGCCCAGCGCACCCTGCTCCTCAATTCTCTGCTGGCGGCGGTCGGCATCGTCATCCTTCTCGCGGTCGCCACGCGCCACTGGCGCAACCTGTTGCTCATCCTCGCCAATCTGCCGTTCGCGCTCGCCGGCGGCGTGATCGCGGTGATGCTGACCGGCGGCCAACTGACCCTCGGTTCGATGGTCGGCTTCGTCACCCTGTTCGGCATCACGCTGCGCAACTCGATCATGATGATCTCGCACTACGAGCATCTGGTATCGGCGGAGGGGCGGACCTGGGGACCGGAAACGGCGATGGAGGGCGCTGCCGACCGGCTGGTTCCGATCGTCATGACCTCGCTCGTCACCGGCCTGGGGTTGCTGCCGCTGGCGATCGGCATGGGCGATCCCGGCCGAGAGGTGGAAGGGCCGATGGCGGTGGTCATCCTCGGCGGGCTCCTCACCTCGATGGCGCTCAACCTGCTCGTGCTGCCGGCGCTCGCGCTGATGTTCGGCCGCTTCGAACGCGGCCACGACGTTCTCGACGAGGGCGGCACGCCGCAGCCGGCACCGGCCTGAAGGAAAACTGACATGCAGACCATGCGACCGATGCTCATCATCGCAGCCTTTACAGGGGTGGCATGGCTGCCGGCTCCGGCCGCGGCGAAGGCGGACGACTGGGACACTGCCGGCACTGCGGTTGAGTGGAGTCTGGTTGGGCTGGCGCTTGGCAAGTCGGTGGCCGACGAAGATTGGAATGGCGCCGCCCATCTCGGCCTCAGCGTCGGCGCGGCAACGGGCACGACGCAGATTCTCAAGCGGGCCTTCCCGGAGACCCGGCCCGACGGCTCGGATCGCCGGTCCCTCCCATCCGGTCACGCATCGACGGCCTTCGCCGCCGCCGGCTATCTGCACCAGCGCTACGGCTGGCAATGGGGCCTGCCCGCGACAGTGGCCGCAGGCTTTGTCGGCTTCTCGCGCGTCGAAGCGCGCAAGCATCACTGGTACGACGTGGTGGCGGGCGCCGCGATCGGAGAAGGGTCCGCCTTTCTTCTGACTTCCCCGCGCGACGATCGAGTCATCCTGCTGCCGTGGGGCGACACCCATGGCGCGGGCATCGCGGTGGGAGCCCGGTTTTGAAGGCGTGGCTGCCAGGCGCGGAGAGGCTCCGCAGGCTCCTTCCCGAGCCCGTCGCGCGGCTCGCCGTGGACGCCGTCCTGCGGCTGGGCCGTACCAAGACCGGGACGCTGGCGAGCGTCGCGCTGCTCGTCGCCGCGGTGGCCGGCTTCATCAAGACCGCGGAGGAGATGCTGAAGGGGCACACGCAGGCGTTGGACCGGGCGATCCTGCTGGCGCTGCGCGAACATGCGGACTTGTCGGACCCGGTCGGCCCTCCCTGGGTCGAGGAAATGGCGCGGGATTTCACGGCTCTTGGCGGCGTGGCCGTGCTGACGCTGATCACGCTATCCGCTGCCGGTTTCCTGGCGCTTCGGCGTCAGCCGCGCGCGATGTGGTTCGTCCTCTTGTCGGTGGCAGGCGGCCAGTTGCTCAGCACGCTGCTCAAGCACGGCTTCAATCGGCCAAGGCCCGAACTCGTCCCGCACGAGACGGTGGTCTATTCGGCGAGCTTTCCAAGCGGCCATTCGGCGATGGCCGCGATCACCTATCTGACCCTCGGATTGCTGCTGGCCCGCTTTCAACCCGACAGGCAGGTGAAGGTGTACCTGTTGGCGCTAGCGGTGTTCGTCACCATCGCAGTCGGCGTGAGCCGCGTCTATCTGGGTGTCCATTGGCCGACCGACGTGCTTGCCGGCTGGACGCTTGGCGCCGCCTGGGCGATCGGGTGCAGGATCGTCGCGCTGCGCTTTCAAAAGACAGGTGAGATCGAGAGCACGCCGGCAGAGACCACGCAGGATCGAGAAACGCCATGACCGAGGAAGAAAGAGCTCAGACGGCGCCCGCAGACGCAGCGACCGAAGCCCTCGGCCGGGGAATCTGGCGCCTGCCGCGCGGCGTGTGGGCGCTCGGGCTCGTCGCCATGTTCATGGATGTCTCATCCGAGATGATCCACAGCCTGCTGCCGGTCTTCCTGGTCGGGACGTTAGGCGCGTCAACGACCGTCGTCGGGCTCATCGAAGGCATCGCCGAGGCGACCGCGTCCATCACCAAGGTCTTCTCCGGCTGGCTGAGCGACAAGCTCGGCAAGCGCAAGCTCCTCGCAGTGATCGGCTATGGCCTCGGCGCACTCACCAAGCCGATCTTCCCGCTTGCGGCAACGCCGGTCGAGGTCCTCGGCGCCCGGTTCGTCGACCGGATCGGCAAGGGCATCCGCGGCGCTCCGCGCGACGCGCTGGTTGCCGACATCGTCACCGCCGACATGCGCGGCGCGGCCTATGGCCTGCGCCAGACGCTGGACACGGTCGGCGCCTTTGCGGGACCGCTGCTGGCGATCGGCCTGATGGCACTGCTGGCAGGCGACATCCGCGCGGTGTTCTGGTGGGCGATCGTGCCAGGCGCGATCGCAATCCTGCTGCTCATTCTCGGCGTCGAGGAGCCGGCTCATCTCGCCGAGAAGCGCGCCCGCACTCCGATCCGGCTGGCGGACGTGCGGCAGATCGGCTCCGGTTTCTGGCTGGTGGTCGGGATCGGCGCGGTCTTCACGATGGCGCGATTCAGTGAGGCCTTTCTCGTCCTGCGCGCGAGCGATGTTGGCCTGACGGCGGCGTTCGTGCCGCTGATCATGGTGGTCATGAATGTCATTTATGCGCTGGTCGCGACGCCGGCCGGCGAGCTATCCGACCGCATCGACCGCAGATGGGTGCTCGCGGCCGGGCTCTTGGTACTGATCGGCGCCGACCTTGTTCTCGGCTTCTGGGGCACGATCGCGGGCGCGCTCGTCGGTGCAGGGCTGTGGGGCATGTACATGGGGCTTACCCAGGGGCTCTTCTCCGCGCTCATCGCGGACTACGCGCCCCCGGCGCTCAGGGGAACCGCGTTCGGCATCTTCAATCTGGTGACCGGGATCGTGCTGCTCGCGGCCAGCGCGCTTGCCGGCTTGCTGTGGCAGGAGTTCGGTGCGCGGGCCACCTTTGCATCGGGGGCCGCCTTTGCCGGCGTTGCGCTGCTCGGCCTCTTGCTCGTGCTTCGAAGACAGAAACAGGACCCGACGCCTGATAAAAAGTGAGGCGGAGGGTCCGTTGGCTTTCAACATTCGTCAACTTCGCTACGCCATCGCGGCGGCGGATCATGGAAGCTTCTATCGCGCGGCCCGCGCGCTTGACATCGAGCAATCGACACTGAGTAGAAACATCTCGAAGCTGGAGCGCGCCATCGGTATGCCGATTTTTGAGCGCTCGCGCGCGGGAGTTACCACCACATCGGCGGGCAGCGCATTCCTTCGTGGCGCCAAGTCGATGGTCGCTACGGCGGATAAGCTCGTCGCGATGATGCGGGCGGCCGGCCAGGGTCGTGCTGGCGGACTGCGGCTGGGACATAACTGCTCAGTTTCGGCCGGCAACCTGCGTGCCACGATGATGAGCTGGCGCGACGCGCATCCCGACGTTGAAGTCGAGTGCGTGGAAGCGGATCGCCGAGTTCTCGTCGCCGGTCTCGATACTGGCGCGATCGACATCGCAATCCTGATGGGTACGGCCATCCATGACGGCTTCCGCTGCCAAGCGTTGTGGAGCGAGCGGATGCTTATCGCGCTGCCCGCCGCGCATCCCCTTACCGAGCTCCAGGTAGTTCACTGGACGGATCTCCGAAACGAGCGGTTCCTAATGCCTGTTGCCGATCCCGGCCCGGAGATGCGTGACTTGCTATTTGGGCGGTTGGCTGTGTCCGGCGCAAAACCAGACATTCGGATGCACCAAGCGAGCCGGGAGACGATCCTGAGCATCCTCGGCGGCGGCTCCGCCGTGAGCCTCGTCTGCGAGGGTTCGACGGGCGCGCACTACCCTGATGTCGTCTATCGACCAATACATGGCGAACAAGGCCCAGCGCTCACTGGCTATTCGGGATATTGGCGTGACGACAACCGCAATCCAGCTTTGCGACGCTTTCTTGAATTCATCAAGACGCGCTTTGCGTTATCCTTTAATATTTCAGCGAATTAAGCAATATTATTCCTCGTTGGAGGTTGATGTCATGTTTCAAGGCAAGACACTCATCATCGTGCTCGTCGCGTTGATCATCGGGTTTGCCGGAGGGTTCGTCCTTCGGCCGATCATCGCTCCAGCGCCGCAAACGGTGGCGGCTACCAGCCCGGCGCCTGCGCCGACATCGGCCGAAGCCCGCGGCACGCAGTATTTCGTGGCGCATATCGAGGAGGCGCGGCAGGTCGTGACCGGGTGCCGTGACGGCTCGGTTCGTGGTGGTGAATGCGCCACAGCCGAGGAAGCGATCATCAAGGCCGATGCCGCTGAACGCCGCAAGCGCTTCCTCGGCAACTGACCCTGGCGGGGCGCTCAGCCTTTCGCGCTACGCCGGCCACGCGCGAAGCCACGGTCGCTCGCCATGAAACGCGCGAGCATCGGCGCGACCAACTTCTCTGGCGTCACGGCCTCCCCGCCGGTCTCGGCCGCGAGCGCGGCGGCGTAGGCGACAAGATCGCGGTGAACAGCGGCGGGCAGTTCGACCGTCAGCTTGGCGGGGCGGTCGTCGGCGAGCGGCCCCAGCTTCAACTTCGTCATCGTGTCACTCCAATCGGTTCAAGGACCAGGTCGCGGGTCAGGACCACGCGCAGCGGGTGGCCCGGCCGGATAGTGAGCGTGGGCTGCACATTGAGCTGCCGTCGCACGATCTGCTGGCCGGTCTGGTTGATGGTGTCCTGCGAGCCCCGCCGCAGCGCGCGGGTCAAGTCGTCCTCACTATCCGCTCCAAGCTCGGCGCCGACGCCGAGCAGCGTCGAGACGGCCGCCGCCTTGAGGAGATTGCCCCAATGCTGGTTCACGCGGTCCTGTAGGCCCGCGAACCCCGCTCCGTCCGCGCCGGGCTGGCGCTCGAGAACGATCGAGCGCCCGTCCGGCATGATGAGCCGAACCCAGGCGAGCAGCACGCGGGTCTGCCCGGCGGCGATCTCGCTGTCGTACTCGCCGATTAGCCGCGCACCCTGCGGGATGAGCAGGATGCGCCCGGTTGGGCTGTCATAGACGTTGGCGGTCACCTGGGCGGTGATCTGGCCGGGCAAGTCGGAACGGACGCCGGTGATGAGCGCGGCCGGTATGATGCTGCCGGCCTGCACGATGTTGGGGGATGCCGGGGCCGTCAGCCGCTCGACGCTGACCGTGCGCTGGTTGGGCGTTTGCGCCATGAAGGCACGCTTCGCGGCCTGATCGCCTTGCGCCGCAGTATCGGTCGTCGCTGGAGCCGCCGGGCTTGGCGCGGCAATGCCGGGCAGTGCCGGAGCCGATGGGGAGGCCGCGTCCCCGCCGCTGCCGAGGAAGACCGAACTCGTGCGGGCCGCGTCGCGCTCTTGTTGCGCGCGCTGACGGGCGGCTTCGGAGGAATGAACGCGGGGATCGGGTTGTCCCGGCTGCGCGCCGATCGGTGGCACGGGCACGGCGTCCCCGCGCTGCTGCGCCGCCACGATCGGCCCGCCGAGGTCGCCGGGGAGCGGCGGGCCGAGCCGCGGCGCCTGCGCGTAGTCGCGCGGCCCCGACGTGATGGTCTCGGCCGTGGCGCGGCTGTCGGTGTTATAGAGTTCCTGCGCGGCCTTCTCGCCGGGCGGCCGCAGCGCATAAATCAGCGAACCGCCGATGCCGAGGCCGGCGGCGACGCCAACGACAGCGAGCGCCTTTCGCGACAGCCGCATTACGCGCGGCGCGTTCCCGCGAAGCTGGAAAGCTCGGGAATCGGAGCGCGACGCGGCGGGATCGGTGGCTGAAGTGTCGATCGGGTCGCTCACGGCCGCCCCCGCCGTCCATCGTCGCGCACGATGCGGACGCGCTGGTCGCTGCGCTGATCGCCCAGCCGCAGTTCGGCGGCCGCAAACAGGCGATCGACCACCATGTAGCGGCCTTGCACGCGATAATTGACCAGCTCGGCGTCGCCAGCCGCGCCGGTGACAAACAGCGGCGGCATCTCGCCCTGCGAGATCCCGGCCGGAAACTCGATGAAGACCTGCCGCCCGTCGTCGAACGCCCGCGCCGGACGCCACGGCGCCCGGTCGCCGTCGATGCGGTAGCGGAAGTTGAGCGCGGACACGTCCACGTCCCTCGCCACCGGCGCGGCGGACGTGGCAAGAGCGTTGAGGCCCTGCAACGCAATCAGCGCCTCTTGCGGATAGGTCCACGACACCGACGCCATGTAGGTCGCGGCCGTGGCCCGCAGCTCTAGGTGGTAGGTGCGCCGGTCGGTGTTGATGACGAGGTTGGTGGCGAGGTCCGGCCGGGTCGGCTTTACGAGGATATGCACCCGCGCGGCCGGCCCGCTGCCGCTGATGGTGTCGCCGATGATCCAGCGAACGGTATCGCCGGCCGCGACCGGGCCCGGCCCCACAAGCTGCTCGCCTTCTTGCAAGGCAATGTCCGTCACCTGTCCGGGCGCCGTATAGACCTGATAGAGCGCCCCATCCGTCCACGGATATTGCTGGATGGCGTTGAGGAAGCCGTCGCGCACCGGCTGCACGCGCGCGGCGGCGTTAGCCGCGCCGACGCGCTGGCGGGGATCGGATGGCTCCGGCGCACGAGGCGCATCCGTCACCGGCTTCAACTGGCCGGGCAGCGGCAACGGCTCGGGGATCGCAACCACCTCAACGGCGCGCGGCGGCTCCGGTGCGGGCGTGGCGGCGATCTCGGCCGGCGGATCGTCAAAGGTGATGACGGGCGGCTTCGCCGACGTGGTGGCGCAGCCGGCGAGCGCGGATGCGGAGACGAGCAGCGCCGCCGATGCGGCACTGCGAAACGGACTGGCGGTCATTGCGACAGCTCCTTCGACCAGTTGAGGGCGTTGACGAAGACGCCGAGCGGATTCTTGCGCAGGGCGTCGGGTGTGCGCGGCGGTTGCACGACGACGGTGAGGATCGCCGACCACCGCTCGGTCGCGGTGAGGCTGCCGTCCTGATAGCGGCGCTCGGTCCAGGCGACGCGGAAGCTGTCGGGCGAGGCGCGGATGACGCTGGAGACATCCACCGCGACCTGCACCCGGCCGACATCGGCGAACGGGTCGTTGGCGCGCGCGTAGTCGTTGAGCGCCAGTGCGCCGCGATCGGTCGTGAAGTCGTAAGCGCGGAGCCAATTTTGCCGCACGATGACCGGATCGGCCGGGATGCTCCTGACCTGTTCGATGAATCGCGCGAGATGGAATGCGACCTGCGGATCGGTCGGGCGGTAGCCGGCCTCAGCCGGCGCGACCGCCTGCGCTTCGCCGAGCCGGTCGACCTGCACGACCCAAGGGACGATGTGCCCGCGTGCCGACTGCCAGACGAGGCCAGCGGTAAGTCCGCCCGACAGCGCCAGCGCGCCGAAGAAGGCGAGCCGCCAGTTCTTCGCCTGGACGCGGGCTGAGCCGATCCGGTCGTCCCATACCTGCGCCGCGCGCTGGTAGGGCGTGGTCGGTTCGGGCGTTTGGCCGTAGCGGATGGAGGGTCGCTTGAACATGGATCAATCCTTCTGGCTGACATCGACCGATGCGCCGTTGCCGCCGCCGTCGCCCGAGCGCAGCGTGTGGGCGGCGACGGTCGCGGCGTGGGTCATGGTCTGACGGCGCTTCATCGCGGCGGCCCAAGCGGGCGAGCCGCCGGACGCCTCCGGCGACGGGGCCGCCGCGCCGCCCGAGATGGTCCCGCCGGTCGCTGTGACGGCGGCGCGTCCGCCCGAGCGGTAGCTGTCCTTGAGCGAGGCTGCCGCCTTCCTGAGCGGCGAGAGGGCGGCGCCGACGGCAGCCTTGCCGACGCCGGCCGCGCCGCCCGCTGCCGCGGCCGCCCCGGTCTTACCGGCCGAGCCGAGGGCATAGGCGCTGCTCGCCGCTCCCGAGGCGAAGGCGCTGCCGCGCGCCGCGCCTCCAACGGCACCCGCGACCGCGCCAGCGCCAAGGCGGGCGGCCGCCGCGCCGCCGACCAGCGCGCCGCCAGCGGCGAGCGCGGTTCCTGCCGCGGCGCCTGCGCCCAGCGAAGGACCGCCAGAGACGATGCCGTTGGCGATGCTCGGTCCGAAGATGCCGAGGCCGAGCAGGCATAGCGAAGCGAGCGCGATGGCCATCGCGTCTTCAATCGTTGGTTGCGCGCCGCCGAAGCCAGCGCGAAACTCGTCGAACAGCGTCGAGCCGATGCCGACGATCACCGCCAGCACCAGCACCTTCACGCCCGACGAGATCACCAGCCCCAGCACGCGTTCGGCCATGAAGGCCGTCTTACCGAACAGGCCGAACGGGATGAGCACGAAGCCGGCGAGCGTCGCCAGCTTGAATTCAATGAGCGTGATGAAAAGCTGGATCGACAGGATGAAGAAGGCGAGGACGACCATCACCCAGGCGAACAGCAGCACAGCGATCTGGATGAAATTCTCGAAGAATGCGACCCAGCCCATCAGGTCGGAAATGGATTGGAGGATCGGTTCGCCAGCTTCCAAACCGACTTGCGCGACGCGGCCTGGTTGCAGCAGCTCGGCGGCGGTAAAGCCGGTGCCGGCCGCTTTCAGGCCGAGGCCGGCGAAGCTCTCGAAGACGATCCGCGCCAGGCTGTTCCAGTTGCCGATGATGTAGGCGAAGATGCCGACGAACAGGGTCTTCTTGACGAGGCGCGCGATGATGTCGTCGCCTTCGCCCCAGGTCCAGAACAGCGCGGCCAAGGTAACGTCGATGACGATCAGCGTGGTGGCGATGAACGCTACTTCGCCGCCGAGCAGGCCGAACCCGCTGTCGATGTAGCGGGTGAAAACGTCCAGGAAGCGATCAACGACGCCGGTGCCGCCCATGTCAGTTCTCCTGAGCCGAAGCGTCTTCGGCGATGCGGGCGGCGGGTCGCGCGCTGTCGCCAAGGAACCGGCGGCGGTTCTCGGCCCAGGCGCGCAGGCAGTCGGGATCGCTCGCGCCCGAAGCCCCGACGGACTGGCAGCGGCGCAGCTCGATCAGCAGTGGGTCGATCGTCCCCGAGGGATCGGCGACAACCGCCGGCGCCTCGCGCGCGGGCTCGGGCGCACGGCTCATCTCGATCGCCGTCATCGTGATCGCGATCGCGATGAAGATCACGGCGCCGATGCGCGCGAGGAGCTTGGTGTCCATCGGCTCAGTCGTGGAACATGCGCGCGTTGCCCGGCTGATAGCCGGTGGGTCGCGCCAGGAAGCGGCGGAGCCGTTCGCGGCTTTCGGCTTCGACGGCCGCATTGCGCGCCGAATCCAACGCCTGCGCCCGGCCCTGCGCGGCGAGCAGCGCCGTCAGGTCCGCGAGTTGCTGCGATTGCAGAGCGAGAAGCTGGTTGCCCGCCTGCGCGGCCTGGAGCGCGCCGGTCGCGGACTGGCTGGACGAGACCAGGCCATCCATCGTCGTGCGCGTGCCGTTGATGTTGCCGACGACGCCAGCCTGCACACGCAGCGCATCCTCGAACGCGCCGACGCTATCCTCCCAGCGCGCATTCGCGTTGGCAACCATCTGCGCGTGGCTGCCGGTGAGCGCCGCGCCCTTGTAGCGGTTGCTGAACGCCTGTTGGACGTTCTGCACGTCGTAGGCGATGCGCTGTGCTTCCCCGAGAAGCTGCTGGGTGCGCTGCACCTGCTGCTGCAACTGCTGGAGCGAGCTGAACGGCAACGAGGTCAGGTTGCGCGCCTCGTTGATAAGGCTCGTCGCCTGATTCTGGATTTGCTGAATCTGGTTGTTGATTTGCTGGAGCGACCGGGCGGCCGTCAGCACGTTCTGCGCGTAGTTGGTCGGGTCATAGACGATGCCGCCGAACTGAGCGTGCGCGGGCGTGGCGGCGGTGATGCCGATCATGCTCGACGTGGCGATGGTGCCGGCCAGGACGGCGCGACGCAGGATGGAGGGCTTCATGGGGTCATGTCCTTCATGGCAAGGGGGAGCTGGCCAGTATCTTCCCGGCGACCGGCCAGCGGATCGGGTTGGGGTTCGGGAAGAAGCTCGATCGCCCAGGCGCAGCCGCGATGCCGCAGCCATTCGGCGGCGAAGTGCTCGCGGCCGTGGGTCTCGACCAGTTCGGCGATGCGGAGCTGATCGGTCTTGGAGGAAGCGGCCGCGAAGGCGAGCGCGACTTCGCCCAGGCCCAGCTCGAACAGCCGATTGCCGCGCCGCGACTGGCAGTAATAGTCGCGCTTCGGCGTCGCCCGGCTCAGTATCTCGATCTGGCGAGCATTGAGCCCGAACCGCTCGTAGATGGCCGCGATCTGCGGCTCGGCCGCGCGCTCGTTCGGCAGGAAGATGCGGGTCGGGCAGGATTCGATGATGGCCGGCGCGATGTCGCTCGTCTCGATGTCTGCGAGACTCTGCGTGGCGAACACGACGCTGGCGTTCTTCTTGCGCAGCGTCTTCAGCCATTCGCGGAGTTGCGCAGCGAAGTCTGGGCTATCGAGGACCAGCCAGCCCTCGTCGATGATGATGAGCGTGGGCGAGCCGTCGAGCCGATCGCCGATGCGGTGAAACAGATAGGACAGGACTGCCGCGGCCGATCCGGCGCCGACCAGGCCCTCGGTCTCGAAAGCCTGCACGTCGGCCTCGCCGATCCGTTCGGCCTCGGCGTCGAGCAGCCGACCCCACGTCCCGCCGATGCAATAGGGTGCGAGCGCCTGCTTGAGCTGCTGGCTCTGGAGCAGCACGGCAAGCCCGGTCAGGGTCCGCTCGGCGATCGGCGCGGACGCCAGCGATCCCAGCGCAGACCAGATATGCTCCTTGGCCTGCGGATCGACCGCGACGCCTTCGCTCGTCAGGATCGCCCCCAGCCATTCGGCTGCCCATGCGCGCTCGGCCGGATCGTCGATGCGTGCGAGCGGCTGGAGCTGCACGCCGTCGCCGGCCTCGTCGGCGAGCATCCCACCGAGATCCTGCCAGTCGCCGCCCATGCCGATCGCGGCGGCGCGGATGCTGCCGCCGAAATCGAAGGCGAAGACCTGGCCGTTCTCGTAGCGGCGGAACTGCATCGCCATGAGGGCGAGCAGCACCGACTTGCCGGCGCCAGTCGGGCCGACGATCAGCGTGTGACCGACATCGCCGACGTGAAGGGAAAACCGGAACGGGGTCGAGCCTTCGGTTCTTGCGTAGAGCAAGGGGGCTGCACCGAAATGCTCGTCCCGTTCCGGCCCCGCCCATACCGCTGACAGGGGGATCAGGTGGGCGAGATTGATGGTGGAGATCGGCGGTTGCCGGACGTTGGCGTAGGTGTGGCCGGGCAGACTTCCCAACCATGCTTCGATCGCGTTCATGCTCTCGGGGATGACGGTGAAGTCGCGACCCTGGATGATCTTCTCGGCCAGCCGCAGTTTTTCGGCGACGATGGCCGGATCGCGGTCCCATACCGTCACCGTCGCGGTGACGTAGGCCATGCCGGCGTAGTCGGCGCCCAACTCCTGCAGGGCCGTGTCGGCGTCTGCGGCCTTGTTCGAGGCGTCGCTGTCGAGCAGTGTGCTCGCCTCGTTGGTCATCACCTCCTTCAAGATGGCCGCGACGGACTTGCGCTTGGCAAACCACTGGCGCCGGATGCGGGTCAGCAGCTTGGTCGCGTCGGTCTTGTCGAGCATGATCGCGCGGGTGGACCAGCGATACTCGAAGGCAAGCCGGTTCAGCTCGTCGAGCAGGCCCGGGAACGTGACACTGGGAAAACCGACGATGGTGAGCGTGCGCAGATGATGATCGCCCAGGCGCGGCTCCAGCCCGCCGGTTAGCGGCTCGTCTGCCAAGAGCGCGTCGAGATGCATCGGCGTTTCGGGAACGCGAACGCGCTGGCGACGGGTAGAAGCCGTGCTGTGCAGATAGGTCAGCGTCTCGGCGTCATCGAGCCAGCGAACCTCGGGCACGAAACCTTCGACCAGGTTCAACACGCGGTCGCTGCGATCGGCGAAGCTCTTGAGCAACTCCCGCGGATCGACGCCGGTGGTCGAGCGACCCTCGTAGAGCCAGCCTTCGGCGCGCGCGGCTTCCTCTGCCGGCGGCATCCACAGCAGCGTCAGGAAGTAGCGGCTCTCGAAATGCGCGCCTTCTTCACGGAATTGTTCGCGCCGCTCCATGTCCACGAGCGCGGAAACCGGATCGGCGAACTCGGCGTCGGGATAGTCGAGCGCGGGCAAGCGCTGCGCCTCGACGAAGATCGCCCAGCCGGAGCCGAGCCGGCGAAGAGAATTGTTCAGCCGCGATGTCGTCGCCACCAGCTCGGCCGGCGTGGCGCTGTCGAGATCGGGGCCGCGGAACCGGGCGGTGCGCTGGAACGACCCGTCCTTGTTGAGCACGACCCCTTCGCCGACCAGCGCGGCCCAGGGCAGGAAGTCGGCAAGGTGCGCCGCCTTGTTGCGGTATTCACGCAGGCTCATCATGGCCGCATCCAGCTCGGGTAACGGAGGTGGCGGCGGGCCACGTCCACGAATTGCGGGTCGCGGCGCGCGGCCCAGACGGAGAGCGCGTGGCCGATCGCCCAGATGACGAGGCCGGCGATCCAGAGGCGGAGGCCGAGACCGATTGCACCCGCCAGCGTCCCGTTGACGATGGCGAGCGAGCGCGGGGCGCCGCCGAGCAAAATCGGCTCGGTCAGCGCCCGATGGACGGGCGCGAAGTAGCCCGCGATCGGCTCGCCAGGACCGACCGCGCCGGTCATGCTATCAGCGCTCCGCCACCGAAGCTGAAGAAGCTGAGGAAGAAGGAGCTGGCCGCGAACGCGATCGATAGGCCGAACACGATCTGGATCAGCCTTCGGAAGCCGCCCGACGTATCGCCGAACGCCAGCGTCAGACCGGTCACGATGATGATGATGACCGCGACGATCTTGGCGACCGGCCCCTCGATGCTTTCGAGGATCGACTGGAGCGGCGCTTCCCACGGCATCGACGAGCCGCCCGCATGGGCGGGCACCGCGTAGAGCATCGCGATTACGCTGGCGGTGGCTGTAAGCATGGCGCGTCGTGCGCCATGCCTAAGGGCATGGATCATTTGAGGTCTCCCGGCTGGGTGGTGGAAAGAGGAATAAGGCGGTAGTCGCCGGTGCCAGGGTCGAGTCCTTCGACACGGGCCAGCTCGGTGAGTCGGCGCCCGTGCGCGTCGCGGACCAGCACGGCGATGAGGTCGATGGTCTCGGCGATGAGCGCGCGCGGGACCGTGACCACGGCCTCCTGCACGAGCTGCTCCATGCGGCGGAGCGCGCCGAGCGCAGACCCGGCGTGGATCGTGCCGACGCCGCCGGGATGGCCGGTGCCCCAGGCTTTGATAAGGTCGAGCGCCTCGGCGCCGCGCACCTCGCCGATGGGGATGCGGTCGGGCCGCAGGCGCAGCGATGAGCGGACCAGCTCGGCGAGCGACACCACGCCGTCCTTGGTCCGCATGGCGACGAGGTTCGGCGCCGCGCATTGCAGCTCGCGAGTGTCTTCGATCAGAACGATGCGATCGGTAGTCTTCGCCACCTCCGCGAGCAGCGCGTTGACCAGCGTGGTCTTGCCTGCGCCTGTGCCGCCCGCGACAAGGATGTTGGCGCGCCTCTCGACGCCATGCCGCAGCGCCTCGGCGTGCGGCGCCGACATGATGCCGGCTGCCGCATAGTCATCGAGCGTGAAGACGGCGACGGCCGGCTTGCGGATAGCGAAGGCAGGCGCGGCGACGACGGGTGGCAACAACCCCTCGAACCGCTCGCCCCCTTCCGGCAGTTCGGCCGAAACGCGCGGGCTACGGGCGTGAACCTCGACGCCGACATGGTGCGCGACCAGGCGGACGATGCGTTCGCCATCGGCGGCGGACAGCAGCTCGCCGGTATCGCTGATCCCGTCGCCGAGCCGATCGAGCCACAGCCGGCCGTCCGGGTTCAGCATCACCTCGATGACGGCGGGATCGTCGAGCCATGCCGCAATCGACGGTCCGAGCGCTGTGCGCAGCATCCGTGCGCCGCGTGATTTTGCCTCGGATCGGATCGGATGAACGGTCAAGACTTGGCCCCTGAAATGGACCGGGCGAACCGCCGCCCGGCGTCAGGAGCACATCAAGAGAGCCAGAAACTCGGCCGCTGCAATAGATAGCTTACGGCGTAGTAGAAGCGGCGGCAGATACTTACGGAGTGCGGATCGCGCCCTCGGTCGCGCCGACGATCGCGGCGCGTCTATTCCGAATCGGTCGGCGTTTTCGGCCAGATATCTTCGGGGATTTCGTCGAGCAGACTCTTCCCACTGGCGAAGCGCCGACCGAGCGTCTCGACGAAGCCCTCATAGCGCTTGCGGCCCTTCACCTGCGCGGCCGCCTGATCCTCGTCGGGAAGCGGCGGCGTCACCGATAGCCAGAAGCGCACGAATAATGTCAGCGCCTCGGTCGTCAGGCCGGTGTTGCGCTCCAGGCGCTGCATCTGACGTGACAAACGATCGAGCCGGCGCGCGAACGCCGCCTCCATCCGGTCGGCGCCGTCCGGCGACAGGTAGGACGCTACCGCCGCCTCTACGATCGCCGAGCGTGAGATGCGTCGCCGGATCGCCAGCTCGTCAACCTGCTTGGCGAGCGCGGGCGGAAAATAGACGTTGAGCCTGGTTCGCATGGGCGGACTCCTACAGCTCGATGCCGTCGCCGGGGTCGAGCGATGCTTGCCGCGCGAGTCTCTGCATCCGGCGCCGCAACGCCGCCTGCCGCGCCGCGTCGTCCTGCTCGTCGTCGACGATCGCAAACTCCTGCGCGGGCGGCGCGGTCGTCTCGGGCGTGATGGCGACATGCTCGGGAAGCTCCGGCTCGCGGCGCAGCCCGCCATTGGCGGCATCCTCTTGGGCGCGCACGATCCGCGCCACGTCGGTAGGATCGGCGGCCGCGGTGCGCTCGGTCCAATCGTCGGGCCGCACGGCGTCAGCGGCAGGCTTCGGCGCGTCCACGATCCGCTCGGCGAAACGCCGATCGCGAAAGTAGCGCGCCTTCTTCGCGCGGATGGGATGGACGCCCGCCACCATCACGATCTCGTCGTCGGGCGGGAGCTGCATCACCTCGCCGGGCGTGAGGAGCTGGCGAGCCGTCTCGGAGCGCGACACCATCAAATGCCCCAGCCACGGCGACAGGCGGTGCCCGGCATAGTTCTTCATCGCGCGCATCTCGGTCGCGGTGCCGAGCGCGTCCGACACCCGCTTGGCCGTCCGCTCGTCGTTCGTGGCGAAGCTCACGCGGACGTGGCAGTTGTCGAGGATCGCGTTGTTCGGGCCATAAGCCTTCTCGATCTGATTGAGGCTCTGCGCGATCAGGAACGCCTTGAGTCCGTAACCCGCCATGAACGCCAGGGCGGACTCGAAGAAGTCGAGACGGCCGAGGGCGGGGAACTCATCGAGCATCAGCAGCACGCGATGGCGGTTTCCCTTGGGTGTCAGCTCCTCGGTCAGCCGGCGCCCGATCTGGTTGAGGATGAGGCGGATGAGCGGCTTGGTGCGCGAGATGTCGCTGGGCGGCACGACCAGATACAGCGTCGCTGGCCGCTCGCCCTCGATTAGATCCGTTATGCGCCACTGGCAGGCGCGCGTGACCTGCGCGACGACAGGATCGCGGTAGAGGCCGAGAAACGACATGGCCGTGCTGAGCACGCCCGATCGCTCGTTGTCGGACTTGTTCAGCAGTTCGCGCGCGGCGCTGGCGACGACCGGATGCACGCCGGCCTCGCCCAAGTGCGGCGTCGCCATCATCGCCGCCAAGGTCTGCTCGATCGTGCGCGACGGATCGGAGAGGAAGGACGCAACGCCGGCCAGCGTCTTGTCGGGCTCGGCGTAGAGGACGTGGAGAATCGCGCCGACCAGCAGCGAGTGCGATGTCTTCTCCCAATGGTTCCGGCGCTCCAAGCTGCCTTCGGGATCCACCAGCACGTCCGCGACATTCTGCACGTCGCGCACCTCCCATTGGCCGCGCCGCACCTCCAGCAGCGGATTGTAGGCGGCCGACGCGGCGTTGGTCGGATCAAACAGCAGCACGCGGCCGTGGCGCGACCGAAAGCCGGCGGTCAGCGTCCAGTTCTCGCCCTTGATGTCGTGGACGATCGCCGAGGCCGGCCAGGTCAGCAGCGACGGCACGACGAGGCCAACGCCCTTGCCGCTCCGTGTCGGCGCGAAGCACAGCACATGCTCGGGGCCGTCGTGGCGCAGATAGTCGGCTGCGAGCTTGCCCAGCACCACGCCGTTCGCCCCCAGCAGCCCGGCCGCGCGCACCTCCCGTTCGGTCGCCCAGCGCGCCGAGCCGTAGGTCTCGGCGTTCTTCAGTTCGCGGGCGCGCCACACCGACATGCCAATGGCGACCGCGATCGACACGAACCCGCCCGACGCGGCGATGAACGCGCCGGTCTTGAAGATGTCGGGCGCATAGGCGTCGAACGAGAACCACCACCAGAAGAAGGCCGGCGGCGGATAGACGCGCCAGTCTCCGAGCATGAACCAGGGCGGCCCCAGCTCGGGCTGATAGGCGAGCGCGGCGGCGGTCCATTGGGTCGCGCCCCACACTGCGGCGAGCACGATCAGAAACACGGTTATGACCTGCCCCCACAAAATCTTTGTCGCGGACATGGGTTCTCCTGTCGTTAGAGGCCGAGGCCGCGTTTGCGGCCGAGCGTCCAGTCGATGCTGCCGCCTGAGCGGACGACGCCCGCGACCTGCCGGCCGAGCTGTTGCTCGAGAGTGCTGGCCCAGGGCACGAGGCGGAAGCCGAGCCCATCGTCGATCATCGCGAAGCGGCCCGAGGCGAGCGCAAGCCGCTGGCGGACCACGCCGGCGACCTTCTCGCCAGTGGCGGCCGGGCGATAGGCAAGGCCGGTATCGCCCGCGATCTTCGCGCCAACGGCATCCAGCTCGCGCTTGCGCAGAGTGTCGAGCAGTCCGCGCTCGAACACCGCGCGTTCACCGTAGCGTCGGGCCAGTCCCTCGCGGACGAGATGGTCGGTGCGGGCGTCTATCGCCCGACGCACCTCGGCGCCGAACCCGCCGTCCGCGACCCCGGCGCCGCGCTCGATCAGCCGATGGTCGAGCCAGGTCGCACCGGGCGCCTTGATCTGCGCGGCGAGGTCGAGGTCCGACCGCGTGGCAAGGATCAGCGTCGGCTTCGCCTCGCCGGGGCGGCCGACGCCGCGCAGCTCGACGACGCCGCCGAGTGCGGGGCTGTGCTCCAGCGCCTCAATGCCGGGAAGCCGGACATGATGGGTGCGCCCGTCCGTGCCGTCGATCACGGCATAGGCCGTGCCGGTCAGCTCGTCGTGCAAGCCCTTGTCGATCAGCCGGCCGGCGATCGGCTTCTCGGGCGCACCACTGACGACGGCGTAGCTATCGAGCGGCCGATCCTGGCCGCGCTCTTTCAACGCCGCGCCGATCGTGCGGATGATGTCGCCGCGTGCGGCCAGCTCGCGCAGCTTGGTTTGCGCGCCTTCCGCCACCGCCCACTGTCCGGGCTCGCCCTCGGCGGCGAGCCCCATCGTCTCCAGATGCTGCAAGCGCCCGATCATCAGCCGGCGTAACCGCGGATCGTCCGGACCAGGCCGCTCGGGGCGGAGGTCGATCACGCCGAGCTCGTCAGCGGCCCGGCCGATCTCCGTGTCGAGCCGCGTCCAGCGTTCGGCCGTCACCTCGCGGTCGAGCGCACGCTGGACTTCATGCTCGGGCTTCGGCCCGAGCTCGGCGAAGGCCAGCTCCTCTGCGCGCGAGCGAAGATTGTGGCTGATGTAGTCGCGGGAGATGACGAGATCGCCGCCTTGATCGTTGACGCCACGCACGATCAGGTGGACGTGCGGATTGTCAGTGTTCCAATGATCGACCGCGACCCAATCGAGCCGCGTCCCCAGATCCGCCTCCATCTGGCGCATGAGGTCGCGGGTGTATTCGCGTAGGTCCGTCAGCTCGGCCGCATCCTCGGGCGACACGATGACCCTGAAATGGTGCCGGTCATCCTTGCACCGCTCGGTGAACCCGCGATCGTCGGCGCGGTCCCCCTCGGCATCGAACATGCGCGTCGGCGAGCCGTCGCGCGTAACGCCCTCGCGCTTCAGATAGGCAACGTGCGCGGACAGCGGCGCCATGCGCCGGCCGCCCCGGCTGCGCGTGGTGACGGGCAGCATCTTCACCATGACCCGCCGGCCCGAGCCGAACAGGCGATTGCGCGCGAACGCTGTGCGGCCCCGGCCAAAGCTCGATCGCGCACCGCGGTGCCCGCTGCTGGCACCGCCGCGCCGGCCGCCGCTGTGCAGGGCGGCCACGCGCAGCACCTCGGCCACCAGCCCGCGCGCGTTGCGGCCCTGGGCGTTGGTGCGCTTAGCCTTGCCCGGCCGGACGCGGAACTCGCCGTCCTCGCTCATGGCTGAACGGCTTTCCGCCGAAAACGGCCTGTGGTGCCGTTCGGCACGTTGATATTGCTGCCTTTTTCCTTCCGCGCGGCACGCGTGCCGACCGATGCCCCCGCGTGAAGCCACGGAAAAGCCTCGGCTTTTCGGCGAAACGGGGCGCTGCTTATATCTTGCCCTCGTCTGTCCCTGTCGTTTTCTCCCTCCCCAGCCACTTTCCTGCTCGGGACGGATGATGGGGATAGCGCGCAAATCATTGCAGTCGGCCCGCGCGGGCGCGGGGCACGAACAGCGTGTCCTCCGGCTCATTCGAAGGCGAAGCTGCGGAGCGAACGTCACCGGATGTCGGCCCATCGGCTGGCAGCTCCGACGCGGGCTCCTCGCCATCTGACTGCACGGAAACGGCTTCGGACGGGGCGCTCGCGGTGCGGACGAACAGCGCGGCGCGGCGCCAGGCGAACGGATCAGGCGGTGCGCTCACCGCCATCTCCGCAGCGCCCGATGGGCCGACAACGGCGCTGAGCTGAGCTAGGTAGCCGACCGTCTCGGGCGGCAGCGGACGGCCGCGCGACAGGTAATCGTCGTAGCGGCCCGGCCCGGCATTATAGGCTGCCAGCATCGCGCTCGCGTTGCCGTAGCGGTCGTGCATCGCGTGCAGATAGGCCGCGCCCGCCATGATGTTGTCTCGCACGTCGAACGGGTCAGCGCCGAGGCCATATCGCGCGCGAAGATCGGCCCAGGTCGCGGGCATGATCTGCATCAATCCCATCGCACCCGCACGCGAAACGGCGCGGGAGTTGCCGCCGCTCTCGACGCGCATCACCGCCCATATCCACCCTTCGGGGATGCCGAATCGCCGCGCGGCCTCGGCGACATGACCGGCATATGGATGAGCCGCCGCCGATCGTGCGGCCGGCAAATCCTGCGCCGTTGCCGCGACCGGCGCAGCGCCGCCGGACATCAGCGCGACGGCCAACGCCACCGCCGATCCGACTCCGCTCCGCCGCCAGCCTGCCAGCGTGCTCGCTACGCTCAAGGGTGCGCGCGCCGCGCCGGCCTGCGGCCGCCTTTGACCTCCGCTGCGCGCCCCGGCCGGTCTGCGACCGAGCGGGACGGAGGGATGAGACGGCTTTCCCGCGAACAAAGGGATGATGGAAAAGCGCACCGGATCAGTCCTGCTCGCGCGACTTCGGTTGGCGGTTCCAGCGCAGCGACCAGGCCGACGTGTCGCCCGTGGTCTGGAACAGCGCGGCACGGAGCGGCTGGGCTAAGGCGGGATCGTCGATGCGCAGCGAGACGTAATCGCCGGCGCGTTCGCCGGTCTCGTTCCAGCCCGCGCCGATCTCTGGGCCTTCGCCGCCGTCGCCGCGATGAATGCGCCAGTTCGGCGCATTGTCGGCGTCGCTCGGCTCGGCCGGAACGATCGAGATGCGAATGTCGAGCGTCGCGGTCTCGATGATGCCTTCGTAACCGTTGGCGGTGCGGAAGAAGCTGCCGATCTGCATGGGACTCTCCTTTGGGTTGGCAGGGATGAGCGGGTTCAGCGCCACACGAGCGACGCGTTGGGGGTGTCGCGGGTGAGGATCGGGACGGCGCGGCCGAGCACGGTCGAGGCCGGCAGCGGGCCGAAATAGCGGCCGTCCATACTGTCCGCGTGTTGGGGGTTGAGCATCAGCAGCTCGCTGCCGCGCAGCGTGCGGCAGCCCTGCCAGACGGGGAGCGAGCGGCCTCGTCCGTCACGCGCCAGGGCAACGGCGACCGGCCGGGCATCGACGCTCACGACGGCGCCGATCCGGCACACAAACTGCCCCGGCTTGGCCGCGACATGCTTCAACAACGGCACACGCTCACCAAGATAGCTGCGCTCGGCCAGCCACCGCGCCAGCGGCGCGGGCGGCGTAACGGCGACCAGCGTGCCGACGGCGGGATCGCGGTCGGGCTCTATCCGGTAGAGGCCGAGCGGTGCGCTGGCGCTGGCGTTCCAGATGACGCGCGGCAGCGGGTCGAATATCGCGACGGCAGTGAACGACACGGCGAACACCGACGCGGCGGAAGCCGTCGCGATGGTCCATCCACGGGGCGTCATCCTTCGATCTCTCGGCGTTTGAGCCAGGCGCGATGGCGCTCCAGCGTATAGGGGCGCGGCTGATGTCCGGCGGCGATGCGGTTGGCGACGTGTCGCCAATGATCGGGTGCGGCGTCGCACGGATCGACGCCGGCCGCCTCGGCCGCGTCGATCGCGGCGAGCACCTGGCTGACCTTGGGCCAGCCCTCGATCTTGAGCAGGATGTCGCCGCCCGGCCGCACGAATGGCAGTGTCGTGAACGGCTCGCCCGCGCCGACCGCGCGCACGATGTCGATGCGCGAGCTTACCGTGCCGTAGTCGTTCGCCGCCCAGCGGACGAACGCGAAGATGGCGCCGGGGCGGAAGCGGACGATGCGGCGGCGGCGATCGACGATCTCGTCAACGGCGACGCGGCCGAACCTGATCCAGTGCTCAATCCGCTTCTCGATCCACGTCAGTTCGACGCGAGTCATGCCGTCATCGGACGGCTGGCGGTGGCGCATGGGCGACGGCGGGACGGTCATCGCCGGCTCCGGGCGATGGCCGAATCCGCGCGCGGCATGAGGTCGTCCTGCCCCGGATCGGAGGTCGAATGCTTGATGCCGATATCGGCCCAGGCGCGCAGGTCATCGACCGAATAGACCACCCGGCCCCCGATCCGGCGGTAGGCCGGGCCGGTGCCGAAATAACGGTGCTTTTCAAGGGTGCGGCCTGAGAGGCCGAGGAAGCGGGCGGCTTCCGGCGTGCGCAGGAAGCGGGGCGGCAGGTTGGTGGGCGTATCGGACAAGTGACGACTCCTGCGGGCGGTGGCGGCAGGAGGCGTAATTGTCAGAACGGAGGCGGCTGGGTGGGGTATGAAGATGTGCGGCTACGCGGATGTGACCCCCCCCACGCGCGGGGTGGCAGCGGGGAGGGGATCAGCGGATGCGGAGCAGCTTGCGGTAGTCGCCGTTCATCATGGCGATGCCGTCGCGGACCAGCCGCACGACGAACGAGCGCGAGGCCGACATCTTCCAGTCGCTCGCGGATAGTTTGTTCGCGTCGTCACGCCCCAGCTCGGCGGCGATCTCGCGATAGGTTGCTCCGGCATCACGCAGGTCGAGCGCGCGGAGCATCAGGTCGAGCCGGGCGAGCCGGTAGGCGGTAAGCGGCCAGCCGCGCGGCAGCGGCCCGGCAGCGCGGCCGAGCAGACGGCGGTGGAAACGCAGCAAGCTGGCGATCCGGGTGGGGAAATCCTTGTCAAGCGGGATGATGGCCGCGAGCGGCCGGCCGGGGGTCGCATCGCGCAGCCAGAGTCGATGCTCGCCGGCCGCGTCGGCGACGATGACGTGGCGGCCTTCAATCCCGGCCAGGTCGGCGAGCAGCGCCCCGAGTGCGCGAGGATCGACCGGAGCGGCGGTCTTGAATCCCTCCGGCGCAGCGTCGAGAATGACCGTGACAGCGGTCAGCTCCGGGCGCCAGACGACCGGCTCCGAGAGGTCATCCGGCGCCGTGGCGAAAGGATAACCCCCAGCGCCGCGCGAACGCCAATTCGGCGGCGTTCTTCGCGACGGCGCCCTCGTCGATGCGCTCTTGCATCTGCGTATGTTCGGCGCGGTAGGTGCGGTTCCGCCGCAAGAACTCCGCGGCTAGATCGGCGCGCCCGAGCGCGTCGGACATTCCGCCGGCGCGTCGCTGGCGACGCCCAGGCGGCGTCGGCATTGCATCCTCCCCACCGCGCCTCGCGCGGATTTCGGAGCACCGAACATCCCGGTCGCCACTGACGTTTGCTAGGGCGAAGATCGCGCACAACCATGCCGTGCGAGCGGAGCAATTACCCCCGGAACTCGATCCAGATTGGAGTTAAATCTTAACAGTTTAGCGGGCGCTGACAGCCGAGCAGATGAGCGTAGCCAACCTCAGTCATCCACCGCGCGCGGGCCAAGTGAGAGTCGTGCATCGTCTTCGCGCGATCCGGCTCGGCGGTCGTGTCGATGCCGAAGATCAGCCTCGCAGCCTCGCGCCAATCGGCCCCATCGGCGTCGGCGTCGAGCAAGCGCAGATAATCTGCCAGATGACCTTCGTCATAGCTGGTGAGTTGTGGTGAATCGGGCGCCCGATCATCGAATCTCATCTTGACCACCATGCCCTTGGCTTCCCGTCCGCGTTAACCAATAGGACAATGCCGAGCATTTTCGACGTGCTTGCCAGGCATAATTGCGCGCGGAATCTGCATTGCCTACTGCACACTCACAGGGGCTGCTGGTTTGCGGTGCGCCCCCGCAAACAGCTCCTGAACCCTGATCGGGGAGTTGGAAAACCGCGTTTAGACGGTTCCTGTGACCTTTAGCACCGGAGCGCCTGGACATACGTCACAGGCTCCCCGACCGCGTGGTCAAGGATTGCGGCACCGTTACGGCCGGTGCCGAACCGCTAAACGTGGGGTTTCCACACCCCAGGCTGCCGCGTAGCAGCCCATCGCCCTTTTAAGGCAGCGCTGGGGATTTTACCACTACCCACCGCGAGCCGGGCGCCAGCCCGGTGAGCGCGCCCATGCGGCCGCGCGGACCTTTGGGACGCGCGGCCGCTGCCGATCCGGCGCAGCGGATCGGCGCGCAAGCGGCAAAACCGCAGGGCCGGAACTCCGGCCCTGCGGCGGGGAACAGTCAGGCGGCCTTGAGGCGCTGCATCCCCTCAGCCAGCGTCCAGAGCGCGCGATTAAGCGTCACGTTCTGGTCGATGCCGTTGATGGCGCGGGTTTGCACGCGGCGGATACGGCCCTCCGCATTGCGCTTGCGGCCATGCAACCCGCCACGAACGACATTCTCCTGAATGACGTTGAATGTGGTCCACAGGCTGCGGTCTACATCCTCGCGGCGGCGCGGCTCAATGATCTGCTCGGGCCGAATCGGGCTTTCGTCGTCGCCATAGCGAGCAACAAGGCTAACCTCGCCGAGCAAGCGCTGCTCATCCGGCGAAAGCTGGATCGCCTTCATCGACTCGCTGGCGTCGATCAGCCGGGGGAAGTCCTCGGCGACGGTGTAAACGCCTTCGATGATATCGTGCTCGATGTTGCCCTTATGGGGAACGCGCACCTCCTCAAACCGCTCGCCCGCGATCATGCTGTTGGTGCAGACGAAACGCAGCATCCCGGCGAACATCTGATAGGCACTGGTCCCGTCATGGCTGTTCACGATGATGACTTCTGCGGCCTCGGGCTTGCCGATGCCGTCATCCCGGCGCAGGCGCAGCATGTGCTTGGCGTGGCCGTGGCGGCTGCCGTCGCGCGGAACGGACTGGACCGCGAAGAACGGCGACCATCCTTCCCGACGCAGCCCCTCTACGATGTCGATGGTGGGGACATAGACATAGCGATCCGAACGGCTGTCGTGCGCCTCGCGGGCGAAGATTGACGGGACGTGCCGATACAGCGCCTCGTTATCGAGCGGCTCCCGGCCGCTGATCTGATGGGCGTTGCGACCGAACCGAGTGGCAAGCTGGTAGTGCATTTTGGCCTCCTTTGGGCTTGGGTTTCCGCGCAGCGGAGCGCCGCGCTGAAACCCTGCCCGTCGGCGAGACCGGGGGTGCAACCGGAGTGGGCGGCTTCGCGGGGAACCGGCTGCACGGAACGCGCTCGCGCGTGGAGGAAGCTGGGCGGAAGCCGCTCCGAAGGGCGCTGGGGGCAGCGCCCCAAGCACCTCACAGACGATGCCGGGCCTCCAGCCCGTCCGTCTCTCATGGCCCAGAAGAGGCATGACAAGGCGCCCCCGCTCAGGTGGAGCGGGGGCGCCGTTGGGGGTCAGCGAGACCAGATGAGCGCGTATTCGCCAGCGGTGTCGGTCTCGGACAGGGTGGCGTAGATCGGCGCCGGGAAGGTCGGATCGTCGAACTTGACCGAGATGTAGTCGCGCTCTTGGCGGCTGGTCTTCTTCCAACCTGCGCCGCATTCGACCGTCCCGACCAGGAGTCGGTAGTTGGGCGCCTTGTCGCCTTCGATGTCGATGGGGCGGAGAGTCGCCTTGAGTTTGAGAGTCGCGGAGGTGATGGTGCCGGTGAAGGTGCCGTTGTCCGCCTGGGTGAAGGTGCCGATGATCGCCATGTCGAAGTTCCTTTCGCTTTCGGACCGCGACTGCCGCGGCCTCGATGGCGATCGGTGAAGCGGGGATGATCGGACGCGCACCGCTTGCGGCCGGAGCACAGCGGAGGATGGCGACGCGCGGCTTTTTTGTTTCGCGATGCAAAGCCGAAGGCGGCGGAAAAAAGCCGCGCGGCGGCGTTGCGCCAGGCCGAGCAAGGCGAAGCCGGCCCCGGTTAGATCAAGCCAATCGAGAGGCCATGCGGTCGCGCCGATGCGAGGATGGAATGCTGTGGCGACCCCGCACTGCCAAACCCATGCCGCCTATCCGGCCGGACCAGCTCAAACCGTGTCCGCTCTCATCGCCTGAACTCTGCCACACTGACATGATGCGGCAGTCCGGCAGCGCGCCGCCCTAGATGGACGGCGGGGCATGTCAGCGCCACGGTGGAAGATCCCGGCCGCTTGGTGCGTGCTTATCGCCAACGGCGACCCTGCTCACGGGATCGGTAAACACCTGTTGAACCGGCATGGTGCGACGCCCTCTCTTGACACGCCTCCAAGCGCCCCCGCTCTGCCCGAGCGGCGGGCGCACCGGAGCCGACACCAAGCGGCCGCGCCCGATCAGGGGCGCGGCCGCAATTTTTTTTGGTCGTTCCGAAGAAAGCCGGGACCGCTCGCACGGCCCCGGCCCAAGTGCCGCTATTCGGCAGCGACGGCGTAGATGCCTTCCTCGTCCGCGTCCTGCGGCGCGCTCGCACTGGCCTCGGCGGGCTGCTCCGCTTCCGGCTGCGGGGTCCGCAGCACTGCGGGAAGCCAGCCGGTCCCGGCCAGAAGCTGCTCGGCGGCTTGCGCCATCTCCGGCTTCTTCATGTCCGCGATACAGCGCGCGGCATCCTCCGAAACGCCCTCGGTCACGGCCTCCACGATATGCGCCTTGGTAACGCGGCCAAGGTAGCTGTCCACGGTGGGCGTCCAGTCCTTCGCCACGTCCAGCGCCAGCGCGCTCGCCAGCCGGTCGGCGGTTTGCAGCGTCCGAGGCTTGCGGTCCCACGGCAGCCGCAGGGCGTTGACGGTGCGGGCCGCGCAATGCGCCAGCAACGCCAACCGCTTCTCGTCGTCCAGATTGACGATGAAGCTCCACAGGTCGGCCACGTCGCGCGGCATCCGCTCGGCCCACGCTTCATGCGCCTCGCTAGCCCGCGCCGCCAAGGGAGTGTTCTCGATCCCGTCCGCGTGGCTCCCCAAAGGGGTCACGGTCGGACGGACCTCAAGGCAACCCGCCTCCGCATAGCTGTAGAACAGTTGCGCGGTGAGCGTGTGGGTCAGCGCGATCAACGCCGTATCCGGCTGGTCGGCCAAGGCCACGCGAAGCGCCAGCGTCCGATAGGCGGACAGGTCGCGAGTGAGGCTGTCGGAAATGGGCTTGCCCGGTTCCTCGTCCTCCTCGATCTCCTGCGCGTCCTCGTCGCCGTCCTCCGGCTGCTCGCGCTCCCCGGTCTGCGGGTCGGTGGCATCGCCCTCGGCTTCCTGCTCGGGCTGGGGGTCCGCCAGCGCCTCATCCTCGGCCCGAACGAAACCGCGCTCGATCCGAACGCTGCCGTCATGGTGCAGCACGACGAACGCGCCGCCATGCGCGATCACATTGGCGTCGTAGGCCGAACGCCTCTCGGAAATGGCGTCGATCTCGTCGGACACCGCCTCCAGCTTGGCCGCCACGTCCTCGGGCATTTCGTCATAGGACGAATAGCCTTCGGCAAGCTCGTCATGCTCGGCGGACAGCGCCTCCAACCGCGCCTCGTCCTCGTCGGACAGCGGAACGGTTTGCGGATAGAAGCGCCGCATCCCGTGGGCGTGGGGGTAGTCGATATGAGCCTCGGCCCATTTCCAACCCTCGGCCTCGACCTCACCTGCGACCTCGCGCAGCTTCTCGATGGCGAGCATGTCGAGCAAGCCTGCATCCTCGAAGAACCCGCCCCGGTCCTCGCTGAACAGGTCGCGGAGGATGTTGCCGCCCGCCTCGACATAGGCGTCGGCTCCGACGAACACCGCGCGCCGGTCGGTCGCCGGGACGTTGGCAGCGGTCATGTCGCGCCGGATGATCCACGGTTCGCGGTTGTGATGCAGACCCTCGAAAACCTGTTCCTGCCGAGCATGGTCCTCGGTGATGGCGAAGGCCATAAGCTGATCGAGCGTAAGGCCGTCCTCGCGATAGACCTGCAACAGCTTCGGGGAGACGGCGCCAAGGCGAAGGCGTTGCTTCACCACGCCCGCCGACACGCCGAACCGCGCGCCGATTTCCTCCGCGCCCCAGCCCTTGCCGTCCGCAAGCTCGCGGAACCGCTCGAACTGATCGGCGGGGTGCATCGGGGTCCGGGTCACATTCTCGTCCAGACTGATCTCGGACGGGTCATTGGCGGTATCGAGCCAGCAGCGCACCGGCTCGGATTTCTTGATCTGCTTGCGCTTGGCGCGCAGCAGCATCGCCAGCCTGCGGCCCTCGCCTGCGGTGACGAGGTAATAGCCGGTCGGCGTCCCGTCCTCCTTGGTCTCGGGCTCCACGACAAGGTTCTGGATCAGCCCCTTGTGCTGGATCGAAGCGGCCAGCGCCTCGATAGCGGCCTCCCCATGCGGCACCTTGCGGGCATTGCGCGGGGACTTCTTGAGCTTGGCGAGCGGCACGAAAATCTCGACGCCCGACACAGGCTCGGCGGCTACGGTTTCGGTAACAGCGTTCATCACATTTCTCCTTCAAACCGCACTCACCCCGGAATGGGGTGGGCGGCGAAGGAGCGGACCGGCAGGCCCGCCGGCGGAGCCGGGGCGCACCCGAAGGGCCGGAACGCAGAGGAGGTAAGCGCGGCTTACCGCGCGTTGCGGCCCGGCGCGGCGGGCCTAAAGGGAAGCGTCGCCCACCCCACCGACGGGGAGAGCTACAAACAATGCGATCGGGCCGGCGCAGCCCTGGCCCGATCTCCGCACCTCAGAACAGTTACAATCCGCAGGGGCGGATTGACCGACCGGCGCGCCAGCGCCGCCTCGCCATGCTGATCGTCACCCGGCAGGGCCGAAACCCTTCAGGGGTTCGGTCGAAGCGCAGCGAAGATAGAGCGGCGGTCCCGAAGGGAGGCGCCAACCCATCTTGCAATTTTCACCTTCATCGACTAATATGAAGTCAGTGACTTATGGAGGTGCATATGGCGGTGATGACGATCCGAAACATCGACGATGCGATCAAGAAGCGCCTTCGCGTGCGCGCGGCCGTCAATGGCCGTTCGATGGAAGACGAGGCGCGGGACATCCTGCGCTCGGCGCTCTCCACTGACGATCCTCGCCCTCGCAATCTTGGTCAGGCAATCCACGAACGCTTCGGCCCGCTGGGCGGCGTCGATCTGCCTGACGTGCCGCGCGAAGCGATCCGCGAGCCGGTGGACTTCGGCTGATGATCGTCCTCGACACCAACGTCATTTCCGAGCTGATGCGGCGCGAACCTGACCCGAAGGTCATGGCGTGGATCGCCGAGCAACCGATGGCGGGGGTGTTCACGACGACCTTGACCCAGGCGGAAATCTTCTACGGATTGGCGCTGCTCCCCGAGGGACGCCGCCGCGATGATCTGCTGGCGGCCGCGCGTCCGATGTTCGATGTCGATCTGGCGGGGCGCGTCCTGCCGTTCGATACCGATGCCGCCGCGGCCTATCCCGAGATCGCCGCCGGTCGGAAACACGGTGGCAAACCGATCAGCCAGATCGACGCGCAGATTGCCGCCATCGTGCGCTCGCGCGGCGCGCGGCTGGCGACTCGCAACGTCCGCGATTTCGCCGACTGCGGGATCACGGTCGTCGATCCGTGGGGCGCAGCATGACGCCCGCCGCAGCGCGCCCCTATCTGCGCTACGCCGCCACAGAGGCTTTGCACGCGGCGCGGTCGCGTCGCAGCGTGTCGGGATGGCCCTTCCTCGCAAGCTCCGCCGCCGCACGCCTCGTCGCTGGGCCGAAAGCCCGGATGACTTGCACGACTACACCAATCGCGCCGCGCCGCGCCGGGCTTCGCGCCGGTCGCGCGAAGATGATGGGCCAATCGTCGTCACCGATGACTGGCCGGAGCAAGTTCCGATCGGCGACGCCGAACTGCGCGCGATCGAAGGCCATATGCGGCAAGAGCTGGACAAGCTGTTCGGGCCGCTGCCGTGAAGTGAGGAGTGAAGCGTCATGACCAGCGCCGCCGTGCGACGAAATGAGGATGAGGCGCCAGTCGTGGCGACCGCTCGCGCGGCGCTCTACCTGCGCGTCTCGACGGGTCGGCAGGCCGATAGCGATCTGTCGATTCCCGACCAGCGCCGCCAGATCGAAGGCTACTGCCTGTCGCGCGGCTGGGAGGTCGCCGCGGAGTTCGTCGAGCCGGGCAACACCGCGACCGATGATCGTCGCCCAGCTTTCCAGGCGATGATCGACGCGGCGATGGTGAAGCCGCCGACGTTCAACGTCATTCTCGTCCACAGCTTCTCGCGGTTCTTTCGCGACCAGTTCCAGTTCGAGTTCTACGTTCGCAAGCTGGCGAAGAACGGTGTGCGGCTGATCTCCATCACACAGGATTTGGGCGACGATCCGATGAGCGTGATGATGCGTCAGATCATGACGCTGTTCGATGAGTATCAGTCGAAGGAGAACGGCAAGCACACGTTGCGAGCGATGAAGGAGAACGCCCGACAAGGCTTCTGGAACGGCGCGCGGGCGCCCATCGGTTATCGCGTGGTCGCGGCCGGCGAGCGCGGCGCGAAGATCAAGAAGAAGCTGGAGATCGACCCGATCCAGGCCGAGACGGTGCGGCGCATCTACCGGATGGCATTGAACGGCGTCGATAACAAAGGGCCGATGGGCCTCAAGTCGATCGCGACCTGGCTCAACGAGAACAACATCCGCACCCGCGACGGCGGTCGGTGGGGCTTGGGCGCGGTGCATCAGGTGCTCACCCGCACGACCTATATCGGCCAGCACCGCTTCAACACCCGCGATCACAAGACGAAGACGCCGAAGCCGGAGAGCGAGCACGCCGTCATGGAAGTGCCGGCGATCGTGTCGGAAGCCCAGTTCGAGGCCGTGCAGCGCTCGCTCAAGGCGCGCAGCCCGAAGATGATGGCGCCGATGGCAGTGGGCGGCCCGACGCTGCTCACCGGCATCTGCTTCTGCGCGTGCTGCGGCGGCGCGATGACGCTGCGCACGGGCACCAGCAGTGTCGGGAGGGAGTATCGCTATTACACCTGCTCGACGAAGGCGCGGCAGGGCGCGACCGGCTGCCCCGGCATCACGGTGCCGATGGACCGGCTCAATGAGGCCGTGGTCGATCATCTCGAGGCACGGCTGCTTGATCCTACGCGGCTCGAAGCTCTGATGGATCAGATCCTCGAACGGCGCGACGAGTGGGTGAACCAGCGCCGCGAGCATGTCGCCGATCTTGAACGGCGCGCGACCGAGGCCGAAGCGAAGCTCAAGCGCCTCTATGACGCGATCGAGAACGGCGTGATCGACGTGAACGATCCATCGCTCAAGGATCGCATCACCGAGCTGACCGCGACGCGCGACCAGGCCAAGGGCGATTCCGAACGCGCCTTGGCGCATATCGTAAAGATCGGCCCAGCGATCACGCCGGAAACCCTCCGGGCGTTTGCGGCGGCCCTGCGCAAGAAGCTGCGGAACGGCGATGGGACGTTCGCTCGCGATCAGGTTCGCGCGGTCGCGCAGCGGGTTGAAGTGGTGAGCCGGAAGGAGGTCCGCATCCGTGGACTGCGGAGCGAACTGCTCCGAACCCTAACCGCCGCCTCTGGCGTAGAGGCGGCGGTGCTAGGCGTTCGTGCCTTTGAACCGAAATGGCGCGCCCGAAAGGATTCGAACCTCTGACCCCCAGATTCGTAGTCTGGTGCTCTATCCAGCTGAGCTACGGGCGCGCTTGGAGGGCGGCACATAGGCAGGCGGCGCGGGCTTGGCAATAGCCATTCCCGTGCTCGCTTACGCCAGGGGAACTTGGCCGATGAGCCCGCCGAGCAGAGCCCTGTCCATCGCCGCCAGCGGCAGTGAGTCGGCTTCCGCGAGGGTGAACCAGGCCCAGCGCTGGCCCTCGCAGGCTTCGGGCACGCCGCTCCAGCGCGTGCATCTGTAAAGCAACAGGACAAGGCCGGGCCGGCCGTCTGCCGGCGCTTCCTCGGCGAATCCGGCGGGCTGGAGCACCGCTTCATCCAGCTCCAGCGCCAGTTCCTCACGCACTTCGCGGCACAGGGCAAAACGGAGGGATTCCGCGGGTTCCACCTTCCCGCCGGGGAATTCCCACTGCCCGGCATGGCGCTTGCCGAGCAAGGCCTGCTGCAAGAGCAGGCGCCCGGCGCCATCGACGATCGCCGCCGCGACCACCGGAATGAATGTCGGAGAATTTTCCACGTTAACCGACCGCATCAAGGCTTCGTTAGCAGGCTGCTGCGAAAAGCCACCGCATCGGACCGTACATTTCCGGGGGGAAACCGATGCGTGGAAGCCTGATCGTCATACAACTGCTGCGGGACGATCGCGGAGCGACCGCCATCGAGTACGGCCTGATAGTGGCATTGATTGCTCTCGGCGCCCTGGTTGCCTTTCAAAGCCTGGGCGCGAGCAGCGGAGGGGCCTGGGGTGACGTGGCCGACAAGGCCACGGCCGCCATGTCTTAGGCCTTTCTAAACCAATGCCGAACTAGGGTGCGAATGCTTGATCCGGAAGCAGGGGGTCAGGCCGGGTATCGAAGAACCAGGAGACCGACCATGAAGTTCATCAACAAGCTGCTCCGCGATGAAGCGGGCGCTACCGCCATCGAATACGGCCTGATCGCCGCCCTGATCGCGGTTGCCGCGATCACCGCGATGACCAGCCTCGGCGGCCAGCTCTCGACCACCTTCAACAAGGTGGCGACCTCGATGGCGAAGTAATCGTTCGCAATTACGGTATTCGGAAGGGGCGGCGAGGCAACTCGCCGCCCTTTTTGCTTGCGCGTGCCGCACTCAACTCCCGCGCACCACGATCTTGTAGCGTTGTCCCGGCACCAGTTGAGCATTGCTCGCCAGCCCGTTCAGCACGCGGAAGCGGGCTTCCTGGGCATTGGTGTAGGCCATGCGGCGCGCCAGGGTCTGCACCGTGTCCGCCCGTGCCGCCGTCACCACGCTGAGCTTGCGCGGCACGACTTGCGCCGCTTCGGCCTGGCTGATCCGGCGCAGCGAGTTGAACATCGGGTTGAAGACCGCCGCCCGGCCCGCCGGTGTGATGGCCGCGAAGTGATAGGCCTGGTTGCGCGCGAATTCATAGCCGACCACGGTGACGTCCACCTGGTTCTGCCCGCTGTTGACCCGCGCGCTGCCGATCACCGCCGGCAGGCCGTTGATCGTCGTGCGCTGGAGCGTCTGCGGGGCGAGCTGGGCGTTCTGCCCGCCGATCGCCTGGAATGCCTGGCGCACATAGGTTTCCAGGTTGCCGCTGTAAGGCCCGGTGGAAAGCTGCGCCTGCCCGCTCTGCCCGTTGATCGAAACGGCCTGCGTGCCGTTGACCATGTAGAAGCCGTTGGGCACCGTGAACGTCAGCCGCATGTCCGGGTGGATGAAGCTGTTGCCTTCGATCACGCCCTGGTGCGGATCGTCGCCATAAAGCAGCCCGTCGATGCGGGTGAGGAAGGTGTCCCGGTTGGTCACGCCCGTGGCGCTGCCGGCCTGGCGCATCGCCGCCTGCACGCGGCTGGCCGGATCGGGGTGGGTGGAGGCCCATTCGGGAATCGTCGCGTTGCTGCCCTGGATCTGCGCGTCCAGCGCGTTCTGCGCCGCCAGGCTTTGCAGCACGCTGGCCATCGCATGGGGATCGTAGCCGGCGCTGCGCAGATACTGGATGCCGAGGTTGTCGGCCTCCGTCTCCTGGCTGCGCGAATACTTCAGCGTCGCCAGCTGCGGCACGGCCGATGAAAGCTGCTGGCCGAGCTGGCCGAGCTGGCTGTTGCCCAGCAGCACGCCCGACAGCACGGAACCGATCGCGCCCAGGATGCTGTTGCGCTGGGCCACCTGCTGGCGCTGCGCCGAATGCCGCGCGGCGACGTGGCCCACTTCGTGCCCCAGCACCCCGGCCAGCTCCGCCTCGTTGTTCATCAGCGAGACGAGCTGCCGGGTGATGTAGACATAGCCGCCGGGGATGGCGAAAGCATTGTCCACCGAACTGTTCAGCAGGGTGACGGTGAAGGCCGATTGCGAATTGGCCAGGCCCGATTGCACGGCGATGTTCTTGCCGATCTGTTCGACATAGGTCGCTTGCGGCCCGCTCATCGCGCCGCCGAATTCCTGCAGGAATTGCGGGTGATATTCCGCCCCCTGGCGCGCTTCCGCTGCGGTTATCGCCCCGCCGCCGCGCTGCGCCTGGGCCTGCTGCGGCACGGTGGCGCAAGCGAACAGGGAACAGCCGGCGGCGCCGGCCAGCACGATCCTGCGGACGCGGCCACGCACTTGGACAGGGGCCCCGGCCTCGCGGCGGGTCTGTGCGGTGTCGGACATCAAAGGCTCCTCATGACGGACGGGCGCGGGTGATTCCGCTGCCCTATGCTTGCTCCACTCGGAAAACCTCTTCCCGCCGGGCTCTGTTCCCGAAGGTCAGCCGCGGCGGGGCTTGCGGCGCTCGCCCATCGAGAGAAAACGGTTCTCGCGCAGGCGGCGCAGCTGCTTGGCCGTCTTGCCTGACAGCGCATCCAGCTCCTCGCCGATGGCCTGGGCCAGCGTGTCGGCCGCCAGGGCCGGATCGCGCTGAGCGCCGCCCACCGGCTCGGGCACGACGCGGTCGATCACGCCCAGCTGCGCCAGGTCCTGCGCGGTCATCTTCATCGCCTCGGCCGCCTGCGGCGCCTTTTCCGCCGTGCGCCAGAGGATCGAGGCGCAGCCTTCGGGCGAGATCACCGAATAGACCGCGTGCTCGAACATCAGCACCCGCTCCGCGCTGGCCAGAGCCACCGCGCCGCCGGAGCCGCCCTCGCCCACGATGGCCGAAACCATCGGCACCGGCAGCGCCAGGCAGGCCTCGGTCGAACGGGCGATGGCTTCGGCCTGGCCGCGTTCTTCCGCCTCCACGCCCGGAAAGGCGCCCGATGTATCGACCAGCGTCACCACCGGCAGGCCGAAACGGCCGGCCATGTCCATCAGCCGGATCGCCTTGCGATAGCCTTCCGGCTTGCCCATGCCGAAGTTGTGCGCGATCCGACTCTGGGTATCGTTGCCCTTCTCGTGCCCGATCAGCATGACCTTGCGATCGCCCAGCGTGGCAAGGCCGCCCATGATCGCCAGATCATCGCCATAATGGCGATCGCCGCCGAGCGGGACGAAGTCCTTGAACGCCATTTCCACATAGTCGCGGAAATGCGGCCGCCCCGGATGGCGGGCCACCTGCGTCTTCTGCCAGGGCGTCAGCGCGGCATATGTGGTGCGCAGCAGGTCCGCGCTCTTGGCCTCTAGCCGCGCCAGTTCCGACGAGATGTCCACGTCGTCGCCCGAAGCGGCCTCGCGCAGTTCCGCGATTCGCGCTTCCAGCTCAGCGACGGGCTTCTCGAATTCCAGATACGAAATCATCCGGCCGCGCTAACCGCCCCGCTGCTCGCCCGCAAGAGGATGCCGCTCGTTGACCAGCGTCACCAGCCGCGCGGCATCGACGTGGGTGTAGATCTGCGTAGTGGCGATATCGGCATGGCCGAGCAGGGTCTGCAGCACTCGCAAGTCCGCCCCACCTTCGAGCAAATGGGTGGCGAAGGCATGTCGCAGCACGTGTGGGCTGACCTTGGCCGGATCGAGGCCCGCGCGCGCCGCTAGTTCCTTCACCAGCTGGAATAACCGTATGCGGGTCAAATGTTTACCGCGCGAAGGGAAGAGATAACGCGAACCCTCCGGCCGCACCGCAAGCCAGCGCGACAGGGCCTGCCGCGCGCGCGTGGAAACGGGCACCATGCGCTGCTGCGAGCCCTTGCCGGTCACTGTCAGCAGCGGCGCATCGCGCGGCACGGCGGCCCGCGGCAGGGCAACCAGCTCCGTCGCCCGCAGGCCGGAGCCATAAAGAAGTTCCAGCAGCGCCAGCAGCCGTATCGCTTCCGGCCGCGCGCTGTCCGCCTCCAGCTCCGCCCGGGCGAACAGGGCCTCCACTTCGGGGTGGGAGAGGATTTTCGGCAGGGGCCGCCGCATGGCGGGGCGCGGCAGCGCGGGCGAGGGATCGTCCTCGCGCAGGCCTTCATCCACCAGGAAACCGTAGAATTGCCGCAGCGCGGAGGCCTTGCGCGCCACGCTGGCCGGGGCCAGGCCCGCCCAAGCCGCCGCCAGCCTGCCCAAGGCCTCACGATCGGCCGCCGCGAGATCGCCGAGAATCTCCTCCGCCCCTTCGAGATCGCGCCGGTAAGCCGCCAGCGTATTGGCCGCCGCGCCCCGCTCGGCGGCAAGCATGGCGAGGAAGGACTCGATGGCGGCGGACATTACTTCCTTTTCCGCATGCGCGGTCCTCTCCGCATCGGCGTCATCGCCGCTTTGCGCGCCAGCCCCTTTACTCGTCATTGCGAGCGTAGCGAAGCAATCCAGAGCGTTTTGCGCTGTCGCTCTGGATTGCTTCGCTACGCTCGCAATGACGAACCTTGGAATACAGTTGCCTGCGAAGCCTTACCCCCGGGCCACGGCCTCGGCCGCGATCATCCGGGCTTCCGCTTCCAGCCCCACCCGGTCAAGCGCGCGAACGATATGGAACAGGTGGCGTGCGGTCATCTTGTTCCAGCCGTCTCCCTGCATCCCCAGCCCTGCGAGCAGCGCCACCAGCGCGGGATTGTTCAGCTCCGCCGCGCGGTCGATCTTGCGGCTCCACGCGCTCTCGCGGCCCAGATCAACCCCCAGCTTGCCGGCCAGATCGTTCGCCGCGCCCATGTCGAGCCGCCCCAGTGCGGCCAGCCCGGCCACGAGGAAGCGCGACTTGCGCTGGGCGGCGCTGCCGTCATCATCGACGAAGCTGTTCACCGCGCTCCGGCTCACTTGCGTGCCGCGATTCGGCTGCGCCAGCGCCAGCATGGCCCAGCCCACGCTGCCTTGCGGGACCAGCGCGCCCCAGGCCATGGCGTTGCGGTCCAGCCCGGCCGAAAGCATCGAGGCGATGATCAGCGGCGCATCGTCCACCAGCGCGTCGCTCGCCGGCAGGCGCGCGGCGGCATAGGCGGTCAGCACCTGGCGGCCATAATTGCCGCCGTTGCCCCACAGGGTGCGCATCGCTTCGATCCGCGCGGCGGGATCGCGCGCCACATAAGCCTCACGCAGCGTGCCAGCGCGCTCCCGCTCCTGGCCTTCGATCGTGCCTTCGGCCCAGAGCTGCGAATAAAGATCGACCAGCGCGGCCGACGACAGGATGCCCCGGCCCGCGATCCTGTCCGCCGCCGCCGCGCGTTCCGCCAGCGGCACCGCCGGATTGAGAACGTCCGCCACGGCGAAGCGCGCCGCCGCGTCCTTCAGGCTATCCGGCAATTCCATGCCCAGCGATCGAGTCAGCGCAAAGCGCCACGGGGTCAGCTCGTTAACGCCGGTCCATTCGATATTGACCGCGCGCCGGCCCTGCCCCGCCGCGCCGGCATAGCGTTCCGCCAGCAGCGCATCGATCCGCGGCGCCTTGCCGTAATAGCGCATCCGTTCCAGGTCGCGGTCCGCCTGGCGTTCGTCACCGGCGTAAGCGCCGCAGATCGCCCGCGCCATGTTCCATTCGGCATCGTCGCGCAGAGTGCTCTTCAGCTGGACCACCGGGCAGATGCCGAGCAGGTCGCCCGTGGCGAGATAGGCGTCAAACGCGGCGCTGGCGAGCGCGGTGTCGTAATTGGCCGAATCGACATCCTGCACCAGCGCGCGCGCGGCGGCGCTTTCGCCGATGCGGTTGAGCACCGCGGCGCGCAGGGCGGCGAAATCCACCGGGTCCATGTCGCGCGGCGCGTCCATCCGGCTGGCGAGCGCGCGGCGCAGCAGGATATGCCCCCAGCGCGAAACCAGCGGCCCCTTGGTGGCCGTGAGCGCCGCCCGGACCAGTTCCGCCGGCTGTTCGTCCAGCAGGCCGGCGGCGAACCCGCCTTCCTCCTGATCGATGATCCCCACTTGCCGCACCGCGCGGCGGGCGCCGGCCGGAATATCGAACTTGGGCTTGAGGCCGAACAACTCGTCGAACGCATCGGGGCTCATCGCCTCCAGCTGCTCCAGGCTGGGAAAGTTAGGCGGCAGCGCCACGGGGGGCAGCGTTTCGGGCTGGAGCAATCCGGGAATCGGCTGAATGACCGGAATGGACGCGCCGGGCGTCGTCGGGGCCGCCCCCGGCGCGGCGGACGAGGCCGGCGCGGGTGCCGGGGCCGGTCGCGGAGCGGGGGCCGGAGCGGGAGCGGGCGCCGGGTTCTGGAAGCTCGGCGGCAGCAGCGATTCGGGCGCCGCCAGCGCCAGCGAGGAAACCAGCGCCAGCCCTGCGCCCGCCAGCAGCCATCCGCGCCTCATCGTGCCGCCTCCTGCAGCGCCGGGGGCAGGTCCACCGGCTGCTCCATCAGGCGCTGCGGCTCACGCCCGCCGTCAAACCACGCGAGTGCGAGAAACAGGACCAGCAGCACCGCGAGCACCAGCCGGATCGTCTTGCGGCTCATCGCCACCGTATTGGTCAACCCTTCAACCGAACTTGCAAGGGCGACTAGCGCATCTATAGCGCTTGCGGCAATGACCATCGACGCCCGTACCCTCAGCGACAGCGAAATCCGCGCCCTGGCCGCCCGGATCGACCGGCCTATCGTGCTGGTCGGCATGATGGGGGTCGGCAAGTCCACCATCGGCCGCAAGCTGGCCCAGCTGCTCGCGTTGCCTTTCGCCGATGCCGACGACGAGATCGAGGAAGCCGCGCAGATGAGCGTGAGCGAGATCTTCGACAGTTTTGGCGAGCCTTATTTCCGCGATGGAGAGCGGCGCGTGATCGCCCGGCTGCTGGAAAACCCGCCACGCGTGCTGGCAACGGGCGGCGGCGCCTTCGTCCAGCCCGATACGCGGGCCATGATCCTGGAACGCGGCCTGCCGATATGGCTGGACTGCGACGTGAAGACCCTGGTCGATCGGGTGAGCCGCCGGGACCACCGCCCGCTTCTGCGCGGCGGCGATCTCCCGGAAACCGTCGCCCGCCTCAAGGCGGAGCGGGAGCCCGCTTATGCCGAAGCGCCGATCAGGGTGACCAGCGACACAGGCCCGCATGGCGAAACCGTCTCCCGTATCCTGCAGGCACTCGACGCATGGCTGTGATCCCTGTCGAACTCGCCGGCCGCGCTTATGAAGTGCGCGTGGGCGGCGGCCTGCTGGCCGATCTGCCGGCGCAATGCGGCAAGCTGCTGCGCAAGCAGCGCGTACCGATCGTGACCGATTCCAACGTCGCGGCGCATTGGCGCGACACGGTGCAGGCGGCACTGGTCTCCGCCGGGTTCGAACCGCGCTGGATGGTGCTGGAACCCGGCGAAGGCGCCAAGTCGTGGGCCGTGCTGGAAAAGGTGATGGACTGGCTGCTGGCCGAAGAGGTGGAGCGCGGCGATCACATTCTGGCGCTGGGCGGCGGGGTGATCGGCGATCTCACCGGCTTCGCCGCGGCGATCCTCAAGCGCGGCTGCGGCTTCATCCAGCTTCCCACCACCTTGCTGGCCCAGGTGGACAGCAGCGTAGGCGGCAAGACGGCGATCAACACCAGCGCCGGCAAGAACCTGGTCGGCGCGTTCCACCAGCCCAGCCTGGTGCTGGCCGATCTCGGCGCGCTGGCCACCCTGCCCCTGCGCGAAATGTGCGCCGGCTATGCCGAGGTCATCAAGTACGGCATCCTGGGCGACACGGCGTTCTTCGAATGGTGCGAGGGCCACGGCCCCGCCGTGCTCGCCGGCGATGCCGAGGCGCAGGAATACGCCGTCACCGAAAGCGTCAAGGCCAAGGCCCGCATCGTGGCCGAGGACGAGCGGGAGACCACCGGCAAGCGCGCCCTGCTCAACCTGGGCCATACCTTCGGCCATTCGCTGGAGGCGCAGACCGGCTTTTCCGACCGTTTGCTGCATGGCGAAGGGGTGGCGCTAGGCATGGTGCTGGCGGCGCGCTACTCCGCCCGGCGGGGCTATATCACCGCTGCCGATGCGGACCGCGTCGCCGGGGCCATCGCCGCCGCCGGGCTGCCCAGCGCCATCTCCACGCTCGGCCTCAACTGCAACGGCCGCGCGCTCGCCGATCACATGCTGCACGACAAGAAGATGGATGCCGGCACCCTGCCCTTCGTCCTCCTGCATGGCATCGGGGAGGCGTTCCTGGACAAGGCGGTGTCGCTGGACGACGTGGCCGCGTTCCTCGACGCGGAATTGCAGGGGAGTTAAGCCCTTGCTGCCGCAACGCTTCGTCATTCCCGCGAAACGAGAACCTGGCGCACGATCGCCTTCAGTCCAACACTCGTCCAACACTCGTCATTGCGAGCGTAGCGAAGCAATCCAGGGCGTATTACCCTGCCGCCCTGGATTGCTTCGCTACGCTCGCAATGACGATTCAAGGACAGGTGATCGTGGTCTGGCGAAAAAGCGCTGCGGCGCTCAGTCGCCTTGGGCCCCGCCTCCGCGGGATGACGAAAGAAGCAGTACGTCCTCCCTCTTCTATCCACATCCACGCCTGACGAAGGCAGGCGACAACCCTCCCCCGCCGCGCTAGTTTCGTCGCAAACGAGACTATCCCGGGGATCTGCATGACCGTAGCCGAAGCGACGCCCGAGCTGGACTTCGAAACCCGCGACCGCGCCGATCGCGCGTTCTTCGGCCATCCGAAGGGCCTCGCCTATCTCTCGGCGGTCGAATGGTGCGAGCGGTTCTCGTACTATTCGATGCAGAACCTGCTCGTGCTCTACATGGTCAATTACCTGCTGCCGGAACGGTTCGGCCAGGTGATCGGGCTCGGCTGGCTGCAACAAGTGCGATATGGCGGCGCGGAAGGGCAGCCGCTCGCCTCGGCGATCTTCGGCGATTACACCTCGCTGGTCTACCTCACGCCGATCATCGGCGGGCTGCTGGCGGATCGCTGGCTCGGCCGCCGCGCCACCCTGATCGCGGGCGGCATCGTCATGGCCATCGGCCACTTCCTGATGGCGTTCGAAGGCAGCTTCATCTTCGCGCTGCTGACGCTGATCGTCGGCGTCGGCCTGTTCAAGGGCAACATCGCCAGCCAGGTGGGCGAGCTTTACAAGGATGGCGACCTGCGCCGCGCCATGGCCTTCCAGATCTTCTACATCGCCATCCAGATGAGCGTGATCGTCGCCCCCTTCGTCACCGGGACGCTGGGGGAGAAAGTCGGCTGGCACTACGGCTTCGGCACGGCCGGTATCGTCATGGTCCTGGGCGTCGTGACCTATCTCGCCGCCGGTCCTTATCTGCCGCCGGACAACCGGCCGGTGAAGAACGTATCCACCCCCCGCGACAAGCTCACTCGCAACGACTGGATGCGGATCGCGGCGGTGCTGGTGCTGGTGCCGATCATGGCCATCGCGCTGCTGACCAATCAGGAGATCTTCAACGCCTATCTCGTCTGGGCGGACGAGCAGTTCCAGCTCACTTTCTTCGATTATCGCATTCCCACCACCTGGATGACGGCGATCGACGCCGCGCTCAGCTTCTCGATGCTGCTGGCGGTGGTGGCGTTCTGGAAATGGTATTCCGACCGCAAGGGCACCGAGCCTGACGAATTGGGCAAGATGGTCATCGGCAGCGTGTTCACGGTGATCGGCGGCCTGTGCTTGGTCATCGCGGCGGCCACGCAGGGAGATGCCAAGATCGGCCTGTTCTGGCCGGTCATGTTCCACTTGTTCAATTCGATCGGCTTCGCCCACATCCTGCCGGTGAGCCTGGCCCTGTTCACCCGCCTCGCCCCGCGCCAGATCAACGCCACGGTGGTGGGCATCTATTATCTGGCGTTCTTCCTCGCCAACCAGATCATCGGCCATGTCGGCGGCTGGTATTCCACCTGGGACACGGTCAGCTTCTGGCTGTTCCACGTCGCGACATCGGCGGTGGGATTGGTGGCGTTCCTGGCGTTCAAGCTGCTGCTGGCCAAGCGCCTGATGGGCGAGGCGACGGCGAGCGCGCCGGCGGCGTAAAATCCCGCATCCACCCCCACCTTCGTCATTGCGAGCGGAGCGAAGCTCCTCGCAATGACGAAATTATTCACGCGTCCCGACCAGGTCCGGCGTCAGATCCACCCGTTCGAAATCCGCGAAAAGCGCCTCCATCAGCAGCGCGCGATGGCAATCGTCGGCCTCACGGCAATAGCACAGCAGGCAAGTCCGCTTCTCCAGCGCAACCTGCCGCAACTCGGCCATATGCGCCAGCGCCTCCGGCAATTCGAGCTGCCCCGCATAAACCCGCCGCAACGTCTCCCGATCCCCCCGCCGCGCCGCCGCGCGTCCTTCGGGCGGCGTCCCGACATGGCGGAAATGGCGATACGCCATCCCCGCCTCCTCCACCGCGGCCCTCAGCGGACTCTTGGAAAATCCCGGCCGGCGGGAAAGCGGCAGGTAACGGATGTCCGCTACTACCTCCACTCGCGCCTCACGCAGCGCCGAAAGGACCGCAGCTTGCGTCGCCTGTTCATAGCCAATGGTGAAGATTGTTTTCGCCACTCCCCTCCAACCCCGTCATGCTGAACTTGTTTCAGCATCCATTTCACGACCTGCCATGTCAGCGTGGATGGAGAGATGGACCCTGAAACGAGTTCAGGGTGACGGACTGCCGCAAGGTTAAAGCGGTAGATTATCATGTTTCTTCCACGGGTTCTCCAACTGCTTCCCCCGCAGCTTCCGCAGCCCCAGCACGATCCGTTTCCGGGTGGAGTGCGGATAGATCACCTCGTCGATATAGCCGCGTGAAGCCGCCACGAACGGGTTCGCGAAGCGCTCTTCGTACTCCTGTGTCTTCTCGGCGATTTCCTCCGGCGAAAGCCCGCGGAAGATGATCTCCACCGCGCCCTTGGCGCCCATCACCGCAATCTCGGCGGTGGGCCAGGCGTAGTTCAAGTCGCCGCGCAAGTGCTTTGACGCCATGACGTCATAGGCCCCGCCATAGGCCTTGCGGGTGATCACGGTGATCTTGGGCACGGTCGCCTCGGCATAGGCGAACAGCAGCTTGGCGCCATGCTTGATGATCCCGCCATGCTCCTGCGCCGTGCCAGGGAGGAAGCCGGGCACGTCCACGAACGTCACGATCGGTATGCCGAAGGCATCGCAGAAGCGCACGAAGCGCGCGGCCTTGCGGCTGGCGTTGATGTCCAGCACGCCGGCCAGCACCGTGGGCTGGTTGGCCACCACGCCCACCGTGCGCCCTTCGACGCGGCCCAGTCCGCAGATGATGTTCGCCCCATGCGCCGGCTGGATTTCGAAGAACTCGCCATGATCCAGCACTTTGCGCACCAGCTCGTGCATGTCGTAAGGCTGGCTGGCATTGGCAGGGATCAGGGTGTCGAGGCTGTCCTCCAGGCGGTCCCACGGATCGTCGCTCGGCAATTCGGGCACGCCGCTGCGGTTGTTCGCGGGCAGCAGGCTGATGAAGGCGCGGGCGGCCATCAGCGCCTCGATATCGTTCTCGAACGCCACGTCGGCCACGCCCGTGCGGGTGGTGTGGGTGATCGCCCCGCCCAGTTCCTCCTGCGTGACCACTTCATTAGTGACCGTCCTGACCACTTCCGGCCCGGTGACGAACATGTAGCTCGAATCCTTCACCATGAAGATGAAGTCCGTCATTGCCGGGGAATAGACCGCCCCGCCCGCGCACGGCCCCATGATGAGCGAGAGCTGCGGGATCACCCCGCTCGCCAGCACGTTGCGCTGGAACACCTCGGCATAGCCGGCAAGGCTGGCGACGCCTTCCTGGATGCGCGCGCCGCCGCTGTCGTTCAGCCCGATCACCGGCGCGCCGACTTTCATCGCCATGTCCATGATCTTGCAGATCTTCTGCGCGTGCCGTTCGGACAGCGATCCGCCGAACACGGTGAAATCCTGGCTGAACACGAAGACCAGCCGCCCGTCGATCGTGCCGCTGCCGGTGACCACGCCATCGCCGGGGATACGCTGCCGGTCGATCCCGAAATCGACCGCGTCGTGCTCGACATACATGTCGAGCTCTTCGAAGCTGCCTTCGTCGAGCAGCACGGCGATCCGCTCGCGCGCGGTCAGCTTGCCCTTGGCATGCTGCGCCGCGATCCGCTTCTCGCCCCCGCCCAGCCTGGCGGCGGCGCGGCGGCGTTCAAGCTCCTCGATGTTGGCGGACATGCGCTCTCCCTGCTGCGTGGGAAAGGGGTAGAACCGCACAGGCCCGTTGCCAATCCTTCCCCGAGCGAGCGGCCAGCCGCCAGTCCCAGTCCCAGTCCCAGTCCCAGTCTCGTCATTGCGAGCGTAGCGAAGCAATCCAGGGCGATGCGGGCGCCGCCCCTGGATTGCTTCGTCGCTTCGCTCCTCGCAATGACGAGTGTCTAAGAGGCCTCCGCCCGTGCGGAGCCTACCGCATCAGCACCAGTTCTTCCGCCATGGTGGGGTGGATCGCCACGGTCGCGTCGAAGTCGGCCTTGGTCAGCCCGGCCTTCACCGCCACCGCCGCGGCCTGGAGGATTTCCGGCGCATCCGGGCCGAGCAGGTGGATGCCGACCACCTTGTCCGCCTCGTCGCAGATCATCTTGTAGAGGCTGCGTTCGTTACGGCCGGCGAGCACGTTCTTCATCGGCCGGAAGTCCGAGGTATAGACCCGGATCGCGCCCAGTTCGTTGCGGGCCTGGCTTTCCGTCATCCCCACGCCGCACATCGGCGGGTGGCTGAACACGGCGCTGGGAACATGGTTGTAATCCACCGTGGTCGGCTTGTTGCCGAACAGGGTGTCGGCAAAGGCCTGCCCTTCGCGGATCGCCACCGGGGTCAGCTGGATGCGATCGGTCACGTCGCCCACCGCATAGATGCTGTCCACGCTGGACTTGCTGAAGCGATCGACCTTGATCGACCCGCGCTCGCCCAGTTCGACGCCGAGCGCCTCCAGCCCCAGGCCCTCGGTATTGGGCAGGCGGCCGGTGGCGAACATCACGCAATCGACTTCCAGATCGTCATGATTGGTCATCGACACCTTGAGCGCGCCGCTCTCCAGCTTCTCGATGCCGCGGAACTCCGCCTTGAAGCGGAAATCGATTCCCTTGGTGATCGATATCTGCAGCAGCCGGTCGCGCAGCTGCTCGTCATAGCCGCGCAGCAACTGGTCGGACCGGTTGATGATCGTCACGCTGGTGCCGAACTCGTTGAAGATGCCGGCGAATTCATTGGCGATATAGCCGCCGCCGGCGATCAGGATGCGCTTGGGCAAGGCATCGAGATGGAACGCCTCGTTGGAGGTGATGCCGTGCTCGTGGCCCGGGCAGCCCGGGACATGCGGCCGCGCGCCCGTGGCGATGAGGATATACTTGGCCGTCACCTTGCGGCCGTCGGCCAGCGTCACCTCGTTCGGGCCCGTGACGGTCGCCCGCTGGTGGATGATCTCGACCTTATGGTTTTCCAGCGTCTGGGTGTAGAGGCCGTTCAGCCGGTCCACGTCCTTCAGCACGTTGTCGCGCAGCACCTTCCAGTCGAACGTGCAGTTCTCCACCGTCCAGCCGAAGGCGCGTGCATCCTGCAGGTCCTCGGCGAAATGGGCGCCATAGACCAGCATCTTCTTGGGCACGCAGCCACGGATCACGCAGGTGCCGCCGACCCGATGCTCCTCCGCCACCGCCACTTTCGCACCGTGCGCAGCCGCTACGCGGCTGGCCCGGACCCCGCCGGAGCCGGCGCCGATCGTGAAGAGGTCGTAATCGTAATCGGCCATGCGCAAGCTCCCGTCTGTGCGGGGCGATATGGCGGCCGCGGGCGCGATCGGCAACCGCGCCCGTCAAATCCGAACCCTCGTCATCCCCACGCAGGCGGGGATGACGAAAGGCAGCTCATGCCTGCGCCCGCTGGCCGCCCGGGCGGCCGCCACGGTTGCGGCGGCGGCGGTTGCCGGCGTTGCCGCCCGGATGGGCGCTGCCGGCACCGTGCGCCTTGCGCCGGTCCCCATGGCCGCTGCGCGGTTCCACGCGGGCTTCGCCGCGCGCGTCGCGCTGGGCTTCGGTGCGCTTGTCGCGCCGGTCGCCGCCGCCGTTGCGGCGCGGCTGGGGACGCGGGCCGCGAACAGGCTCCACATGCTTGGCGACGATCTCCACCTCGGCGCGCAGCCCTTCGGGCAGCGGCACCTGGTCCAGGGTCACGCGGGTGAGCCGCTGGATGTCGCGCAGATAATCGCGTTCGTCCTGCGCGCAGAAGCTGATCGCCACGCCTTCACGCCCGGCACGCGCGGTGCGGCCGATGCGGTGGACGTATTGTTCGGCCACGTTGGGCAGCTCGAAATTGACGACATGGCTCACGCCCGGGATGTCGATCCCGCGCGCGGCGATGTCGGTCGCCACCAGCACGCGCACGCTGCCCTGGCGGAATTCGCCCAGGGCGCGTTCGCGCTGCGGCTGGCTCTTGTTGCCATGGATGGCGTTCGACCGGATGCCGGACTGGGCCAGCTTCTTCACCACGCGGTCAGCGCCATGCTTGGTGCGGGTGAAGATCAGCACGCGGTCCATCTCGCCCGAATGCAGACCCTTGCGCAGCGCCAGGGTGAGCAGGGCCTGCTTTTCGGCCTGGCCGACGAAGCAGACGTATTGCTGCACCCGCTCGGCCGTGGTCGCCTGCGGCGCCACGGAAACCTGCGTCGGATCGGACAGGTACTGCCCAGCGAGCTGCTTGATCGCGTTCGGCATCGTGGCCGAGAAGAACAGCGTCTGGCGCTTCTGCGGCAGCAGGCGCACGATCGCCCGCAGCGCGTGGATGAAGCCGAGATCGAGCATCTGGTCCGCCTCGTCCAGCACGAGGATTTCGACCTGGCTGAGATCGAGCGCCTTCTGGTCGCACAAGTCCACCAGGCGGCCCGGCGTGGCGATCAGGATATCGACCCCGCGCGCCACGTCCTGCCGGTTGCGGCTGACCGAGGTGCCGCCGAACACGGTGACGACCTTGAGATGGGCGAACTTGGCATAATCGCGCGCGCTGTCGGCGATCTGGCCGGCCAGCTCGCGCGTCGGGGCCAGTACCAGCATGCGGCACGAGCGCGGCTTCGGCCGCTTGTCGGAAGCGACCAGCCGATCGATCGACGGCAGCATGAACGCGGCGGTCTTGCCGGTGCCGGTCTGGGCAATGCCCAGCAGGTCGCGCCCTTCGAGCACGTGGGGAATGGCTTGCGCCTGGATCGGGGTCGGCGTTCCATAGCCCTTCAGCTCGAGCGCCTGGAGAACGGACTGCGACAGCCCGAGGGATTCAAATGTCATTTTGATTATAACTCGCAAAATATGCGTCAGCGCGCGGCCCATAGGCGCGCGACAACGCGGGTGTCTGAACGACCCGCGTGAAAAGGGAAGCTCTTGAAAAAACCGAGGTGCGGCCGGGGCGATTTGCATCGCCGTTCACGCTGCCAAGGCGCCTCGATGCCGGGCAGATGGTCGCGCGCTTCGGAAAAGTCAAATGAATCTTGCGCATCCGGGCAATGATCGAGTCCTTCCGGCGGTCCGGCCCGCGCGCTACAAGGGCGGTTCATGCTGGGGACCTTCTTCATCGTCGCGGTGGGCCTGTGGGCCGCCTGGTTCGTCACCTGGCACATCGCCGCCTTCTGGCGCGGCAAGCCGACCGTCCAGGCGCCGCGCCGTGAATACCGGCTGCATTTCGTGATGATCGCGCTGGGTTTCTTCCTGCTGTTCAACGCCCTTCCCAGCCTGGCCGGGCCACTGCTGTGGCCGATCAGCCCATTGCTGGGCTGGTCGATGGAGGCACTGACGCTGGGCGGCATCCTGTTCGCCTGGTGGGCGCGGATTCATCTGGGCACGCTGTGGTCGGGCGGCATAGAACGCATGGCCGATCACCGGGTGGTGGACAGCGGGCCTTATGCCCTGGTGCGCCATCCGATCTATACCGGCCTGATCGCCGCGGCCGCGGCCATGGCGGTGATCCGCGCGACGCCCTGGGCCCTGCTCGGCCTGGTGCTGTTCGCGGCGGGCTTCGCCTTGAAGGCCAGGGTGGAGGAACGGTTCCTCGAACGCGAGGTGGGCGGTTACCAGGGCTATCGCGCCCGCGTACCGATGATCGTGCCGTTCATCCGCCCTGCCCGCTGATCGCCCATTGATCGCCCTGCCGGGCCATTAACCACGAGCCTAAACTCAGGCGAAGCCGTCTTGCCCTACCCCCTTCGGGCGTCGCCGTTGAATTTGCGGGAAATTCCGCTGCGGGCGGCGCGGCGGGCCGCCGGGGAATTGCGACGTTGATCGAAATCGAAATCCAGAACGAGACTCACCAGAACCAGGTGCGGCTGAAGTTCATCGCCGTGCCGCGCATCGGCGAAGGCATCCGCCTGCAAGGCCCCGATGGCGAATGGTCGTCCTACGACGTGCTCGACCTGTGGTACCAGCGCGCCGAATACGGCGATGTCTGGGTGCCTTATATCCATGTGCGCGCCACGCCGCCGGAAGACGATTTCGGCGCCGTGCTGCGGCCGGATTTCACCCGGATGCGCGCGGAGGAAACGGAAGAGGTCGAATAGCGGCTTTCGGTGAGATTCGATTTCGCGCAAAATCGCTTGAAAGCCTTCCGGCCATTCCCCTGAAACGGCTATTCATTCGTCCGGGTGCGCCAGTCACTCGTGGGAATATCCGGTGCCGGAACATATTTCGCCACAAGGGGGTAGAAAATCGCCGATAACGCCGCGCCATCCTTTGTAGAATGGTTTTCGTAGCGAAGAATTTCCCAGCCGCTCCCTCTCAGTCGCAGCACGACCTGCGTTCCGTCGGTCGCTGGCGGCGGTGGGGGGAGCCGCAGCGCGCCGTCCACTCCTTCCCTCGATGCCCTATCGTCGGGCCACGCCGAACGGAAGCTGGAAGCTGGGTTCCGCGGCGTCATCCAGGCCATCGCCGCCCGCACAACTTCGGCATGTTCGTCCGCCGTCAGCGATGCTTTCCATTGCTTCTCCATGCTCCAGTGAGGACAACCATCGTCCCTAAGAAGCTGGATCACTTCGATCTTGGGCTGGGGCTCCTGAGGACCGGCGGAAGAAACGCGGACGACATAGCCCCGGACGGGATCCTGCAACGATGGGGCAGCGACAAATACGATTTGGCCCGGAGTGGGCGCAAAGAAATCGATCGGCCGCACAGTACCATCGAGACACGCGCCCATTGCAGGATGCGCACCGAACAGCAGGAGAATGGCGGCAAAGGCGAAACGGATGGTCACGACCGTTCCCGCTATCCGCTCTGGCGACGAGGGGAAGGTGCCTCCAACCCCGCCGCCTTCAGCAGGGCTTCGGTGCTGGCGTCGAAGCGTTCGCCGCCCTGTTCGATCTTGTGGGCGATCTCCTTGCCCAGCTCCACGCCGAACTGATCGAACGGGTTGATGTCCATCAGCACGGCATTGGCGAAAGTGCGATGTTCGTGGAACGCGATCAGCGCGCCCAGCGTCGCGGGATCGAGATCGTCGACCAGCACCGTGGCGCTCGGCCGGTCGCCGGGATAGGCGCGCGCGGGATCGGTGCTGGCCCGGCCGGCCATCAGCGCGGCACCTTGCGCGAAACAGTTCATCAGCAGGATGCGGTGGTGCTCGGGATCGAGCTGGTCGCCCGGCGCGATGCTGGCGATGAATTCGATCGGCACCAGGTGCGTACCCTGGTGGAGCAGCTGGAACACCGCGTGCTGCGCATCGGTGCCCAACCCGCCCCAGGTGATCGGCGCGGTGGGGCCGTCCACCGGCTTGCCTTCCAGCGTCACCCGCTTGCCGTTCGATTCCATCTCCAGCTGCTGGAGGTAATCGGGCAGCAGCCGCAGCCGCTCGTCATAAGCGAACACGGCCCGGGTTTCGGCCCCTTTCAGCCGCGCATAGAGCTGGTCGGCGAAAGCGGCCAGCAGGCACAGGTTCGCCCGCCCGTCGGTATCGCGGAAATGCGCGTCCATCGCCGCTGCGCCGGCCAGCATCGCTTCGAAATCCTCCCACCCGGTAGCCAGCGCGATGGGGAAACCGATCGAAGACCAGATCGAATAACGCCCGCCCACGCTTTCCGCGAAAGGCAGGATGCGCGTTTCGTCCACGCCCCAGTGCACCGCCTTTTCGGGAGAGGCGGTCAACGCGATAACCCGGCCCGACGGATCGGCGACGCCGTTGTCCGCCAGCCACGCCTGGGCGCTGGCGGCATTGGTCATCGTTTCGACAGTGGTGAAGGTCTTGCTGGCCACCGCGATCAGCGTCGTAGCAGGATCGCAGGCGGCGAAGGCTTCTTCCAGCGCCAGGCCGTCGATGTTCGAGACCACGTGGACATCCACCAGCGCCAGGTCGCGCGCCAGCGCATCCACCGCCAGCGCCGGCCCCAGGGCGGAACCGCCGATGCCGATGTGGATCAGGTGGCGCACGTCGCCCAGCACGCCTTCGTGGATCGCCTCCACCAGCAGCTTCATCCGCTCACGCAAGGCAGCGGCTTCCTCCACGCTCGCCGCCTTGCCCACGCCGCGCAGCGCGGTGTGTTCGGCGGCGCGGTTCTCCGTGGGATTGACCACCTCGCCAGCGAACATCCGGCGCCGCTTCTCACCGAATCCGGCGGCCTCCGCCAGCGCCTCGAACCCGGTCAGCAAGGCATCGGTCAGATGGGTTTTCGACCAGTCGAACAGCATGCCGCCCTGTTCCAGCTCAAACCGGGCGGAAAGCTTGCTCGCGCGATCGGGATCCGCCGCGAACAATTCGACAAGCGTTTCGGAACCCGCCTTCAGGCGCTTCCAGGCGGCTTCGCGCGCATCGGACACAGGCGTTTCCCCTTTCCTAGTGACGGACAAAAGGGTTAGGGCCTCACCCCATGATTGCAAACGGCAAATTCCCGTGGATCGCGGCCCGTTCGGGCGCGGGCGCGGTGGCCCTGCGGGTTTCGCTCAGGACAGTGTCAACACCGTCAACACCCCCCGCACGCGGGCCGGCGCGATGAACGATACCGTTTCCGAAAACGCCGCGCCTGCGGCCGAGCCCAAGGCCGGAAAGAAGAAGAAGGAGGAAGGCAGCTTCCTCTGGTTCCTGGTCAAGCTGGTGCTGGTGGTGCTGGTGTTTCGCACCTTCGTCTTCACCAGTTTCGTGATCCCCAGCGAATCGATGATGCCGCGGCTGCTGGAAGGCGATTACCTGTTCGCGGCGAAATGGCCCTATGGCTATTCGCGCGCCTCGTTGCCGCTGGATATCAACATCGGCTCCGGCCGCCTGTTCGGCCATTTGCCCAAGCGCGGCGACGTGGTGATCTTCAAGCATCCGGTGGACCGGGTCGATTACATCAAGCGGGTGATCGGCCTGCCGGGCGATACGGTGCAGATGGTCGCCGGGCAGATCGTACTCAACGGCAAGCCCGTGCCCAAGCACCGGATCGACGATTTCGTCCTGCCGCAGCGGCCCAACGAAGGGTGCAAGGCAGGCGTGCAGTTCACGGTGAAGCTGGAGGACGGGCGGTTCGGCTGCCGCTATCCCCGCTATCACGAGACCTTGCCCAACGGCGTCGGCTATGACGTGCTCGATCTCGGCTTCCGCCCGCAGGACGTCACGCCGCCGGTGATCGTCCCCGAAGGGCGCCTGTTCCTGATGGGTGACAATCGCGACAATTCGATGGACAGCCGCTTCCCGCCGGTCGCCGATCAGGGCGTGGGCCTGGTGTCGGTGGACAACCTCGTCGGCCGCGCCAGCTTCATGTTCTTCTCCACCGACGGCACAGCCAGCTGGATCAAGCCGTGGACCTGGTTCACCGCCGCGCGGTGGAATCGCATCGGGCGTTCCATTTGAGCGCGCTGGACAAGGAAACGCGCGCCTGGCTGGAAGCGCTGGGCTTTGCCGTGAAGGACGAGGCGCTGTGGGCCGAGGCGCTGACTCACGGCAGCACCGGATCGGCCCGCGACTATGAGCGGCTGGAGTTCCTGGGCGATCGGGTGCTGGGCCTGTCGATCGCCGAATGGCTCTATCGCCGCAACGCCGCCAGCGAGGGTGAGCTGGCCCTGCGGCTGAACGCGCTGGTGGCGCGCACGATGTGCGCCCGGATCGCGCGCGAGATCGGCGCGCCGGAGCATGTCCGCCTGGGCAAGCAGGCCCGTGACGACGGCGCGGCCGATAGCGACAACGTGCTGGGCGACGTGATGGAAGCGCTGATCGGGGCCGGCTTCATCGAAAGCGGCTTTCCGGCAACCCGCGCCACCGTGCTCGCGCTGTGGGCCGAAGCGCTGGAAGGCCGCGCGGGGCGGGCCAAGCATCCCAAGAGCGCGCTGCAGGAATGGGCCGCCGGCAACCGCCGCAAGCCGCCGGAATACGAGGTCGTCGGCCGCTCCGGCCCGGATCATGCGGCCCGGTTCACCGTTCGGGTCAGCGTGAAGAATGTCGGCGAAGTGGACGCCACCGCCGGCAGCAAGCAGGAAGCCGAAACCGAAGCGGCGCGGCTGTTCATGGAGAAGTTCGGGTGAGTGAAGTGCAAAGCCGCTGCGGCGTCGTCGCCGTGATCGGCGCGCCGAACGCGGGCAAGTCCACGCTGGTCAACCAGCTCGTGGGGCAGAAAGTGGCGATCACCAGCGCCAAGGCGCAGACCACGCGCGCGCGGCTGCTGGGCATCGCGCTGGCCAAAACGGAAAACGGGGACGAAACCCAGATCATCCTCGCCGATACGCCGGGCATCTTCGCCCCCAAGCGGCGGCTCGACCGGGCGATGGTGAACGCCGCCTGGGAAGGCGCCGTGGCGGCCGATGCGGTGCTGCTGGTGGTCGATCCGATCAAGCAGCGCCGGCATGAGCTGGAGCCCCTGCTGGAAACGCTGAGGAACCGGCCCGAGCGCAAGCTTCTGGCGATCAACAAGGTGGACGCCAGCCCCAAGGAAAAGCTGCTCGAACTGGCGCAGGCCCTCACCGGCAAGGTCGATTTCGCCGAGGTGTTCTTCATTTCCGCGCTCACCGGCGACGGCGTGCCGGAACTGAAAGCCCACCTTGCCGCGCTGATGCCCGTGGGGCCGTGGCACTATCCGGAAGACCAGGTGTCGGACGCCAGCGAGCGCCTGCTGGCCGCCGAAGTGACGCGGGAGCAGCTTTATCGCCAGCTTCACGAAGAACTGCCCTATGACAGCGCGGTGCGGCCCGAACGCTATCAGGTTCGCAAGGACGGCAGCATCGAGATCCATCAGCAGATCGTCGTCGGACGCGACAGCCAGAAGCCGATCGTGCTCGGCCGGCGCGGCGCGCGAATCAAGGCCATCGGCGAAGCCGCGCGCAAGGAACTGAGCGAAATGCTGGGCGTGCCGGTGCACCTGTTCCTCCACGTCAAGGTGGAAGAGAACTGGGCCGAAAGCCGCGAGATCTACGAGGAAATGGGGCTGGACTGGGTGCGCTAAGTCGGCTGGCTGGCCGATGCCACCTGTTGTCCGCGCGTGCGGCTGGCGGTGCGGAACCGCGCCAGGCTGCACAGCGCCGCCACCACCGCCAGCGCGCAGCTCACCATCAGGGGTGTCGGCCCCAGGCCGGCGCCGGTCGCCAGCAGAATGCCGACCACCACCGCCGCCATGGTCTGCCCCAGCAGGCGCGAGGTCGACAGCAGGCCGCCGGCCGCCGCCGCCCGCTCGCGCGGGGCGCGGCCGATAAGCAGCCGCGAATTGGGCGAGAAGAACAGGCCGAAGCCCACCGCGGTAAGGCTCAGCCGCCAGGCGATGGCGAATTCGTCCGGGTGGGTGGGCATGAAGGCCAGCAGCAGCAGGCCGACGATCGCCACCACCATGCCTGAAACGCCCAGCTTGGTCGGCGCCACGCGGTCCGACAGCCAGCCCGCCAGGGGCGAGACGACCAGCATCGTCAGGGGGAACGGCAGGAGCAGCAGCCCCGCCTCCTGCGGGCCGTAGCCCATGACTTCCTGCAAGCGGAACGGCAGCGACAGCATCAGCGCGCCGGAGGAGATGAAGCAGGCGAACGCCGCCAGCGCGGAAAGCCCCAGCACCGGCTTGGCCAGCAGGTCCACCGGCACCACCGGCTCCGCGCGCGAGCGTTCGCGCCGGATCAGCAGCGCCAGCGACAGCAGCCCGGCCAGCGCCAGCGCGACGCCGATATTCAGATCGCCGTGGGTCGCCACCTGGATTCCGCCGATCACCAGCAGCATCGTGCCCGCGCTCCACGCCCCGCTGATCCATTCCATGGGTATCGGGCGCGGCTCGGGATCGGGCAGCGCCCGGCCGAGCAGCAGAGAGAACACCGCCAGCGGAGCCGCGACGACGAACACCCATTGCCAGGGCGCGGCATCGGCGATGAACCCGCCGAGCGTGGGCGCCGCCGCGGCCGAGGAAGCGACGATCACGCTGTTGATGCCCATCCCGGTGCCGAGCTTGCTGGCCGGATATATCTGCCGCACCATCGCCGAAGAGACGCTGAGCGCCATGCCCGCCCCCATCGCCTGCAAGGTGCGCAGCACCAGCAGGAAGGCGAAGTTGTTCGCCAGCAGGCACAGGCCGGAGGCAATCATGAACAGCACTTGCCCGTACTGGTAGAGCCGCCGATGGCCGATCTTGTCACCCACGCTGGCGAACGGCAGCAGCACCATGACGAGCACGAGCTGGTAGACGGTGACCACGTTGGTCACCACGCTGTTCTCCACCCCCAGGTCGCGCGCGATCGTCGGCAGCGCGACATTGGCGATGGAGCCGTCGAGCACCAGCAGCGCCGTGCCGAAGCTGATCGCGGCAATGGCCCAATAGCGGCGAGGAAACGGGAGGCCGTCAGCATCGGGCCGACGCGTGGGCGTCGCCAGACTCACCCGGGCCGGCGTCGGCTCATGATCGCGCGCTTCAAGCATCGCGCCCATGTGGCGCGATGGCGGCGAAGCTTCAACCCGGTAAAATCAGCGCTTTTTGGCGATGCCCACGCCGTCGATCTTGGCCCGCTCCTTGGTCGATTCCTCGGTACGGCCGAGAGCCTTGGCGATTTCCTTCAGGCCCTTGCCCTTGCCCGCCAGCACCTTGAGCTTGGCGACTTCGTCGGAGCGCCACGGCTGGCGATGGCGTTCGAAACGTTCGCTCATGATCGGCCTTCTCCTTCGATGGGGCGCTCGGCCCGCTGATCGCCGGCTTGGCGATACGGGCGCGTTTCCCCCCGCTGTGGAGGCCTTGCCTCGAAGCTTCAAGCCCCGGCCGCGAAAGCCGAGGCGGGGTTTCATACGCCCAGCTACGTCTTCTTCTTCGCCGGAGCCTTCTTTGCCGGGGCCTTCTTCGCCGGCGCTTTCTTGCGCGCCGCCTTCTTCTTTGCCGGCCCCTTGGCCGCGCGGGCGTCGATCAGGCTTATCGCCTGTTCTTCGGTCACGTCCTCGGGCTTCACATCCTTGGGTAGCGTGGCGTTGGTCGTGCCGTCGGTGACATAGGGGCCATAGCGGCCCGGCATGACCTTGATCTCGCCGCCGCTGGTGGGGTGCGCGCCCAGCGTCTTGATCGGCTCCGCCTTGGCCCGGCCGCCGCCGCTGCCGCGATTGGCGGCTTCGGCCAGCAAGGCCACGGCGCTGTTCATGCCCGTTTCGAACACGTCACGGGTGGACTGCAACTTGGCGTACTTGCCGTCATGCGCCAGGTAGGGGCCATAGCGGCCGATGCTGGCGGTGATCGGCTTGCCGCTTTCGGGATGCGGGCCGATCTCGCGCGGCAGGCTCAGCAGCTTGATCGCCCATTCCAGATCGAAATCGGGCAGGTCCTTGGGGATGGAGGCGCGCTTGGCGTCCTTGCCTTCGCCCATCTGCACGTATGGTCCGAAGCGGCCGGTCTTGCGGTGGATCTCCAGGCCGCTGGCGGGGTCCTTGCCCATGGCCTCGTCCTCGGCGCCTTCCCCCTCGCTGTCCGGCTGGCCGAACTTGCGGCGGAAATTGCACTCCGGGTAATTCGAGCAGGCGATGAACGCGCCGTAACGCCCGCCGCGCAGCGACAGGCGCCCGCCGGCGCGGCCTTCGGCTACGCATCGGGGGCATTGCCGGGGATCGCCGCCATCCGCCTGGGGCGGAAAGAGATAGTCCGACAGGAATTCGTCGAGCACTTCGGTGACTTCGGAGGGCTTGCGCTCCATCACCTCGTCGCTCTTCGGCTTGAAGTCGCGCCAGAAGGCTTCGAGCACTTCCTTCCATGCCGCCCGCCCGCCGGAGACGTCGTCCAACTCCTCCTCCATCTCCGCGGTGAAATCGTAGGCGACGTAGCGGGGGAAGAAGCGTTCGAGGAAGGCCGTCAGCAGCCGACCCGAATCCTCCGCGAAGAAGCGGTTCTTCTCCGTGCGGACATAGGCGCGATCCTTGAGCACGTGGAGAGTCGAGGCGTAAGTCGATGGCCGGCCGATGCCGAGTTCCTCCAGCCGTTTGACCAGGCTTGCCTCGGAATAGCGGGGCGGCGGCTGGGTGAAGTGCTGGTCCGCCAAAACGCCCAGCTTGGCCGGAGCATCGCCCTGGCGCATCACCGGCAGCAGGCCCTCGTCTCCATCGTCGTCCGCCTTCTGGTCGAAGCTTTCCTCGTACACCGCCAGGAAGCCGGGGAACTTCACCACCTGCCCAATGGCGCGCAGCTCGTGCCGGCCGGTGGGATCGCGCAGGGTCACGCTCGTCCGTTCCAGGCTGGCGGCGGCCATCTGGCTGGCCATGGCGCGCTTGAAGATCAGCTCGTAAAGCCGGGCCTCGTCGCCCGTCCCCGCCCGGTCGCGGGTGAAATCCGTGGGCCGGATCGCCTCGTGCGCTTCCTGCGCGTTCTTGGCCTTGGTCTGATAGATGCGCGGCGTATCGGGCAGGTAATGCCCGCTGAACCGATCGGCGATGGCCTTGCGCGCGGCGCTGATCGCGCTGTGATCCATCTGCACCCCGTCGGTACGCATGTAGGTGATCGCGCCCGCTTCATAGAGGTTCTGCGCCAGCCGCATCGTGTGGCTGGCCGAAAAGCCCAGCTTGCGCGCGGCTTCCTGCTGCAAGGTGGACGTGGTGAACGGCGGCGCGGGATTGCGCTTGAGCGGCTTGGTCTCGACCTGCTCCACCGTGAAGCGCCCGGATTCCACCGCCGCTTTCGCCCGATCGGCCGTGCCCTTGTCACCGATGGACAGGCGTTCCAGCTTCTGCCCGTCGAACGTGACCAGCCGCGCGTCGAACTCTGCCCCGTCATGCTGCATCCGCGCCACGACCGACCAGTATTCCTGCGGCACGAAGGCTTCGATCTCACGCTCCCGATCGACGATCAGGCGCAGCGCCACCGATTGCACGCGCCCCGCGCTCTTGGCGCCGGGCAGCTTGCGCCACAGCACCGGGGAAAGGGTGAAGCCGAACAGGTAGTCCAGCGCGCGCCGGGCGAGATAGGCGTCGATCAGATCGGTATCGAGCGCCCGCGGATGCGCCATCGCCTCCGTCACCGCCTGCTTGGTGATGGCGTTGAAGGTGACGCGTTCCACCTCCTTGGGCAGCGCCTTGCGCTTGGCCAGCAGCTCGCGCACGTGCCATGAAATCGCCTCCCCCTCGCGATCGGGGTCGGTGGCCAGGATCAGCCGGTCAGCCTTCTTCGCCGCATCGGCGATGTCCTTCACCCGGCTGGTCTTGTCGCGATAGGTCTCCCAATCCATCGCGAAGCCTTCCTCCGGCCGCACGCTGCCGTCCTTGGGCGGCAGATCGCGGACATGGCCATAGGAGGCGAGGACCTTGTAGTCCTTGCCCAGGTACTTCTCGATGGTCTTCGCCTTGGCGGGCGATTCGACGATGACAAGCTGCATAACGGTGTGAAGCGGTCCTTACGTGTACACGTACGCGCGAGGGTGCTGGGGCTTGCGGGGATTCGTCAAGCGCCGAAGCGTCGGCTCACGCCGAAGGGGCCGCCGCGGGCGCCCCGAAATCCAGTCAAGCCCTGAGCGAGACGCGGCCCCCTGCATGCCGCGCCAGTCGCCCCGCGATCTCCAGTTCCAGAAGCGCCATCTGCACCGCGCCCGCGCTGCCGCCGCTTTGGCGGACGAGTTCGTCCACGCCGACCGGTGCCGTGGTGAGCAAGTCGGCAATGTCGGCCGGCTCACCGGCGAAATCCTCTTCCGGCAGCGAGTGCAGGAAGTGCGGCTGCGCCTCGCGGAAGCTGGAACGGGGGGTGCCGTCGAAGCCGGTCAGCAGTTCCACCACGTCCTCCGGCGTCTGCACCAGCACCGCGCCTTCGCGGATCAGCTGGTTGCAGCCGTGGCTGCGCGCGTCGAGCGGGCTGCCGGGAATGGCCATGACTTCCCGCCCCGCCTCGCCCGCCAGCCGCGCGGTGATCAGCGAGCCGCTTTTCGGCGCCGCCTCCACCACCAGGGTGCCCAGCGCGAGGCCGGCGATGATGCGGTTGCGGCTGGGGAAATGGCTGCCGCGCGGCTCCGTGCCGGGCACTTGCTCCGCCACCAGCAGGCCTTCCGTGGCGATGCGTTCCTGCAAGGCGCGGTGCTGCGGCGGGTAGGCGATGTCGATGCCGCTGGCGATCACGCCGATCGTGGCGGGAAAGGCGCCTTCGTGCGCCGCTCCGTCTATCCCGCGCGCCAGGCCGGAGACCACGACGAAGCCCGCCTCGGCCAGCGCATGGCCGAAATCGCGCGCCAGCTTCACCGCTGCCGCCGAGGCATTGCGTGCGCCGACCACGGCGGCACAGGGTCTGGCGGCCAAAGAGGCATCGCCGCGCACGATCAGGATCGGCGGCGCGCCTTCGATCTGGCCGAGCAGCGTGGGATAGCCCGGCATGTCATGGAACAGATAACGCGCGCCGGCCGCGCGGACGGCCGCGATCTCCTGCTCGATCGCGTCACGCGGCGCGGGCCGATAGGCCCTGCTGCCTCGCGCCGCGAGGTCCGGAAGCGCCTCCAGCGCTGTGCGGGCATCGCCGAAGCGCCGCAGCAACTGGGCATAGCTCACCGGCCCGACGTTGGGCGATCGCAGCAAGCGAATCCGGGCGAAAGCCTCCTCCTGCCCGGGAGCGGCAGGCGCGTTCATTTCGCGCGCCCGACTTTCGGCTCCGTCCCCGCGCGCAGGCGGGCGATGTTTTCCCGGTGGAGGAACAGCACGATCACCGCGATCGCCGCCAGCACCGGCGCCAGTTCCCCGCGGCCCAGCGCCAGGGCCGCGATCGGGGCGGCCAGCGCCGCACTCATCCCCGCAAGCGAGGACACGCGCGTCACGCCCAGCAGCGCCAGCCACACAACCGAATAAGCCAGGCCGATCGGCCACCACAGGCCGAAGCACACGCCCGCCGTGGTCGCCACGCCCTTGCCGCCCTTGAACCCCAGCCACAGCGGGAAGCAATGCCCCAGCACCGCGCCCAGCGCGGCCAGGCCGGCCGCATCCGGCAACCAGCGCCAGGCCAGGAACACCGCGAAAAAGCCCTTCGCGCCGTCCAGCAGCAAAGTCGCCGCCGCCAGGCCCTTGTTGCCGGTGCGCAGCACATTGGTCGCGCCGATATTGCCCGAGCCGACCTGCCGGATATCCGCCTGTCCGGCGGCCCTGGTCAGCAGCAGGCCGAACGGCACCGAGCCGAGCGCATATCCGAGCAGAAGGGCCAGCAGCCAGTCCATAAACCTCCCCAGTGGTCGTTCCCGCTAATGCAAGACGTCGCACTTGGACAGGCGGAAGACAATCCATGCCGGACGGAAACTGGGGTACCAGTCTGTCCGGCTTTGGTACCGGCGGAAAAGCGCTTTCCTACCGGCGAGCCGGCTGACAAGCTCCACCGGTTCTTTGATCTCGTTGATATCCCGCCTGCCGCCAACCGCGGCTTGCGCCGCGATGGCTGCCTTCACCTGACGGCAAAGTCCACGCCGGCCCGTGGCTTTCAGCCTGCCGAAGTCCACGGATGCGATGCCCAAGCAGACCCTTTTACGGATGAGGACCGGCGAAAGTCACGGTTTTTAGAACGGCCATGAGCGTCAGCCTCCAGTGTGGACTTTGCCGCCGCACATTGCCGGGTTGGCGCCACTGCCGATTGACACGCCGGCTCGCCTTGGCCGTTCCTCCCCCGGGCATCCCTCTCGGAACGGAGCAGACCAAAGGCTTCAGGGATGACAGCGCTCAAGTACCACTTGACCGTACTTTGGAGATCGCCCTCCAACGCGTATCCCGGGGCCATGGATGAGAGAAGCGACCTGGCACGGCTGACCGAGCGCGAGAAGGAGTGCCTGCGCCGGTGGCTGAAGCACAAGACCGCCAAGGAAATAGCGCTTGAACTCGGCATTTCGCACCATGCGGTGGAAAAACGCCTGAAGGTGGCGCGCACCAAGCTGAACGTCTTCTCCTCTCTCGAAGCGGCGCGGCTGCTGGCGGCGGAAGAGCGGGGCGAAGAGTACGGTCAAGCCGCATCCCAATCGCCGGACCTTCATTCCGCATCACCGGCATCCGAGAAGCGGCTCCACCGACAGCTGATCTTGGGAGGTCTTGTCATGATCCTTGTAACCGCAGTCATTATCGCGCTTGCCGCGCAGTCTTCGGACGTTGTTGCGACACCGTCTGCTCCTGTTGGCGAAACGCAGCCCGATAATTTCAGGATGGCGTCGGCCAGCGAGTTCGTGGACGGCACGCCCGAGGAGCTTCGCGCCTTCGCCGAAGACAGGTTTCGCGCGATGGATAAGGATGGTTCAGGTTTTATCGAGCGCGGAGAAGTTCCGGTGCCGCAGATCCGGCTTACCGACGCTGCGTGGGATGGAGATGGCCAACCGCCCCGGGAGTGGTTCGAACAGCAGCGATCGCGGCCGGTCCCGCTCGACCCGGTGATGGCGAGAGGCGCCTACATCGCCAAGGTGGATGCGAACGCCGACGGCAAACTGAGCTTCGACGAATACCTTACCATCCGGGAGTCGGGTTTCGACGCTAAACAGGTCCCGGTCAGTTGGCGGGAACAGCGCCAGGCGCGGCGCTGATCGCCGTTCGGTTGACCTCCGGCGCAGGTTTGGCCATCCCGCCCCGGTGAACCCCGCCGCGCCCATCCTGCTGTTCGATTCCGGCGTTGGCGGGCTCACCGTGCTGGCCGAGCTGCGCAAGCTGCTGCCGCAGGCGCCGGTCATTTACGCCGCCGATACCGCCGGTCTGCCTTACGGCGAGAAGACGGAGGCGGAGATCGCCGCGCGGGTGGCGGGGCTGCTCGGGCGGCTGAGCGAGCGCTATTCGCCGCGCCTCATCACCATTGCCTGCAATACCGCCTCCACCATCGCGCTGGGCATGGTGCGCGAGGTGTTGAAGGTGCCGGTGGTGGGAACGGTGCCGGCGATCAAGCCGGCGGCGGCGATGACGCAGACCGGCGCGATCGGCCTGCTGGGCACCGCGGCGACGATCCGGCAGGGCTATGTCGACCGGCTGGAGGCGGAGTTCGGCAATGGCCATCGCCTGATCCGCCATGCCGCGCCGGGGCTGGTCGAAGCCGCCGAGGCGATGCTGCGAGGCGAAACGGTCGATCCGGCGGTGTTCGAAGCCGCGGCGCAAGGCCTGCGTTCGCAGCCGGGCGGCGACACCATCGATACGGTGGTGCTCGCCTGCACGCACTTCCCGCTGGTTGAGCGACAGCTGGCGGCGGCACTCGGCCCCGGCGTGCGATTCGTCGATGGCGCGCAGGGGATCGCCCGGCGCATCGAATTCCTCACTCGTGGCCAAGCGTTCGCCCGCGAAGCGCCCGATCTGGCGCTGTTCACCGGCGGCGAGGATACCTTCGCCGCCCTGGCCCCGGCGCTGAAGCGCTATGACCTGGAACGGACAGAGCCATTCTGAGGCCCGGCCAGTTGCGAATTGCTCGCAAACTCCGCCCTTTAATCGCGGCGCCGCTTACACTAAGTCGCGCGAAGACTCACCGGCCGTGCGGGATCGCGGCGCCAACGGGACAAGTCCGCTGAATTACGATCACATCTTCGACCAGGCGATCCAGCGACTCCATGGTGAGGGGCGCTATCGGGTTTTCATCGACATCCTGCGGAACAAGGGCGCTTTCCCCAATGCGCGCTGCTTCGCCGGGCACAACGGGCCGAAGCCGGTCACCGTGTGGTGCTCGAACGATTACCTGTCGATGGGCCAGCACCCCAAGGTGGTCGCCGCGATGGAAGAAGCGCTGCACGATGTCGGCGCCGGCAGCGGCGGCACCCGCAACATCGGCGGCAACACGCATTACCATATCGACCTTGAGCGCGAGCTGGCGGACCTGCACGGCAAGGAATCCGCGCTGCTGTTCACCAGCGGCTACGTATCGAACGACGCGACTCTCTCCACCCTCGCCCGGCTGCTGCCCGGCTGCGTGATCTTCTCGGACGAGCTCAACCACGCCAGCATGATCGCCGGCATCCGCAATTCGAACTGCGAAAAGCGCATCTTCCGCCACAACGATCCGGCGCACCTGGAAGAACTGCTCGCGGCCGAAGATCCCAGCGTGCCCAAGCTGATCGCGTTCGAAAGCGTCTATTCGATGGATGGCGACGTGGCGCCGATCCACGCCTTCTGCGATCTCGCGGAAAAGTACAACGCGCTGACCTATATCGACGAAGTCCATGCCGTGGGCATGTACGGCGCGCGCGGCGGCGGCATTTCCGAGCGGGACGAGGCGGCGCACCGGATCGACATCATCGAAGGCACGATGGGCAAGGCCTTCGGCGTGATGGGCGGCTATATCGCGGCCGATACCCGGATCATCGATTGCATCCGCAGCTATGCGCCCGGCTTCATCTTCACGACCTCGCTTTCGCCGGTGCTCGTCGCCGGGGTGCTGGCGGCGGTGCGGCACCTCAAGGAAAGCTCGGCGGAACGCGATGCCCAGCAGGCGGCCGCGGCGGAGCTGAAGCGCCGCTTCCGCGAAGCCGGCCTGCCGGTGCTGGACACGGCCACGCACATCGTGCCGCTGATGGTCGGCGATCCGGTGCGGGCGAAGAAGATCAGCGATATCCTGCTTGCCGAATACGGCGTCTATGTGCAGCCGATCAATTTCCCGACCGTGCCGCGCGGCACGGAACGGCTGCGCTTCACCCCCGGCCCGACCCATACCGAAGAGATGATGGCCGAACTGACCGCCGCCCTGGTCGAGATCTGGGACAGGCTGGAGCTGGAATTCCGCAAGGCCGCATGACCCGCCTGGCCCAGATAAAGCGCGCGGCAGCGGTTGCCGCCACGGCCGTGCTGGCCGGAATCGGCGCCGTGCCCGCGGCGGCTCAGAACGACCCTTCGCAGGATACCGCCTGGCTCAACCGCCAGCAGGCCGCGCTGGCCGAAAGGGCGGCGCAGGGGTGGTATTACCTGCCCGGCGGCGTGCTCTGGCGGCGCATCGCCGGTGACGGGACCGGCGCCCATCCCACGGTGCAGGACACGGTGACGCTGCATTATGCCGGCACGCTGGTGGACGGGACGGAGTTCGACAGTTCCTATGGCGGGCGCCCGGCCACCTTCCCCCTGCGCCAGCTGATCCGGGCGTGGCAACTGGCAGTGCCGCAGATGGCCGTGGGCGACACGATCGAGATCGCCGTGCCGTCCGACCTCGGCTATGGCCCGCGCGGCGGCGGCCCGATCCCCGGTGGGGCGACCCTGTTGTTCAAGATCGAGCTGCTGGATATCCTCGGGCACTAGCCCCTCCCGCCTTCCCCCATTTGATCCAGATCAAAGTCCGCCCCCTTCGGACCGGCTAACAGAGGCGTGGGAGCCTACTGTTCTCGATGGCCCTGATCGGGCAGGAAAAGGGGGAACATCTCATGAAGCATGCCGTCACGATCGCCACGATCTGCGCCCTGTCCCTCGCGCTGGGCGGGTGCCAGCGCGCCTCCGAGCCGGCCACGGACGCGACTTCAGCCGGTGCAGCCGAAGCCATCACCTGGCCGGTCAGCATCAACGCCGCGATGGTGGGGATGATCGACCATTCGGCCGACTATCTCTTCGCGCTCGGCAACGGGGACATGCCGCGCAATGAAAACGACTGGCACTTGGTCGGCAACTCGGCTTACGAAATCGTCCTCGCCGGCGCGGTGATCCGCCATCCGGGCACCGGGCCGTTCGATGCAGCATGGGTGAAAGAGCCCGAATGGCAGCGGCTGGCGCAGGAATTGAGCGGGATCGGCGAAGAGGCGGTCAAGCTGGCCGCAGCCAAGTCCACCGACGAAGCCGCATGGCGCGCTGTGGGCGACCGGCTGATCGCGAACTGCCTCGAATGCCACAAGCAGTTCAAGCCGGAGATCCCCAGCGAAGGCATCCTGCGCGGCTCGACCGAGCGGCAATCGCGCGGGATCAGCATTTTCGGATACTGACAGGCAAAAGGCGGCGGGCGGCGATAGCGCCCGCCTGCCGCCTATGCCGCGCGGTGCCTCACCGCAGGCTGACCACATTGTCGCTCGCGCGCGGATCCCTGCGTTCGCCGGTGTAGAGGCTGGCCATCGGCTCGTCCTCCACGATCGACACTTCGGCCGTGCCGAAGCCGTTGAAGCCCGTCTTCATCGCCGCGCCATAGGCGCCCAGCATGCCGATCTCGATCCAGTCGCCCGCCTGGATATCCTCCGGCAGCATGAAGGGGCCCTTCATGTAATCGGCATCGTCGCAAGTAGGGCCATAGAACGCGAATTCCGCCAGCGGCTGGGTCAGATCGTCCTCCAGCGCGCGCACCGGGAAACGCCAGGCGACATGCGCGGCGTCGAACAGCGCGCCATAGGCGCCGTCGTTGATATAGAGCTCGTCGCCCCGGCGCTTCTCCACCTTGACGATCATCGAGCTGTATTCGGCGCACAGCGCCCGGCCCGGCTCCGCCCACAGCTCCGCCGAATAGGAGATCGGCAGGGCTTCGAAATGGCGGTGGATGAGCGCGAAGTAATCTTCCAGCGGCGGCGGCTCCATGCCGGGATAGGACGAGGGAAAGCCACCGCCCACATCCAGGATGTCCACCGTCACGGCGGCCTCGGCAATGGCGGCGCGCACCCGGTCCAGCGCCTGGACATAGGCGAACGGCGTCATCGCCTGGCTGCCTACGTGGAAGCAGATACCCAGCGCATCGCAATGCTGGCGAGTCGCCTGGAGCAAAGGCGCAGCATCGACCAGATCGACGCCGAACTTCGCCGCGAGCGAAAGCTCCGAATGTTCCGACGAGACGCGCAGCCGGACAAGCAGGTTCAGGTCACCCGCGGCCTCGCCCGATTCACTGGCAGTCGCGTCGACGATCTTGGCCAGCTCCTCGTGCGTGTCGAGGCTGAAGGTGCGCACGCCGTGATCCCGATAGGCTTCGGCGATGGCGCTGCGCGTCTTGACCGGATGCATGAAGCACAGCGTGGCCGCCGGCAGCAGCGCGCGCACCATGCGCACTTCGGCGATCGAGGCGACATCGAAATGCGTGATTCCCGAATCCCACAGGATCCGCAGCAGATCGGGCGAGGGATTCGCCTTCACCGCATACATCGACTTGCCGGGGAAGGTTTCGGCAAAGAAACGCGCGGCTCGCGCCGCCGCATGCGGGCGATTGCAGATCACGGGTTCGTCCGGCGCGAGGGCGCGGACTACAGCCTTGGCATCAGGATGATTGTGCAACTCAAGGGACCCCCAACAGAACGAGCGATAAAAGCTGCCTTGCGGTTGGAAGTCCCCATGGGGCAGCGGAAGGCGCATATATTCCGCCGCCGCTGAACTGCAAGTGAAAATGCGGCCAGGACGATCCCTTTTCCGCCAGCCGGATTGGCGGCGTGCCAAGGGTCGATGATCGCCCCTCTAACCGGCGCTCGCGTCGACGATCTGGTGCACGAAGCGGATGTCGACGCCGACCTCGCCGCGCGCCCGCCGCGCAGGGTCCGAAACCTGCTGATCGATGATGAGCAAGGCCTCCGTGCGGCCATCGGGCAGCGGCCTGTGTTCGCCTTGCGCGCGTATCCGGATACCGCGACTTTCCGTTACTTCCTCTTGCACGGGGACGAAGCCCTGACGAGCCGCCTTGAAGGCATCGGCCGCAGCGCGATATTCGAAAATGCCGAACCCAGGGCTCAGCGTCCGGCGGACGGAGCAGGCGTGAAACGGCGGCAGTTCCAGCATGATCTGGATGTTGCGTTCGCCATCCTTCAGCAGCCAGCCGCGCCCGGGATCGCCCTGGAAGGTCACTCGCACTTCTTCCGGGCTCAGGGGCACGGCGCCCTTGGCTTCCATCAGGCGATCCACCGCGCCATCGTCGGGGAAGGCCTGCAGGCATACCTCATCATAAAGCGCGACCATCCGCGTCATTGCCGGATCGAGCGCCGGTCTTGCGGGAGGCGGGCCGCGTGGCCTCGCTGGAAGCGGTGGAGGAGACGGCGGCGGCGGAAGCGGCGCGGCCGCCTGCACGGCCGCCAGCAAGGCAAGGAACCAGATCATGCGGCAGCCCTCCCGATGACGAAGGTGTCACCGGAAGGGTTACCTGTCCAGCGGGGGTGGCTGCGCCTAGGCGAACAGCTTCGACCAGCGCCGTTCGGGCCGGGTCTTCCAATGACCGCGATGATAGGCGTCGCTGGCCAGAAGCGGCACGACCGAGCCGGCTTCGGCGAAGACCATCTGTTCGATGCCGGTGTTCACCTTGCCCCAGCTCGCCGCTTCCTGCAGCGTCGAGGACGAGCAGGCGCCATCACGCACGTCGGCCACGGTGATCTGCACCGCGTACTTGTGGACCTCCACATCCTCGTGCCCGAGGATTTCCGCGCAGACGACCGTATCCTGGATGAAGTTCTTCGGCACGCCGCCGCCAATCATCAGCAGGCCCGTGGTCCCGGCCTCGATCTTGATCTGCGTAAGCTCGCGGAAGTCCGCCACCGAATCGATCGTCAGGTAAGGCCGGCCGGCCTTCATCGCATCCACCTGGTGCTTCACCAGCCCGAAGCCGGCCGACGAATCGGTGAAAGCCGGGCAGAAGATCGGCACGTCATGCTCGTAGGCGAGCTTGACCAGCGAATTCTCCTTCTTGCCGTGCTTCGACAGATAGGCGCCCATCGCGCGGATGAACTCGCGGCTGGAATAAGGCCGCGTCTCCAGCGTCTCGGCGATCTCGAACACCGTGTGATCGACGTTCTGGAGATCCTCCTCGTCGATGTAGGTGTCATAGATGCGATCGATGTAGAGCGAGCGCAGCGTATCGTCGTCCGGTATCTCGAGCGCCTGGTAATGCTTGTGGCCGAGGCCCTCGAAGAAATCCATGTCCACGATCGTGGCGCCGGTGGCGACGACGCCGTCCACCATGTTGTTGCGCACCAGTTCGGCATAGGCATCCATGCAGCCGGCCGCGCTGGTCGATCCGGCGATGACGAGGAAGATCGTGCAGTCCTTGTCCTCCAGCATCTGGTTGTAGATGCGCGTGGCGCGGGCAAGATCGCGGCTGGTGAAGCTCATCTTGCCCATCGCATCGATGATCGGACGCGCATCGAAGCTCTTGATGTCGATATGCTCGACTTCGGTGGAGAGCAGTTCGGCCTTGCGCGTGTCGTTCAAGGGAGCATCGTTCACTTCGGGAGGTCCTCCTGGGGTCATCAAAGGGCAACTGGCCGCGTCTCTAGCGGGTTCCGCGTAAAAAGGCGCGCCCGATAGAAGCTGGTTGCGGGCAAGTAAATATGCGACGTGGCGGGGCCATGACAACGCGGGAACCCACGCGCGAAGGCGTGCTTCAGGCCGCGGCGAAAATCGCCGGCCTGCTGCCGCCCACTCCCTTGCTGCCGCTGTGCGTGGGCGATGCCGTGGTGCGGGCCAAGGCGGAGAGCCTGCAACCGATCGGCGCCTTCAAGATCCGCGGCGCGTGGCACCGGCTCACCGCGCTTTCGGACAGCGAGCGGGCGCGCGGCGTGATCGGGGTGTCGAGCGGCAACCATGCGCAAGGCGTCGCCTGGGCGGCGCGGGAACTGGGCATCGCCGCCACGATTGTGATGCCCCGCGATGCGCCTGCGGTGAAGCTGGAGCGGACCCGCGCGCTGGGGGCGGAGATCGTGCTTTATGACCGTGCCCGCGAGGATCGCGATGCGATCGCCGAGGCGCTGGCCGAAGAACGCGGCGCGACGCTGGTCCATGCCTATGCCGATCCGTGGGTGATCGAAGGCCAGGGCAGCGTGGGAATAGAGCTGACCGCGCAGATGGAACGCTGGGCGGGCGGCGGGCCGACACGAATCGTCACCCCCTGCGGCGGCGGCGGGCTGACCGCCGGCCTGGCCCTCGCCTGCCCCGAAGCCGAAATCGTGCCGGTGGAGCCCGAGCATTGGGACGACGTATGCCGCAGCCTGGAGACAGGAGCCATCCAGCGAATCGCCCCCGATGCCCCGCCCACTGCGTGCGACGCGCTGCAAACGCCGGCTACCCGGCCGATCAACTTCGCCGTGCTGAAAGCCCGCTGCCGGTCGTGGCATCGGGTGAGCGAGGCTGAAGTGGCGGCGGCGCAGCGCCATGCCCTGACGCATCTGCGCCTGGTCATCGAGCCGGGCGGCGCAGCCGGGCTGGCCGCGCTGCTCGCTGGCAAGATACCGCCGGACGGGCGCACGGCCGTGGTGCTCAGCGGCGGCAATGTGGACCCGGCGGCGCTTGCGCCCCTGCTGGCGCCTGGTGCCCGCACTGATCTTGACCGCGCGCTTGCGCTACAGGGCGTTCCGAGAGCGGAACAGAGGAGACTTGCATGATCGGAGTGGGCACCCTGCCGCCGGTGATCGCGCTGGCCGCGTGGACCATGGTGATGTGGGCATGGATGTACTGGACCCGCATCCCCGAACTGGACCGCGCGAAGCTGGACGACGCGGCGCTTTCCCTGCTGACCAAGGAGAAGCTGGATGCGCTGCTTCCCCCGCAGGTCCAGTGGAAGGCGCACAATTACAATCACCTGCACGAAGCGCCGACCGTGTTCTACGCCGTGGCGCTGGTGCTGGCGCTGGTCGGCCAGGGCGATGGGCTCAGCTCGGTATTCGCCTGGCTATACGTGGTGCTGCGCGTGATTCACTCGCCGATCCAGTCGACCAGGAACCGGGTGAAGCTGCGCTTTGCGGTGTTCGCCCTATCG
>JAFKFN010000025.1 GCA_017308255.1 Altererythrobacter sp. | reverse complement strand
CGAGCACTACAATCACCAGCGATACCACGAGAGCCTGGCCAACGTGACGCCTGCCGACGCCTACTTCGGCAGGGCTCCGGCAATCATCAAACTGCGCGAAAGGATCAAGCAACAGACCATCGAACATCGGCGCTTGCAGCACCGCAAGTCCGCCGCCTAACATCAACCCCCTGACGAGGTCCGCACTCCGCTAATCTACGCCGCGAGTTGTGCCGAATGTTCTGACGACGGACACGCCGAGTAGCAACAGCAGGGCCGCAAAGCGCCGAACGCCTCCCAAAGGGAATCGGAGGATCATCGCGCGGAATCTGATAGCGGGGAGTTTATATTCCGTCACCCCGCCGCCGCCGGCCGCTGTGCCAGCATGTCGAAGTGGTGGCCGAAGCCGACCTTGCGGAAATGGGTGAAGCCGGCCTCGCGCAGCATTTCGGCGATCACTTCGGCAACCGACCAGCGGGTGTCGATTTCGTAGAACACGGCTTCCACACGCGCGCTGGCGGAACTGGCGAGCAATTCGCGGATCACCGTCGCCTCGTGCCCCTCCACGTCGATCTTCACGATCAGGGGAACCTCGCCGGCGAGCAGCTGGCCAAGGCCGGCGGCGGCGACCGTTTGGATGACTTCGGTCTCGAACGATCCTGTCGGCTTCGCTTCCACCGCCAGCGAGGCCATGCCGCTGTGCCCGGCAGGCACGTGGATGCTGGCGCTGCCCGCCTGGTCCGAGATGCCCAGCTTCAGCGCCCGCACCCGGTCGGCCACGCCATTGAGCGCCATGTTTTCCTTCAGGATCGCATAGGTCGTTTCCACCGGCTCGAAGGCGACGGCTTCCGAGCACGCCGGGTTGCGCGCGGCGATCGCGCTATAGAGCCCCTGATTGGCGCCGATGTCGACGAACACGAACGGCTCCCGCCGGTGGGTCAGCGCATCCGCGAGAAAGCGCCCGTAGATGCCGGCATGGCAATAGACGAAGGTGCGATCGTGCCAGCGCTGCACCATGTGCACGCCATAAGCCGTGCGGCCGCTGCGCGGCTCCCGGCGCCAGGGCAAGGCCATGCGCAGCCGCGCATAAGGCAGCCAGACAGCCTTGCGCCCAGTCTTGAGGACGCGATAGCGCCAGAAATCGGCGATCATGCGGGCATACGCTCACGCCCGATATAGGCATCCGCCTGCCGGCCGGTGACTTCGGCCATATGATCGAACTGCGCCCGATAAGTAGCCATGCCCTGGCTCAACGATCGCAAGTCGGCCTGGAGCGCCGGCAGCTCGGCCTCGGGCACCAGCGCTTCGATCGTGTCCCAGCGCGACCACCCTTCCCGCGGGCTCATCCCCAGCACGCGGGCGCGGCGGCTCGCCAGCGCCGAGGTGATGCGCGACGTCGCCGTGCCCGGCGTGTCGATCGCCACGCGGGCGATGGGTTCGAGCAGATAGGGGGCGGCGGCTGCAAGCGCCTCGCTCATCGCGATCCGGCCGGCGGTGCGGAAAGCCAGCTCCGAGCTGTCCACGCTATGATAGGAACCGTCCACCAGCGTCACCGCCACGTCCACCACCTTGCATCCCAAGGGGCCGCTCTGCATCGCATCGCGTATGCCCTGCTCCACCGCCGGTATCCATTGCCGGGGCACGACGCCACCGGAAATCCGCTCTTCGAAGCGAAATCCCTCTCCCCGCTCCAGCGGGCGCAGCTCGATCACCACGTCGCCGTATTGCCCGTGCCCGCCGGATTGCTTCTTGTGCCGCCCGCGTTGCGAGGCCGGCTTGCGCACGGTCTCGCGGATCGCCACCGAAGGCGGGGCGGTCGACACTTCCAGTCCATAGCGGCGTTTGAGCCGGTCGAGCGCCAGCGCCAGATGCTCGTCATTCACGCCGCGCAGCAAGGTGGCGTGTGTCTCTCCGTCGGCCTCCCACGACAGCCCCAGATCCTCCTCCACCAGGCGGTTGAGGGCGGTGGACAGGCGCACCTCGTCCTTTTGATCCTGCACCGAGATCGCCAGCGCGCTGTTGGCGAGGCGTGGCGCACGGGCCTCTTTCTCCTTGGGCGCAGCGCCCTCGCCCAGGCGCTCCCCCGCCAGCACGGCATCGGCCTTGGCAATGCCCACGATGTCGCCCTGCGCGGCGCGCTTCGTGCGCATCGTGGCCGCGCCCTGCACGCCGAACAGCGCCCCGGCCCGAGTCCCCCGCGTCGTCGGGCCCTGCAATTCCGCGCCTTCCGCCAGCTCGGTGCCGAAAACCCGCGCCAGCGCCAGGCGGCCTACCGAACTGTCGCTGGCGATCTTGAACACCTCGATCGCCGGCCCCTCGATCGCCAGCCGCCGCGCCGTTACCTCCGCCGCCGGCGTATCATGCCGCAGCGCCTTCAACAGCCGGCGCACCCCATGGCCGTTGATCGCGGAACCGAACATGACCGGCACAGCCAGGCCATCGGCCGTTTCGCGCTGCAAGTCGCCGAACACCGTATCGCGGTCGGGCTCCTCGTCGTTCAGCAGCTGCTCCAGCAGGTAATCGTCATGATCGGCAAGCTGCTCCAGCATATGGAAGCGCGCCGAACGTTCCATTTCGGCCAGGTCGGTCGGCAAATCGATCCGCTCCGACGCCTGCCCCGGCCGGAAACGGAACGCCCGATCCAGCGCCAGGTCCACGAAACCGACGATCGCCTCGCCCTTGCTGATCGGCAGCTCCCGCGCGACCAGGGTGGCGGCGCTGAGCGGCTGCAAGGCGTCGAGCAGCGCTTCCAGCCCACCCCTCGCCTTGTCGATCTTGTTGACGAACAGCGCGTGGGGGATGCCGCGCGATTCCAGCTCACGCAGGATCGGTTCGGCCAGCGCGGCGCGTTCGGGCTCGGGCGTGATCACCACCAGCGCCAGGTCCGCCACGTCGAGCGCGCAGTGCGCGTCCGCCGCGAAGCCGGGCGAACCCGGCGTGTCTAGCAGCAGATATTCGTCGCCCATCCAATCGAAGCGGCTGAGGTTCAATTCGGTCGAACCGCCCCTCGCCCGCGCTTCCGGACTGGCATCGCCGACCGAACTGCCTGCATCGACCGACCCCAGCCGGGGTATCGCGCCCGCCGCATGCAACAGCGCTTCCGCCAGGCTGGTCTTGCCGGCTCCTGCCGGGCCCACGAGCGCGATCGCTCTCGCCCCGTTGCCGATGGCATCCATGTTCCTCTCCCTGGTTGCCTCCCGTCACGGGGCCCAAGGTGATCCCGGCGGCAGGATCACCCCATGACGCCGCGAACGCAAGCCGCTTTTCATTCGGCGGTTTCGCTTCCGCCTCGCCTTGGTTAAGCGAGCGAAAGCGGACAGCATTTCGCAAGGAGAGTGGCGTGAGCATTCTGGAAGGCAGAGTCGTAGTGGTGACGGGCGCCAGCTCGGGGATCGGCGAGGCGTGCGGCGTGGCGTTTTCCGCCAAGGGCGCCCGCGTCGTTCTCGCCGCGCGGCGTGCCGAACGGCTGGCCGCGCTGGTCGAGCGGATCGAAAGCGCCGGGGGCGAGGCGCTGGCCGTCGCCACCGATGTGACCGACGAAGCCGCGATCGAAAACCTCTTCGCCCGCGCGGTCGAGCGGTTCGGCACGGTGGACGTGCTGATCAACAACGCCGGCGTGGCCGACAGCACGCCGGTGGACGAGATGCCGCTGGACCTCTGGCAACAGGTGATCCAGACCAACCTTACAAGCGCCTTCCTGTGCAGCCGCGCGGCCTTCCGGGTGATGAAAGGCAAGGGGCGCGGCCGGATCATCAGCATCGGCTCGATCTCCGCCCGCGTGCCGCGCGCCAACAGCCCGGCTTACGCAGCCAGCAAGTGGGGCCTCGACGGGCTGACACGCTCGCTGGCCATCGACGGGCGCGAGCACAACATCGCCGCCTCGATCTTCCATCCGGGCATCGTCGCCACGGAAATAGCCCCCGGCGCGGTGAAGCTGCCAGAAGACCTGTCGGCCAGCCCGAAGGACATCGCCGACGTGATCGTCCACATGGCCGATCTTCCCGACCACCTGAATTTCTACGAAGGCATGGTGGTGCAGAACAAGATACCGTTCCTCGGCCGGGGATAAGCGTCCCATGGCCGCCGATCTGCGCTGCTACAACATCGCCGACCTGCGCGCCCGTGCGCGCCGGCGCCTGCCGCACGGCATCTGGGAATATGCCGAGCGCGGCGTGGAAGACGAAGCCGGCATGGCGCGCAACCGCGCCGCGTTCGACGCGGTGACGTTCCGCCCGCGCGTGCTGCGCGGGGTCCACGCGGTGGATCCCGGCACTACGCTCTTCGGCCGGCCGAGCGCCTTTCCCCTGGCCATCGGCCCCACGGGGGCGGCCGGCCTGCTGTGGTACAAGGGTGATCTGGCGCTGGCACGGGCCGCGGCGAAGGCCGGCGTTCCGTTCACGATCTCCAGCGCCAGCACCATGGACCTCGACCAGATCGCCGTGGCCGGCGGCCGCCTGTGGTTCCAGCTCTACTTGTGGGAAGACCGCTCGCTTTCGCTGGCCGTGGTGGAGAAGGCGCGTGACCTCGGCTGCGAGGCGCTGTTCGTCACGCTGGACCTGCCGGTCCCGCCCAATCGCGAATATATCCAGCGCAACGGCTTCGGCACCCCGTTCAAGCTCAACGCGCGCAATACGATCGACGTGCTGCGCCATCCGCGCTGGCTGGCCGGCGTCATGGGCCGCTACACGCTCGATGGCGGCGTGCCCAGCCAGGCCAACCTGCCCGACCGGCTGCGCGCCAAGATCACCAAGGGCGCGCCACCGGGGGCGCTGTTCAAGCAGGACGATCTCGACTGGGACGGCGCAAAGGAACTGCGCGACCGCTGGCCGGGCCAATTCGTGCTCAAGGGCATCCTTCACCCCGAAGACGCCGAACGGGCCCTGGCGCTCGGTGCCGATGGCATCGTGGTCTCGAACCATGGCGGCCGCGCGCTGGATTCGTCGATCGCTTCGCTTGCGGCCCTTCCCTCCATAGTCTCCGCAGTCGGCGGCAGGATGACGATCTTCCTCGACAGCGGGGTCCGCCGGGGGAGCGACATCGTCAAGGCCGTGGCGCTCGGCGCCGACGCCGTGCTGGTGGGCCGCGCCCCGCTCTACGGCCTGGCCGCCGCCGGAGAACCGGGAGTCGCCCACGCGCTCGGCCTTTTGCGTTCCGAAACGGTCCGCACCATGGCCATGCTGGGCGCACGGAATGTCGGCGAGATCGATTCGTCGCTGCTTGCCTAGCGCGGCTGTGCCGCGTGGCCGCCCACTCGGTGATGGCTGAGGTGCCCGTGGGCGGCGCGCGCCCAAAGTTCCTCGCAACGACGAGTTTCAGCCGATCGCAGTTTTATACCGCAGGTCCCGTTCAAAATGCCCAGTGGAAACGAAATACCCCGGCCAGTGATGAAGGAAACTGGAGCACGCCCTCCTAACCCGAAATCGTCATTGCGAGCGTAGCGAAGCAATCCAGAGCGGCACAGAGCAGCATTGGCCTCTTATGTCGCAACGCCCTGCTACGAAGCGGCGATCGATCCAAGGCGGCACCCTTGACGAACAATGCGACCGCAACCGGCGCCCACAGGCACCTGCGTTCATGGGTGACGAGCCCGGCTTCGCCACCGCCGCGGACCTGGGCGGCACCGGCATCCTTGCCAGCGAAAGGCGGCCAAACCTGAGCGGTGTGGTTGTGGCGACTGCGCCGGCTTGGCTGGAAAGCGGCATGGTCGAGGGCGCACGAGCGATTTCGACCTTTGGCCCATCGGCACGCGCCATGTCAGCGCGCTGGTCGATCGGGCGGGTCACTTCATGTGGGGCCACATCCTCGCGTGCGCACGGTGACAGCGAGGATTGAGCGCCGGAGCATGACCGTTGGCAAGAGGGTCAAAAGGTCGAACGCCATTTTGCGATGAGAACAACTCCTGGCGCGCGCCGACCAAAGCCGGCTTCGCAACTGGCGAAACGACGCCCCCGCTCACGCCGCACACGACTTAGCCGATAAACGCCGCACTCAAGGAAATCACGCCTCCGAAGGACGCCGCCCCGCCCCGCGCCCGACCCTAGCGCACTCACCCGCCACGCCCCACGCGGGCGCCAGACAAAAAGAAAGGCGACGGGAATCCCGCCGCCTCACTTGATTTCAATCCAGCGCGGAAGACTACGGGCTGGTCGGGATTTCTTCGTCGCTGTCCGACGCAATGACGCCGATGACACCGGCGACAACGATCAGCGCCAGGATCCAAGCCCAGCTGCCACCGCCGATGCTGTCAGCCTCGCCAACCGGCGAAGCAGACCGCGCGTCAGCAACCGGAGCGGCCGCCGCAGCGGTCGAGCCGAGAACAAGACCCGCAGAAGAGAGCGCAAAAAGCGCTTTGCGAATAATCATGTAGTGCCCTTCCGTATTAACTCACCGTTCAAATATCACGGCATTTCAACGCGTCAACCCACGACGTGCTTTCATCCGTGGTTTTCCACGGCACCCGGCCCCCTGTGGATCGCCATAGCCTTGACGGCTTGTCATGCCAACCCAAAAGCGAACACTGCCGTGGGCTAGTGGCTGGTAAAGTTTGCGGTTTTCTTAACCTTGCGGCCTCCGTAAAGCGAAGCGGCATGAAAATTTTCGTCAAATCGGCGATTGTTCTGGCCGCCATTGTATTTGCGCAACAGTCCGCCGCAAAATCCGCCGATCCCGTGGCCGCCCTGCTGGTGCAGGATGCCAGGCTTGCCGTGGTGGCCGACCGGATGCTCTCCGCCAACGATCGCCTGTGCCGCCAGCACATGCCGGTGACGGGCATGTTCCTGCACAGCAGCGACCAATATCGCGCGGGGATCGCCGGGCAGGCCTTCGCCAATGGCCCGATCGCCGTCGAAACGGTCGTTCCGGGGTCGGCGGCGGATCTCGCCGGGGTCGAGTCAGGCGACGGGCTCGCCGCGATCGGCGGCAAGCCGACCAGCGCCCTGGCCAGGCAGGATGAGGCGCCGCTACGTGATTCGGCCTATGCAGTGCTCGCCGAACTGGTCGGACAAGACGGGCTCGAGATTGTCGTCAATCGCGGCGGACAGCAGCGCACGCTGCATCTGCAGGCCCCCGAAGGCTGCCGTGCCCTGGTAGAGATTCTCTCGAAAAACGAGATCGGCGCCCGGTCCGATGGCCGCGTGATCCAGATCAACTACGGCCTTGCCGCGGATGCGGGCGACGACGAGTTGGCCGTCGTCTTCGCCCACGAAATGGGCCATCTGGTGCTCGAACATCGGCGCCGACTGGAAGCGGAGGGCGTGGAGAAGGGCTTCTTCGGCGAATTCGGCAAGAATCGGCGGCTCAATCGCCAGGTAGAGCTGGAGGCGGACCGGATCGCCGTGCATCTCCTCGCCAATGCCGGCTACGATCCCGCGATCGCCCCGGCGTTCTGGCGCACGAAGCTCGGCCGGCGGGCCGGTGGCGGCCTCTTCCGCAGCAGCACTTACCCATCCCCCGAAGCCCGGGCCGAACTGGCCGAGCGTGAGATCGCGGACCATCTTCCTGGCGGCCGGGGCCCCAGCTACCCCGCGCACCTGCTGGCGTTGCGCGACAAGCCCTTCAACTAATCCATCAGCCGTTCGGGCGCCGCGCTGATATCGATGTAGCGCCTGTCATAATAGGTCAGCGGCGCTGCATCCGCGCGGTGCTTCGCCACGATCAGCTCGCCGATGAAGATCGTATGGGTGCCGTATTCGTGGCAATGCCGGCGTCGGCAGACAAAGCTCGATTGCGCGGTTGCCAGCAGGGGAACGCCATGCGCTTCCTCCCATTCGCCCACCGCGAAACGTTCCTCCGCAGGGCAGCTCGCGAAATGTTCCGCCACGTCGCGGTTGCCCAGCCCCAGCACGTTCACGCAGAAGATCTCCGCGCTCGCCAGCGGCGCGTGGAGCGAAGCCGAACGATTGACGCAGACGAGCAGCGACGGCGGATCGAAGCTGAGCGAGCTAACCGCCGTCGCCAGAATGCCGTAGCGGCCGCCGCCGTGCCCGGTGGTCACCGCATAGACGGTCGCTGCGACATGGCGCATGGCCGAACGGAACGATTGGAGCAGCTCTTCGCGGGTCTGGATCGGCTCGGTCACCAGCTCTCCATGCGGCGGCATCGCCGTTGGCGCAAGCATGGACCCTTTCG
>JAFKFN010000016.1 GCA_017308255.1 Altererythrobacter sp. | reverse complement strand
GACCCCTCCCGCGCGCGGGAGGGGAGAATTCGGTGACCCTCCCGGCGGGAGGGCCCTGCTGCTATTCCGCCGCCTCCGGCCACTGGTCCTCGTCCTCGCCGTCATCGAGCGAGGACAGTTCGACGTTGAGGCCCAGCGAGCGCATTTCCTTCACGAGCACGTTGAAGCTCTCCGGGATGCCGGCCTCGAAGGTGTCGTCGCCCTTGACGATCGCCTCGTAGACCTTGGTCCGGCCGACCACGTCGTCGGACTTCACGGTGAGCATTTCCTGCAGCGTATAGGCGGCGCCGTAGGCCTGGAGCGCCCAGACCTCCATCTCACCGAACCGCTGCCCGCCGAACTGCGCCTTGCCGCCCAGCGGCTGCTGGGTGACGAGGCTGTACGGCCCGATCGAGCGCGCGTGGATCTTGTCGTCCACCAGGTGGTGCAGCTTCAGCATGTAGATGTAGCCCACCGTCACCTTGCGGTCGAACGCCTCGCCGCTCCGGCCGTCATAAAGCGTGACCTGGCCCGAGGTGGGCAGGTTGGCCTTTTCGAGCATCGCCGAAACGTCGGACTCACGCGCGCCGTCGAACACCGGGGTGCCCATCGGGACGCCGGCGGTGAGGTTCGAGGCCAGTTCCACCACTTCGGCGGTGGAGCGGGAGTCGATCTCGGCGTGATACTGCGGGCCGTAGATGTCCTTCAGCTTCTCGACCACCGCGGCCGGGGCCTTGGCGGCTTCCGGGTTGGGGTTGGCGTCGCGCCATTCCTCCAGCGCCGACGCGATCTGCTGGCCGAGCCCGCGCGCGGCCATGCCGAGGTGGGTTTCGAAGATCTGCCCGACGTTCATGCGCGAAGGCACGCCCAGCGGGTTGAGCACGATGTCCACCGGCGTCCCGTCTTCCAGGAACGGCATGTCTTCCGCCGGCAGGATGCGGCTAATGACGCCCTTGTTGCCGTGGCGGCCGGCCATCTTGTCGCCCGGCTGCAGCTTGCGCTTCACCGCGACGAACACCTTGACCATCTTGAGCACGCCGGGGGCCAGCTCGTCACCGCGCTCGAGCTTCTCCTTGCGGTCCTCGAACTTGTCCTTGATGCGCTTCACGGCCTCGTCATACTGGCCCTTCACCGCTTCGAGCTGGGCCTGCACGGCATCGTCTGCAACGGCGAACTTGAACCATTCGTGCCGCTCGACCCCCTCGATCACCTCGTCGGTGATCGCAGTGCCCTTCTTGATGCCCTTCGGCGCCGCCGAGGCGACCTGGCCGACCAGCATCTCGCGCAGGCGGTTGTAAGTCGCGCGGTTGAGGATGTTGCGTTCGTCCTCGCTGTCCTTCTTGAGGCGTTCGATCTCCTCGTTCTGGATCGCGCGCGTACGGTCGTCGATCTCGATGCCGTGGCGGTTGAACACCCGCACCTCGACGATCGTGCCGGAAACGCCCGGCGGCAGACGCAGCGAGGTGTCGCGCACGTCGCTGGCCTTCTCGCCGAAGATGGCGCGGAGGAGCTTTTCTTCCGGCGTCATCGGGCTTTCGCCCTTGGGCGTGATCTTGCCGACCAGGATATCGCCCGGGTGCACTTCGGCGCCGATATAGACGATGCCCGCCTCGTCGAGGTTGCGCAGCGCTTCCTCGCCCACGTTGGGAATGTCGCGGGTGATGTCTTCCGGCCCGAGCTTGGTGTCGCGGGCCATGACCTCGAACTCCTCGATATGGATCGAGGTGAACACGTCATCCTTCACGATCCGCTCGGAGATCAGGATCGAGTCCTCGTAGTTGTAGCCGTTCCACGGCATGAACGCGACGAGGCTGTTGCGGCCCAGCGCCAGCTCACCCAGGTCGGTCGAAGGGCCGTCGGCGATGATGTCCCCCGCCTCGACCACGTCGCCCACTTTCACCAGCGGGCGCTGGTTGATGCAGGTGCTCTGGTTCGAACGCTGGAACTTCTGCAGGTTGTAGATGTCCACGCCGGGGTTGCCGGCATCGACTTCGCCCGAGGCGCGGATGACGATGCGGGTGGCGTCCACCTGGTCCACCACGCCCGCGCGAGTCGCGCCGATGGCGGCGCCGGAATCGCGCGCCACGGTTTCTTCCATGCCGGTGCCGACGAACGGCGCCTCGGCCTTGACCAGCGGCACCGCCTGGCGCTGCATGTTCGAGCCCATCAGCGCGCGGTTGGCGTCGTCGTTCTCCAGGAACGGGATCAGCGAGGCGGCGACGGAAACGAGCTGCTTCGGGCTCACGTCCATCAGCGTGATCGTCTCGCTCGGCGCCATGACGAACTCGCCGTTCTGCCGCGCGGAGACCAGGTCCTCGGTGAACTGGCCGCCCTCATCGGTGTCGGCCGAGGCCTGGGCGACGGTGTGCTTCTGCTCCTCCATCGCCGAGAGGTAAGTCACCTCACTGGTGACCTTGCCGTCGCTCACCGTGCGGTACGGCGTCTCGATGAAGCCGTACTTGTTGACGCGGGCGAAGGTCGACAGCGAGTTGATCAGGCCGATGTTCGGGCCTTCCGGCGTTTCGATCGGGCAGATGCGGCCATAGTGCGTGGGATGCACGTCGCGCACTTCGAAGCCCGCGCGTTCGCGGGTCAGGCCGCCCGGCCCGAGCGCCGAGACGCGGCGCTTGTGCGTCACTTCCGACAGCGGGTTGGTCTGGTCCATGAACTGCGAAAGCTGCGAGGAACCGAAGAACTCGCGCACGGCGGCGACCGCAGGCTTGGCGTTGATCAGGTCGTTCGGCATGACGGTGGACACGTCCACGCTCGACATGCGCTCCTTCACCGCGCGTTCCATGCGCAGCAGGCCGACGCGGTACTGGTTCTCCAGCAGCTCGCCCACCGAGCGGACGCGGCGGTTGCCGAGGTTGTCGATATCGTCGACCTCGCCCTTGCCGTCCTTGAGGCTCACCAGCTCCTTGACCACCGCGAGGATGTCTTCCTTGCGCAGCGTGGTCACGGTGTCCTCGGCATCGAGGCCCAGGCGCATGTTGAGCTTCACCCGGCCGACGGCGCTGAGATCATAGCGCTCGGCATCGAAGAACAGGCCTTCGAACAGCGCTTCGGCGGTTTCCTTGGTCGGCGGCTCGCCCGGGCGCATGACCTTGTAGATCGCCTCCAGGCCCTCGTCGCGGTTCTCGGCCTTGTCGGCCGCCATGGTGTTGCGGATCCACGGGCCGGTGTTGACGTAGTCAATGTCGAGCAGGTCGAGCTGATCGATGCCGGCGGCGTCGAGCTTCTCGAGATTGTCGGGCGACACTTCCTCGCCCGCCTCGATGTAGATGCGGCCGGTGCTCTCGTCGATCAGGTCGCGCGCGGAGAAGCGGCCGAACACTTCCTCCGAGGGGATCAGCAGCGTCTTCAGGCCGTCCTTCTCCGCCTTGTTGGCGGCGCGGGGCGAGACTTTCTGGCCGGCGGGGAACACTTCCTCGCCGGTTTCGGCATTGACCAGCGCGAAGGCCGGCTTGGCGTTGCGCCACTGCTCGGCCACGAAGGGAACCTGCCAGCCGTCGCGGGCCCGCTTCCAGGTGACGGTTTCGTAGAAATAGGCGAGGATCTGCTCACTATCGAGGCCCAGGGCATAAAGCAGCGCCGTGACCGGCAGCTTGCGCTTGCGGTCGATTCGGACGTTGACGATGTCCTTGGCGTCGAATTCGAAATCGAGCCACGAACCGCGATAGGGGATCACCCGGGCGGCAAACAGGAACTTGCCCGAAGAGTGGGTCTTGCCGCGGTCGTGATCGAACAGCACGCCGGGCGAACGGTGCATCTGCGACACGATCACGCGCTCGGTGCCGTTGATGATGAAAGTGCCGTTCTCGGTCATGAGCGGCATGTCGCCCATGTAGACGTCCTGCTCCTTGATATCGAGGACGGAGCGGGTCTCGGTCTCCTGATCGACTTCGAACACGATCAGCCGCAGGGTGACCTTCATCGGCGCCGCATAAGTGATGCCGCGCTGGCGGCATTCGACGGTGTCGTACTTCGGATCTTCCAGCTCGTAATGCACGAAATCCAGCTCGGCCGTGCCGGCGAAATCGCGGATCGGGAACACGGACCGCAGCGTCTTCTCCAGGCCGGAGACATAGCCGGTGGCCTTGTCGGAGCGCAGGAACTGCTCGTAGCTTTCGCGCTGAACCTCGATCAGGTTCGGCATCTGCACCACTTCGTGGATGTCGCCGAAGATCTTGCGGATGCGCTTCTTCTTGCTCGACCGGGCCGGAGCAATCGCCTTGTTCGCCATGGAGAGAGATGCCTCTTCGTTTTTGCCACGCCGGGATGCGGACCCCGGCCGGAATTCTTGCCGCGTGCGGTTCGGCCCCGCCCGAGACGCCGAAAATGCCGCAGGCACACCGCTTCCCTTCCCGGGACCGGAGCCGCAGCATTGGTGACGCATCGAGCGGAAAACCCGCCGCTTCCTTCCGAGGTAGAGCCCCCGCACATGGGCCCGCCTTGCTCGAAGCGGTCGAGCGATGGGCGCGATATAGGGAGGGGGTGGGCCGCTGTCAAACCATGCGGCATCCCATGTCCGGCCCTGCAAGGCCGCGCACCGTCATCCGGGAGGAACGGCCCCCTCTTCGGCGGGCGGCGAGAATTCCGTGCGCGGCCGCCAGCTCAGCCGCCAGCGAACCTCCAGCGCGTCATGGTCCGACAGCATCCTGCCATCCACCGGCTGATCGAACCGGGCCGCGATGGCCACCGGCTTGATCCACACCCATTCGCCGTCGAGGAAGCCTTGCAGGTCCTGCGTGTCCAACCAGGGTTCATCGTCGTCCCACGACATCCGCACCGCGCAATGGCGCGGGTTGTCGGCGCAATAGCGGTGGGCCAGTTCGCCCGGCAGGCGTTCCTCCTGGAACGAGAAACGATCGAGATTGCCGCGCGCATTGAGATCGCCGGCCCACACCAGCGGGCCGCGCCCGGCCCATTCGCGGTCGAGCAGTTCCCTTATCTCCACGACCTGCCGCCGGTAGGCATAGAACGACCGCTCGTCGGCGACGCCGGAGGCCCGGCGGCTGTTGAGATGCGTATTGAGCACGAATAGCGGTTCGGGCATCCCCGGGATGGTGATCTCGATCAGCATCACGCCCTTGTTGGCCAGGCAATCGTAACCCGCGCAGGATTGGCGGCCGAACGGCTGGCTGAACGTGCGGACCACCGCCAGATCGGTCGCCGCGACCAGCCCCGACCCGGCCACGACGAACAGCCGTTCCCCCTTGGTAAGCCGGCGTTGGCGGCGGAACTCGCGCGTGGCCCGCTCCGGACGGGGCTCGGGTTTGTCGAGCCGCTTCGGGCCGCGCACCACGTTGTGATAGCCGAGGCGGCCGGCCAGCCGCGTGGCGCTGGGCACGAAGGCTTCCTGCAACAGCAGCACATCGGGCGGGCCACCGGGAAACTCGCCCGGCCAGGCCCGCGCGATACGCTCCATCGCCTTGCCCGTGCCGCTTCGGGCGGGAAACGGCAGCCCCGCCACGTTATAGGTCAGCACCGACAGCTCCAGGCTGTGGACCCCGGTTTCGGGATCGACCTGCACCGCCAGCTCGCGCACGGCCGGAAGTGGCGGCGGGGGCAGGACAGGGTGGCTGGCACAGCCGGACAAGGCGGCGGCAAGCGAAACGGCCACCACTGTGAAGAGGGCGCGGCAGAGCACGGGCATCGGCGCGACCCTTGACAGAAGCCGGCCATTTCGCCAATGGCCCGCCCCGATCGCCGAGCCACAAGCCCGGTGGATCATCCGTCCGAGACAGTTGGTGCGCCGGGTCTGCCGGCGCTTAATTTCCAGCCTAGACGGGGAAAAGAGATTTCAGGCGGCGCCCCTCGCGAATCCGAGGATACGTCGCCTCATATGCGTTTCGGCGCGCCTCCTTCCCTTGTCACGGACTCGCCCGTGCCGCTTCGGCGGCGCGGCAACGTAGCCGGCTTCGCGCACCAATACGCGCGCGGCCATTGTGAAGGAGTACGGCATGGATCGTTCGCAGAAAGCCGAATCGGTCGCAGCTCTCAACGCGGTCTTCAACGAGGTCGGCGTGGTGGTCATCACCCGCAACCTCGGCCTGTCGGTGTCTCAATCCACCGACCTGCGCTCGAAGATGCGCGATGCGGGTGCGTCCTACAAGGTTGCGAAGAACCGCCTCGCCAAGCTCGCCCTGAAGGACACCCAGTACGAAGGCCTCGAGGATCTCCTCACCGGCCCGACTGCCCTGGCATGGTCGACCGATCCGGTCGCCGCCGCCAAGGCCGCGGTGGACTTCGCCAAGACGAACGACAAGCTCGAGATCGTCGGCGGCGCGATGGGCAGCACGCAGCTGGATGCGGCAGGGATCAAGGCGCTCGCCTCGATGCCCAGCCTCGACGAGCTGCGCGGCACGATCGTCGGCCTGGTCAACGCGCCCGCCACCAAGGTGGCGCAGCTGGTCAACGCCCCGGCGGCCAAGCTCGCCCGCGTCTTCGGCGCCTATGGTGCCAAAGAAGCGGCGTAAGCGGTTTTTCCATTCTCGAATTCCCGGCCCCGCGCTTTGCCGAAGGGTCGGTCCATCATTCTTAGGAGTAACTAGACATGGCCGATATCGCCAAGCTCGTTGAAGACCTGTCGCAGCTGACCGTCATGGAAGCTGCCGAACTCGCCAAGGCGCTGGAAGAAGCGTGGGGCGTTTCCGCCGCCGCCGCCGTTGCCGTGGCCGCCCCGGCCGGTGGTGCCGGTGCCGCCGAAGCCGCCGAAGAGAAGACCGAGTTCGACGTCATCCTGACCGGAGACGGCGGCAAGAAGATCCAGGTGATCAAGGAAGTCCGCGCCATCACCGGCCTGGGCCTGACCGAAGCCAAGACCCTGGTCGAAAGCGCGCCGAAGCCGATCAAGGAAGGCGTGAACAAGACCGAAGCCGAAGACATCAAGGGCAAGATCGAAGCAGCCGGCGGCACCGTCGAGCTGAAGTAAGCCCTGCTTTCGCTTTTGCGGATCAAGGAAAGGGCGGTGCCGCGAGGCGCCGCCCTTTTCGCATCGCACCGCGCTTTTCCTCCCGCCACCCCCTGGCTAATAGGCGGCCGCCATGCCTCTCGATCCGATCGCCGATGGCCTGTGGGGCGTGAACGGGCACTTCGACACGCTGCTCTTTCGCGGAAGCGTGCGGATGAGCGTGATTCGCGGCGCGGAAGGCCTGGTCCTCTATTCGCCCGTGGCGCTGGAGCCGGAAGACAGGCAGGCGCTTGCCGCAATCGGGCCGGTCGCCGCGATCGTCGCCCCGAACCTCTATCATCACCGGTTCCTGCGCGCCGCGGTCGAGGCCTTCCCGGCGGCCCGGGTCTTCGTGCCTGAAGGGCTGGAGGCCAAGATCGGCCCTATCCCGCACGCCGAGACGATGACCCGCGCCAGCCCGCCCGCCCTGCCCGGCGGCATCGAGTCCTTCATCCTCGACCGTCACGCGGTGCGCGAAACCGTGCTGTTCCACCGCGCCAGCCGCACGCTGGTCACCGCGGACCTGCTCTACAATTACCAACCGGAACATAATCGCGGGGAGAAGGCGTTCTTCCGGCTGATGGGCTGCTATGGCGCGCCGAAAGTCGTCTTCTATCACCGCTTCGCGATCCGCGACAAAGCCACGGTGCATGAACTGATCGCGCAGGTGCGTGACTGGGCACCGCGACGCATCGTGATGGGCCACTGGCGGATCGTCGAGGCCGAGAACGCGGCCGAACTGTTCGCGGCGGCGTGGCGCCCCTTCGGCTGAAACGCGCCCGGGGCCGCCGGCTCACAATTCCTTGATGTAGTCGATGATCGCCTGGCGTTTGGCTGCGTCCTTGACCCCGCCGAAGGCCATCTTGGTGCCCGGCACCACGCCGCGCGGATCGGTCAGGAAGCGGTCGAGCGTGGCCTGGTTCCAGGTCAGGCCCGAATTCTTCATCGGATCGCTGAAGTCGAAGCCGGGCACGGTGGCCGCCTTCTCTCCCCAGATTCCGGCCAGCGACGGGCCGATGCCGTTCTTGCCCGGCTCCACCGCATGGCAGGCTTTGCACTGGGCGAAGGCCGCCGGCTCGGTCGCGGCGGCAGACGTGGTGGCGGAAGCGGAGGCCGATGCGCTGGGCGTGGGGGCCGGCGCCGGAGCACCGCTGGCGCTGGCGGCCGCGCTGGGCGTGGCTTCGGGCGCAGGGGCCTCCTCGGCGGGGGCGGCCGTATCGCCCGGCAGTGGCAGGGTATCGGCCGCGGCAGGGGTTCCCGTGGGAACCGGGGTCGTCTCCTCGCGACTGCCGCCGCAGGCGGACAGGGCGAAAACCAGAGCAAGCGCGGTGGCGGACGTCGCAGCGAACTTCACGGAGGGATATCCTTCAAGAATGGGTCGCGGAGCCCCTTATCTTCGGAAATCCGCAAGCGGAAGGCCCCTGTGGCACGCAAGCCGCTGGCGCGAGCCAATTCTCCGCCGCGCTGCCGGCCCGCTTTCGGCCCGCCGCGCTCCGGCGTATCCGACCCGGCTTCATGTTCGACGAATCGCCTTCCACCTGGCGCGGAGAAATGGCCGCCACCCTGCGCATCGCGGGGCCGCTGGCGGCCGCGAACCTGCTGCAGATGCTGGTCTATGCGATGGACGTGATCTTCGTCGCCCGACTGGGCGAAGAGGCGCTGGCCGCGTCCAGCCTGTCGATCTCGCTGTTCGGGCTGATGATGTGGTGCTTTTCCGGGATGACCGGAATGGTCGCCGCGCTGATCGCCGCCGAGCTCGGCCGCCGACGCCACACCGTGCGCGAGGTGAGGCGCAGCACGCGCATGGCGCTGTGGCTGGGCTTCGCCCTGGGCCTGGGCGGCATGGCGATCTGCCTGTTCGGGCATGAGATCATGCTGCTGGCCGGGCAGGAGCATCGCATTGCCGAAATGGCGGGGCGTTTCCTGCGGGTGATCATGTGGGCCATGGTGCCGATGATCTTCGCCAATGTGCTGCGTAGCACCGTTTCGGCCCTGGGCCGGCCGCTCTTCGCCACCATGATCACCGCGCTGGCGATCGGCGTCAGCGCGCTCGCGAACTATGCCTTCGTGTTCGGCCATCTCGGCGCGCCGGCGCTGGGCCTGGAGGGATCGGCGCTGGCCAGCGTGATCACGGCGATGTTCTCGTTCGCCGCTTATGTGGTGGCGATCCGGCTCGACCGGCGGCTGCGCCGCTATCGCCTGTTCGGCAACTGGTGGCGCTCCGAATGGCAGCGGCTGGGTGAACTGGTGCGCACAGGGACGCCGGTGGCGCTGACGATCCTGGCGGAAGCCGGGCTGTTCAGCGGGGCCGCGTTCCTGATGGGGCTGATCGGCGCCTCCGAACTGGCCGGGCACGCGATCGCGCTGCAAGTCGCCTCGCTGGCGTTCCAGGTGCCGTTCGGCGTGGGCCAGGCGGCGACGATCCGCGTGGGCTATCACTATGGCGCGGGCGATAGCGCCGCGATCGGCCGGGCCGGGTGGGTGGCGATCGTGGCCGGCACCGGCTTCATGGCGGTGACCGCATCCGTGATGCTGTTCGCGCCCAAGCTGGTGCTGGGCCTCTATGTCGATACAGAGGCGGTGCGCAACGCCCACCTGATCGGCTTCGCGGTGCAATTCATGGTGGTGGCCGCGGCGTTCCAGCTGTTCGACGGCCTGCAGGCGGTGACGGCGGGCGCGCTGCGCGGGCTGCAGGACACGCGCGTGCCGATGGCCTATGCGCTGTTCGGCTATTGGCTGCCGGGCCTGGGCACGGCGGTGGGCCTGGGCTTCTTCACCCCGCTCAAGGGGCTCGGCGTCTGGATCGGGCTGGCGGTCGGCCTGGTCGTGGTCGCCCTGCTGATGCTCCAGCGCTGGAATCGCCGGGCCCGCCTGCGCTTGCTGCCGGCATAGGGCGATTTTCTTGCCGCCACGCGGTTGACGAGCCCTCTGCCGCGAACCATATGCCCGCCGCTGGCACTCTCAGGTGGAGAGTGCCAAAGATCCCCAACTCTGGAAGAGGTCATAGTCATGGCATTCCGTCCGCTACACGACCGCGTACTGGTCCGCCGCCTCGAGGCCGAAGAGAAGACGGCCGGTGGCATCATCATCCCCGACAGCGCCAAGGAAAAGCCGAGCGAGGGCGAGATCGTCGCCGTGGGTTCCGGCGCGCGTTCCGAAGACGGCAAGGTCACCCCGCTCGATGTCAAGCCGGGCGACCGGGTGCTGTTCGGCAAATGGTCGGGCACCGAAGTCAAGCTCGATGGCGAAGACCTGCTGATCATGAAGGAAAGCGACATCATGGGGATCATCGGCTGATCCAGCCGCCCCGACGCTTTCCCATCCAACCCATTCGTAAAGAGGAACCAGGAAAATGGCTGCCAAGGACGTGAAATTTTCGCGCGACGCGCGCGAACGCATCCTCAAGGGCGTCGACACGCTCGCCAACGCGGTGAAGGTCACGCTCGGTCCCAAGGGCCGCAACGTGGTGATCGACAAGAGCTTCGGCGCGCCGCGCATCACCAAGGACGGCGTCACCGTCGCCAAGGAGATCGAACTCAAGGACAAGTTCGAGAACATGGGCGCGCAGATGCTGCGCGAAGTGGCCAGCAAGACCAACGATCTTGCCGGTGACGGCACCACCACCGCCACCGTGCTGGCCCAGGCCATCGTGCGCGAAGGCATGAAGTCCGTCGCCGCCGACATCAACCCGATGGACCTGAAGCGCGGCATCGACCTCGCCGTGGGCAAGGTGGTCGAGGATCTCCAGAAGCGTTCGAAGCCGGTCGCCGGCTCCAACGAGATCGCCCAGGTCGGCATCATCTCGGCCAACGGCGACACCGTGGTGGGCGAACAGATCGCCCAGGCGATGGAGAAGGTCGGCAAGGAAGGCGTCATCACCGTCGAGGAAGCCAAGGGCCTCGAATTCGAGCTCGACGTGGTGGAAGGCATGCAGTTCGACCGCGGCTATCTCTCGCCCTACTTCGTGACCAATGCCGAGAAGATGATCGTGGAACTGGATAATCCCTATATCCTGATCCACGAGAAGAAGCTGTCGAACCTCCAGTCGATGCTGCCGATCCTCGAAGCCGTGGTGCAGAGCGGCCGTCCGCTGCTGATCATCGCCGAGGATATCGAAGGCGAAGCGCTGGCCACCCTGGTGGTCAACAAGCTGCGCGGCGGGCTCAAGGTCGCGGCAGTCAAGGCCCCGGGCTTCGGCGATCGCCGCAAGGCCATGCTGCAGGACATCGCGATCCTGACCAGCGGCGAAATGATCTCCGAGGATCTCGGCATCAAGCTCGAGAACGTAACCGTCAGCATGCTTGGCGAAGCCAAGCGGGTGACGATCGACAAGGACAACACCACGATCGTGGACGGCGCCGGCAATGCCGAGGACATCAAGGCCCGGGTCGAGCAGATCCGCGCCCAGATCGAGACCACGACCAGCGACTATGACCGCGAGAAGCTGCAGGAGCGGCTGGCCAAGCTGGCCGGCGGCGTGGCGGTGATCAAGGTCGGCGGCGCGTCCGAGGTCGAGGTGAAGGAGCGCAAGGATCGCGTCGACGACGCGCTGCACGCCACCCGCGCCGCGGTTGAGGAAGGCATCGTCCCCGGCGGCGGTACCGCGCTGCTCTATGCCACCAAGGTCCTCGAAGGCCTGACCGGCGTGAACGACGACCAGACGCGCGGCATCAGCATCGTGCGCCGCGCGCTTCAGGCGCCGATCCGGCAGATTGCCGAAAACGCCGGCCATGACGGCGCGGTGGTCGTCGGCAAGCTGCTGGACCAGAGCGACGAAACCTTCGGCTTCAACGCCGCGACCGACACGTACGAGAACCTGGTCGGTGCCGGCGTGATCGACCCGACCAAGGTCGTCCGCACCGCGCTGCAGGATGCGGCCTCGGTCGCCGGCCTGCTGATCACCACCGAAGCGGCGGTGAGCGAGCTGCCGGAAGACAAGCCGGCCGCTCCGGCGATGCCGGACATGGGCGGCATGGGCTTCTAAGCCGCCACATCAAGTCGACAAGCGGGGCCGGGGGAGCGATCCTCCGGCCCTTTTTGTGTCGCCGTGGCCGGCGCACGGCGATGCAACCATAACCGCCGCGCTTCGTTTTCTCCTTCAAGGAGAGAACCCATGAAAGTACCCCCTCGGGCGCTTGTGGCGCTGGCGAATGGAGAGCGCTTCGTGCTGATGCGCAATGTCGGCGAGGCGTTCGATCCCAAGCTGGAGCGGCTGGGCGAACTGGACCTGGAGCTGACCAACTTCGCCGCCGGCGCGCGCCATCAGGACCCGGCCGGGCAGCGCAACGGCAGTACCGACATCGACGAGCTGGCGCACGGCGCGGCGGTGGCCGAATGGCTCAACGACAAGGCGCTGAAAGGCCGCCTGGGCCCTCTGGTGCTGGCGGCTGATCCGAAAACCCTGGGCCAGATCCGCCGCCATTGCCACAAGGAGCTGCAGCGCCACATCGTCGGCGAGCTGGCCAAGGACCTGATCAATTCGCCGACCGCCGACATCGAAAAGGCGCTCGCCACCGCCTGACGCTGCCGCGCCGGCTTGCAGGGAAGGCGCCGATGACCGACCCCTCCGAACTCCGTCATGAGATGGTCGAACGCCAGTTGAAGGCGCGCGGCATCGGCGATCCCCATGTACTCGCCGCCATGGGCGAGGTGCCGCGCGAGCGCTTCGTGCCCGAGCCCATGCGGGAATTCGCCTATGAGGACGGACCGCTGCCGATCGGCGAGGCACAGACCATTTCGCAGCCCTATATCGTCGCCCTGATGATCGAGGCGGCGGGCATCGAGCCGGGGGCGTGCGTGCTGGAGGTCGGCGCGGGCTCCGGCTACGCGGCGGCGGTCATCGGGCGGATCGCGGGGCGGGTCTTCGCGATCGAACGGCATCCGGCGCTGGCCGCCGAAGCGGCGCGGCGGATGGCCGATCTCGGCTATGGCAACGTGACCGTGATCGCCGGTGACGGCAGCGTCGGCCTGCCCGCGGAAGCGCCGTTCGACGCCATCGTGGTGGCCGCCGGGGGCGACAAGGTGCCCGAACCGCTCAAGCGCCAGCTTGCGATCGGCGCGCGGCTAGTGGTGCCGGTGGGCGGGGAAGCGCTGCAATCGCTGCTGTGCGTGACGCGCACCGGGGAGGAGGAATGGAGCGAGGCCGACCTGGGCGCGGTGCGCTTCGTGCCGCTGATCGGGGCATTCGGGCGGAATGGAGGGCGGTGGGAAGACGGCGAGCGCGCCGCCAGCAACCATCGCCCGGCGCGGGAGCTGACGCTGGCCGAATGCATCGCCGAAGCCGCCGAGCCCCTGCCGGAGATAGACGATCCCGCCTTCGCCGATCCCTTCGAGCGTTTCGCGGATCGGCGCATCGTGCTGCTGGGCGAGGCAAGCCACGGCACGCACGAGTTCTACCAGGCCCGCGCCGCCATCACCCGGCGCCTGGTGGAGCGGCACGGGTTCACCATCGTGGCGGTGGAGGCCGACTGGCCGGACGCCATGGCGATCGACCGCTACATCCGCCAGGAGCCCTTCCGGCCGACCCGGCACCCGCCGTTCGAGCGCTTCCCCACCTGGATGTGGCGCAACACCGAGATCGACCGCCTGATCCATGCCTTGCGCGCAATCAACGAGGGCCGCGAGCCCGAGCGCATGGTGGGATTCCATGGCCTCGACATCTACAACATGGCGGGCTCGATCGAGGCGGTGCTGGCCTATCTGGACGAGCACGATGCCGAGGCGGCGCGGGTGGCGCGCGCGCGTTACGGATGCCTGACGCCATGGCAGGCCGACCCGGCGACTTACGGCCGCGCGGCGCTGACGCGTGGCTACGCCGAATGCGAGGAAGCCGCGGTGGCCGAATGCCGCGAGCTGCTGGACCGGGCGCTGCGCGAGGACGGCGGGATGTTCGGCGCGGCGATGAACGCCCGGCTGATCGCTTCGGCCGAGAAATACTATCGCGTGATGTATTATGGCGGCGCGGAAAGCTGGAACCTGCGCGACAGCCACATGGCCGAAACGCTGGAGCACTTGCTGGAGCATGGCGGGCCCGAGGCCAAGGCGCTGGTCTGGGCGCACAACAGCCACATCGGCGATGCCCGCGCGACCGAGATGGGCCAGGTGCGCGGCGAGCACAACATCGGCCAGCTCGTGCGCGAGCGCTGGGGAGAGCAGGCGGCCCTGATCGGCTTCGGCACCCACACGGGCACGGTGACCGCCGCCGACGACTGGGATTCGCCGCGCAAGGTCAAGCGCGTGCTGCCCGGCCGGGCCGACAGCTATGAACGGCAATGCCATGACAGCGGCGTGGCGCGCTTCCTGCTGGACCTGACGCCCGGCCGCCACGAGGCGCTGCGGCGCCGCCTGGCGGAGCCCCGGCTCGAACGCTTCATCGGGGTGATCTATCGCCCGGAGACCGAGCGCTGGAGCCATTACAGCACCTGCGTGCTGCCGGAACAGTTCGACGCCTTCGTGTGGTTCGACGAAACCCGGGCGCTGGAACCACTCGGCCCGCCGGAACCGCGCAGCGGATTGCCGGAGACTTATCCGTTCGGGCTGTGAGTTGCCTTGGTTAGGCGTTGTGATAGCTTCCCCACGGAAAATATGGGGAGGGACGGACAATGCGCATGATCCTGTTGGCCTGCACCGCCGCGCTGGCGCTGGCCGGTTGCAGCAACGAAGCCGCGAAAAGCGATGCCGCGGCGCACACCTATTCAGCCAAGCAATATCAGACCGCCGTGGCCGACATCGCCCGCCCCGAAGCCGATCGCGCACAGGACGCCGCCCGCAAACCCGGCGAGCTGCTGGCCTTCGCGGAGATCGATCCGGGCGAGAAGGTGGGCGATTACATCATGGGCGGCGGCTACATGACACGGCTGCTGGCGACCGCGGTGGGCTTCAACGGCAAAGTCTATGCCTTCCAGCCCGACGAGTTCATCGCTTTCCGCCCCGAATACGCCACCGAGCAGGACGAAGCCGTTGCGCCTTATGCCGATGAGCAGGGCAACCATACGCGGGTGGTGCCGCTGCGCGGGCCGGTGGCCGCCCCGCCCTTCCCCGAGCCGCTGGACACCATCGTCACGGCGATGAACCTGCACGATCTCTACATCGGCGCCGTGCCTGCGGGGACAGGCCCCAAAGCGATCGCCGCGCTCTATGTCGCGCTCAAGCCCGGCGGCACGCTGCTGGTGGTCGATCACAGCGCCCGGGACGGCAGCGGCACGAGCGATACCGACAAGCTGCACCGGATCGACCGGCAGACGGCAATCGACGCGCTGACCGCGGCCGGCTTCGTGCTCGACGGCGAAAGCGACCTCTATCGCCGGCCCGACGATCCGCGCACCGCCAACGTGTTCGATCCTTCGATCCGCGGCAAGACGGATCAATTCGCCTTGCGCCTGCGCAAGCCGGCGTAAGATTCGTTCCCGCCCGGGCAACGGCTGATCGCCCGGGCGCGCCCTTTCATCGCGGCACGGTTTGCGGCACGAGCCGATGTGGTTAAGATTTTGACAACATTACCAGGAGTATCGTGGGGGACATGAAGTTCGGGATCGTTAATCGGATCGCCGCCAGCGTCGCCCTGGCATTGGCCGCTGTAGCGCCGGGACAGGCCAGCAGCGACACTCTGGAAACCGCGTTCGACAGTGCGCTGGGGACGGACCTTCGCGCGCCGCAGGATTTCACCGCGCGCTATGACAACGCGCTGTCCCAGCGGATCGCCATGATCGCCGAAGGCTCGCGCGGCCGGATCGGGGTCGCCGCAATCGACCTGGTCACGGGGCAGGAAGTCGCCGTGCTGGGCGACCAGCGCTTCCCGATGGCGAGCACCAGCAAGATCGCCATCGCCGCCACGTTCCTGGAAGGCGTGGACCAGGGGCGCTTTTCGCTGACCAGCGAATATCCGCTGATGGTTCCCGTCAGCTCCAAGCCGTTTTCCAGCGCGGTGGCGCCGGTGAAGGCCGGCACCTATCACACCGCCGCCGAACTGCTGGAACTGATGCTCACGCGCAGCTCCAACACGGCGACCGACGGGTTGCTCAAGGTGGTCGGCGGCCCAGCGGCGGTCAACGACTGGGCCCGCCGGGCGGGCATCACCAGCTATAACCTGACGCGCGACATCGCCACGCTGGTGCGGGACGATGGCGAATTCGATCCCTCCAGCCATGTCGACATCCGCGACAGCGTGACCCCGCGCGACATGGCGCGGCTGCTGGCCGGCCTGTATCAGGGCAAATGGCTGAGCCCGGCGAGCCACGACCTGCTGATTTCGACGATGGAGAAGTGCCGCACCGGCCCCCGGCGCATCCCGGCGCTGCTGTCGGCCGAGGTGACCGTCGCCCACAAGACCGGCTCGCTCAACAACACGTCCAGCGACGTGGGCATCGTCACCGGCCCGAACGGCCACCCCGTGGCCATGGCGATCTACGTCACCGGCCAGGGCGCCCGCGCCAAGCGCGAGGACAGGATCGCCATGATCGCCCGCGAGCTTTACGACGGATACGGCGAATCCGCCCGCCAGTGGGCCAGCGCCCGCTATCCCGCCGGCGGATCGGCCACCACCGTGGCCGCCAACTGAAAAGGGCGCGGCCTCGCGGCCACGCCCTTTTGCCGAAATCCTGAACGGATTGGCTTACCGAGCGGCGTCGGTCGCTGCGGCGCTCGCATCGGCGGCAACGTCGCTCGCCCCGGCGGCGACATCGGAAGCCGCATCGCTGGCGGCATCGCTGGCTTCGGCGGCGGCGGATTCAACGGCGTCGCCGGCGGCATCCAGATTGGCCTGAGCGTCAGCCATCGCCGAATCGGCGGCTTCGCTGGTCGCGTCTTCAGTCTTCTCGGAGCAGGCGGCGAGCGACAGGGCAGCGCCGGCGATGGCGGCGGCGAGAACGATCTTGCGCATGTTTTAAATCCTCAAACAGCGACATCAGGAACGCGCGCCTTGCGGGACCCCCCAAGAGGCACGCGTGGAACCCGCAGGAGGCGAGTTCCGCCGCTGTGAATAATGGCAACTTTGTGGCAGCGCAACCCAAGGGAGCCCGGCCTGCGCCCGGCACGCCGAAAGCGGCTGACCCGGCCGCCCGGCCCTGCTAGCACCCTGCCATGCCCGACAAGCAGCATCTCTATCTGGTCGACGGATCGGCTTATATCTTTCGCGCCTATCACCGGCTTCCGCCGCTGACCAACCCGCACGGCGTGCCGGTGGGGGCGGTCTATGGCTATACCACCATGCTGTGGAAGCTGGCCGACGATCTCGGCAAGGCCGAAGGGCCGACGCACCTGGCGGTGATCCTCGACAAGGGTTCGACCAGCTTCAGGAACGCGCTCTACGATCAATACAAGGCCAACCGCCCGCCGCCGCCCGACGATCTCGTGCCCCAGTTCCCGCTGATCCGCGATGCCACGCGGGCCTTCAGCCTGCCATGCATCGAGGAGGACGATCTGGAGGCGGACGACCTGATCGCCTCCTATGCCAGGGAGGCCACCCGGCGCGGGTGGGACGTGACGATCGTCTCCAGCGACAAGGACCTGATGCAGCTCGTCGGCCGGTGCGCCGAACCGCATGACGGGATCGAGGGTGGCTGCATCGACATGCTGGATACGATGAAGAACCAGCGGATCGACATCCCCGAAGTGGTCGAGAAGTTCGGCGTGCCGCCGGAACTGGTCGGCGATGTGCTGGCGCTGATGGGCGACAGCGTGGACAACATTCCCGGCATCTTCGGCATCGGCCCCAAGACCGCCAGCAAGCTGATCCAGGATCATGGCAGCCTGCAAGCCGCGCTGGACGCGGCGGCGGCGATGAAGCCGGGCAAGCTGCGCGAACGGCTGATCGAAGGGCGCGAGATGGCGCTGCTCAGCCGCGAGCTCGTGCAGCTCAAGGAAGATTTCCCGCTGCCGATCCCGCTGGAGGACTTCGCGCTCCAGCCCACGCCGCCGGAACCGCTGAGGGAATTCCTCGAAACGCATGGCTTCACCAGCCTGCTCAAGCGGCTGGGCGACGGCAAGGGCAGCCCCGACCGGCCGACCCAGCTCCACCCGCCCAAGCCGGAGCGGGCCGGCGCGCCCTCGGCGCCGGAAGGCAATCGCCAGCCCCCGCCCGAATGGCCCGCGGTGGACCGCGCGGGGTATGAATGCGTGCAGTCGCTGGAGCGGCTGGAACACTGGATCGCCCGCGCCTTCGCCGCTCGCCTGGTGGCGATCGATACCGAGACCAGCAGCATCGACGCGATGCGCGCCGAACTCGCCGGGATCAGCCTGGCGCTGGGGCCGAACGATGCCTGCTACGTGCCGCTGGGCCACGGGGGCAGCGACATGTTCGCCGAAAGGCCCGTGCAGGTGGACAAGGCCGCCGCGCTTTCCGCCCTGAAGCCGCTGCTGGAAAGCGATGCGGTGCTGAAAGTCGGCCAGAACATCAAGTACGACATCAACATCCTCGCCCGCGCGCGGGAAGTGGGCGGCATCGCCGTGGCGCCGGTGGACGATACGATGATCGTCAGCTTCGCGCTCGACGCCGGGCGATCGGAGGAAGGGATCGGCGGCGGGCACGGGATGGACGAGCTGGCGCTGCGCCACCTCGGTCACACCACGCTGACGTTCAAGGAAGTCTGCGGCAGCGGGCAGAAGCAGATCCCCTTCGGCGAAGCGCCGCTGGACAAGGCGACGCCCTATGCCGCCGAGGACGCCGACGTGACCTGGCGGCTGCACAAGCTGCTCAAGCCGCGCCTTGCCCTTGAAGGGGGGACGCGGGTCTATGAACGAGTGGACCGGCCGCTGATCCCGGTAGTCGCCGCGATGGAGCGGCACGGGATCAAGGTCGATCGCCGCGCGCTCGCCGCGTTGTCGGAAGAGTTCTCGCGCGAGATCGCGCGGATCGAGCAGGAGATCTGGGACTGCTGCGGGCAGCAGTTCACCATCGGCAGCCCCAAGCAGCTGGGCGAGATCCTGTTCGACAAGATGGGCTACAAAGGCGGGCGCAAGGGCAAGAGCGGGCAGTATTCGACCGATCAGGCGATCCTGGAAAACCTCGCCAATCAAGGCGCGCCGGTGGCCCGGATGGTGCTCGACTGGCGGCTGCACTCCAAGCTCAAGAGCACTTATACCGATGCCTTGCAGGCGGCGATCAATCCCGCCACCGGCCGGGTCCATACCAGCTATTCGCTGGTCGGGGCGCAGACCGGGCGGCTCAGCTCGACCGATCCCAACCTGCAGAACATCCCGATCCGCACCGCGATCGGCCGCCGCATCCGCGAAGCCTTCGTGGCCGAGGACGGGCACGTGCTGCTGGCCGCCGACTATTCGCAGATCGAGCTGCGCCTGGCCGCGCACATGGCCGACGTACCGCCGCTGAAAGAAGCTTTCGCCGCCGGGGAGGACATCCACGCCCGCACCGCGTTGGAGATGTTCGGCACGGTGGACCGCGACACCCGCGCGCGGGCCAAGACGGTCAACTTCGCGATCCTCTACGGCATCAGCCGCTGGGGCCTGGGCGGACGGCTGGGGATCGAGGCGGACGAGGCGCAGGCGATCATCGACCGCTATTTCGAGCGCTTCCCCGGCATTCAGCGCTATATCGTCCATACGCTGGAGCAAGTGCGCGAGCGCGGTTATTCGGAGACGCTGTTCGGCCGCAAGACCTGGTTCCCGCGGATCAACTCGCGCAATCCGGCCGAGCGGTCTGGCAGCGAACGGGCGGCGATCAACGCGCCGATCCAGGGCACCAGCGCCGACATCATCAAGCGAGCCATGGCCCGGATGCCCGCGGCGCTGGCCGAGGCCGGCCTGCCTCAGGTGAAGATGCTGCTGCAAGTCCACGACGAACTGGTGTTCGAACTGCCCGAGAACGACGTCGCCGCGGCGAGCCCGGTGATCGAGCGAATCATGGCCGAAGCCGCGCTGCCGTCCGTCAAGCTGGACGTACCGCTGGGGATCGAGATCGGCACCGGCCGGAACTGGGACCAGGCGCACTGAGCCTGGCGGGGCGGAATGGCGCTCGCGGAGGCGCGGAAGCGCAGAGAGAAAACGGCCCCAATCCACCCCTTCGTCATTCCCGCGCACGCGGGAATGACGAAACGAGGGGGCAGGCCCACGCGAAAGGCGTCAGGATGTAGCGCTTGGCGGCGAAGCCGCTTGTTATTCCGGCACCTCACACGAAGACACGAAAAGGGCGCGCTACTCTGACTCGTCGCGCAATCTCCTGGCGTCTTTGCGTGAGGCATCTTTGAAAAACGGCATCGCCGCCAAGCGCTACCCCCCTCCGCGCCTCCGCGCCTCCGTGAGCGCCAATTTTTCACACGGCCGCTCAGGCAGCCAAGGCTTCCGCCACCGGCAGCAACTCATAGCCCAGCTCCTTCGCCACCGCCGGATAAGTCACCCGGCCCGCATGGACGTTGAGGCCGGCCGCCAGATGCGGGTCGGCGCGCAGGGCTTCCTTCCAGCCGAGGTCGGCGATCTTGAGCGCGGGCGGCAGGGTGACGTTGTTGAGCGCATACGTGCTGGTGCGCGCCACGGCGCCGGGCATGTTGGCGACGCAATAATGCACGATGCCGTCCATCACGAATGTCGGATGGTCGTGCGTGGTGGGGTGGCTGGTTTCGAAGCAGCCGCCCTGGTCGATCGCCACGTCCACCAGCACCGAGCCGGGGTTCATCGTGCCGAGCATGTCGCGCGTGACGAGCTTGGGCGCGGCCGCGCCGGGAATGAGCACGGCGCCGATCACCAGGTCCGCCTGGGAGACCATCTCGGCCAGGTTCTCCGGGTTGGAGAAGCGCGTCTTGGCGCGGCTTTCGAAATGGATGCCCAGCCGTTCGAGCTGTTCGGGGTTATTGTCCATGATGGTCACGTCCGCGCCGAGGCCGACCGCCATCTGCGCGGCGTAGAAGCCGACCACCCCGCCGCCGATCACCACCACCCGGCCCGGCATCACGCCCGGCACGCCGCCCAGCAGGATCCCTCTTCCGCCATGGGCCTTCTCCAGCGCGGTGGCCCCGGCCTGGATGCTCATGCGGCCGGCGACCTGGCTCATCGGCTTGAGCAGCGGCAGCATGGTCACGCCGTTCAGGCCGGGGCCGGTGACCGTCTCGTAAGCGATGGCGGTGACGCCGGATTTCACCAGATCGGCGGTCTGCTGTGGATCGGGCGCGAGGTGGAGGTAAGCGTAGAGGATCTGGCCTTCGCGCAGCATCGCACGCTCTTCCGGCTGCGGTTCCTTGACCTTCACCACCATCTCGCATTCGGCGAAGATCGGCCCCGGCTCATCGACGATCCCCGCCCCGGCCGCCTGGTAGTCCGCGTCGCTGGCGCCGATGCCGATGCCCGCGCCTGTTTCGATCCACACTTCGTGGCCGTGCCGTTGAAGTTCCCTGGCACTCTCGGGCGTAAGCCCGACGCGATATTCCTGGTTCTTGATCTCGCGCGGGCAGCCGATCAGCATGGGTAGTGTCTCCTTGGGGGTATTCGTTACAAGTGAAACCGATGGTGACCAATGCGGGATAGCATGACCCGGAAGGAGGTTGGCAAGCTGGTTTGCGCGGCGCTGCTGGGCGCGGCGGTCGCTCTTCCAGTGGGCATCATGCTGGCGGGCGTGGGCGAAGGCGAGCCGCCGACCCGCCCCGCTCCGCGCGCCGCAGCGACAGCGCGGGCGGTCTTTTCGCCGAAAGTGCTGAGCGATCCCTATTTCCTCGATCAGCAGCGCAAGGGCGCCGACGCGCTGGAAGCGCATTGCCGCGCGACCGGCACGATGTGCGCCGAGGCCAGCGCCGCGCGGCGCTGGCTGGCGGAGCACGGCGATTGAGGGAAGCAGGCAGCTATCCCTCCCGCTCCTCCCAGGCAAAATCGTAGAACACGCGCAGCAGGTTTCCGTCGAGATCGAAGGCAAGGAATTCGTAGAGCTTGTGGGGCTTCGCCGCAGGCGGACGATCGAGCTTCGCGCCCGCCGCCAGCCAACGCGCGTAAAGGCTGTCCACCTCCTCGCAGTTCGACATGTTGAACCATAGCGCCAGGGGGCGGCCGCCGGTCTTGAGATGGGCGCGATAATGTGCCGCGCCCATGAACAGGCGGCTCTCCCCTTGCGATAAGCCGGCGAGGCCGAGGTCTTCGTCCGCCCAATCGACCGTGAAGCCCAGGCAATCGCGATAATAGGCCAGTGCGCTCGCCAGCTCGCTCACCGGGATTTCAGGGCAGGCCGGCGGAAATTCCACGGTCAATCGGCTTTGAACAGGGCCAGGTCGATCGAATCGCCGACCGCCTTGAGCCCGGCATCGCTGCCGTGGAGATGATCGCCCATGTGATAGCCTTCGCGCATCTGCCGGGGATCGGCCGGATCGGCGAAGGCCGTATCGAACCGCACCACGCCGTCGAACGTGCCGGAACCCACGATCCAGGCATTGATCGCCTGGCGCGCGGCTTCGCCTTCCTCCGTCCAGTAGCTGGCGCCCTTGTAGGGCCCGATCGGGCTGGCGATGACCTTGATGCCCTTCTCATGCGCACGGGCGACGATCTGCTTGAAGCCGGCGATCATCTGATCGACGGTGATTTCCGGCTGATCGAGCGCGAGCCCGCCGGCCCCGCCGCCGCCCGGCCCGGCACGCTGTGGGCCGAAGCGGTTGCCGATGTCGTTCACCCCTTCGAACACGATGATGTATTTCACGTTCGGCAGGCTGAGCACGTCTTCATCGAAGCGGGCCAGCGCGGCTTCGCCCATGCCGGGGCTGAGCACGCGGTTGCCGCTGATGGCCTGATTGGCCACGGCCCATTCCTGCCCCGCGGCTTGCAAGCGATCGGCCAGCACATCCGGCCAGCGGCGATTGGCGCCGGGGGTGGAACCGACGCCGTCGGTGATCGAATCGCCATAGGCGACGATCGTGCCGAGCGCGTCGGGCGAATCGACATCGATGCCAGAAAGGAAGGCGCGGAACTGCACCTTTGAAACGGGCTCGAACGGCTTGCCGACGAAATTGCCGGGCGGGGAAACCGCCAGTTCGTCCTGCCCGGTGAGATGGCAGGTGCAGGGGCCGGTCGGCCGGGGCAGGTAGAGTTCCACTTTCAGGCGGGCGAGATCGGGCACGTCGAGATTCACCGCGTCGCTGACGAACGGCGCGCCGCGCGGGATCACCGCGCCGGGTTCCCCGCCGAAGGTGAGCGTGCGGCTGGTGCCGGGCACTTCCTTGCCGGCATCGTCGATCCGCACGATGCGGGCGGCGCCGATTTCCAGCGGGCCGGGGCCGTAGCGATTGGAGAGCCGCACCCGCAACGAGGTGCCACCTTCGCTGAGGCGCAGGATCTGGCTGAGGGTGACGTTGTCATAGCTCGCCGCGGCGAACGGCCCCTCGCCGCCGAGCGGGGCATGGGGCGCTGCGGTCCAGCTGGCGACCCATTTTGCCTGCGCCGGCGCGGCCGACAGCGCGAGTGCGGCGCCCGCCAGCAGGCAAGCGGTCGTTTTCATCGTCATCTCTCCCCCCTTTTTTGGTTCAATCCCGATAGACCCAATAGCGCGGCCCCATGCGGGCCTCCATTTCAGCCAGGCATTCGCGGTGTATCTCGCGCACCCGTTCGGGCGTCATCGCGTCAACGGAATCGATTTCCTCGATCGTGAGCGTGGACTTGTCCTCATAGAGGTGCTCGCCGGTGAGCAGCGCCCTCTCGTTATAGGGCCAGATGAAGGCCTGGCGGCTGGAGACGAGGTAGAGCCCGTCATCCTTTTCCACCTTGTGCCCGATCTTGCGCAGTTCCGCCCCGGTGGACATCTGGTGGAACCACATCTCGTCGGCGATGCCCCAGTCGGCCACGGCGATCTTGTCGCCCGAATTCCACAACACGATATCGCCGATGCTCGAATAGAAATCGAACACCCCCTGGCGGCCCGAGACCTGGAAAGGGCTGTCGCCCCAGGTGATGTGATAGACCGGATCCTCGGCCATCATGTCGGGCGCTGTGATCTCCTCGAACATCGCCGCGCCTTCGAGATGCACGTGCCGCCAGTAATTGAGCAGGATGCCGCGGTGCAGCGGGCTTTCGGTGCGCTCGTAAAGCTCCAGCACCGGGTCCATGCAGTGATAGACCTCGGCTTCGTATCGACTGGCCATGGGCATCCTCTGATCTTGTTATTTCGGGACCGTATAGAGCGCCGCAGGCCCGAACGCGAGAGCGCGCCGATCAGTCCCGCTTGCGCCCCGCGCGGCGGCGTCGCCAGCCGAGCCAGGTCCAGCATCCGCCGAACACCGCGCATCCGACCAGGAGCACGCCGGCAGCGACGGCGAGCGAGCCGAAGAACACCGCCCCCGCGATCGCCACGATGATCTCCAGCACGATATCGAGCACGCCCCGCATTACGGGGTGTAACGGACAAGGCGCGGGAAGGGGGCCGCGAAACTTGGACGCACGAGGGCGCGCCGCGTCACCGGCCTTCCCCCAGCCCCCGCCCGCACGGCAGGGGAGCACGCCTTTTTACAGCGGATTGCCGTCGCGATCGCGATAGATTTCGCGGCGACCGACATGGTTGGCGGGGCCGACGAGGCCGTCTTCCTCCATCCGCTCGATCCATTTCGCGGCGGTGTTGTAGCCCACGCCCATCTGGCGCTGGAGCCAGGAGCCGGAAGCCTTCTGGTTCTCGAACACGATCTGGCAGGCCTGGCGGTATTTGCGTTCTTCCGGATTGTCGGATGCCGTGAGGTCGTCGTCATAGCCCAGGAAGCCGCCGTCCTCGGGCTCTTCGGTGACCGAATCGATATATTCCGGCTCTCCCTGCGCGCGCCAGTGCTGGGCCACGCGTTCGACTTCCTCGTCGCTGACGAAGGGGCCGTGGACGCGCTTCAGCGGGCCGGAGCTGGGCTTGTAGAGCATGTCGCCCTTGCCCAGCAGCTGCTCCGCCCCCTGCTCGCCCAGGATCGTGCGGCTGTCGATGCGGCTGGTGACGTGGAAGCTGATCCGCGTGGGCAGGTTGGCCTTGATGACGCCGGTGATGACATCGACCGAAGGGCGCTGCGTGGCCATGATGAGATGGATACCGGCGGCGCGGCTCTTCTGGCTGAGCCGCTGGATCAGCACCTCGATCTCCTTGCCGATGGTGACCATGAGATCGGCCAGCTCGTCCACGATCAGCACGATCTGCGGCATGACCGCGTAATCGAGCTGTTCTTCCTCCACCAGTTCCTCGCCGGTTTCGGGATCGAAGCCGGTCTGGATGCGGCGGCCGAGCGGCTTGCCCTTGGCGATCGCCGCCTTCACCCGTTCGTTGAAGCCGTTGATGTTGCGCGCGCCGATATCGCTCATCATCCGATAGCGGCGCTCCATCTCCTCCACCGCCCACTTGAGCGCGCGGACCGACTTGTGCGGTTCGGTGACCACCGGGGAGAGCAAGTGCGGAATGTCGTCGTAGCTCTTCAGCTCCAGCACTTTGGGATCGATCAGGATCAGGCGGCATTCGGCCGGGGTGAAGCGGTAAAGCAGCGAAAGCAGGATCGCATTGAGGCCGACCGACTTGCCCGATCCGGTGGTGCCTGCGACCAGCAGGTGCGGCATGGCGGCGAGATCGGCCACAACCGGCTCCCCGGCGATATCCTTGCCGAGAATGATCGGCAGATTGCCGCCGTGCGCCTGGAATGCCTCGCACCCGGCAAGCTCCTTGAAGCTGACGGTCTGGCGATCGGCATTGGGCAGTTCGATGCCCATGACCGTCTTGCCGGGGATCGAGGAGACGCGGGCGCTGATCGCGCTCATGTTCCGGGCGATGTCTTCGGCCAGGCCGATCACCCGGCTGGCCTTGATGCCGGGCGCGGGCTCCAACTCGTACATCGTCACCACCGGGCCGGTGCGCACGGCGGTGATTTCCCCCTTCACGTTGAAATCGTCGAGCACGTTCTCCAGCAGGCGGGCGTTGCGTTCCAGGGCCAGCTTGTCGAGCTTGGGGGCGGTGTCCTTGGGCGCATCGGCCAGCAGGTCCAGGCTGGGGAGCTGGCAGGCATCGAACAGGTCCGTCTGGCGCGGCTTGGCGGCGAGCCTGGCCGGGCGGGGCGGCTGGGTCGGGTCGGCGATCTCGGGCGGCTTGCGGGCGGGCGCCTCGCTCTCCGCGACAGGTTCCGGCCGCTGGACGCGGCGATCCTTGCGCGGGGCGAAGGCGTCGGACTCCGCCGTGCGCGGCGCGCGGCGCAGGATCGCCGGCACTGTCATCAGACGCGCCCAGTCGAACGCGAAGACCCGGCCGGCAAGGAACGATCCGCCGGCGAGGCAGGCCAGCCAGCCAGCGGCGATGGCCCAGAACCGGCCCGCTTCGGGCAGCCGTTCGGCCAGCGCGCGGATCGCGCCGGCGCCGATCAGGCCGGCAAGGCCGCCGGGCGAGGCAGGCAGAGCGCCCCAGCCCGCGGTCACCAGCGTCAGCGCGGTCGACAGCAGCGCCATGCCGAGCAGCAGCAGCGCGACGGTGGCCCACCAGCGGCGACCATGCGGCGTCTCCTCCTGCTCCGCATCGCGCCACAGCTTGCGCGCGAAGGCATAGAGCATCGGCAGGAACAACACCGAAACCAGCCCGAACAGGAACAGCGCGCCATCGGCCGCATAGGCCCCGGCACGCCCCATCCAGTTGCCCACCTGATCGCCGGCAGCCGTGGAGAAGGAAGCGTCCGTCTGGGTGTAGGACACCAGGGACAAGGCCAGGAACACCAGCGCCACGGCGAGCACGCCGGCCCCCGCAAGCTGCGCCGCGCGGGTAAGCGAACGCCGGAACGCGGCGCGCCAATCGGCGCCTTGCGCCCTCGCTATCGCGCGTGAAGCCATGCCTGTTCCCTTTTCGTCCGCTTGGGGGCCATCATCCTCTTCGGCGGACTCGGCGTCAAGAATCTCGGTTCTTTTGGGCGCTCGCGGAGACGCGGAGGCGCGGACGAGGTCGTGCCAGCGGCCAAGGTAGCGCGCTGTCTTCGGGTCTTGGTGTGAGGCAATGGAAGGGCAAGCGGCTTCGCTGCGGGTGCTGCGCCCTTTTCGTCTTTGGGTGAGCATCGCCCCCCTTCTTCGTCATCCCCGCGAAAGCGGGGACCCACGGCGATGTTGCGCCATAAGAGCCGACTGGGTTCCCGCGTTCGCGGGAATGACGAAAAGTTGGGAGGGGATAGGTTGAATTGGGGTATTCCTCTCCGCGCTTCAGGAAAGACCGTCGATCGCCGCCCAGCGGGGCCAGTCGAGTTCACGGGCCCGGTCGGCGTTCATGCCGCCAAGCGCGATAACCGGCAGGTCGCTATCCAGGGTCAGGCGCCGGAATCCTTCGACGCCCAGGGTCCTCGCGCCGGGATGCGAGCGGGTGGGGAACACGGGGGAGAGGAACAGGCCGTCCGCGCCGGATCGCTGGGCCGCTGCGATTTCGCGGGCGTCGTGGGCGGTGGCCAGCCACAGCAGGCCGGGCGGACGCAGGCCCGCGAGCGTGGCCGGCGCGGCGTAGAGGCCGTCGCTTCCCCAGGTGACGGCATCGTCCCAGCGATCGCTGGAAAGGATCACGCAATGATCGAACCGGCGCGCGATCGCGGCGAGCTGGCGAAAGCGCGCGCGTCTTTCCGCCTCATCCAGATGATAGTGGCGGAAGACGAAGCCGGAGCCGCGCGGCAAGCGCGCGAGAGCTTGTTCCAGCACGCCATCGTTGCGCCGGTCGGAAAGCAGCCACAGGTTCGGCAAGGTCTGGCGCGCGCGCATCGGCCCGCTATAGCGCCAGCGATGGAAAGCGCAGCCACCCTGCTTGCGGCGATCGAGGAACGGATCGCCCATGCGTGCCGCCTCGCCGAGCGCGAGCGGGCCGAGGTGACTCTGGTGGCGGTGAGCAAGACCCACCCGGCCGAAGCCATCGCGCCGCTGATCGCGGCGGGGCAGCGCATGTTCGGCGAGAACCGGGTGCAGGAAGCGCAGGCCAAGTGGCCGGCGCTGCGCGAGCGCTATCCGCAGGTGGAACTGCACCTGATCGGGCAGCTGCAATCGAACAAGGCGGATGAAGCGGTGGCGCTGTTCGATGCGATCCATTCGCTCGACCGGCCTAGCCTCGTTTCGGCGCTGGCCAGGGCGATGGACAAGGCGGGCCGCCGCGTGCCCTGCTTCGTGCAGGTGAATATCGGCGCGGAAGAGCAGAAAGGCGGCTGCGCGATCAGCGAATTGCCGGCCCTGCTGGCCGAAGCGCGCGCGGCGCGGCTTCCCGTTGCCGGCCTGATGTGCGTGCCCCCGCTGGGCATCGAGCCCGCCCCGTTCTTCGCCCTGCTCGACAAGCTGGCGCGCGATCATGGGCTTGAGGGGCGGAGCATGGGCATGAGCGGCGACTTCGAAACCGCGATCATGCTGGGCGCCACCCACGTGCGCGTGGGCACGGCGCTGTTCGGCGAGCGCGAATAGCGCGAATAATACGCATCGCCTTCCCTAACTCGTCATTGCGAGCGTAGCGAAGCAATCCAGAGCGTATTGCACTGTCGCCCGGGATTGCTTCGCTACGCTCGCAATGACGAATATAGGCGTTGAGGACGAATAGAGGTGTTGAGGCCGGCATATTTCAGCCAAGGACGGCCATCCCCTAAATCGGATAGAGCACGCCGCGATATTCGAGTTCGTCCAGCGCGCGCCCGGCGCCGCGGGCGACGCAATTGAGCGGATCGTCGGCGCGGACCACCGGGAGGCCGGTTTCCCGCATCAGCACGGTGTCCAGCCCCGGCAGCAGCGAGCCGCCGCCGGTCAGCACGATGCCGCCTTCGATGATGTCGGCGGCGATTTCGGGGGCGGTGATCTCCAGCGCGCGGCGCACCGCCTCGACGATCTGGCTGACCGTCTCTGACAAGGCCTCGACGATTTCCGCCTCGTTCACGGTCTTTTCGGTCGGCACGCCGCGCACCACGTCGCGCCCGCGGACTTTGGCCTCGCGCCCGGTGCCTTCGGCGAGCATGGCGGCGCCGATATTGAACTTGACCCGTTCGGCCGTGGCTTCGCCGATGACGAGGTTGTGGTTACGCCGCACGTAAGCGGCGATCGCATCGTCCATCTGATCGCCGCCGATGCGCACTGAAAGGCTCACCGACAAACCGCCGACCGACAACACGCCGACTTCGGTCGAACCGCCGCCGATATCCACCACCATGGAGCCGATCGGCCGGGTGACCGGCAGGTCCGCGCCGATCGCCGCGGCCATCGGCTCGTCGATCAGCGAGACCTTGCGCGCGCCCGCGTTGGAAGCGGCATCGCGGATCGCGCGCCGTTCCACCACCGTGGAACCCGAAGGCACGCAGATCACGACTTCCGGGCTGCCGCGCAGTCGAATGCCGGCCTGAGTCTTGGCCTTGGCCATGAAATGCTTGATCATCTGCTCGGCGATTTCGAGATCGGCGATGACCCCGAAGCGCAGCGGGCGGATGGTTTCGACGTTGTCGGGCGTCTTGCCCATCATCAGCTTGGCGTCGTCGCCCACGGCGCGGACGCTGCGGATGCCGTTCACGGTTTCCATGGTGACGACCGAGGGTTCGGCCAGCACGATGCCGTGCCCCTGCACATAGACAACCGTGTTGGCGGTGCCCAGGTCAATAGCCAAATCCGCCGCGCGAAGCGGCAAGAACCCCATGAACGACATCGAAAATCCGTCTCAGCCCGGCGCGGATGCGCTGATCCGCGTTCGTGCTACATTCCTGTCTGTCAGGTGAACCGGGCGGCGGGGCGCGAGAGTGATCGACAGGCGGTGGCTGGAAGGCGTCCAGCCGAGCGGCCGGCCGCTCACCCCTGTCAGGCGGCGCGCACCAGCGTGCCGGCGCCGCGGCTGGTGAAGAATTCCAGCAGCATGGCATGGCCCACCCGGCCATCGAGCACGACCGCCGCCTCGCAACCCGCTTCCACCGCGTTCACGCAGGTTTCCAGCTTGGGGATCATGCCGCCGCTGATCGTGCCATCCGCCTTCAGGCGGGCGATGTCCGCCGGGGTGAGATCGGTGAGCAGATGGCTTTCCTTGTCGAGCACGCCGGCGACATCGGTGAGCAGGAACAGGCGCTTGGCGCCGAGCGCGCCGGCAATGGCCCCGGCCATCGTATCGGCGTTGATGTTGTAAGTGTGCCCATCGGCCCCGGCGGCGATCGGCGCCACCACCGGGATCATGCCCGCGCGGCTGGCGGTTTCCAGGATGGTAGTGTCGATCGTCTGCGGTTCCCCCACAAAGCCGAGATCCACCGCCTGCTCTATCTGGCTGTCGGGATCGCGCGTGGTGCGCGTGACCTTGCTGGCCACCATCAGCCCGCCGTCCTTGCCGGAAATGCCGATGGCCTTGCCGCCCGCGCCCGCGATCCAGCCGACCAGTTCCTTGTTGATCGCGCCCGACAGGACCATCTCGGCCACTTCGGCGGTCACCTTGTCGGTCACTCGCAGGCCGTCCACGAACGTGCTTTCGACGCCCAGCTTCTTCAGCATGGCCCCGATCTGCGGGCCGCCGCCGTGGACCACCACCGGATTGATCCCCACGGCCTTTAGCAGCACGATGTCTTCGGCGAAATCGCGCGCGGCTTCGGGATCGCCCATGGCGTGGCCGCCGTATTTCACCACGAAGCTGCAACCGGCATAGCGCTGGAAATAAGGCAGCGCCTCGATCAGCGTCTCCGCCTTGGCGAGCATCAGCTTGTCACGGGCCGCGTCCATGGCGCCGCGCCTTAAGGTCTGTCCTCCGGGCTGGCAATGGCCGTAATCGCGCGCGCCGACCGCCCGCCGGGCGCGAAGTCAGGCGGCCGCCTGCTCCGCCGCCAGCATCCGTTGCAGCACCGCCACGCGGCGGCGTTCCTCCGGCCATTCGCGCTCCGGCTGGCGGGCGAACAGGTCAAGCAGGGCCGCGAGTTCGCGCTCGCGGTCGGCATGGGTGGTTTCCACAGGCATCGCAGGCTCCTTCGCTGGCATGACGCCGCAGGCGCGGCGGTGTTCCAGCGCCCGGCGCAAATACTGCCCGGCTAGGCACCGTCCCCATCGCCAGGCGCTGGTTCCAGCTCGACGAAAGCGAAGCGATCACGGATCCGACTGTTGAAAAAGCGCCCTTTCGAAACAGCCTTGCGAAACGCGGCGACGATCGGCGCGGGCACGGCCGCGTAGCGATAGCGCCGTCCGCTGACGAATTCGATGTCGAGCGCACGGCGAGAGGGATCGTAGGCGAAGCGGCGGATCACGCTCGAAGGCATGCCGCTCCAACGCGCGAAAGCAGCGATCGGCCAGCCGATCGCACACACACCCACCCCCGGGGCGGCGCCTATTTGACGAATTGCTGGATCGCGTAGCGGCAGGGATCGGTTTCGCAATCGATCATCTGCACCATGATCGTATAGACCCCATCCTTGCGCGGCGAGATCGAGACGATCGGGAAATCGTCCAGCTCGAGGTCGGATGCCACTTGCCTGCCCGAGGAATCGTAGAGCGTCAGGTCGAAATCGCTGCAATCGGTGTCGCAGGCGCCGATGAGCTGGGTTTCCATGCCGGCGCCGATGCGGATGGTGAGCTGTTCGCTCCCCCCATCCTTCAGCGAGCCTTCATGCGAATAGCCGCCATAGTGATAGCCGTTTTCGAGATAGGTCTCCGCCGCGGCCTCTATCAGGCTCTGCACCTGATCGGACCATTCGTCGGCCGAAACCGGCACGGCGGCCAATGCTGCGGCGCCCGCCGCAACCATCATGAAAACCCCCCGCATCTCCTGTGCCCCTTGCTGAACAGCCCGCCCACGCTCATCCCAAACCGCCGGCGCTGTCAAGGCGGAACGCGGTGGGCCGCGCCGCCATCCCGCCGCTGCGCGCGCCCCTTCTTGCCGCTGCGCTCTCGCTCCCCTAAAGCGCGCGCACTTTTGCCCGTTTCCGCTTGAAAGCCGCCATGACAGCCTATCCCAAGACCGAGGCCCTGATGCACCGGGGCGCCGAGTTCTTCGGCAGCCAGTATGCGATCCTCTGCGGAGCGATGAGCTGGGTTTCCGAGCACAACCTGGTGGCCGCGATCAGCAATGCCGGCGGCTTCGGCGTGATCGCCTGCGGGGCGATGACGCCGGATCTGCTCGATGCCGAAATCGCCGCCACCAAGGCGCTCACCACAAAGCCCTTCGGCGTGAACCTGATCACCATGCACCCGCAGCTCTTCGAGCTGATCGAAGTCTGCGGGCGGCACGGCGTCGGCCATGTGGTGCTGGCCGGCGGCATCCCGCCCAAGGGCAGCGTGGAGGCGATCAAGGGCTTCGGCGCGAAAGTGATCGTCTTCGCCCCCACGCTGGCGCTGGCCAAGAAGCTGCTGCGATCGGGCGGCGACGCACTGGTGATCGAGGGGATGGAAGCCGGCGGGCACATCGGCCCCGTGTCCACCAGCGTGCTGGCGCAGGAGATCCTGCCCGAGCTGGCCGAGGAGCATCTGGTGTTTGTCGCCGGCGGGATCGGCCGGGGCGAAGCGATTGCCGGCTATCTGGAAATGGGCGCGGCCGGCGTGCAACTGGGCACCCGCTTCGCCTGCGCGACCGAATCCATCGCCCATCCCGATTTCAAGAAGGCGTTCTTCCGCGCCGGCGCCCGCGATGCGGTGGCCAGCGTGCAGATCGATCCGCGCCTGCCGGTGATCCCGGTTCGCGCGCTGAAGAACAAGGGCAGCGATCTGTTCAACACCAAGCAGCGCGAAGTCGCGAACCTGCTCGACCAGGGCAGCGTAGAGATGGCCGAGGCGCAGCTCCAGATCGAACGCTATTGGGCCGGCGCGCTGCGCCGTGCGGTGATCGACGGCGACATCGAGCACGGCAGCCTGATGGCCGGGCAATCAGTCGGCATGGTGACGAAGGAAGAGCCCGTGGCCGACATCATCGCCAGCCTCATGGCCGAAAGCGAAGCGGCGCTGAATCGGCGCTGACATCGCGCAAACGCGCATGAAAGAAACCCTCGCCCATGAACTCGTAAGCATGGCGGCGGATGACTTGCGCCGCCCGCAGGCCGAAGCGGAAGCGTTTGCCCGCGAAGTGGGTTGGCGCTAGCCGCAGGCGGCAATGCTCGAACTCTATCACCATGGCTCTTCCGTCTGCGCCGCCAAGGTGCGGCTGGCGCTGGCCGAGAAGGGGGTGGAATGGACCGGGCATTACATCGACCTGCTGGCCGGCGAGCAGTTCGATCCGGCCTTCCTGGCGATCAATCCGCGCGGCGCGGTGCCGGTGCTCGTGCATAACGGCGCGATCCTCACCGAAAGCACGGTGATCTGCGAATATGTCGATCAGGCCTTCGGCGGGCCCGCGCTGCGGCCGCTCGATCCGCTGGGCCAGGCGCGGATGCGGCTGTGGACCAAGCTGGTGGACGAGGAAATCCACCCGGCGGTGCGCCCGGTCACTTATGTCACCTCGCACCGGCACGCGATCCTGGCGCGCGGGCCGGAGGCGGTGGAAGAGCATATCGCGGCCGATCCCCATCCGGCCTGGCGCGCGCGCAAGCGGCGCTGGATTCACGACGGCTTCGACGCGCCCGACGTGGCCGAGGCCCTGGGCACGTTCCAGCGGATGGTGCGCGCGATGAATGCGACGCTGGCGGAGCGGGAGTGGCTGGCGGGCGAGGCGTATTCGCTCGCGGATCTCGGCCTCACCCCTTATGCCAACCGGCTGGAGATGCTCGGTCTCTCGCCGATGTGGGAGGATTGCACCCATTTCGCACGCTGGTTCGCGGCGGTGAAGGCACGGCCGAGCTTCGGTCCGGCGCTGTTCGACTATCTGCCGGAGGACTTGCGCGAAAGGATGCTGGCCGACGGCCATAGAGCCCGGCCCGATTTCATCCGCATCCTTTCACGCCTGGACTGAGGCCGTCAGCCGAGCACGTCCCACAGCATCCACAGGCCGGCGCCCATGAACAGCACGGCGGCGATGCGGTTCACCGTAGTCAGCGAAATGCGCTTCACCAGCTGATGGCCGAGCAGGACCGCCGGCACGTTGGCGATCATCATGCCCAGCGTGGTGCCGGCCGTCACCAGAGCGACGTTCTCGAACCGCGCGCCTAGCGCGAGAGTGGCGATCTGTGTCTTGTCGCCGATCTCCACCAGGAAGAACGCCACCAGCGTGGTCAGGAAGGCGCCGCCATGGCTTCGAGGGCGTTCGTCTTCGTCGAGCTTGTCGGGAATCAGGGTCCACAGGCCCATGGCGATGAACGACAGCGCCACGGCCACGTTGAACCACGTGCCCTGCACGAGATCGGCCACGAACTTTCCGGCGAACGCCGCCAGCGCATGATTGGCCAGCGTCGCGAAAAGGATGCCCAGCACGATCGGCAGCGGCTTGCGAAAGCGCGTGGCGAGCACGATCGCCAGCAGCATGGTCTTGTCCCCGATCTCGGCGACGGCGACGAGCAGGGCGGAGGTGAGAAAGGCTTCCATCGGGTTTCCGGCGCCGGGCGGAACGAGAACGCAATGCCACCGCGCCACTCCGCCCGGCAGGCGGTCGCGCGATGCCATTGGTCTCGCCGGGACGGAACGATCCGTCCTCCCCGCGCCATGGCCTCTCGGCCAAGCATGTTGACGCGGGGAACCGTCCAGGCGGACGGCGGGCTACTCCCCAGATGACGCGCGCTCCCTAGGCGAGCGGACGCCTCGGCGCAAGGTGCTTGCCCGCGCCGTCAGCCCACCAGCGCGACCAGACGGTAGAGGAAAGGGCATTGGCTTGGCAGCATGATCCGGCGGGCTTCCTCGACAGCGAGCCAGCGCGCGGCGGATACTTCGGGGAAGCTTTGCAGCGTGCCGCTGCGCGGCGGCCATTCGATCTCGAACATATTGCTGCGGATCGCGGCGGGATCGAGGTCCTGTTCAAGCGTGAACGCCGTCACCCACTTGCCGCCGGCCTGGCGCACATCGCCCAGGGGCCGCAGTGCGCCGGCGAGGGCCACGCCAAGCTCCTCTTCGGTTTCGCGCCGGGCGGCCGTTTCCGGGTCCTCACCGGGCTCGATCTCACCCTTGGGAATCTGCCAGGCGCCGCGATCCTTGCGCTGCCAGTAGGGCCCGCCGGGATGCACCAGCAGCACTTCCAAGGCCGGCGTGCGGCGATGGAGCAGCACGCCGGCGCTGTGCTTCACGGGCGCCCGCCACTGCCCGCCGCCGCCTCCCGCCGCTCGGCACGGGAGGCGTTGATGTGGTTGCGGATGGAGACGTTGCCTTCGTGGCAGGCGTATTCGAAGAACTGGTAATCGTCATCGCGCGTCCAGGTGATCCGCGCGGTCCACGGGGCGGTGAATACCGCCGGGTCCGAATAGGTCAGCTCATAGACCAGCGCGCCCGGCCCCGTGCGGGTGAACCGTTCGAGCACGCGGGCCTGGTCGCTGACCGGGATGGCGTTGTTGGACTGCACGCCGGTGGCGACGTTGAGCGGCGAAGCGGCGCGGCGATAGACATCGCGCGTGGTTCCGTCGCCGGTCTTTATATTGGTGGTTTCGACCACCAGGGTATTGCCTTCCCAGTGGCCGAGACTGCTGCCCATCCAGGATTCGAGTGCGGCCGGCCAGTGATCGGCACGGGTAAGCGGGATGATCCGATCGCCCAGCATCTCGAAATGCACCACGACATAGCCGGGCGCCTGGAACAGGCGGATGCCGTTGTTGTAGCGGAACGGCAGCATCGAGGCGGGAAAGCCGCGCGTGATGCAACGGTCCCAGGTGTCGAAATCGTCGATCCAGTCATAAGTGCGGCCCTCGGTGACCCAGCTCGACCGGCCGGCCTTGCGCAGCTCCTCCGCCTCGGGCCGCAGCGCGGGCAGCTTCCCATCGACCGGGCTGACCAGCATCGAGGTGCGCCGGGCGAAGGGCTCCGCCCGCATCCACGCTTCTAGACCGCTGGTTCCGCGCGAGCTTTCCTCGGAATAGGCGGCATCGGACCGCTGCGCCGCTTCCAGGCGCTGGGCGAATTCCGCCTCGGTCAGCCAGAAGCGATCGCCGAACGCATCAGGCCGCGCAAAGGAAATGCGCCCGGTGTTGATCATGTCGAGCGTGTAGGTCGCCCGCAAATCGGGGTCGCCCCATTCGGTCCGTCCCGGCGCATAATCGGCCGGCACGGGCGGCATCGTGGTCAGGTCGGCAGGCGGTTGCTGGGCCAGAGCCGCCGATGGAGCGAAGGACGCGGCGGCGGCGGCCAACGCCAGCGCGCGGCGGATCATGCGGCGAGGCCGAGCAGGATTGCCAGCAGCTGTTCCGGCTGATCGGCCATGACGAAGTGGCTGGCCTTGCTTTCGTGGCATTCCCAAGCCGGATCGCCGCGCAGCTGATCGTGGAAGCGGGCGAACGGCGTCGGCTGCCAGTCATTGGCGAAGATATAGATGCGACGCGGAATTTTCGCTTCCTCGCCGGTATAGCGCACCGCCTCGGTCAGCGTCAGCAGCGGATGGCGGCCGACCATCCCGGGCACGGGCTCGAAGTCGACCGAACCGATCGGCGCGACGAGGCCGGGGGTGAACTTCTGGCTGTCGATATACCAGGCATGCTCGAAAGCGCCGGTGATATCCCACAGCGACTGGCCGTCGCCGGGGAAGAAAGCGTCGATATAGGCGATCGCATCGATCCGGCCGCCGAGCCGGGCGGCCACTCCGGTGACTACCATGCCTCCATAGGAATGGCCGGCGAGGATGAAGCGGTCGATCCCGGCTTGCGCCACCTGATCGCAGACATCGTCGATATGATCGGTGAGGGTGATGCCCGGATGCAATTCGTCCGAACGGCTGCCGAGCCCCCTGAGCCGGGCGACGAGCACGTCATGCCCGGCGGCGCGCAAATCCTCCGCCGTTCGATCGTAGCCCTGCCCGCCGCCCCAGGCCCCATGGACCAGCACGTAATTCGCCATCGCCCTCTCCCGTTATCCGCGATCCTCCAAAGGAAATGGCCCATGAACCCGGCTGGGTCCATGGGCCATCCATATCCGAGGCCTCAAAATGGGGGGAGCGAGGCCCCGTCTGGAGAACGGGACCGGGCTTTACGCCCGGTCATGCCCAATCACTTGCGCCCAATCACTTGCGCGACGTGCGCCAGCCCTGCGCGTAGGTTTCACGCGACATCTGGCTGTACGGCACCGGCGAAGCGATCGCGCGCACCTTGAGCTGCTTGTGCGGCTCGACAGTGGTCTTCTTCGTGTTCGGCTCTTCACCCCACAGGACGTGGAGCTCGGTGCCGAGCGGGATCTCGTGATCGACGGTGGCGAGGCTGAGCGCCTTCTTCTCGTTGTACGAGTAGCCGGTGAACAGCGACAGGCCGACGACGTTGCCGTCAGCGTCCACGACCGAGTCGTAGTTGCTGTTGGCGTAGTTCGCGAGCGGCAGGTCGAAGAACTTGTACTGCTCACCCTCGGGGTCGAACAGCGAACCGACGATCTTCTTCATGTCGTCGGCATTCCACTCGAGCGTGACCTTCTTGCGCTGCTCGGCCGGATCGACCTTCTTCAGCGCGTCGGCGCCGATGAAGTCATGGTCGAACTTCACGAACGGGCCGTAACCCAGTTCCCACGGGTTGAGGTAGTAATCCTCGATCTTCTGGCCGACGAACGAACCGCCGATCGCGCCGGTGGCTTCGTAGCTGTCGGCACCCAGCCACTCGCGGTAATCCTTCAGCTCGTCGCCGGTGTAGATCGGAGGCAGCGGGCTCGGGATCCAGCCGGATTCCAGCGTGTTCGACGGATAGGCGCGGCTGCCGACCGCGATCAGGCCGAACTCTTCACCCGCCTTGAGGATCTCGTCGCGGATGTAATCCTGCTCGTCATAGGGGCCCCAGATTTCGAGGCCCGGCGAACCGGCCATGCCGTGGCGCAGGGTGCGCACGGTCTTGTTGCCGATCTTCATCGTGCTCATGTTGAAGAACTTGAGCTTGTCGAGCGGCGCGCCGTTCAGCTTCTCGATCACGTCCCACGCGCGCGGGCCCTGGATCTGGAAGCGCCAGGAGATGCGGTTCACCGGCTTGCCCATCGGGCGGCTGGGCGAACGCGGATCGTTGATGATCTCGACGTTGTACTTGCCCTTCTCGGCCTGGAACATCAGCCAGTTGGCGGCCGGCGCGCGGCCGACGTAAACGAACTCTTCCTCGGCGAGGTAGAAGATGATGCCGTCACCGATCACGTGGCCATAAGGCGTGGTCGGCACGTACTGCTTCGCCTTGTTGACTTCCCAGCCCTTCGGCGAGTTGATCATGGTGTCGCTGAGGAGCTTCAGCGCGTCCGGCCCCTTGATGTAGAGATCGAACATGTGGTGCGACTGGTCGAACAGCACGGCGGAGTGCTGCCAGGCCCACTGCTCGGAACGCCAGTTGGAAAACTCCGGCGCGACGACCGGGTAGACATAGGCGCCGATCTGCGAATTCCGCAGCTTTTCGACAATGTTCGGGGTATTCTGCAGAATCTGCTCAAGGTTCTGGGCCATCGAAGTTCCTCTCATTCGTGAAGGAATCACATACGCGAAATTAGTATGCGTCGCATACAATATTGCGCTAGGTGTGCAAGGCCCAAAGCGAGAGGCAGAGAGATAGGACGGCACGGCATGAACGTCGAAGCGCTCGATCACGTCAACATCATCACCGACCGGCTGGACGAGACGGCGGAGTTCTACGGCAAGCTGCTCGGCCTGGTGCGCAAGGACGCGCCCCCGCCGCTGACGCCCCAGACCGCGACCTGGATGTTCGACGCCGAGGACCGGGCGATCATCCACATCAATTCGCTCGATTGCTACCGCACCTATGACCGGGAGGTGGAGCCCGGCTCCCTCACCGGCGCGCTGCATCACGTGGCCCTGAAGTGCGTCGGCTATGACGAGGTGAAAGGCCGGCTGGACGCCATGGGCGCCGAATACCAGGAGAACCTGGTCAGCGCGATCAACCTGCGCCAGATCTTCACGCCCGATCCCAACAACGTGCTGCTGGAACTGAACTTTTTCGCGGATTGAGGCTGAGCATCAGACATCGGCCCTTGCGGCGCAGATGATTTACAGGCGCCTGAGAAATACGACGTAGACCAGCCCGAACACCAGCACGATGCAGACATTGGCAATCAGGCGAGCCCGGAACCGGTGCTGGAAAAGCGCAAAGTCCATCCCGACCATAACGGCCACCATTGCCAGGACGTAAAGCACCGTCGCAAACTCGCCCATTGGATGCCTGCCTTTCAAACAGCGAGATGGCGGCCTTCAAACCGGCTTCGTCCCCGCCGTGGTCGTCCGGTACATCTCGCGCCGGTAGCCGTCGTAGTCGTTCGGGCCGAGGTGCATCGCCGTACGGTTGTCCCACATCGCCACCATGCCGGCTTCCCAGCGCAACCGGCAGGTGAAGGCGGCCTGGGTGCAGTGGGCGACGAGGAAATCGATGATCGGCTTGGCCTCGAACGTGGACATGCCTTCGAAGCCGGACGCATAGGTGTCGCAGATATAGAGCGATTCCTCACCGGTTTCGGGATGGGTGCGGACCAGCGGGTGGAAGGTGCCGCGCATCCCCTGGTCGTATTCCTCCTGGCTGGCGAAGGGGATCGCCTTGCCCAGCAGCTTTTCCTGGGTGCGGTAATTGTTCGCCGCGCTCATCCACACGCGCAGGGGGCGCAGCATGTCCTGGTAGGTCTTGCTGAGATGGCGGAAGGCGAGCGCGCAGTTGGCCCAACTCGTATCACCGCCGAAAGGCGGAACCTCGACCGCGCGCAGGGTGGTGATCGCCGGCGGCTCTTCCAGGAACGGGCTGTCGGTGTGCCAGCCGCCGCCGAACAGGCTGGCGGCCTTGGTGCTGGCCTCCTTGATGATCGGGTGTACCTCGCGGTGGCCGGGCACGCCTTGCGTATAGGCATCCACCGCGAAAGGGCCGAGCCGGGCAGCGAAAGCCTCATGCTCGGCATGGGTGAGGTGCTGATCGCGCAGGTAGAGCATCTTGTGGCGATAGAGCGCCTGCTTCAGCTCCTCGAACGCTTCATCCGACAAGTCAGGCAGGCGCACCCCGACCACTTCGGCGCCCATCGCGCCCGACAGCGGCTCCACCGTAATGTGCGCGTAATCGCGCGCGTGATTGTCGAAATCCCCGGCGGGCGTGACACGGACTTCCCACATGGCAGCCTCCTCAGGCCAGCTCGATCACCGTCTTGGCGAAGCTATCCGGCCCCCAGGCGTGCGCATAAGCTTCCTTCGCCTGATCGAACCCGAAGCGCGCGCCGATCAGCGGCTCTATGCAATTGGCGTCGATCGCCGCGTTGAGCCGCCGCGCCATCGCGGCAGAGCCGACGAAGATGCCCCGCAGGCTGCCGCCGGTCATCATCAGCGCGCGCGGGTTCGGCCCGCCTTCGGGCGACAGCACACCGATGAAGGCCACCTCGCCCTGCGTGCGCAGCGCGGCCATCGATTGTTCCGCGGTGCCCGCGCCGCCCACTTCGACCACCTTGTCCACCCCGCCCAGCTCGCGGCCGACGAACGAGCCCCATTCGGGCACGGCCTTGTAGTTGACCGTGTGCGCCGCGCCGAACTCGCGGATACGCGCCAGCTTCTCGTCGCTGGAAGAGGTGGCGATCACCTCGCATCCGCCGGCCCGGGCCAGTTGCAGCGCCAGCATCGACACGCCGCCGCTGCCGAGCACCAGCACCCGGTTGCCCGGAACGAGCGCGCGCGGCCCTTCATAGAGCGCATTCCAGGCGGTGACCCCGGCGCAGGGCAGGCAGGCGGCCTGCGCGTAATCGAGGCTTCGGGCCATGGGCACCACGCCGGATTCGGGCAGGACGACCAGTTCTGCGAGCACGCCGGGCGCCGTGCCATCGCCCAGGGCGGGGCTCATCCGCGGCGGCCCTTCTTCCCAATGGGTGAAGAACGAGGATTGCACCCGGTCGCCTTGCTTGAACCGTGTCACGCCGGCACCGACCGCGACGACCTCCCCCGCGCCGTCCGACAGCGGGATCGCCGGCGCCTTGAGCGCGCCGCCGAAATACTTGCCCGCCGCCACTGCGAAATCGCGATAGTTGATCGACCAGGCGGCCATCCGGATCAGCACTTCGCCCGGGCCGGGCACCGGATCGGGCCGCTCTTCCATGTAGAGCTTGTCGAACCCGTCGCTTCCCGCCGGCAGCATCCATGCGCGCATCGTTTAGTCTCCCTTGGGAATCAGCGATCCCCACTCCATGTCCTGAGGCCCGGCTGGGTGCGGTCCTCGCTTTTCAACGCCTCGGCCACCGCCGGCCGCGCGGTTACACGCTCGCGCCAGTCGACAAGGCGCGGATAGCGGGCGGCGACTTCTTTCTCGGGGAACATGCGTTCCACCATGGCGCCGCAGTGCGCATAGAAGTTGATGTCGGCCAGAGTATAGGTGTCGCCCGCCAGCCAGGCCGTCTCGCCCAGTTGCCGCTCCACTTTCGCCAGCGCGTAATCGATCTTCTCGCTGGCATTGGCAAGGTCCGCTTCGGAAAAGCCCGAGCGCGCCGTGGCCCATTTTTTGCGCTGGTCGGGCAGCGGGATGTGGCTCAGCAGATCCTCGAACGTGCCTTCGTCGATATTGCGCGCAATCACGCCCACCAGCCTGTGCCAGCCGTGCATCGACACGTGGTTCATCACGTGCTCGTCGACGAACTTGTTCCAGTATCGCATCCGCGCCGCGCCGGCGGCATCGCGCGGGCGCAGCGGGCCGCTGTCCGGCTGCGCATCGGGGAAGACGTCTTCGAGGTATTCGTTGATGACGGTGGTGTGCGTCACGATCGTGCCGTCATGATCCAGCACCGGCACCTGCCCTTCCGGGTTGATCGCCACGAACCAGTCCGAATGCTGTTCGAACTTGTGCAGATCGACATAGACGCTCTCGTAGGACAGCCCCTTCTCCTTGAGCGGCACCATCGACTTGAGCGAGTTCGCCAGCGGTTCGGCGTGGTAGTATTTCAGCATGGCCGGTTCACAACCTTTCCCGTTTTACCCTGTCCATGCCGGTTCGCCGCCGCCAGCCATCAGCACTGGGCGGCGCCGACTTCGGTGTTTTCGCTGTCACGCTGCGACCCGGCGGTGCCACCGCAGGCAGTCAGCGCCAGCGCGGAAACCAGCAGGATTTTCCCCTTCATGATCGGTGCCCCTTGTCAGACCTCGATACTCTCCAGCACGCCGCCATCCACCGCCCAATCCTGCCCGGTGACATGGCTGGCGGCATCGCTGAGCAGGAACGCGGCGACTTCCGCCAGTTCCTCGGGCGATCCCATGCGGCGCTGCGGCACGCGGGCTTCGATCTTGCCTTGCTGTTCGGGGGGGATGCGGTCGAGCGCTTCGGTACGGATGAAGCCGGGGATCACGCAATTGGCGCGGATGCCGTGCGGGGCCATTTCAACCGCGATCGCGCGGGTGAGGCCAAGCACACCGTGCTTGCTGGCGACATAAGCCGGGTTCATCGCCATGCCGCGCTTGGAACCCATGGAGCCGGTGACCAGGATCGCGCCCTTCTTCGCCTCGATCATCGGCGGCAGGACTTTCTGGATCGCCCAGAACACGGCTGTCAGATTGACCCGCACGGTCTGCTCGAACACCTCCGGGTCGAACGCCACGGCCGGGGTGAAGCCGCCGGTAAGGCCGGCGTTGGCGAACAGGCCCTGCACCGGGCCGAAATGCGCCGCCGCCGCGTCCAGCGCACTGTCGAGCTGATCCTTTTCGCCCACGTCCGCCGCGAAGCCCGCCGCATTGCCGCCGATGGCGGCGACCGCTTCATCCAGCTTGTCCTTGCGCCGGGCGATCAGCGAAACCCGCGCCCCGCGCCGGGCCAGCAATTCCGCAGTGACGAGCCCGATCCCGCTCGATGCGCCGGTGACGACGATGTGCTGCCCGCCGAAATCCATCAGCCCTCTCTCTCCCGTATAAACGCCGCCCAGACCGATGCGGCCGGGTGGTCATGCGCCTCGGGCGACCATTGCCGCTCCATCAACGCCCGTGCCTCAGGCTCCGCCATCCCGCAAGTATCGCGGTGATAGCGGTAAAAGAATGCGGAAACGCGCCAGTTGGCGATGCAATGAACGTGCACCGGCCCATCGGTTGCTTCGAGCGCTTCGACAAAAGCGCGATAATGCTCTTCCTTGGGCGCATCGAATGGCACCGGGATATGCGTGTAAGCCATTCCCCGTGCCGCGAACGCCTCCTCCGCGTTGGGCAGTGCGTCCGGATGGTCGGCGAGCGCGAGATTGATTACATGACGCACGCCGATCGCCGCCAGTCGCGCGGGGTCATGCCCCTCCAGCCTTCCGGAAGTCGTTACGCGTTCCGACAGTCGCTGCCAGGCGCGGATGTCGGATGGATCGGCCATTCCCGTTATCGCGTCATCCGCGCGAACGCGGGAATGACGAAAAGATGAGGGCGAGCGGCGGAGCCTTCACGCCAGCCCCAGGACCCGCGCCGCGTTGTCCTTGAGGATCAGCGGCATGACCTCTTCCCGGAAACCCACCTCCTGCGCCGTCTTGATCCACTTGTCCGGGTGGATCAGCGGGAAATCGCTGCCGAACAGCATCTTATGCTTGAGCTGGGTATTGGCGTACTGGATCACCTGCTTGGGGAAGTATTTCGGGCTCCAGCCTGACAGGTCGATGAACACGTTGTCCTTGTGCAGGGCCATCGAAAGGCTCTGGTCCACCCAGGGCCAGCTGGGGTGGGCGAGGATGATCTTCATGTCGGGGAAATCGACCGCCACGTCATCGATCAGCATCGGCTCCCCATATTTGAGGCGCATCCCGCCGCCGCCGCGCATCCCGGTGCCCATGCCCGAATGGCCGGTGTGGAAGATGGCGGGCAAGCCGTATTCGGCGATCACTTCGTAGATCGGATAGGCCATGCGATCCGCCGGGTGGGCGTTCTGCGCGATGCCGTGGAACTTGAAGCCCTTGACCCCATAGTTCTCCACCAGATCGCGCGCCTCGCGGGCGCCGTACTTGCCCTTGTGCGGATCGATGCTGGCAAAGGCGATGCAGATATCGTCATTCTTCGCCGCCTGCTCCGCCACTTCGTAGTTGGAGACGCGCTTGGCCCCCATCGCGCTTTCGGCATCCACGGTGAACAGCACCAGGGCAATGCCGCTTTCACGGTAAAGCTGGATGATCTCGGGCATCTTCGGCCGCTCGCGCGGGGCCTTGAAATAGGCGCTGGCGGCATCGAAGAACTGGCCCATCACCGGGTCTTCCGGATCGTGGCAGGACACTTCGGCGTGAACGTGGACGTCGATCGCGCGGATCTTGGAAAGGTCTATCGGCAAGCGGTTGTCTCCGTGGGGCGCTGGGCGCCGTTCTGCTTCGCCAGGCGCTCTACGAGCCGGTTGAACAATGTCACGCCCTTATCGTGCGCCGTCGGCATCACGCGTGGATCGGGAGTGCGATCGATGACCTTCTGCTGGGCTTCGATCATCACCTTGTCCTCGCCGAAAGCCACTCCGGCGAGAGTCATCAGACTATCGCGCAAGGCCTCGTCACCGTGGCCGCGCCGCGGGCCCCAGTTGAAGAAATAGCGCGAGGTCTTGGGTCCGGTCGGCGTCACCGCCTGGCTGGTGAAGGTCACGCCGGCCTGCGCGTCCTCCAGGGCCGGAGCCGCGAAATCGAGCTTGCGGGCGGTTCCCTGCGGATAGTTTCCGCTCCACATCAGCAGCACGCCCGGAATCAGGAAGTCGTAGGTCATGTAGCTGTCGATCGGCACCGGCGACTTGCGTGACGACTGGCCAAGGGTGTCGACCATCCACCGTGAATAGCGCACGCCGCGCTCGAGAGGCTGGAGCTTCGGCAGGCTCTCCGCAAACTCCGGCCCGGCGCCGAAGCTGTTGGCGTGGACATAGGACAAGTGGCTGAAATCGAGCAGGTTGTCGTTGATCAGCCGCGCCTCGGCCGCATAATCGAGCTGACCGTGGCCGAGGATGTAATCGGGATCGCTCAGGCCCACGGCCGGGGGGATAAGCGCGTCATCGGCCTGCGCTGGATCGCCCATCCAGACCCAGATCCAATCGTGCCGGTCTGCCACTGCATAGCTTTTCACGCGCGCGGTCTTCGGCACCGGGTCCTGCCCGGGAATCTCAGTCACCGCGCCGTCAGGATCGTAAAGCAGGCCGTGATACATGCACCGCAAGCGATCGCCTTCGCAGCGCCCGAGGGAAAGCGGCGCCAGGCGATGAACGCAGCGGTCTTCCAAAGCCACCAGGCGGCCGCTTTCGGCCCGGTAGATGGCAATCGGCTCGTCGAGGATGGAGACGGGGAAAGGCTTCCCCGTCTCCAGCTCGTGGCTCCAACCCGCAACGTACCACGCGTTGCGGACGTAGGGAGTCAGCATCGCCAGGCCGTCACAGCTTCATCAGCACCGACTTGGTCTCGAGGTAGGCTTCCAGACCGAGCCGGCCCTGCTCGTGCCCGATGCCGCTTTCCTTGTAGCCGCCGAAAGGCAGCGCCGGATCGATCATCGCATGGCAGTTGACCCATACGGTGCCCGCCTGGAGCTTGCTGGCGATGCGGTGGGCGGCGCTGACGTCCTTGGTCCACACACCGGCGGCGAGGCCGTATTGCGTGTCATTGGCTTCCTTCACCACCTCGTCGAGGTCCTCGAAGCGCTGGGCCACGACCACCGGGCCGAAAATCTCCTCGCGCACCACGCTCATCTGCGGGTTCACGTCGGTCAGGATCGTCGGGTTGACGTAGTAACCGCCATCGTTGGTGGGCACGTCGCCGCCCATCAGCACGCTGGCGCCATCGCGCTTGCCCGCTTCGATATAGCCGAGCACGCGTTCATGCTGTTCCTTGCTGACCAGCGGGCCCATGTGCGCGGCGGGATCGAGCGACGGGCGCGGGGCCCAGAAATCGGCGGTCTGGGCCATGCCTTCGACGACTTTGTCGAACACGCTCTTATGCGCATAGAGGCGGCTGCCGGCCACGCAGACCTGGCCCGAATTGAAGAAGATCGCGCCGGCCACGCCGGGTGCGGTTTCGGCCACGTCGACATCGGGCATGACCACCACCGGGCTCTTGCCGCCGAGTTCGAGCGTGACGTGCTTGAGCGTATCGGTGGCGTTGCGGTTGATCAGCTTGCCGATCTCGGTCGATCCGGTGAAGGCCACCTTGTTCACATCGGGGTGCTTGACCATGCGGTCACCGGCGGTGTGGCCATAGCCGGTGACGATGTTGACCACGCCGGCGGGCACGCCCGCCTCGGCGATCAGATCGGCCAGGCGCAGCGCGGTGAGGCTGGTCTGCTCGGCCGGCTTGAGCACGGTGGTGCAGCCGGCGGCCAGCGCCGGGGCGATCTTCAGGCAGGCCATCAGCAGCGGGAAGTTCCACGGCACGATCTGCGCGCAGACGCCCACCGGCTCTTTCAGGGTATAGGCGAACATCATTCCGCCCGGCATCGAATAGGGTGCCTGGGTCTCCCCGCCGATCTTGCCGGCCCAGCCCGCCATGTAGCGGAAATGCGCGGCGGCGCCGGGCACGTCTACCGCACTGGCCATGCCCTTGGGCTTGCCCACGTCGATCGCTTCAAGCTCGGCCAGCTCTTCGGCATTCGCTTCGATCAGGTCGGCGATCCGGTGGATGATCTTCTCCCGCGTGATCGGCGGCAGGTCGCGCCAGCGACGATCGTCGAAGGCCGTGCGCGCGGCGGCCACGGCGCGGTCGATATCCTTGTCGGTCGCTTCCACGAAGCGGGAGATCACCTTGCCGGTCGACGGATCCTCGACATCGATCGTGGCGCTGCCGGAGCTGTCGACCCATTCGCCGTTGATGTAGAGCTGCGGCTTGCGCGCCAGGGCTTTCTTCACCGCGGCCGAATACTCCGGCTGGGTGCGATTGATGGTGGTGACTTCGTTCATGACCAGTCCTTTCCCGAAACGAATCCTCGCGCGCGAGCCTAGCAAATCGCCTGCTCGCGCGCCATTCGCCGTCTTTGCTATCGCCTGTTACAATCGGCGCAAGCGCTATCGCATGGCTATGCGCCGGATCGCCCCTCCAGCGCCTTGTCCTCGTTGGCGCGCTTGATGACGTATTGGCGGATCGCCTCCGCGTCAGCCGGCGTCAGCGCCACTTTGAACGAGACCATGCCGTTATGCTGCAAGGCCCCGTCGACCACGATGGCCTTGATCGCATTGGCATCGTTGAGCGCGCCAGAATAGCGCAAGTCGGGATTGAGCGCGCCGGCCACCGCCGCATCGCCATGGCACACCGAGCAGTAGCGGCCGAACAGATCCGCGCCACGGGCGATCTGTTCGGGCGTACCCGTCACCGCCGGCGGATCCAGCACGCGCTTGCTCAGCGCGGGGGCAGGCGGCAGCGTGGCGGTGCCGCCGAGCTTGAACACCAGCAGCCGGCTGATGTTGCGCGGCCGGCCGGACTTGGCACTGAGCACGCCGGGCGCCACGTCCCATACCCCGCCCCAGCCGGCGAGCACGGCGACATATTGCTCGCCATCGATGGCATAGGTCATCGGCGCGGCGATCACCCCCGATTGCGTGGGGAAGGTCCACAGCGGGGCCCCGGTCCGCGCGTTGAACGCGGCGAATTCCTCCGTGGCGCTGCCTTGGAACACCAGGTTGCCGGCAGTCGCTAGCGTGCCGCCGTTCCACGGGCCGAGATAGGTGTGGCGCCAGGCGTCCTTGCGCGCGACCGGGTCCCACGCGACCAGCGCGCCGGTGGTGGCATCGAGGTTCTGCTGCCGGAACGCCGCATCGGCCGGCATCGCCGTCGCCGCGCTGTCGAGGCCGGTCTGGAAGCCGATCTCGCTCTCCTCCCAGTCCCGCGCGGCCATGTAGGGGAAGCCGGCCAGGTTGGCCGGAATATACATGAGGCCGGTTTGCCGGCTGAAGCTCATCGGCTGCCAGCTATGCGCCCCACCCGCGCCGGGGAGGGAGACCCACAGCTTGCCGGTCACTTCATAGCGCGCCTCGGGGTTGATGCTGGGCCGCCCGGTCACCGGATCGATGCCGGTGGACCAGTTGATGTCCGTCCACGGGGTGCCGCTGAGGAACTTTCCGCTCTTCGCGTCGAGTACGTAGAAATAGCCGTTCTTGGGCGCGTGGAGCACGACGTGCTTCTGCTCCCCGTCGATCGTCAGGTCGGCGACGGTGATCTGGGCATCGGAATCGTAATCCCAGCGGTCTTCGGGCGTCTCCTGGAAATGCCAGGCATATTCGCCGGTATCGGCGTTCACCGCAACGATCGACGAGGTGTAGAGGTTGTCGCCGAATTCCGCCTGCTTGGCGGCGGCGCGGCCGTTCGCGGCGGGGTTCCACGGTTCGGCATTGCCGGTGCCGAAGAACACCAGATTGGTGGCCGGATCATAGGTGATCGAATCCCACACGGTGCCGCCGCCGCCCAGCTTCCACCATTCGCCGCCCCAGGTCTGCGCGGCGCGTTCCATCGCCGGGTTCTCGAACCCCTTCGCCGGATCGCCCGGCACCGTCCAGAAACGCCAGGCCTCTTCACCGGTCTGCCAGTCGAACGCGGCAATAAAGCCGCGCGCGCGGTATTCCGCCCCGCCGGAGCCGATCAGGATCTTGCCCTTGGCCGCGCGCGGGGCGCCGGTGATCGTGTAGTTTTCCTGATCGGGCACGACGACTTTCGACCAGACTTCGTTTCCGGTCTTCTGGTCCAAAGCGACCAGGCGGCCGTCGAGCGTGGCGACATAGACCTTGTCGCCATAGAGCGCGACGCCGCGATTGACGGCATCGCAGCAGGCCTTGACCAGCGTTTCGCGAGGAACCTTGGGATCGTAGGACCACTTGAGCTGGCCGGTGCGCGCGTCGAACGCCTTGACCATGCTCCACGCCGTGGAGACGTAGAGCACGCCGTCGTGCATCAACGGCGTCGCTTCCTGGCCCCGCGCGGTGTCGAGATCGGCGAACCAGGCGAGGCCGAGGTCTTTTACATTGGCATCGGTGATCTGGGTCAGCGGGCTGAAGCGCTGTTCGCCATAATCGCGCCCATAGGTCAGCCATTCGTTGCCATCGGCGGCGGCGATAAGGGCATCGGTGACACCCGAAGTCGGTGCGGCGGACGGCCCGCTGCCCCCCTGCTTGCACCCCACCAGAGCCAGCGCGGCGCATACCGCGACGATCCACGTCGAAAGCTTCATGGTCCTCGCACCCTCCCCGGCGCCCTGTTGCCGGCGCTTCAGCCGTGATGCCTACGATTGGGACACCGGCCCGGTCAAGCACGCCACCGGCGCGGCAGGGCCATTTTGCCCGTTGCGGCGCTGCACCATTTGGGCGTATTCAGGGCTGGTCAGTCGAGCGCGAGCCCGCGTTATGACCCTGGCTCAAAGAAACATCTTTGCCAGACAGGACACTTTCATGCCTACCAAACTGCCGTCCCGCGCCGACCATGTCGGCTCGTTCCTCCGTCCGCGCAGCGTGATCGAAGCGCGTGAGCACAGGGCCGCGGGCAACATCGACTATGCCGAGCTGCGCGCGATCGAGGACAAGGCGATCTCCGAGCTGGTGCAATGGGAAGAAAGCCTGGGCCTCCAGGCGATCACCGACGGGGAATTCCGCCGCTATTTCTTCCATACCGACTTCCTCCTCCAGCTTGACGGGGTGGAGGAACAGGGCGGGATTTCCAAGGCGTTCAAGAACGACGCCGGCAAGGATGTCCACTTCGCCCCGCCGAAGATGGTCGTCACCGGCAAGATCGGCCACGTGAAGCCGATCCAGAAAGCGGACTTCGAGTTCCTCAGGAGCCGGACCAGCCGCATGCCCAAGGTCTCCATCCCCAGCCCGACCATGCTGCACTTCCGCGCCGGCCGGGCAGGCATCCCCGAGGACGTCTATCCGACGATGGACGAATTCTACGCCGATGTCGCCGCCGCCTATCGCGCCGAAGTGAGCAGCCTGGCCGACGCTGGCTGCCGCTATATCCAGATGGACGACACCAACCTTGCCTATCTGTGCGACGACACCCATCGGGCCGACGCCGCCGCGCGGGGCATCGATCCCAACGACACGCCGCGCCAGTATGCCCGGCTGATCAACGAGAGCTTCGCCAGCGCGCCGGCCGACATGATCAAGGCCGTGCACTTGTGCCGCGGCAACTTCCGGTCGAGCTGGGCGGCCGAAGGCGGGTACGAGCCGGTGGCCGAGATCATGTTCAACGAGCTCGATATCGATGCCTTCTTCCTGGAATACGACGATCCACGCAGCGGCGATTTCGCCCCGCTGCGGTTCCTGCCCAAGGGCAAGACCGTGGTGCTCGGCCTCGTCACGACCAAGCTCGGCGAACTCGAAAGCAAGGACGCGATCAAGCGCCGGATCGACGAGGCGGCCAAGTTCGCCGACATCGACCAGCTGGCGCTGAGCCCGCAGTGCGGCTTCGCCAGCACCGTCTATGGCAACGACATCACCACCGAACAGCAGGCCGACAAGATCCGCCTGGTGGTGGAAGTGGCCGAGGAAGTCTGGGGTTCTGTCCCCGCGATGGCGGGCTGACCCCCGCCGGCAGGCAAAAAGAAAGGGCGGCCCCGCGGGGCCGCCCTTTTTCGTTTCGGCGATGGCGCCGCGATCAGAAGCTCTTCTTCGCGGTGACCGCCCATTCGCGCGGCCGGCCCGGCAGGCCGGTGACGAAGCCCCCGCCCGCGCGGGTGAGGTCGAACAGCGTCTGGAAGTAGTACTTGTCGAAGAGGTTGGTCACCTCCACGCCGATCTCCAGATCCTCGTTCTCGTTCTTCCAGGTCAGCCGGGCGTTGGCCACGGTGTAGCCGTCGATCAGGTTGGTCGGCCCGTTGACCGCGTTGGTGTAGGACGAGCTCTGGTAAGCGGCATCCACGCGCGGGGTGATCGACCCGGCCGAGCCGAGCGGCACCTGGTACTGCGCGCCGAGCGACCACTTCCACTTCGGCGTATAGGTCGACACCATGCCCGGCAGGATGCCGCTTGCCGGATCGACGGAATCGGCGATGTAGTCGAAATCGGTGTAGCTGGCCGAACCGTCGATCAGGAAGCCGTCCACCGGGCGGATGGTCGTTTCCACTTCGACGCCCTTCACATGCGCGTCGCCGGCATTGGCCGGAAGCGCGCAAGGCACCGCGAAGCCGGCCCCCGCCTCCGGGCAGTTGCTGAGCGCCAGCTGGATATCCTTGTAGTCGCTGTAGAACCCGGCGACGTTGAAGCGCACCCGGCGATCGAACAGCTCGCTCTTGAAGCCGACTTCATAGGATTCCAGCGTTTCCGGCCCGAACGGCAGCACCTGCTGCGCGTAGAACGGCCGCGGGTTGATGCCGCCTCCCTTGAAGCCGGTGGACCACTGGGCATAGACCGAAACGTCCGGAGTGATCTCGTACATCGCGTTGAGCCGGTAATCGACGCGGTTGTGGTCGTAGTTGCCGGTCACCCCATCGAGCGCGCCGAGCTGCGGATGGATCGCGCCGTCGGGCGTCCGCCGCGAATAGGTATAGTCCTTGTGCTCGTCGGTGTAACGGATGCCGGCGGTGAGCGTCAGCGGATCGACCGGCTTCCAGGCAACGTGGAGGAAAGCCGCCTTGGTGTCGGCATTGACCGGATCGTTGCCCAGGAACGGGCTGAGCCCGGCGTAACGCAGGTTCTGCGACGTGGCATAGACCGACTTCTGGTCCATGTAGAACCCGCCCAGCGTGTACTGGAGCGCATCGTCCAGCAAGCTGCCGTTGAGGCGCACTTCCTGGCTGAACGACCAGAACGTCAGATCCCCCTTGCCCAGGCTGTGCGCCAGCGGCGAGAGATCGTCATCGTTGCTGAACAGCGTGCGATAGTCGCGATAGGCGGTGATCGAGACCAGCTGGAGATCGTCGGTCAGGTCCCAATCGAGCTGGCCGGAAACGCCCCAGCCGTTGTACTTGGAACGGCCGTTGACCACATCCAGCGGCAGGCCGTTGTCGGGCAGCGACATGTAGGTGGCGTAGTTGCAGTACGGCCCGCAGACGAAGCGCGAATCATACGGGATGTCCGCCGCGAACGGATTGATGTCGAACACCCGCGCCGCCGGATTGGGCGGATAGGGGTAGTTCGGGCTGGCGACCGAGCCATTGGCATTGTTGCGCGCCAGCAGCACCGAACCGCCGGTCGTGCGATCGTCATTGGTATAGTCGGCGGCGATGTTGATATCGATGCGGTCGCTCGGCTGCCACCGCAGCTGCCCGCGCACGGCCTGGTAATTGACCTCGCCTTCGCGGGCGAGAACGCAGTCGGAATCCAGGGGCAGGATATTGGGAACGCCGCCCGCCGGATTGACCGCATTGGTTCCCGCCGGATAGACGCAGCCGAAGTCCATCCGCTTGATATAGCCGTCCTGCATCTTCGACACGCCGGAGAGCCGGGCGGCAAGCGTCTCGGTCAGGCCGATGTCGGCGCTGGCCCGCACGTCGATCCGGTCGCGGCTGCCGTAAGCCGCCGAGGCGGTGCCGGTGTTGCTGCCGGTGGGGCGCTTGGAATAGAGCTTCACCGCGCCACCGATCGAGTTGCGGCCGGCCAGGGTGCCCTGCGGCCCGCGCAGGATCTCCACCCGGTCGAGATCGAGCAGGTCGAACATCGAGCCGGTCAGCGTGGCATAATAGACATCGTCGATATAAAGGCCCACGCCCGGTTCCAGCGCGGGGTTGAAATCGTATTGGCCGATGCCGCGGATGCTGGCCGTCATCGACGGGCCGAAGGCCGTGCCTTGCGGCTTCAGCGTGACCGAAGGCGCCTGGGCGGCGACCTGGGCGATATTGGTCTGGCTGCGCGCGTCCAGCATCTCGGAATTGATGGCGGTGATCGCCAGCGGCGTGTCCTGCAGGTTCTGTTCGCGGAACTGCGCGGTGACGATGATCTCGTCAGAGCCATTCGCGGATGTCTGCGCCTGTCCGCCATTGTCCTGCGCTGCGGCCGGCACGGCCACGCAGATCGCCAGGAGCGAAGCTCCCGCGGCGCACAAACGGATGGTCTTGCTGTATGCCATGTCGATAACTCCCCAATCCTCGCCAGACGCATGGGGGCGCTGGTTCGCGGGGCAGATAGGGTGTGGCCGGTTTGCCGCCACATGAACCGGGCGCGTGTCTCGCCGATTTCGCCCCACTGTCGCAATCCGGCAACAGAAGTTTGCGATGAAACCGGATGGGCGCGCGGTCAGGCCGGCAGGTTGAACACCGCCCGCGCGTTGCCTTCCATCAGCATCTTCTTGTGTTCCGGCGAAAGCTCCATGCGGTCATAGGCGGCCACTTCGTCGGAGCTCTGCTGATAGGGGTAATCCATCGCATAGAGCACGCGTTCGGGACCGAGCACATCCATGCAGAACTTGATCGCCGGCTCCCACGCCACGCCGCTGGTGGTGATCCAGATATTGTTGCGGAAGTAATGGCTTACCGTGTGCTGCAGCTTCACCTGGTCGCCGCCGCGCAGCTGCGGCCGCCCGTCGGCGTTCCCCTGCATCCAGTCGAAGCGATAGAGTTGCAGCGGCATGCATTCGCCCATGTGGCCGATGACCAGGCGCAGCTTGGGGAACCGATCGAACGCGCCCGAGAAGATCAGGCCCATCGTATGCAGCCACACGTCATGCGGAAATCCGCCGAGCGCGCCGAAGAACCCGCGCGCTTCGTAATGCGGCGCGTTGAATGGCGCGGTCGGGTGGATGTAGAGCGCCGCGTCCATCGCCTCCAGCGCTTCGAGGATCGGGAAGTATTCCCGCTCGTCGATGTAATGCCCCTGGAAATGCGAATTGAGCACCGCGCCATTGAGCTTCAACTCGCCCATCGCCCGCTCGATCTCCTTGACGGAGCCCTTGACGTCGCGCGGGTCGAACGCCGCGCAGGCGGAAAAGCGATCCGGATGCCGGCGGCAGGCGTCGGCGGCGATATCGTTCGCCTCGCGCGCCAGGGCGGTGCCTTCCGACGGGCGGACCACCTGCACGCCCGGCGCGGTGAGCAGGAGGAGCTGCCGGTCGATGCCGTATTCATCCATATGCGACAGGCGCAGGTCCCCAAGGTCCTGCATCATTTCCTGGAGCGCGGGCATCCTGGCGAACATCGCCGCCATCTTCAGGCTGTCGTCGCCCGGCGCCTCGCCGCTTTCGAAGTATTCGACCTGGGCCTTGACCAGCGCCGGGAAAGTCCACGCTTCTTCCGTGGCGATCCGCTTGTAAGGCGCGTGGCGATCGATCTCCCCCGCGGGCGGCGCCAGGCCGATGCGCGTGCGGTGGCTGAAATCTTCCTTGAAGTGGCCTTTCAGCCCCTTCTCGCTGCCGTCTTCAAGCAAGGTCATCAGAACATCCCGTTATCGTTTCTGCATGTCGCCGGATCGGGCACTTCCTGCATCACATCCCAATGCTCGCGGATATAGCCGCGCTCGATCCGGAGAATGTCGATGATCGCATAGCCGGGATGATCCGGCTCGCGGCAGAAGTGGAAATGCACCGCGACGAGATCCCCGTCGCCATAGACCACCCGCTTCACCTCGTGCGTGAGGCCGGGGTTGCGGGCGATGCTCGCTTCCATCATCGCCAGGGTCGCATCGCGCCCGGTCGGCGCATTGGGGTTGTGCTGGATGTAATCGGGGTGGACCCAGCACAGGAAGGCGTCGCGCGGATTGTCCTCTATGTAGAACAGCCGGATGAACCGTTCCGCCACCTCGCGCACCGAGAGGTTCTCGCGGTTCGAGGTGTCGCGGGGATCGAACGTCATCTCTCCCCTCCCGCAAGCGGGAGGGGGACTTGCTGGCGCTCCGCCCCTCTTTCACGCCTTCTCCTGCCCCGCCAGGATCGCCCCGAACTTCGGGTGCGCGAAGTGCATCGGCACGTCGTGGCGATAGGGCCAGGTGCGGCGGATCTCTTCCTTCGGCAGCAGCCGATCGGGGCCTACCGGATCTTCCGGATAGAGCTTCGCGGCCGGCTGGAGGTGGCTGGTGGTATGCGCCCAGCCTTCCTCGTAATTGCCCTGCCACTGCATCTTGTAATCGAGCCGCTGGATCTTCCACACGCCGTTTTCGCGCACGTAGTCGTTCTCGTAGATGCCGGCTTCCATGAACTGCTGCGGCATGAAATCCGGCTTCGCTTCCAGGAAATCGTCATGCCAGCCGCCGAACAGCATCCCGCGGAAGCGGCCCTTGGCCGTCTGCCGATCGGGCGCCACGGTGATGATGTCCTGCATCTGGAAATGATCGAGCAGCAGCCCGTCCACCGGCCCCGGCCGCCCGCCGGTGAAGCGGTGCTGGATCCAGTCGCCATAGAGCCGCATGACCCCGGCTTTGCCGACGTATTCGCCGGACAGGAACACCACCACGCCATCTTCGGCGAAAAGGTCCGCCACCTGCTCCGGCAGATTGAAGTCGATGTAATAGCCATAGGCCCAGTGCAGCCGGCGGATCGCGTTCACATCCTCCAGCTCGCCCACGCGGTGCTCCACCGCAGCGAGGCGCTGTTCGATATCGCTCATTGATCGACTCTCCCGAATAGGTTTGCCCGAACACCTTTGTGTGCGACACTAACGATCGTGACCGTTTTGGCGAGAGGGAAAACAATGAGCGAAAGACCCCAGGGGCGGGAATGGGAAGGGCGCGTGGCCTTCGTGACGGGGGCCGTGACAGGCATCGGGCTGGGCGTGGCGCAAGCCTTCGCCGACGCCGGGATGCGCCTGGCGCTGAGCTATCGGAACGAGGGCGACAAGGCCCGCGCCGCCGAATGGTTCGCGGCCAGGGGCTATGAACAGCCGCTGTTCCTCAAGCTCGACGTGACCGACCGCGCGCGCTTCGCCGAAGTGGCGGAGGAGGTGGTCCGGCATTTCGGCGAGGTCCACGTGCTGGTCAACAATGCCGGCGTATCGGTGTTCGGCCCGACCGACGAGGCGAGCTATGACGATTACGACTGGATCATGGGTGTCAACTTCGGCGGCGTGGTCAACGGCCTCGTCAGCTTCCTGCCCCGGATCAAGGCCAGCAAGGGCCGCCGGCACGTGGTCAACATAGCCAGCATGGCCGCTTTCCTGCCGGGGCCGCAGGCAGGCATCTACACCGCCAGCAAGTTCGCCGTGCGCGGGCTGACCGAGAGCCTGCGCTACAACCTCGCCCCCCACGGCATCGGCTGCTCGCTGTGCTGCCCGGCGCTGACGAAGACCAATGCCTGGACCAGCGCCCTGAAGCGGCCCGACAGCTTCGGGCACAGCGGCTTCCCCGATGTCCCGAAGGAACAGCTGGAGCAATTCGGCACCGCCTTCGAGGAAGGCATGGACCCCTACGAGGTCGGCACCAAGATCCTGAACGGCATGACGCAGCAGCGCGGCCTGATCCTCACCCACCCCGAACACGGCCCGGACTTCGAGGAAATCCACGCCACGATCATGGCCGCCCTGCCGGTGGAAGAAGCCCCACCCGGCCGCCTCAAGATCGAACAGCTGCGCCGCGACGCGATGAAAGCGGCGGAAGCCGGGCTGGTGATCGACCTCGACGATCTGACGTGAGGGGAGGGGACGGCGGCTGCCCAAAACCGTCCCCTTCCCTTTCGTCATTCCCGCGAAAGCGGGAACCCAGGAAGTTCTGCGAACCGGCACAGTTCAAACCAGCGATCGATGCTCGTAAGCAAATCCAACGGCGCGAACCGTCGCCGTCGGCTCCTTTCTACCGCCAGAATCGACTGGGTTCCCGCTTTCGCGGGAATGACGAGGATGGAGACATATCACGTCCTCCGGCCATCCGCCCGCAAGGGCCGCTGGACCTTGCGCGACGATGCGGTATCTTCGCACCACAAGAAGGTTCGAGGAGGCCGAAATGTGTGAGCTGGACCAGTTGAACGAGATGGGCCGCGTGAGCCGGCGGCAGTTCGGTGCGATCGGCGCCGTGGCCGGGCTGGGCGCGGCCTTCGTGCCGTGGGCGGCGGCCAATGCGCAGGCGGCGGGCGGCCTGACGGAAACCATGGTCAGCTTCCCCGCGACGGGCGGCACGATGGACGCCTTCTTCGTCCATCCGGCCCAGGGCAAGCACCCGGCCGTGATCATCTGGCCGGACATCGCCGGCCTGCGCGATGCGTTCAAGGCCATGGCCCGCCGGCTGGCGGCACAGGGCTATTCGGTGCTGGTGGCCAATCCCTTCTACCAGGACGCGCCCGCCCCGCAGTTCAAGGATTTCGATGATTTCCGTTCCAATGGCGGCTTCCAGAAAGTCGGCCCGTGGATGCAGAAGAACACGTTTGACGCCGTGACCGGCACGGCCAAGGCAATCGTCGCCTGGCTCGACAAGCAGCCCTCGGTCGATACCGCAAAGGGCATCGGCACCCAGGGCTATTGCATGGGCGGGCCCTTCGTGGTCCGCACCGCGGCGGCAGTGCCGGCGCGCGTCAAGGCGGCCGCCACGTTCCACGGCGGCGGGCTGGTCGGCGACGAGCCCGATGCGCCGATCAAGCTCCTGCCTAAGACGCAGGCAAGCTACCTGATCGCGATCGCCAAGAATGACGACGCGCAGCGCCCGGGCGACAAGGACGCGCTGAAGGAAGCCGCCGCGAAAGCGGGCCGCCCGGCGGAGATCGAGGTCTATCAGGGCGACCACGGCTGGACCGTGGCCGACAGCCCCGTCTACGTCGAAGCGGAAGCCGAACGTGCCTGGAACCGCCTGCTGAACCTCTACAAGACGGCGCTGTAACCGCGCCCCGCAACGCGCTATCCTCGCACTCGGGAAGATGCGAGGAGGCCGTCATGTGTGACCAGGAACAACTCGCCGCGATGGGCGCGACGGTAAGCCGGCGGACGTTCGCCAAACTGGGGGCGCTGGCGACGCTGGCCGCCTGTACGGCGCCGGATGAAGCCACCGCGCAGGCGTCATTGTCCGAAAGCTACCCCAGGTTCGATGCGCCCGGCGGGATCATGGATGCCTATTTCGCCCATCCGGCGGAAGGCAAGCATCCGGCCGTCATCGTCTGGCCGGACATCGCCGGCCGCCGCGACGCGTTCCTGGCGATGGGCCGGCGGCTGGCCCACGAAGGCTATGCCGCCCTGGTGCTCAATCCGTATTACCGTGACGCCGAAGCGCCCCAGTTCGACGATTTCGACGATTGGCGGACCCAGGGCGGAATGGAAAAGGTCGCCCCGTGGCGAGAGAAGCTGACGGCCCCCAACGTGATGGAAACGGCCAAGGCCGTGGTCGCCTGGCTCGACAAGCAGGGGGCGGTCGACACCGCGAAAGGCGTGGGCACGCAAGGCTACTGCATGGGCGGGCCCTTCACCGTGTGGACGGCGGCGGCCGCGCCCGAACGCGTCAAGGCCGCGGCCTCGTTCCACGGCGCGGCACTGGTGGGCGATGATGCGACGTCGCCGATCAAGATGCTGGGCCAGACGCGGGCCAGCTATCTCTTCGCGATCGCCCGCAACGACGATCGTACTGCCCCCGGCGACAAGGACGCGCTCAAGGCCGCGGCAGCCGAAGCCGGCCGCCCGGCGGAGATCGAGGTCTACCCCGCCGATCATGGCTGGACGGTGGACGATTCCCCGGCGTTCGACCCCGATGCGGCCGACAAGGCGTGGGACCGCCTGCTCAACCTCTACAAGACGGCCCTCTGATCCGTTACGCGCGGGCGGCGGGCTGAGTTTCAGCCGGCCGCTGGCGCGTGCTGACTGGCGCAGTGGAAGCTGCCGCCGCCGGTGAGCACCGCCTGGGCCGGGATGCCCACGGTGGCACGGCCGGGGAACAGCTCGCCGATCGCGGCCAGCGCATCCGCGTCACGCCATGAACCGTAGAGCGGCACGACGACCACATCGTTGCAGATGGCGAAGTTCATATAGCTCGCCGGCTCCACGATCCCCGCTTCGTCCATCCGGCCCGGCGATGGCACGTCCCTGACGGTGAGGCCGAAGGCCAGCGCCCGCGCCCGGGCATCGGCATAGATGGCGGCGTTGGGATCGTCCGGCCCACTGGGCACCGGGATCGCCAGCGTGCCCGGCGCGATGAAGCGGGCCAGGTTGTCCACATGGCCATCGGTGTGATCGCCCAGCAGTCCGTCGCCCAGCCACAGCACGCGATCGAAGCCGAGATCGCCGCGAAGCCGCGCCTCGATCTCCGCGCGCGAAAGGTGCGCATTGCGGTTGGGGTTCAGCAGGCATTGCTCGGTAGTGACGACCAGGCCGGTGCCATCGGTGTCGATCGCCCCGCCTTCGAGGATCCAGTCCATGCTGTCGCCAGGCAGCCCGGCCGCTTCAGCCATCGAGGCGCCGACCGTCTGGTCGCCCTCCAGGATGTATTTGCCGCCCCAGCCGTTGAAACCGAAGCGCCGGGCGATGCGCTGGCCGGAACCGTCAATCAGCACCAGCGGCCCGGAATCGCGCAGCCAGATATCGCCGTAGGCATGCCGCTCGCACAGCACGGCCCCGCTCACCAGTTCCCGCGCACGTGCCTCATTCGCCGCGTCGCGTACGACGAGGCGCACCTGCTGCCCGGTTTCCGCGACGGCATTGGCGAAAGCCGCGATCTGCTCCTGCGCGGGAACCAGGTCTTCCAGCCACAGAGAGGCATCGTGCGGGAAGCCGATCCAGATCCAGTCTTGCAAAGCCCACTCAGGGGGCATGGAATAGTGTCCTGACACCTTAAAACTGTTCCGTAGCTAGGCGAAAAGCCGTGAGGAGAACCCGCAGGGGCAAGGACGAGCCTTTGGCCCGGTTCCTCCGGGCGCGCAACGAGGATAGTCAGGCCGAGCCGCCATACCCGCACTAGAAATGATCGCATCACCCTCGTCATTGCGAGCGCAGCGAAGCAATCCAGGGCGGTTGTACGACGCGCCTGGATTGCTTCGCTACGCTCGCAATGACGATTCCGGGATAGGGGATCATGCCCTAGGCCGTATCGACATTCAGGATTCCCAAGAGGGTAGATGTCTGATTCATGGGTTTCCGCAGGTTGTGGAGGCGTCATGGGCATCAAGCGGTACGAGTTGAGCGAGGCGCAGTGGGTTCGGATCGAGCCGCTGCTGCCGGGCAAGGTGTCGGACCCGGGACGGACGGGATCGGACAACCGGTTGTTCGTGAACGGTGTTTTGTGGGTGCTGCGGTCGGGCGCGCGCTGGTCGGACCTGCCGGAGCGCTATGGCAAGTACAAGACGGTGCACAAGCGCTTCACCCGCTGGGCGCGTGGCGGAGTGTGGGAGCGCGTCTTCACCTTGCTCGCGCGGGACCGCGACAACGAATATCTGATGGTCGACAGCTCGATCGTGCATGCCCACGCCCAGGCGGCAACGGGTCAAAAAGGGGCCGCCGCGACCAGGCTCTGGGGCGCTCCAGAGGCGGACTGACCACCAAATGGCACATCGCAGTGGATAGTTTCGGCCGCCCGGTGCGCTTCATCCTCACCGGCGGCAACGCCAGCGATGCCGGATCGGCCGTCCCATTGCTCTCCGGCCTCGATGCCCGCCACATCCTCGCCGACAAGGCCTATGACAGCCACGCTATCCTCAACCATGTCGAGGCCAGCGGCGCTCGCCCGATCATCCCCCAACGCACCTGCATGCCCCGCAAACGCGACTTCGACCCCGCAATCTATCGCCTGCGAAACCGCATCGAACGCACCATCGGCAAGCTCAAGCAGCTACGGCGCGTCGCCACCAGATACGACCGGCTCGCCTGCAACTACCTCGCCACATTGCAACTCGCCGCGCTCCGCTTTTGGTGCTGAATGTCGATTCAACCTAGCTCTTCAGCACCCGCCTTCCGGCGCGCAGCTTGCGTCGCGGATGTGGCGGAATTCGTCGGCGGGATACCAGTTGGGCCAATCGGCGCTGTCCGCCAGTGTGCGGCCAAGGCGATAGAACAGCTGCACGTCGTCCATCACGCCGGCCCAGTTCCAGTTCGGATCGTATTCGTCGCCCGGCAAGTGATAGCCCGTGTCGCGATAGGCCGTTTCCCACGCCTGCCCGGCCGCGCGGCCGCCGTCGATCAGATCGATCCCGCTGTCGATGTAGAACATCGGCACGCCGCGCTTGACGAAACTGAAATGGTCGGAGCGATAGTAATAGCCGGCCTGAGGCGAGGGGTCGGGCGTGCCGACGCGGCCGAGTTCGGCCAGCGCCTGTTCCAGATAGCGGTCAAGCTCGCTCTTGCCGCCGCCGATCACCGTTACGTCGCGCGCCGGGCCGGCCAGCGACAGCGCGTCCATGTTGAGGCCGCCGACTGTCTGCGCCAAGGGAAACACCGGGTTCGCGGCATAGTATTCGGAGCCCAGAAGCCCCGCCTCTTCCGCCGTCACCGCCAGGAACACCAGCGATCGCGCGGCCGGGCCGGCTTTCACATGGGCTTCGGCCAGGGCCACCAGCGCGGCGGTGCCGGTGGCGTTGTCGATCGCGCCGTTGCAGATGTTGTCCCCTTCCGCATCGGGCGTGCAGCGGCCGAGATGGTCCCAATGCGCAGTATGGATCACGTATTCGTCGGGGCGCGCGCGGCCGGGAAGCAGGCCGATCACGTTCTTCGAGGCGAACCGGCGGATGGAATTGTCGAAGCCCGTCGAGATCGTGGCTCCCAGGCGGACCGGCTTGAAGCCCGGGCGCTTGGCCGCGGCCGAAAGCTGCGCCAGGTCGCGCCCGCCGGCCTGCACCAGCGCTTCCGCCACCGGCTTGCGCACCCAGCCGTTGACCAGCGTCTGGTCCGCGCCGCCATCGCCGCGGCGGGCATAGGCCTGCGGGCCGGACCACGAACTTTGCACCGTGGCCCAGCCATAGGATGCGGGATAAGTATCATGCACGATGATCGCGCCCGCCGCGCCCTGGCGCGCGGCTTCCTCGAACTTGTAGGTCCAGCGCCCGTAATAGGTCATGGCGCGGCCGTTGAACGGGCCTTGCAGATCGGCGTTCTCGTAATCCGGATCGTTGACCAGGATCAGCGCGGTTTTCCCGCGCATGTCCACGCCGGCATAGTCATTCCAGTTCTTCTCCGGCGCGACGATGCCATAGCCGACGAAAACCAGCTCGCTGTCATCGAGATCGACGCGCGGAACCTCGCGGTAGCTCACGCCCACCCAGTCATCCCCGAATGCATAGGATACCGCCCGCCCGCGCGCCTTGATGGTGAGCGGTTCGACATGCTCACCCGTGATTTCCACCAGCGGCACGTCCTGGAACCAGCTTTCCCCGTTGCCCGGCCGCAGCCCCACGCGCTCGAACTGCTCAACCAGATAGGCGAGCGTCTTTTCCTCGCCCGGCGTGCCGGGGGCGCGGCCTTCGAACGCATCGAGCGAGAGCGTGCGGGTCACCTCCTTCAGCGTCGCTTCCGACAGGTCGCCCTTCCCGGCGAGCGTCGCGGGAGAGGGGGATACCGTCGCGCAACCGGCGGCCAGGACGCTGGCAGCGGCGCAGAGCCATCGCAACATGGGGGAATCGGCCTTTCACTCGCGAAAGCGCCAGTGTGTGGCAAAGGCCCCGCGCCCGCAACCGTGGCCAGGCCGCAGCCGCCCCTTGCCCTCGTCCGCCGCTCCATGCAGTCAGGCATGATGCATGGAGACTGGCGCGAAGCGATCGAACGGGCGCGGGCCTATTCGCCCTTCCTGGCGCTCGCGCTCGAACGGCAGGGCGATCTCGCGGCTCTGCTCGAACGCGGCGAGGGTGAAGCGGCGCTCGCCGCGGCGAAAACGGCGGGCGACGGCCAGGATGTGCCCGTGGCCTTGCGGCGCCAGCGCCTGGCGATCGCCACCACGCTGGCGATCGGCGATCTCGCCGGGGCCTTCCCGCTCCAGCGCGTGATGGCAGAGCTGAGCGCCTTCGCCGACAGGGCCCTCGACAGCGCGATCGGCCATGCGATCCGCACGCGCGTGCCGGAGGAAGAGCCGCAAGGCCTCATCTCCATCGCCCTGGGCAAGCTGGGCGCGCAGGAGTTGAATTACAGTTCCGACATCGACCCGATCCTGCTCTATGATCCCGAGTGCCTGCCCCGCCGCGCGCGTGACGAGCCGGCCGAAGCCGCGCAGCGCTATGCCCGCACCCTGCTGGAAACGCTGAGCCGGCAGACCGGCGAAGGCTATGTCTTCCGGGTCGACCTGCGGCTGCGCCCGGCGTCGGAGATCACGCCCCTGGCGCTTTCGGTGGACGCGGCGCTGACGCATTATGAAAGCTCTGCCCTGGCGTGGGAGCGGGCGGCCTTTATCCGCGCCCGCGCCGACGCCGGCGATGTCGCGGCGGGCGAGGCGTTCCTGCGCGCGATCCGCCCATTCGTGTGGCGCCGCAGCCTCGATTTCACCGCCCTGGAAGAGATCCGCCGCCTGACCACCCGGATCCGCGACGCGCATGACGGCCCGCGCGAGCCCGGCCCCGGCTTCGACCTGAAGCGCGGCCGGGGCGGGATTCGCGAAGTGGAATTCTTCGCCCAGACCCACCAGCTGATCTACGGCGGGCGCAAGCCTGCGCTGCGCCAGCGGGGAACGCGCGCCGCGCTCGACGCGCTGGCCGCCGAAGGGGTGATCGCGGGTGAGGATGCCGCGCAGCTGGGCGAAGCTTACGATCGCCTGCGCACGATCGAGCACCGCCTGCAGATGGTCCACGATCGGCAGACCCACGCCCTGCCCGCCGATCGCGCCGCGCTCGACGCCGTGGCCCGGCTCGACGGCCTGGCCGATGGCGCGGCGCTGATCGCCAAGCTGCGCGCGCTGTGCGCGGACGTGGCGGCGCGGTATGATGGCCTGCTCGGCCAGGATGACGAAGCGCGCCCGGCGCGCGCCTTCGTCAGCGAAGACTTGCGCGAAAAGATCCGCGAGCGGGCCACCCATTGGCGCGATACCATCCGCAGCCTGCGAGGCGCCGAAGCGCGCGCCGCGTTCGACGCCATGCTGCCTGACCTGATGGAAGCGCTGGCGCAGGCGGCCGATCCCGATCCGGCGCTGGCGCGCTGGGAAACGCTGCTGTCGCGCCTGCCCACCGCGGTGAACCTGTTCCGCCTGTTCGAGCAGCGGCCCGGCCTGCTGGAACAAGTGCTGCGCATCCTCACCCTGGCCCCGCCGCTGGCCGACGAGCTTGCCAGCCGCCCCGACCTGCTCGACCGGCTGATCGACACCACGGCGTTCGATCTGCCCGGCCCGGTGCCGGCGCTGGCCGGGCGGATGCGCACGGCCGATGCGCAGGATTACGAGGTGCGCCTCGATCGCATCCGCCAACTGGTGGGGGAGGAACGCTTCGCGCTCGGCGTGCAGCTCATCGAAGCGCGGCACGATCCGCTGGCGATCGCGGGCGGGCTGTCGCGCGTGGCCGAGGCGGCGCTGGAAACGGCGGCCGAGGCGGCCACGGCGGAATTCGAGCGGGCGCACGGGCGCATCGCGGACGGGCACCTGCTGATTCTCGCGCTCGGCCGGCTGGGCGGCGGCGCGCTGACCCATGCCTCGGACCTCGATCTGGTCTATCTGTTCGACGGTGAGATCGGCGTCGAATCCGATGGGCGGCGGCCGCTCACCGCCTCGCTCTACTTCAACCGCCTGGCCCAGCGCGTCACCGCGGCGCTGAGCGTGCCGACGGCCGCGGGGGCGCTTTACGAGATCGATACGCGCCTGCGCCCGATGGGCAACCAGGGGCCGATCGCGGTAAGCCTGGAGAGCTTCTCGCGTTACCAGCGCGAGGATGCGTGGACCTGGGAGCACATGGCCCTGTGCCGGGCCCGCCCGGTGTTCGGCCCGCCCGAAGCGCGCGAACGGCTCGCTTTCATCGTGCGGGGCATCCTGGATACGCCGCGCGATCCGCAAAAGCTCAAGGCCGACGTGCTGGCGATGCGCGCCGAGATGGCGGCGCACAAGCATCCGGCCGGGCCGCTCGATACCAAGCTGCTGCGCGGCGCACTGGTGGACAGCGAATTCATCATTCATTTCCTGCAATTGCGCGAGCGCACGGCGTTTCACCCCTCGCTTCCCGAAGCGATCGAGGCCCTGATCGCGGCCGGCCTCCTCCCGCCGCGCTTCGCTGGCGATCAGGCGCTGCTCGGCCGACTGCTGGTCGCGGCGCGGCTGCTGGCGCCCGACCTTGCCCGGCCGCCCGCGCAGGCCCAGGCCGCCCTCGCCCGCGCCTGCGGCCAGGACGATTACCCGGCGCTCTTGCGTGCGCTGCTGGAAGCGCGGCATGGCATCGCCGCGACATGGGCCGAACTGTTCGGCGAACGCTTGGAGATTGCCTGATGACCGACCGTCTCGACGTGGGCGACATGATGCCCGACATCGCGCTGGAAACGCCGGACGGCGGCACGGTGCGCGCCTCCGATTTTCGCGGGCGCAAGCTGGTGGTGTTCTTCTATCCGAAAGACGATACCCCCGGTTGCACGGTGGAGAACAAGGACTTTTCCGCATTGCTGCCTGAATTCGCGGCGGCCGGCACCGCCGTGCTGGGCGTGAGCAAGGACCCACCGGCCAAGCACGCGAAGTTCACCGCGAAACACGACCTCACCGTTCCGCTGGCCACCGATGCCGAATCCGGCCTGTCCGACGCGCTGGGCGTGTGGGGGGAGAAAAGCCTTTACGGCCGGCTGTTCATGGGGATGCACCGCACGACTTACCTGGTCGATACGGACGGCCGCATCGCCCGCGTCTGGCGCAAGGTGAAAGTGAAAGGCCACGCCGCCGAAGTGCTGGACGCCGCGAAAGCCCTGTGACCTCGCTTTCCGAGGCGATCCGCGCGGCGCTGCTCACCGGCGACCCGCGCGGCAAGGTCATGGCCACCCGCAAGCTGGTGCGTGGCTGGCGCCAGGGCCGGCTGGAAGCCGATTTCCGCTGCGCCATGCCGGAACGCCCGGCGTGGCCGGCAGAGCTGGAACTGCTGCCACCCAATCGCATGCCCCGGCGCGGCCGCGGCGGATCGCAGCGCAACGCCATCGCGCTGTGGCATTCGCTGGCGCATATCGAATTCGTCGCCATCGACCTGGCGCTCGACATGGCCGGGCGGTTCGGCGGCGAGATGGGCCGGCAATTCGTGGACGATTTCCTGTCGGTTGCGGCGGATGAGGCAATGCACTTCGCCCTGATCGACCGGCACTTGCGGACCATGGGCGCGCACTATGGCCAGCTGCCGGCGCACGACGGCCTGTGGCAGTCGGCCCACGAAACCCGGCATGACGTGGCGGCGCGGCTGGCCGTGGTGCCGATGGTGCTGGAAGCGCGCGGGCTGGACGTCACCCCGGCCGCGCGCGACCGGGTGCGGGCGATGGGGGACGCGGCCGGCGGGCGAATCCTCCAGCGGGTGCTCGATGACGAGATTCGCCATGTCGCCGCCGGCACGCGGCACTTCGTCGCCCTGTGCCAGACACTGAGCCTGACGCCTGAAAACCATTGGAAAACCTTGGTGGAGCGATATTTCCGCGGCGCGCTGAAACCTCCGTTCAACGACTCGGCGCGTCTTGCAGCCGGTTTGTCGCGCGAATTCTATGCAGGTGTTGCCTGATTAACCCTTTGCCCCGTAGCACCCCGATCGCTGAGACGGGCGGGGGGCTCCGACCTTCTCGGGTTATTTCAACCGCAGGCGTCCCCGCGCACCTGTGAGAAGGACGGGAACACAATTCGCATGTTGCTCAAGTACGCACTCGGAGCCCTGGCCGCTCTTGTAGCTACCACCAATCCGGCCATGGCGAACGAGACCGCCACGAGCACCCAGATCACCGGCGCGATCGACACCACTCATGCCAGTTCCGCTTCCGGCGACCGCGAGTTCCGCGAACTCTTCGCCAGCTGGAAGTCGATGGATCACACCGGCGTCGTATCCGCTCAACCGATCGCACGCGTTTCGGTTCCCTCGGGCATGCCGGTGCAGGACGCCACGCTGACCAGCAGCTTCGGCATGCGCAACCACCCGATCCTCGGCGGGCGGCGCGATCACAAGGGCATCGATCTGGCGCAGCCGATCGGCACCCCGGTTTATGCCACGGCCGATGGCCTGGTAAGCAAGGCCGCGCCGTTCAGCAGCTATGGCAACTATATCCAGATCGAGCATGGCGGCGGTCTGGAGACGCGCTATGCCCACTTGTCCGGTTTCGCGGTGGCCACGGGCGATCAGGTCCACAAGGGCCAGCTGATCGGCTATGTCGGCACCACCGGCCGTTCCACCGGCCCGCACCTGCATTATGAGGTTCGCGTCGCCGGCGATGCGGTCGATCCGACGCCTTACATGGTCGGCAATACCCAGCTCGCCGTTTCCGAGGATCCAGGCCTGGGCCGCGGCGGCCCCGAATAAGCCCGCCGCAAAAATCCGGTTCGAACAAGCGAACACCCGAAAAGGCGCCGGCGATCGGCGCCTTTTTCATGCGGGCTATTCTTCCACCAGCCGCTTCGCCATCCGGCGCACGTCCGGGCCGATATCATCCCGCTCCAGCGCCAGCGCCAGCGTCGCCTCGATGAAGCCGATCTTGCTGCCGCAGTCATAGCGCTTGCCGGCGAACGTCACGGCGTGGAACGGCTGCTGGCCGATCATCCGCGCCATGGCATCTGTCAGCTGGATCTCGCCCCCGGCCCCCCGGCCCTGGCTTTCCAGCGTGCGCATGACTTCGGGCTGGAGGATATAGCGGCCGGAGATGATCTTGTTCGACGGCGCCTTGTCCACCGGGGGCTTTTCCACCAGGCCGCGCACCTCGGTCAGCGTGCCGTCGGTCAGGCCGGGCTCGATCACGCCATAGCTGGACACTTCCTCGCGCGGGACTTCCAGCACGGAGATGAGATTGCCGCCGACCTGCTCGTAAGCCTCGACCATCTGGGCCAGGCAGCCGGGCTTGCCCACCATGAGCTCGTCAGGCAGCAGGATCGCGAAAGGCTCGTCCCCGACGATCGCGCGCGCGCACCAGATGGCATGGCCAAGGCCCAGCGGCACCTGTTGGCGCACGGTGATGAGATCGCCGGGCGTGAAGCGCGTAGGCTCCAGGATCGCTAGATCCTTGCCCCGCTCGCTCAACGTCGTCTCGAGCTCGTATGCGATGTCGAAATGCTCGACCAGCGCGGTTTTCCCGCGCCCGGTGACGAAGACCATCTGCTCGATCCCCGCCTCGCGCGCTTCGTCCACCGCATATTGGATCAGCGGCCGGTCCACCACCGGCAGCAGTTCCTTGGGGATGGCCTTGGTCGCGGGCAGGAAGCGCGTGCCCAGCCCGGCAACGGGGAACACGGCTTTGCGGATGGGCTTCCGGTCGATCATCGCCCCTGCATAGTTAGCGCCGGCTCCGCCGGTCAACCGCGATCGCCGGGCCATCCGAAACCGGGACAGCGCGGTGAACCTTTCCTTGCGCCGTGCGTTCGCCCGGAAAGGAAAGGACACATCACATGGCACTGCTTCGAATGGCTGCGCTCGCGGCGCTCGGCTATGTCGGCTACAAGTTCTACGAGAAGTCGAAGAGCGAAGGCGAGGCCGCTTTCGCCAAGAACCAGGCGACGGGCGAGAACTTCGCCAAGGTGCGCGAAGCCGGGCCTCACGCCATGGCGGACCCGCCCAAGCGCGAATGGACCAGCGAAGACGAGGCGAGCGACCAGAGCTTCCCCGCCAGCGACCCGCCGGCGACTTATTGATCTGGCGGGAGAGTCCCCGGCCCGTCAGCCCTCCGCAGGCAGGAGCCGGGCAGCCAGCCACAGGCGGATAGCGCCGGCGAGGCCAGGCGGCCTGTCCGCCTCGATCCGTTCGGCATCGATCCGGGCTACCAGGGCATTGAGCGGCAATCCCTGGCGCTGGGCCTCGCGGCCCAGCAGGTCCCAGAACAGCGGCTCCAGGCTGATCGAAGTCTTGTGGCCGGCGATCTCCACCGATCGCTTGATGGGAGGATGATAGAAAGAGGCCTTCGGCACGGGCTACCCGCCCTCCCCATCAATACATGTGCTGCCCGCCGTTGATCGACAGCGTGGAACCGGTGACGAAGCCGGCGTCCTCCGACGCCAGGAACGCCACGCCCCGCGCGATCTCCTGGGCGCGGCCCAGGCGGCCGACGGGTATCCGGGCGACGATCTTTTCCAGCACGTTTTCCGGCACCGCCGCGACCATGTCGGTATCGATATAGCCCGGCGCGATGGCGTTGACCGTCACCCCGAAGCGCGCGCCTTCCTGGGCCAGCGCCTTGGTGAAGCCGTGGATGCCGCTTTTCGCCGCGGCATAGTTCACCTGGCCGTATTGCCCGGCCTGCCCGTTGATCGAGCCGATGTTGATGATCCGGCCCCAGCCGCGTTCGCGCATGCCGGGAAAGCACGCCTTGGCCATGTTGAAGCATCCGCCAAGATTGACGCGCATGACCGCATCCCAATCGTCGAAGCTCATCTTGAGCAGGGTGCCGTCGCGGGTGATGCCGGCATTGTTGACCAGCACGTCGATCGGCCCCAGTTCTTCCGCCACGCGGGCGCAGCCGGCGACAGTCGCCTCATGATCCCCGACATCCCATTTGTAAGCGGCGATGCCGGTTTCCCGGGCGAAGGCATTCGCCTTGTCCTCATTGCCGGCATAGTTCGCCGCGACTGTCAGCCCCTGGGCCTTCAGCGCCTCGCAGATCGCCCGGCCAATGCCGCGTGTTCCGCCGGTGACCACAGCAACGCGTGCCATATCCTCTCCTCGTTCCGCCCCTGTTGGGGCCGCGGGGCAAGCTTGCGGCAAGGCCCTGCCCGGCGCAACGAAAAACCCCCGCCGGGGCGGGGGCTTCACGACATCGCGAATAAGCGGCGATCAGAAGCGGAGCTGGGTTCCGACGTAGACGGCCTGGCTATCCTGCTTGGCAGGGTCCGCCAGCGGCACCAGCCGGTCACGCTCTTGCGAATAACGCACGCCCGCGGTGACATCGAGGTTGCGAGTCAGGCGATAGCTGCCGGCGAGATCCAGCGCCTGGTCGCCACGCGCATCGATCGTGCGGGGCGCGGCGCCGGTCTTGGCTTCTTCCTCCACCGCGATGCGCGCGGCGAAGCGGCTTTCGTCAGGCTGCGCGCCGGGACGGGGCCGGAAATCGGCCAGATCGGGAATGCCGGCATCCGACAGCGAATGCGAAAGCGCCGGCGTGGCCTTGGCGAAGTTCTGATAGCCGCGCGAAATGCCCAGGTTGTAGCGCGTGGGCGTGATCCGCAGCGGCGAATCGCTGACCGTCTGCTCGCGCGCGGCGGCGATCGCCGAACGTACCGAGATCGCCCGCGCCGCTTCGCTGTCGATCCGCACCGCCACCGTGACCGAGCGGCTTGGCCGCGCGGCGATTCCGGCCGGCGTGAAACGCATCGGCCGCGAGGTGCCGCTGCTCCGTTCCGCGACGAAACGCGCCAGTTCCGGGTCGATCTTCGCCGGCGTGAGCGCGGCGAAATTGCCGTTGCCCGCCAGGCTCACCCCGTCATCGAGGGCGCCGAGGGCGAAGCCGGCGGTAGGCAGGCCGACAAGCACGAGCGCACCCGCGGCGAAGCTCGCCGTCAGTCGACCGTTCCTGCGCAGTGCCTTCCTCACGCGATGCCCCAATGCCCACCTTGCTGGCCGCCCATGACGCACGATCGCGCCTGAACGATTCCTGAGCGATCGGAATCGGCCCGAATCCCTCATTGAAGTTGTGATAGGCGCGCGAAGGCCACATTGCGAGTCAACCTTCGTCGCTTTTTGCCAAGTGTTGCAGCCACTCCACAGCAAGCCGGGTTAAGCCCGCGTTCACCGCTTTGCCTGCCCTACGGCGCGAGCATTGGCCGCGCGAGCTTGCCGCCTGCTTCGCGGCGGTTATAGAGGCGCGGACGGCTGTCTGAAGGTGGATTTTGGCCGAACGTGGATTTGGCCGAAGCGCGGATTGGCCCGCAACGAGGAATTGGACCGAGCATGGCATTGCAGACTTCTCCCGCCGCCAACCGTCACCCCGGCCCGCTGCGCGCTGCGGCCGGCTGGCTGCTTCTCGGCGCGCTGGCCCTGGGCCTGGCCGCGTGCAGCCGCGGCAACGCGCGGCCCAAGGCCGATCTGGCGGCGGCGCAGATCACCACGATCGGGGTCAATTCCTATCTCTGGCGCGCCAGCCTGGAGACGCTTTCGTTCATGCCGCTGACTCAGGCCGACAGTTCCGGCGGCGTCATCGTGACCGATTGGTACGCCAACCCGCAGAACCCGAACGAGCGGATGAAGGTCTCGGTCTCGATCCTCGATCAGGACCTGCGCGCCGATGCGCTGCGGGTGGCCGCCAGCCGCGAGGTGCTGCAAGGCGGCGTGTGGGTGGCCGCGCCGGTCCAGGCGGCCACCGTGCAGCGGCTGGAGGATATCATCCTCACCAAAGCGCGCGACCTCAGGCGTTCCGCGATCGGCTGACCGCCTTCCGTTGCCGGGCATGGGGCCAGGCCTTAGGGGCGGGGACATGAGCGAGAACCGATTCGATCCGTCGCAAGCCGACGGGCGCTGGCAGCGCGCCTGGGACGAAGCGCGCTGCTTCGAGGCCGACAGCGCCAGCAACAAGCCGAAAAGCTATGTCCTGGAGATGTTCCCCTATCCATCGGGGCGCATCCACATCGGCCACGTGCGCAACTACACGATGGGCGACGTGCTGGCCCGCTACAAGCGGATGCAGGGGCACGAGGTGCTGCATCCGATGGGCTGGGACGCCTTCGGCATGCCGGCGGAAAACGCCGCCATGGAAAAAGGCGTCCATCCGGCCGGGTGGACCTACCGGAACATCGCCACGATGAAGGCGCAGCTTAAGCGCCTGGGCTTCGCGCTCGACTGGAGCCGGGAACTCGCCACCTGCGATCCCGGCTATTACGGGCACGAGCAGGCGCTGTTCCTCGACCTTTACGAAGCCGGACTGGTCTATCGCCGGCAGAGCGCGGTCAACTGGGATCCGGTCGACCAGACGGTGCTGGCCAACGAACAGGTGATCGACGGGCGCGGCTGGCGCTCCGGCGCGCCGGTGGAGAAGCGCCAGCTCAACCAGTGGTTCCTCAAGATCACCGCTTTCGCGCAGGACCTGCTCGACGGCCTGGGCGAGCTGGAAGGCTGGCCCGAGAAAGTCCGGCTGATGCAGGAGAACTGGATCGGCAAGAGCCAGGGCCTGCAATTCCGCTTCGACTTGTCCAACGGCGAAACGCTGGACGTCTATTCCACCCGGCCCGACACGGTGTTCGGCGCCAGCTTCGTGGCCGTGGCGCCCGATCATCCGCTGGCGCAGCAAGTGGCGATGACCAATTGCGACGCGGGCAAGTTCATCGACCAGTGCAAGCGCGGCGGCACCACCGCGGCAGAGCTGGAAACGGCCGAGAAGCTGGGCTTCGACACCGGCATCGGCGCGCGCCATCCGTTCACCGGCGCATACCTGCCGGTCTTCATCGCCAATTTCGTGCTGATGGAATACGGCACCGGGGCGGTGATAGCGGTGCCCGGGCATGACCAGCGGGACTTCGATTTCGCCCGCAAATACGGCCTGCCGATCATGCGCGTGGTCGCCCCGTCCGCCGCCGAAGCCGATGCGCCGCTGGCGCAGGCGGAGGCCGGCGATGGCGTGCTGGTCAACTCCGGCTTCCTTGACGGCATGGGCGTGGCCGAAGCCAAGGCGGCGGTGATCACCCGGGCCGAAGGGGAAGGCTGGGGCGAAGGGAAGACCGTGTGGCGCCTGCGCGACTGGGGGGTGTCCCGCCAGCGCTATTGGGGCACGCCGATCCCGTTCATCCATTGCGAGAGCTGCGGCGTCGTGCCGGTGCCGAAGGACCAGCTCCCCGTGACCTTGCCCGAGGATGTCGATTTCAAGACGCCTGGCAACCCGCTCGTCCGCCATCCGACCTGGAAGCATGTCCAGTGCCCGAAATGCGGCGCCCCCGCGACGCGCGAAACCGATACGCTGGACACCTTCGTCAATTCCAGCTGGTACTTCCTGCGCTTCGCCAGCCAGCCGGCGGACAAGCCGTTCGACAAGGGCGAAGTCGCCGACTGGATGCCGGTGGAACAGTACATCGGCGGGATCGAACATGCGATCCTGCACTTGCTCTACGCCCGCTTCTGGACCCGGGCACTGGCCCATATCGGCAAGCTGGACGTGAAGGAGCCGTTCGCCAGCCTGTTCACGCAAGGCATGGTCACGCACGAGACCTATCGCGCCGGCGACGGCTCGTGGCTTTCGCCGGGCGAAGTGCGCAAGGACGGCGACGACTGGATACGGATAGCGGACGGCCAGCCGGTCAGCGCCGGCCGGGTCGAGAAGATGTCCAAATCAAAGAAGAACGTGGTCGATCCGGACGAGATCGTGGCCCATTACGGCGCGGATGCGGTGCGCTGGTTCATGCTGTCGGACAGCCCGCCGGAACGCGACCTGCCGTGGTCGGAAGCCGGCATCGAAGGCTGCGGCCGCTTCGTCCAGCGGCTGTGGCGGCTGTTCGGGCAATACGATGCTTCGGCCAGCGGCGAGGACAAGGCGCTGGCCCGCAAGACGCACCAAGCGATCGCCGCCGTGGCCGAGGATGTGGAGGCGCTGGCCTTCAACAAGGCCGTGGCGCGGATTTATGAGCTGACCTCCGCGGCTGAAAAGGCCGCCCCTTCGGCCGATCGCAGCGCGGCGATCCGCACGGCGCTGCTGCTGTCCGCGCCGATGATGCCGCATCTGGCCGAGGAAGGCTGGGCGCGGATGGGTGGTGAGGGGCTGGTCGCCGCCGCCGCGTGGCCCGAAGTCGATCCGGCGCTGCTGGTGGAGGACGAAGTGACCATCGCCGTGCAGGTGAAAGGCAAGCTGCGCGATACGCTGACCGTGGCCAAGGGCCTGCCGCAGCCGGAGCTGGAGGCGCTTGCGCTGGCCAGCGAGAAAGTCCAGCGTGCGCTTGACGGAGCCGAAGTCCGCAAGGTGATTGTCGTGCCCGACAGGCTGGTGAACATCGTCGCATGAAGCGCCTGGCGATCCCCCTGGCGGCCCTGATGCTGGCCGGTTGCGGCCTCCAGCCGATGTATGCCGGCGGGAGCCATGGCGCGGTGGCGCAAGGGCTGGCTTCGGTGGAGGTGGCGCCGATCGAAGGCCGCGCGGGCTGGCTGGTGCGCAACGCGCTGCGCGACAAGCTGTCCCAGGGCGGCGTCCAGGCAGACCCGCGCTATCGGCTGGACGTGCTGCTGAACGACAAGCTGGAAGGCCTGGGGCTGCTGACCGACGAGACCATCGGGCGGGAGCGGCGCACCCTGCGCGCGCGTTATCAGCTGGTCGACCTGGCGAGCGGCGAGATCGTGATCGACGCCACCGCCGGGTCCGATGCGGGCATCGACGTGGTCTCTTCCGAATACGCGACCATCGCCGCCGAAGAGACGGCGCTGGAGAACCTGTCGGGCGTCGTGGCCGAGCGGATCGTCACCCAGGTCACGCTGGCCCTGCGCGCGCGGTGAAGGCGAGCCAGCGCGATTTCGCCAGCGTGGCGCCGCGCGCCGCGCGCCAGGCGCGAATCGCCTTCTTCTGCGGCCCCGACGAAGCCGGAGCGGCGGCGGCGGCCGAGAAGTTCGCCGCACTGCTTCCCGAAGCCGGCGAAAAGGTGGAATTGGCCGGTTCTGATCTGCGGGCCGATCCGGTGAAGCTGGGGGACGAGGCGCGCTCCACCTCATTGTTCGGCCGCGCGCGGCATATCGTCGTGCGCGCGAGCGGCGACGAGGCGCACGACGCGGTGCAGAACCTTGCCGCCCTGATCGATTCCGGCGAGGGCGAAGGGGCCTGCCCGGTTCTGATCGTCGCCACGTCGGCCAGTGACAAGGCGCGCACCGCCAAATTGCTCGACAAGCGGGCCGATGCGCTGGTGGCGATGTTCTATCCGCCCGATCCGCGCACGCTGGGCGAAGAGGTGCGGCGGATGGGCGACGCGGCCGGGGTGAGGCTGGGAAGCGACCTGGCCGAACGGATCGCGCGCGCCGCCGGGCTGGACGTGCGGCTGGCGCAATCCGAAGTGACCAAGCTGGCGCTCTATCTCGACGCATCGACGCAAACGCCCAAGACGGCTGACGAGGATGCGCTGGACGCCATCGGCGCCCGGACCGAGGAAGAAGGCTTCGCGCCGCTGGTCAATGCCGTGCTTTCCGGCGATGCAAAGCGGCTGCCGAATGAGTTGAAGCGGATGCGCGAGGTCTCGCTCAATCCGGTGGGCGTGCTGTTGGCGTTCGAACGGCGCGCGGCGCAACTGGCGCAGCTTGCCGCCAAGCTCGGGCGCAGCGGCCGGATCGACCAGCTGCTGGAATCCGAGCAGAAGGCGCACCGCATCTTCTGGCGCGACCGGAACGATCTGTCCGCGCAGTTGCGCCGCTGGAACGCCGCCAAGCTGGAACGCCTGGTGCAGCGGCTGGCGGCCCTGCACCGCGCCTTGCTGGCCAACAGCCAGGCGGCGGAGCTGCTGCTGGCGCAGGAGCTGGAGGAAATCACCCGCTTCGCCGCGAAACGCTGAGGGTTGTCCTGCGCGGCCGGGGTGGCCATGTGAAGGGTGATGGACCGGCCGCACTTCCACGAGATGCCCGACGGGCGGCAAATCGCCTATCGCCATGTGGCGGGCAGCGGCCCGGCCGTGGTGTTCCTGCCCGGCTACATGTCCGACATGGCGGGCAGCAAGGCCACGGCGCTGTTCGACTGGGCCACGGCCGCCGGGCGCGAATGCCTGCTGCTGGATTATTCCGGCTGCGGCGAAAGCCCCGGCGCCTTTGCCGAAGGTACGCTGAGCCGCTGGCGCGAGGAAGTGCTGGCGCTGATCGGCGGCCATATCGCCGGGCCGCTGGTGCTGGTCGGCTCTTCCATGGGCGGGTGGCTCTCGCTGCCGGTAGCCCGGGCGCTCGGCTCACGCGTCGCGGGCCTGGCCGGCATCGCCGCCGCGCCCGACTTCACCGAATGGGGCTATGACGCCGACCAGCAGGAGCGGCTCGCCCGAGGCGAAACCGTGTTCGAGCCCAATGCCTATGGCCCGGAACCGACGCCGACCCATCCCGGCTTCTGGCAGGATGGGCAGGCGCAGCGCGTGCTGGGCGGGGAGATCGCGATCGATTGCCCGGTGCGGCTGCTGCACGGGCAGGACGATGCCGATGTGCCGCCGGAAATCTCCTTGCGCCTGGCCCGCGCCTTGCGTTCACCCGATGTGCAGGTGACGCTGGTCAAGCACGGCGACCATCGCCTGTCGCGCGAAGGCGATATCGCGCTGCTGCTGCGCACTGTCGCCACTCTTGCCTGAAGGCCCACTGCCGTGATCGCCGCCATGCTGCTTGCCCTGGCCCAGTCCGCCGCCGCGACGCCGGCGCCCCCGCCCGCTTCGCCGCCCCCACCCCAGCGCACGCTGGCGGACGATCGGCTGAGCCTGTGCATGGATCGGGCGCGCACCGATCCGACCACTGCCATCGCCGAAGCGAGCCGGTGGGAAAAGGAAACCGGCGCCGCCGAGCGCAGCCATGCGCAGCAATGCCTCGGCATGGCCTATACCGCGCTGCTGCGGTGGAGCGCGGCCGAGAGCGCCTTCCTTGCCGCGCGCGAGGCCGCGCCGGACGACGATCACTTCCGCAAGGCGCAGCTTGCCGCCATGGCCGGCAATGCCGCCCTGGCGGAAAGCCGGGGCGCGGCGGCGCAAGTGGCCCTTGCCCTGGCGGTGAGCGATGCAGAGGCATCGGACGATGCGGCGCTGCAGGCGATCACACGGGTCGACCTGGCCCGCGCGCTGGTGCTGCAAGGCGATACCACGCGTGCCGAGGCCGAGCTGGCCCGCGCCCGCGCGCTCGATCCGCAAAGCCCTTATGCTTGGCTGCTTTCGGCGACGCTCGCGCGGCGGCTGGGCAAGCTGGACGAAGCGCAGGGCTATATCCAAACCGCCGCCTCGCTGGCCCCGGACTATCCGGAGATCGGGGTGGAGGCAGGCGTGATCGCGATGCTGGGCGGCAAGGAAGAGGCGGCGCGCAAAAGCTGGCAATCGGTGATCGAGGTCGACCCGGAAGGTGACGCGGCGGAAACGGCGCGCGGATACCTGGCGCAGCTCGGCACGCCGGAACAAGGAACGGCAACAGGAACCGCCACGCCATGATCCCGCTTTCAGTCCTCGACCTGGTGCCGATCCGCGAAGGCGGCGAGGTTGCCGACGCGCTGGCGGAAGCGGGCGCGCTGGCCGCCGCGGCGGAGCGGGCCGGATACAAGCGGTTCTGGGTGGCCGAGCATCACGCCACCCCCGGCATCGGCGGCGGCGCGACGTCGGTGGTGCTGGCGCATATCGGCCATGCGACGTCCACCATCCGCATCGGCTCGGGCGGGATCATGCTGCCCAACCACAACCCGTTCGTGATCGCCGAGCAGTTCGGCACGCTGGACGGCCTGTTTCCCGGCCGGATCGATCTGGGACTGGGCCGCGCGCCCGGCGCGGCGCCGATCCTGGGGCAGGCCCTGCGCAAGAACCTGCACCAGGCGGCCGAGTATTTCCCGCAGGACGTGGTAGAACTGCGCGCGCTGCTGACGGGCGATGTCGATCTGCCGATCGTGGCCACGCCCGGCCGGGGCGCAAAGGTCGAGATGTGGATGCTGGGCTCCAGCCTGTTCGGCGCCCAGCTCGCCGCGCGGCTGGGGATGCCTTATGCCTTCGCCAGCCACTTCGCGCCCGACCATCTGGATGCCGCGCTGGCCGCTTATCGAAGCCAGTTCCGCCCCTCCCCCTATCTCGCCCAGCCCCATACCATGGCGGCCATGACCGTGATCGCCGCCGAGACGGACGAGGAGGCAGAGTTGCTCGCTTCGAGCCAGGACCAGTCCTTCGTCCGCCTGCGCAGCGGCGATCCGGGCAAGCTGCCGCCGCCGGTGCCGGGTTATCGCGATACACTGCCGGAAAGCGCCCGGGCGATGCTGGAGCATATCGGCCAGGCGCGCGCGGTGGGATCGCCCGACACGGTGCGCGAGCGCATCGGCCGCTTCGTGGAACGCACCCGCGCCGACGAGCTGATCGTATCCGGCGCGACGTTCGATCCCGCCGCCCGGCGGCACTCGCTGGAATTGACAATGACGGCGCTCACCTGAAAGGCGGTTTCACCGGAAACCGGATTGGGGGTGCCCGGCGGGCTTCTTCGCTGTAAGAGGCTGTAACGAACCACGGGCGAGCGGGTCCGTTGAACCCCGGTCCGATCGGTGGGAGACGGGTGCGCATGGCCACGGCGAGGCGGAACGCGGGCGACAAGCCCGGTGATGATCTTTCCTCCGGCGAACGAAAGCTGGCGCGTGCGCTGCGCGCACGGATCGCCGAATCCGTCCTTCCCGGAGAGGCCGCCCCTTCCGAAGAACAGCTCGACGATGCCGCCACGTTGCTGATCGAAGCGGCGCGGCAGCGCGAGGGCGACAAGGCGGCCTTGCTGGTGCGCTCCGCCGGCGGCAACCGCCGCGCGACCCGCATCGCGCTGGTCAATCGCGACAAGCCGTTCCTGGTCGATTCGGTCGCCGCGACGGTGGCCGCGCAGGGCCTCGACATCGCCGTGCTGGTGCATCCGATCGTGGCCGTGCGGCGTGACGGCAAGGGGCGGCTGGCCGGTTTCGCCGAAGGCGGCGACGCGGACGAGGGCATCGCCGAATCGATGATCTACCTCGAAACCGCGCGGATCGACGCGAAGGATCGCCGGCGGCTGGAACAGGAACTGGCCCGGACCCTGTCCGATGTCGGCTTCGCGGTGGCCGACTGGCCGGCGATGCGCGCGCGGATGCAGGCGGACGCCGAAGCCCTGGCCGACGCGGAAGAGGCGGCGCTGCTGCGCTGGCTGGCCGACGGCAATCTGACGATGCTCGGCTATCTCACCGTCGCGCGCGGCGGCGGCGTGTCGCACGCCCTGGGCATAGCGCGCGGCGCTGCCGGCGCCCTGCTGGCCGGGGAGACCTATGGCCACGCTTTCGAATGGTTCGAGAGCCAGCCGGCCGATCGGCGGCAGGCACCGCTGGTGATCAAGGCCAATCATGTTTCGCGCGTGCATCGCCGGGTGCCGCTGGACCTGTTCATCGTGCCGGTGGTCGAGCGCGGCGCGATCACGGCCCTTTCGGTCCACGCCGGCATCTGGACCAGCGCCGCGCTGGCCACGCCCGCGTCGGAAGTCCCCGTGCTGCGCCAGCGCGAGGCGGCGATCATGGCGCGCCTGCGGTTCCAGCCGGGCAGCCATGACGCCAAGGCGCTGGTCCACGCCCTCACCGTGCTGCCGCACGACGTGCTGATCGGCTTTTCGGAACAGGACGCGGCCCGCGTCGCCACGACATCCATGGCGCTGGCCGATCGCCCGCGCGCGCGGGCGGTGCTGGTCATGGCGCCGCTCCACCGGCATCTGTTCGCCTTCGTCTGGCTGCCGCGCGACACGCTGTCCACCGCCACCCTGCTGCGCGTCCAGACGCTGCTGGAGAACGCCACCGGGGCCGACACGCTGGACTGGAGCCTGCTGGTCGAAGGCGGCAACCTGGCGCTGCTGCGCTATGTGCTGGATTTCCGCGGTGTCGCCAGCGAGCCTGATGGCGAGGCGATCGACGCGGCGCTGCGCGAGATGCTGCGCGGCTGGGCCGATGCGGTGGAAGCGGCGATCGCGGCGCAAGGGGAAACCAGCCGCGCCGCCGCGCTGGCCAGCCGCTATGCCGAAGGGTTCCCGCCGGCCTATCGCGCCGCCTATGGCGCCGCCGAGGCCGCGCGCGACATCCATCGGATACGCGGCCTTTCCGCGCCCGAGCCGGAACGGCCGATGCGCCGCGATGCCCGGCTCTATCGGCTGGACGGGCAGCCGGCCGACGAGCTGCGCCTGAAGATCTACCAGCTCGGCGGCTCCATGCCCTTGTCCGACGCGGTGCCGGCGCTGGAGAACTTCGGCTTCCGCGTGCTGTCCGAAGCGGCGACCGAGCTGGCGGAGCCGGATCACGCCGTGATCCACGATTTCCGGCTGATGCTGGCGCGGGGGGACGATGCCGCCACGCTGCTCGAACGCGCCGATGCGATCGAATCGGCGATATGCGCGGTGATCAACGCGCGGGCGGAAGACGATGTGTTCAACCGCCTGGTCACCGGCACCGGCCTTTCCGCCGAGGAGGCCGACTGGCTGCGCGCGATCTATCGCTATCTGCGCCAGACGGGCATCGCCTTCACCATCTATACCGTGGTCGATGCGCTGCGCGGCGCGCCGGAGGTGACGCGCGCGCTGATCGCCCTGTTCCGCCTGCGCCACGATCCGGCCTTCGAGGGCGACCGCTCGGAAGCGGCGGAGGCGGCGGAAGAAGCGATCCGCGCGGGCCTGGCCGGGGTGACGGCGATCAACGACGATCGGCTGCTGCGGCGCTATTGGGCCACGATCGGCGCGGTGCTGCGCACCAATGCCTTCATCCCCGCCGGGCAGGAGGCGCTGGCCTTCAAGTTCGATTCCGCCCTCGTCCCCGGCTTGCCCCGGCCCGTGCCGTGGCGCGAGATCTGGGTCTATTCCCGCCGGGTGGAAGGCATCCATCTGCGCGCCGGGCCGGTGGCGCGCGGCGGCCTGCGCTGGTCCGACCGGCGCGACGATTTCCGTACCGAGATCCTAGGCCTGATGAAGGCGCAGCGGGTGAAGAATGCGGTGATCGTGCCCACCGGGGCCAAGGGCGGGTTCTATCCCAAACGCCTGCCTGATCCGGCCGTGGATCGTGACGCCTGGGCGGCCGAAGGCAAGGCCAGCTACGAGCTGTTCATCCGCACGCTGCTGTCGGTGACCGACAATCTCGTGCGCGACGCGGTGGTCCACCCCGAAGGCGTGGTGATCCATGACGAGGCGGATCCCTATTTCGTCGTCGCCGCGGACAAGGGCACGGCCTCGTTCTCCGACACCGCCAACGCCATCGCCGCCGAATTCGATTTCTGGCTGGGCGATGCCTTCGCCAGCGGCGGCTCCAAGGGTTACGACCACAAGGAGATGGGCATCACCGCGCGCGGCGCGTGGATCAGCGTCCAGCGGCATTTCCTCGAAATGGGCGTGGACCTGCAGACGGAGTCGGTGCGCGTGGTCGGCTGCGGCGACATGTCGGGCGATGTGTTCGGCAACGGCCTGTTGCGATCGAAAGCGGTGAAGCTGATCGCCGCGTTCGATCACCGCCATGTGTTCATCGATCCCGATCCCGATCCGGCGAAAAGCTGGACCGAGCGCAAGCGGCTCTATGACCTGCCGCGTTCGAGCTGGGCGGACTATTCGCCGAAGCTGATTTCCGAAGGCGGCGGGGTGTTCCCGCGCACGCAGAAGCGCATTCCCCTTTCGCCGCAGGCGCGCGTGGCGCTGGGCATCGCGGCCGAGGAAGTGGACCCGGAAAGTCTGATCAGCGCCGTGCTGCAAGCCCCGGTGGACCTTATCTGGTTCGGCGGCATCGGCACCTACATCAAGGCCAGCACGGAGACCGACCAGCAAGTCGGCGATCCGACCAACGATGCCGTGCGGGTGAGCGGGAACGCGCTTCGCGCCAAAGTGGTCGGCGAAGGCGCCAATCTGGGCGTCACCCAGGCCGGGCGGATAGAGTTCGCCTTGCGCGGCGGGCGCATCAATACCGACTTCATCGACAATTCGGCCGGCGTCGATTGCTCCGACAACGAGGTCAACATCAAGATCGCCCTCGAAGCGGCCAAGCGCGCCGGCAAGCTGACGGAAACGCGGCGGGTCGAGCTGCTCGAATCGATGACCGACGAAGTCGCTGCGCTGGTGCTGGAGGATAACAGGCTCCAGGCCCTGGCCCTGTCGATCGCCGAAGGCGGCGGCGCGCGGGCGGTGGCCTCGCTGATCCGCGTGACCGAGATGCTGGAGGATCTGGGCGAGCTTGACCGCCGCACCGAAGGGATCGCCGACAACGAAGCGCTTCAGCGCCGCGCGGCGGATGGCCAGGGCCTGACGCGGCCCGAGCTGGCCGTGCTGCTGTCGAACGCCAAGCTCCTGCTGCAAAGCGAGATCGAAGGCGGCCAGCTGGCGGACGACGAGCGGGCGAATGCCCTGCTGCTGAGCGATTTTCCCGAAGCGATGCGCCAGCCGTTCCGCAAGCGCCTGCTGAACCACCCGCTGCGCCCGCAGATCGTCGCCACCGTCATCGCCAACCGGATGGTCAACCGCATGGGGCTGATCCATCCGTTCGAGCTGACGGAAGAGGAAGGCGCCGGCCTGGCGCAAGTGGCGGCGGCTTTCGTGGCCGCTTGCGAGATGTTCGGGATGGAGCGCATCTGGGCGGCGATCGATATCGCGCCGATGCCCGAGGGCGCGCGACTGCAGCTGTTCCAGCAGGCGGCGGCGGCGCTGCGCGGGCATATGGCCGATCTGCTGCGGTCGGGCGGGGCCGTGCTGCCGCCGTCGCAGCTGCTGAGCGAGCTCGCGCCCGGCGTGGCGGAGCTGATCGCCCATGTGGACGATTTGCTGGCCAGCGAGGCGCGCGGGCATACCGCCGCCATCGCCGATGCGCTGCTGGCGGCGGGCGCGCCGGCCGATCTCGCAGCGATGGTGGCGCAGCTTTTCGCGGTGGACGGGGCGATCGGGCTGGCGCGCCTGGCGCGCGATACCGGCATCGCCCCCGTGCCGCTGACTCGCGCCTTCAGCCAGCTGGGCGAGCGGCTGGGCCTGGACTGGGCGCAGCAGAAGGCCTCGGTGCTGAACCCGTCCGACCCGTGGGAGCGGCTGCTGGTGGCCGGCCTGGCGCGCGATTTCCAGCAGATGCGCTTCGAATTCCTGCGCGATCTGGCGGCGCACAAGCGCGGCCGGAACGATCCGCTGGCGCAGATCGAGCAATGGGCCGCCGCCCGCGCGCCAGCCCTCCGCCAGTTCCGCGCGATGATCGCCCGGGCGCAGGAACCCGCTGTCCTGGCCCCCGCGGTGCTGGCACAGATTGCCAGCCAGGGCCGTAATCTGCTGAAACGCTGACGGCATGACTTCAATCGCACCTAGTATCGCCGACGTCGTCATCGTCGGCACCGGCCACGGCGGCGCGCAGGCGGCCATCTCCCTCAGGCAGCAGGGTTTTTCCGGCTCCATCCTGATGATCGGGCGGGATAGCGAGCCGCCTTACGAACGCCCGCCCCTGTCGAAGGACTATCTTTCCGGCGAAAAGCCGTTCGAGCGCATCCTGATCCGCCCGCCGCAATTCTGGGACGAACGCGACATCGCGCTGCTGCTGGGCACGATGGTCTCGAAAGTCGATCCGGCAGCAAAGGAACTGACTCTCACGGGCGGCGGGACCATCGGCTATGGCACGCTGATCTGGGCCGCCGGGGGCGATGCGCGGCGGCTCTCATGCCCCGGCGCGCTATTGGCCGGCATCCATACCGTGCGCGACAAGGCCGATACCGATCGGCTCTCGGCAGAACTGGCCGCCGGCGCCACGCGCGCGGTGGTGATCGGCGGCGGCTATATCGGCCTGGAAGCGGCGGCGGTGCTGCGCAAGCTGCGCTGCGAGGTGACCCTGCTGGAAATGCAGGACCGCGTGCTGTCCAGAGTGGCGGGGGAGGACCTCTCGCGCTTTTACGAAGCCGAACACCGCGCGCACGGAGTGGACGTGCGGCTGGGCGCGGAGCTGGAAGCGATCGAGGGCGAAGAGCGGGTGACCGGCGTAAGGCTGGCCGGCGGCGAACTGATCCCGTGCGAGATCGTGGTGGTGGGGATCGGCATCGTGCCGGCGGTCGGCCCGCTGATCGCGGCGGGCGCGGCCGGGGCCAACGGAGTGGATGTGGACCCCTATTGCCGCACCAGCCTGCCCGACGTCTATGCGATCGGCGACTGCGCGGCCCATGCCAGCGTCTGGGCCGATGGCGCCGTGGTGCGCCTGGAAAGCGTGCAGAACGCCAATGACATGGCGAATACCGCCGCGCGCGCGATCTGCGGGGATGCCCAGCGTTATGAGGCGCTGCCGTGGTTCTGGTCCAACCAGTACGATCTGAAGCTGCAGACCGTGGGCCTGAGCCTGAACCACGACACCACCGTGCTGCGCGGCGATCCGGCCAGCCGCAGCTTCTCGGTGATCTATCTCAAGGGCGGCGCGGTGATCGCGCTCGACTGCGTGAACCGAACCCGCGACTACGCGCAGGGCCGCAAGCTGGTGGAAGCCCGCGCCGTCATCCCGCCGGAGACGCTGATGGACGTGGACGTGCCGCTGAAGGCAATGCCGTAAGCCGCGCTAGCGCCCATTCGGCGGCTTCGGCCACTACCGGATCGGGATCGGTCAGCAGCGCGCGGACCGGGTCCGCCAGGGCCGCATTGCCGCTGTTGCCGGCCGCGATCAGGCAATTCCGCACGAAGCGGTCACGCCCGATGCGCTTGACGGGGGAGCCTGAGAACAGGCGCCGGAAGCCGGCATCGTCGAGCGCGAGCAGCTCTTCCAGCCGGGGCGCGGCCAGTTCCGCCCGCGGCAGGAACGCGCGGTTGCGCGCGGCCAGGGCGGCGAACTTGTTCCACGGGCATACCGCCAGGCAATCGTCGCAGCCGTAGATGCGGTTGCCGATCCCTTCGCGCAATTCGTGCGGGATGGGGCCCTTCAGCTCTATCGTGAGATAGGAAATGCAGCGCCGCGCATCGAGCTGGTAAGGCGCGGGGAAGGCCTGGGTGGGGCAGGCTTCCTGGCAGGCATTGCACGATCCGCAGCGATCGCCGTGCGGCGCATCGGGCGCGAGTGGCAACGTGGTGTAGATCGCGCCGAGGAACAGCCAGCTGCCGTGTTCGCGGCTGACGAGATTGGTGTGCTTGCCCTGCCAGCCGATTCCGGCCGCCTGGCCGAGCGGCTTTTCCATCACCGGCGCGGTATCGACGAAAACCTTGAGCTGGGTGTCCGGCGCCGCCGCCACCAGCCAGCGGGCCAGCGCCTTGAGCGCCTTCTTCACCGTGTCATGATAATCGCCGCCCTGGGCATAGACGGAAATCCGCGCCCGTTCCGCATCGCCCTCCAGCGCCAGCGGGTCCGCCGCCGGGGCATAGCTCATGCCCAGGGCGATCACGCTCCTGGCCTCGGGCCACAGCGACTGGGGCCCCCGGCGCACATCGGCGCGGGCTTCCATCCATTCCATCTCGCCCTGGCGGCCCTCCGCCAGCCATTCGCGCAGGCGGGCGGCGCGCACGGGATCGTCTTCCGCCGGGGCGAACCCCACGGCGGCGAAGCCCAGCGCACGGGCCTGTTCGACGAAGCGCCGTTTCAGATCGTCAAGGTCGGCCGTGTCGGCCACAAAGCGTTTGCTCCCGTCAACATGTCGCGGATAAATCCATCACATGAGCGAGGGGCTAGGCGAACGGACCGCGGCGGACAACGCCGGAAAGCAGCTCGCGATCGAGGCGCGCGGGCTGGTCAAGCGGTTCGAAGGCACGCTGGCGGTGGACGGGGTGGATCTGGCCGTGCCCTATGGCGCGATCTACGGCGTGCTCGGCCCCAATGGCGCGGGCAAGACCACCACGCTGCGCATGCTGCTGGGCATCATCGACCCGGACGAAGGCGAACGCTGGGTGCTGGGCCATTCGAACCCGCAGGCCATCGCCCGCGCGATCGGCTATCTTCCCGAGGAACGCGGGCTCTATCCCTCGATGAAAGCTTACGAGGCGATCGCTTTCATGGGCGCGCTGCGGGGCCTGCCGCTGGCCGAAGGGCGACGCCGCGCCCGCGCGCTGCTGGAAGCCAACGACCTAGGCTATGCCGCCGAACGGCAGATCCGCCAGCTTTCGAAAGGGATGGCCCAGCAGGTGCAGTTGCTCGGCACCCTGGTCCACGAACCGCGCCTCGTCATTCTCGACGAGCCGTTCGCGGGGCTCGACGCGATCAACCAGGGCAAGCTGGAACGGCTGATCCGCGATCTGGCGGCCCAGGGCGCCACGGTGATCTTCTCGACTCATGTGATCGCCCATGCAGAGCGGCTGTGCGACAGCGTGGCGATCATCGCCGGCGGCAAGGTGCCCTATGCCGGATCGGTGGACGCCGCGCGCGACCGCATCCCGGCGCAAGTCCGGCTGGAGACCCGCCATGCTGATGGGCCGTGGCGGGCCGCGCTGCCGGCGCAGGCCCGGCGCGAAGGGGCGTTCTGGCATTTCCCGCTGCCCGAAAGCGGTGTCGAGCCGCTGCTGCGCGCGCTGATCGAAGGCGACGCCGGCATCCAGTCGCTGTCGATCGAGCGGGCCGGGCTGCACGATGCCTTCGTGGCCATCGCCGGCGAGGCGGCGGCCCGGGCGCTCGAAACCGCGCCGGAGGCCGCCCGATGAGCGGCCGGCCAATGCGAGACGAGCGGCTTTCGCTGATCCAGGCGGCCTTCGTGATCGCCCGGCGCGATTTCGTGGCGATCCTGTTCAGCCGCGCGTTCATCTTCTTCCTGCTCGGGCCGCTGTTTCCGATCGCGGTGGGCGCGATCGCCGGGGGGATCGGCCAGCAGGTGGAAAACGCCGCCGCCGCGCCGCAGATCGGCCTGGCGATGCAGGCGCGGGATATCGACCGGATGCTCGCGGCCCATGCCTCGCTGGCCCCGCGCATGGGGCAGGCCCTGCCGGACATGGCCGTGCTCGAACGGCTTGCCCCGGGCCAGGCCTTCGATGCCGCCAGCGTGCTGGAACGGCGCGAAGGCAACTGGGGCGGGGTCCTGACCGGCACCCCCGCCGCCCCCGTGCTCACCGTGACGGGGGAACGCACCTGGTGGGCCGGCCCCGTGGCGCTGGTCGCCGCCGTGGCCGACCGCACCGCGCCCACCGCCTATCCCGAGGTCAAGACCCAGACCGTGGCCACCAGCGGCGCCAGCGACACGCGCGGGCGGATGCGCACCGCGCAAGTGGGGCAAGTGATCCTCTTCCTGCTGATGATGCTGCTGGCGGGCATGGTGCTGTCGAACCTGGTGGAGGAAAAGGCCAACAAGATCATCGAGATCCTGGCGGCGGCGATCCCGATGGACGCGGTGTTCCTGGGCAAGCTCTTCGCCATGCTGGCGGTTTCGCTGGTCGGCATCGCGGTGTGGGCCACGGCAATCGGCGGCGTGATGGGGCTGCACGGCTTCGAACGCCTGTTCGGCGGCGCGATCAGCCTGGGGGGCTTGCCCGAGCCGGGCGTGGGCTGGCCGATGTTCTTCCTGCTGGCGATCGTCTATTTCGCCATGGGCTACCTGCTGCTCGGCTCCGTGTTCCTCGCCATCGGCTCGCTGGCGACCACGGTGCGCGAAGTGCAGACGCTGTCCATGCCGGTGACCATGGCGCAAGTGTTCGTGTTCCTGTTCGCCACGCTGGCGGTGAGCGACCGAGGCGGCTGGCTCGAATGGTCGGCCATGGCGTTCCCGTTCAGCTCGCCCTACGCGATGCTGGCCCGCGCGGCGCAGGAAAGCGCGCTGTGGCCCCATGCGGTGGCCGTGCTGTGGCAGCTCGTCTGGGTGGCGATGTCGATCCGCTTCGGCGCCGCGCTGTTCCGCAAGCGGGTGATGAAATCGGGCCCCCGCCTCAAGCCCGGCCGGCGCTTCGCCCGATCGGCCCCGCGCCCCCCGGGTCCGGGCGCCTGATCCCCTCGCCCGCGCAGGGAATTTGCCGAGATCAGCCCCGCGGCTAAATTAGAGTCTGAAATTCGGATTTGTTCAGCTTAGGTTATTATCGTTCAGCTTAGGTTCGGAAATCATCCATCGAGGGAGACCACTCCATGCCCGCCCAGACCCAGTCCCGCCGCAGCGTGTTGACTTTGCTGGCGGCGGGCGCGGCCCTGCCCTTCTTCGCCGGCTATGGCACCCGTGCCCAGGCCGCCGCTTTCCGCGTTTCGCTCAGCGATGCCGAATGGCGCAAGCGGCTGACACCCGCCCAATACGCCGTACTGCGCCAGGAAGATACGGAGCGCGCCTTCAGCTCGCCGCTCAACAACGAACACCGCGAAGGCACATTCCTCTGCGCCGGCTGCAACAACGACCTCTATTCGAGCAAGACCAAGTTCGAAAGCGGCACCGGCTGGCCCAGCTTCTATCAGCCGCTGCCCGGCGCGATCGGGACCTCGGTCGACCACAAGCTGGGCTATGCCCGCACGGCGGTGCACTGCGCCGATTGCGGCGGCCACCTGGGCCACGTGTTCCGCGACGGGCCGAAGCCCACTGGCCTGCGCTATTGCATGAACGGGCTGTCGCTGAAGTTCCGCCCGGCCTGAGCCGGCGTCAGGCGGCCGGGGAACGCGCCGCGCGCTGCAGGTCGAACGCCAGCGCCGCCAGTTCGGCGAACTGGAACGTGTCCTCGAAGCTCAGGCCATAGTTGTCGTTGCTGCGCCAGCGGACCTTGCCGGCGACTTCCGGCATGCCTTCGGCGAGAATCTTCACCCGCTGGATCAGCAGCAGCTTTTCCTGGGTGCGCACTTGCGCGCCCTGCTGCGAAAGATTGCAGATCGTCCCCGGCACGGTGCGCGGCCCGATGACCAGCTCGCATGGCACCTGCAAGCGAACGCGCACCGCGCGCCGGGCGAACTCGCTGGGATTTTCCACGATGCGGGCGATATCGACCGGCGCGGTGAAGCGGAAACCGGCCTTGCCCTCTTCCTCCCACACGCGCTCCAGCGGATGCCGGTCACCATTGGGCATTTCCAGCGTCAGCGGCACCTCGGGCGGCAGCGGATGGAACAACCGCACGCTGACGCCGCTCTCCGACGCGTCGCGCACCACGCACAGATATTCGGAATCGCGGCTGGTCAGCTTGGCCGAACGGATAAGCAGCGTGAACCGCGGCGCGCTTCGCTGATCGCCCGCATCGGCCTCGCCCGCCGGCAGATGAACCGAATCCGCATCCCCGTCCGGCGAGCTGTTCGACCCTGAGCGCATGGAAGTCATCGAGTGCTCCGAAGGTCCCGCTGGACAAAAATCAAGGCCCCGCGCCCGAGGCCTTCGCCGAAGGCGCACCCCGAACTCCGCATCACCCTAAGGCGATACCCTGACACCATCCTTTCAAGGCATGGTTTTCCAGCGCTTAAGGGTTTTCCCGTATTCAGCCGCCGAGGATTGGTGGTGCGGGTGGCCGGACTCGAACCGGCACGGGCAAAGCCCAGGGGATTTTAAGTCCCCGGCGTCTACCATTCCGCCACACCCGCCGCCGGCGCGGTCTAGGCTCCGTGGCAGTGGCTGGCAACGGCGGCATCGGGCCAGGGTCACGCCGCCTGGGGATTTCCGGGCCGATCGGGGCATTGCCAGTGATCGGCACAGGCCCTAGTCATTCGGCTGACAACTGGAGGCCCGCGCACCCGTGCTCTTTCTGACCCTTTCGCAGATCGTCGGCTATCTGATCTCGATCATCATCGTGCTGGTGATCGTGCAATTCGTGCTCAGCCTGCTGATCGCGTTCAACGTGGTGAACATGCACAACCAGTGGGTGGCGGCGATCTGGCGTTCGATCAATGCCTTGCTCGAACCCATCCTGCGGCCGATCCGGCGGATCATGCCGGATACCGGCGCGATCGATTTCTCGCCGCTGATCCTCATCGTGCTGCTGAATATCGTCAACATCATCTTCAACAACCTCGCCCGCAGCGGCCTTGCATGAACCGGCTGGCCCGCTGGGCACCAGCCGTGGCGCTGGCGGCGGCGCTGGTGGCCGGGTGCGCGCCCAGTGGCCCTCCGCGCCCCACCCTCGCGCGGGGGGAGCGCGCGGACCAGTTCCTGCGCGGCAATCCCAGCGCGATCGTCGCGGCGGAACTGGCCTTCGCCCGCACGGCGCAGGAAAAGGGGCAATGGACCGCCTTCGCCGATTACGCGGCTGACGACGCGGTGATGTTCGAGCCCCGGGCGGTCAGGGCGCGGGACTGGCTGAAGGGCCGCGCCAATCCGGCCGAAGCCCTGCGCTGGCAGCCGCACCAGGTCTGGGCGAGCTGCGACGGCACCCTGGCGGTGAGCAAGGGCGCGTGGCAGCGGGCGGACGGTTCCACCGGCTATTTCACCACGGTCTGGAGCCGCCAGCGCAACGGCGCCTACAAATGGGTGCTCGACCAGGGCGACGATCTGGCCCAGCCGCTGGAAGCGCCGGCGATGATCGGCGGCACGGTGGCGGATTGCCCGGCGAGACCCGATCGTTTCGAACGCAGCCAACGCCTGCCCACGGCCGCGATAACCGCCCCCGCCTGCGATGGCGGCACGTGCCGGGGCGGCGGCGCTTCGGCCGACGGCACGCTGGCCTACGCCTATTCCGTGGCGCCTTCCGGCGCGCGCCAGTTCACGGTGCAGCTGCGCCAGCAAGGCGAGATGCGCGAAATTCTGCGCAGCGACGTTGCCGCGCCCTAGCGAGGCCTGATGCTGGAGCTGTTCCTTTCGGCCTTCGTCACGCTGTTCGTCGTCATCGACCCGCCTGGCTGCGCGCCGATCTATGCCGGGCTGACCAGTGGGGCGGACCCGGCGCAGAAGCGCGCGATGGCGCTCAAGGCCTGCCTTATCGCCGGGGCGATCCTGCTGGGCTTCGCCCTGTTCGGGCACGAGCTGCTGGGCGCGCTGCACATCGAACTCGATTCCTTCCGCGTCGCCGGGGGCATCATGCTGTTCCTGATCGCGCTGGACATGGTGTTCGAAAAGCGCACCCAGCGGCGGGAGGAGCGGGCGGAAAAGCTGCGCGAAACGCCCGAGGTGGAAGACGTATCGGTCTTCCCGATGGCCATGCCGATGCTCGCCGGTCCGGGCGCGATCGCTTCGATCATGCTGCTGGCGGGGTCCGCGCATGGCCTGTGGCAGACGCTGGTGGTGCTCGCCGCGCTGCTCGCCGTCATGGTGCTTACCCTGCTGGCGCTATGGGCGGCGAGCCCGCTGATGAAGCTGGTCGGCGCGCAGGTGGAAGCGGTCATCACCCGGCTGCTCGGCGTGTTGCTGGCGGCGCTGGCCGCGCAATACGTGTTCGACGGCGTGCGCGGCACGTTCTTCTGACCACGCTTTCGGCGCGCTAAACCATGACCACCTATCCCTAAATAGTCATTGCGAGCAACTTAAGCTCTATTGCAGCGTCACCCGTTCCTCGTCGGGATCGCCGCGTCCGAAGAACTGCATCAGCTGCACCAGCAGCTCGCAGCGGGTGCGCAGATCGGCGGCTTCGAGCAGGGCCTGCTTGGCGGCGGCATCGAACGGCGCGATCTGGCTGACGCCGTTGATCAGCGAGGCATCGTCCAGCCGCTCGATCGAATCCCAATCGATGCTGTAGCCTTGCCGGTCGGCAAAGCGGCGGGCTTCCTGCTCGAAACCGGCGCGTTCGGCGGAGCTGAGCACTTCCTGTTCGGGTTCCTCCAGCAGCTCGGCCTCCACCTGCCGGAAGGGGGTGGTCGCGGCCAGCTCGCGCCGCACGCGGAAGCGCGCCTCCCCCTCCAGCACGATATTGTAGCGCCCGTCTTCCAGCGCCTGCACCTCGCCGATCTTGCCGATGCAGCCCACGGCGAACAGCGGCACGCCTTCCTGCGCGGTCTGGGGCTGGATCATGCCGATCCGCCGATCCCGCGCCAGGGCGCTGCCGACCAGTTCGCGATAGCGCGGCTCGAAGATATGCAGCGGCAGTTGCAGGCCCGGGAACAGGATCGCGCCGGCGAGCGGGAAGATCGGCAGCCGGGCGATGATCACGATGCCGGTCCTTCCTTCATTGCGGGCAGGCCGAAACAAGGGCGGAAGGCCGGCGCATGGCTCATCCGAACAGCAGCAGCGACAGCTTGCGGCGCTGCGCCGCAACCCACGGGTCTTCCAGGCCCACCGCTTCGAAGATCTGCAGCAGCTTGGCCTTGGCCGCGCCTTCGTTCCATTCCGAATGGGTGCGGATCAGGCCCAGCAGCGTTTCGGCCGCCTCGTCACGCCGGCCGGCGGCGAACGCGGCCTGGGCGAAAGCGAACTGGGCCTCAGGGTCGTTCGGCCGCTCGGCGGCGGCGGCGCGCAATGCCTGCAATTCCCCTTCATCCACGCTGTCGCCGGCCAGCTCCAGCGCGGCCGCGGCCTGCGCCACCAGGGGATCGTCACGCAGCGCCTCGGGCAGCGTATCGAACGCCGCGCGCGCTTCATCGCGCTGTCCGGCGGCCAGCAGGGCACGGATCAGGCCGGACCGCGCGGCCGCATCCTCCGGCGCCATCTCCGCGATCTGGGCGAAGATCGACGCCGCGCGCTCCCCATCCCCTTCGGCCAGGACCTGCTCGCCCATCGCCAGCAGCGGGGCGATGTCGCCGGCCCCATCGCCGGCGCCGCCTTCGACCGGCAACTGGGCCAGCAACTGGTCGAGCGCCTGCTTCAGCTGCGATTCGCTGCGCATCGGGGTCAGGTCGGCCACCGGCTGGCCCTGGAACATCGCATAGACGGTGGGAATCGAACGCACCTGGAACTGCGCGGCGATGAACTGTTCCTCATCGACGTTGACCTTGGCCAGCAGCACGCCCTTGTCGGCATATTCGGCGGCGACCTTTTCCAGCACCGGGGCCAGCGCCTTGCACGGCCCGCACCACTCGGCCCAGAAATCGAGGATCACGAGCTTGGAGCGCGAAGGATCGACCACGTCCCGCCGGAACCGCTCGACCGCTTTCTGCTCGTCCAGATTGAGGCCCATGCTTGCCACGCTTGCTATCCCCTAGATACGGCCTTGATGCCTTTCGGCGCCGTTTGGCGCCCCGTGCAATGTGGTCCTTGCGGACGATTTGTGAAGGATGCAACCCGCTGGCCCCGCGCCCGCCGATTTGCCCTTGCGACCCCGCCGGCCCGATGCTAACCGCGCGCCTCCCACCGGGTCGCCCAACAATGATTGGCCGATCCGGTCGCCAGCGAGCGGGCGTAGCTCAGGGGTAGAGCACAACCTTGCCAAGGTTGGGGTCGAGGGTTCGAATCCCTTCGCCCGCTCCAAATCTTTGGATTTGTCGAACTATCTGAAATATAAAGATAAAAACAGGCCATTTTGGCCTGTGTAGGTATTGTGCAGAAAGATTTGCGGAATCGCTTCGCGGACGCGCGCGCAGCGTGCGTTCGGATGCCCCGCACCTGCCGGATCATCAAACGATTCTAGATCACCTCGTTGCTGCCGCTGTGGTGCGGCGCGCCGTATCAGAGCGCAGGATGCGGCCAGCAATAACGGCGCGGCCTAAGCCGCGCCCACCGTTCAGGGGTGGGTCGGGCGGGATGAAAGACAGGAAGGCCGCTCACGGTTGAGCGGCCTCCTGTCTTTCAAAACAATGTACCTTGCCGACTGGCTTCAACGTAGCGCCGCCATGCAGGTGTGGCGGCTTCCTCATCCAGCCATGCCGTGACCTGCGCCACAACGTCACCGCCGTTGGCCTCCACGGTGCCGCACGGGTGATAGTGGGAGCGATAACCTGTTTCCGTGATCGGCAGCGGCGCACGCTCTGGTTTGATACTGCGGATTTCAAGGTGGGCGATTGCGCCGCCAAATTTTTCGGGCGCGTAAACCGCCTCAATCTCGATGCCTTGCCATGTGAAGCGGTGGATTTGGATTTGGGGTTGCTGTTCCATGGTCAGCACCCCGCAAACACATGCACGGCGTCATGTGCGGTCTGGATGGTGAACAGGTCGCCGCTTAACTCTGCATCCCGCGCCATGGCTTGCCAGTCGATATAGTAGCGCAAGGATTGGGGAATTGCGGTCGTTTCCTCCGTCACGTCCTGCACGTAGTCGGCAAGGCTGGCGTATGCGCCAAGGTGGCGGTCGTCCAAAGCCTCCTGCGCTTCGTCCAGATCGCCGCTGTAATAATCCAGCAAGGCCGTGCCGATCTCGCCATGCTCGGCAATGAAGGCCGCAAGCTGGCTGACGCGCTCGAAACCTTCGTATTCCGACAGGCGGATGCCGCCAAAACCTTCATAGTCATGAATCGCCCATTCCTCGGCGTCCTCGATGGGGGAAGCCTTCAGCATGTCGCGCACAGCGTCATAGATCGCCCATGGCTCTTGCGCGGCGTCGATCCACGCGCCGTGCAAGTAGCCGTTATTATAGGCCGCAAGACAGGCCACATAGATGCGGGATTGTTCTGTTTGTGTATTGTTTCTCATTGTTTTTCCTTTGGGTTAGCGGTTGCGCATGCAACCGACTAGCCACGCGGCAATGAGCGGGGTTCTTGCCGTCCAGACCGGAAAACGGCGGATGGCGCGGGCCGGAGACGCGGCTTGCTCGGGGCGACTACACGGTCGCCGTTTTCCGCCCGAAAGGGCTTGGCCTTGACGGCAAAGGGGCCGCAGGCCCGAAACAGAAAAGGCGGCCAAAGCCGCCGGAAGAAAGTCTGCGGCCACATGGTCGCGCCTGATGACTGACCTTGGGTCAGAATATGCGCGAGGGATCGTTACCGTATGGCCGGGACGATTTTTCAGCGGCCCGGTGCGCAAAGCGCATAGAGCCTGCTCCGGCACATGCCGGACGCGCCAAGAAATCTGCGTTGTGAATTCTGCTTCGACCGATCAGGCGGCGAGTAGCTGCCCTGCCGTAACCATCGCATCAGGATCAAGATTGGTATGGTTGTAGACCGTGGCAATCTGCGTCCACCCATAGGTGGTGCCGGTGCCGTCCATGTCTACACTTATGATCGAGTTGCCGCCGCTGTTCGTAAACTGCACGAAATCCGCCAACAAGTCTGTGATCGGATCATAGCCCGCATCCAATACGTCACGCTGTCCGCCGTCAGCACCAATGGCACAGATTTGAGGTTGTGATTTAAGGAGGATCTGGGCTTCGTCGTAGTGACGAAGGAACGAAGATGAAGCCCAGATCCTCCAATGTAAAATCGCCCGCCAAGGCCCCAGCAGAGCGGGTAGTGA